>NZ_KB903812.1 GCF_000379845.1 Moraxella boevrei DSM 14165 | reverse complement strand
GCCCAGTGTAAAGGCATGAAGCATAGTATGAGCAGACGTGGTAATTGTTGGGATAATGCTCCAACCGAGCGGTTCTTTAGGAGCTTTAAAACAGAATGGATGCCCAAGAAAGGCTATGACGATTTATCTCAAGCAAGAGTCGATGTAGCGAGTTATATTTTAGGTTATTACTGTCAAGTTAGACCACATAGCTTTAATGATTATTTAACACCTGTTGAGAAAGAAAATCAGTTTTTTAACCAAAATCTCTTAAAAGCTGTCTAATTAAACTTGACCACTACACTTTTTGGGTCAGAGCCTAAAGTTTACTATCTCGCTTTTCTTTTGTATATACTTTTAAATGTTCAACACGCCCTAGTAAATATTGCCAAAAATAGCTTGAATGTAATGATAATGGTATACAAATTCTAATGGATTTTGAGTATAAAAATCACCATAAAATAATTTGTAGTTAAATGGTTTTAACCTAAAAACCTAAATTTTTTGATATCAAATATCAAAAAAAATTGTTATGATAAGCACATTTTTTGAACATGAATATTGATTATGAAAAACATTATCCTAGCCATTACAGGCGGAATTTCTGCCTACAAATCCGCCTTTTTCGCTCGCTTGTTGGTAAAACAAGGTTTTAACGTGCGTGTCATTATGACCAAAAATGCCCAAGCCTTTATCACACCTTTAACCTTTCAAGCCTTAACAGGCAATGCCGTGCATACTGAACTGCTTGACGAAACGGCAGAGCTTGGTATGGGGCATATTGAGCTTGCAAAATGGGCGGATTATATGGTTATCGCCCCTGCATCTGCCAACACATTGGCTCGGCTGTCTATGGGTATGGCAGACGATTTATTAACCACCGTTTGCCTTGCCACAACCGCACCTATACTTATCGCCCCTGCGATGAATCAACAAATGTACGCCCACCCAGCCGTACAACTGAATTTACAAACCCTAGCCGATTTGGATTATATCATCATTCCGCCTGAAACTGGCGAACAAGCCTGTGGCGATGTGGGTGAAGGGCGATTGCCAGAGCCTGAACAATTATTGGCATTTTTGCAAAATTTTATTGCCAAACAACACAAAAAACAACGGCTTAACGGCAAACATATCGTCATCACCGCAGGGGCAACATTGGAAGCGATTGACCCTGTACGATATTTGTCCAACCATTCCACAGGCAAAATGGGTTTTGCAATCGCCAAAGCCTGTGAAGAGCTGGGAGCAAAGGTTACCCTTATCGCAGGTAATGTCAACTTGCCAACGCCGTTTAACGTGGAACGTGTCAATATCAAATCTGCTGAACAAATGCTCAATATTTGTCAAGCATTAGCCAATGACAAAGCCAATCCTGTGCATATTTTTATTGCCACCGCAGCGGTTGCTGATTATCGCATTAAAGAACAAGCACCGCAAAAAATCAAAAAAACAGTGGAGAATTTAACCTTAGAATTGGTTAAAAATCCTGACATTTTGGCAACGATTTCCCATAAAAATCCACAAATTTTTACGGTTGGGTTTGCTGCCGAAACCCAAGACGTTGAACAATACGCCAAAGGCAAATTAGTCAGTAAAAATTTGGATATGATTGCGTGTAATGATGTATCTCGCAGTGATATTGGTTTTGGTAGTGATGATAATGCGATGACGGTATTTTTTAAAAATAAACAACAATCAGTTAAGCTAGAAAAAAATAGCAAAGAAAAAATTGCCGAACAACTCGCGGATTTGATTGGCAAAGAAATAGGACAAAAGTTTACTTTTGTTGGTTAAAATATTTAAGTTTCAAAAAGGTGTAATGATGAAAAACTGGTTTTTATTAAGTTGTTTATTGATTTCTACAACAGGATTTGCTCAGGAGTTTTGTAGCGAAACCACAAAGTTTTGTGTAACCATTCCCAATGATTTTGAAAAATTTCCTGTCATAGAAAAGACAGCTGATAAATTAACCATTGCCAATCAACCAAGCCAGAAAGAAGAAACGATTGGCGTTGTGGTCTTTGGTAAAAAGTTATCAACAGATGATAAAGCCAAAACGATTTTAGACGATGCCTATCACTTTCAAAATGGTATGTCAGATGTTCTTGATGAACAGCAAACCGAAAATAGTTACAAGGTTAAAGGTCAATATATTAAAGATATGTATTATCAGCGTTTTATCCAAATCAAAAACGATAATGTCGTGGAATTTTACACGGTTTATCCTGTAGATAAAGCCAACGAAATTGAGCCAAATATCAGCGAAATGATAAACTCAATCGTGTTAAAATAAAGACGTTCAAATGTAAAAATTCGTCAGTTTTTTTTAAACTTTTAAATTATGTAGACTGATAGTGTAAAAGGTGAGTAAAAGGTTGTATTGACAACCATAATTTTCTCATTAAAACGTTGATAATGTGAAATATACTCAATTGTCATATTGCCATACTCACCCATATATTCAGGCATACCAATGCAATCATGTCAAACAAATATAAGTGGATTTTGATAAATTATTTATATTTTTTAACAATTCATTGGGCAACATTACTCAACAAACAAAATCGCTTCAATTTCAACCACCGCACCTTTTGGTAGTGCCGAAACTTGCACCGCCGCCCGTGCAGGGTAGGGCTGTGGCAAACGCTCAACAAAAATCTCATTTAACGCATTAAAATCTGCCAAATCCGTGAGTGACACATTGTATTTTACCACATCAGCCAGCGTACCGCCTGACGCTTGGCAAATCGCTTCAATGTTGTCAAGCACTTGATTGGCTTGGGCTTCAAAGCCGTCCGCCAGTTGCATGGTTGTCGGATTTAGTCCGATTTGTCCAGAAATATAGACGGTTTGTCCGACTTTTACCGCTTGAGAATAAGTGCCAACCGCTTTTGGGGCGTTATTGGTGTGAATGATTTGACGGGTCATGTTTTTTCCTTAGTAAATTGATAAGATTGGCTATTTTAGCATAAGTATTTGGTTAAATACCATTCACAAATTCTAATAGATTTTGCTTATCCGTATTGGATAAATTTTTGAATTTTTGGCGAGTATTTTCCGCTTCACCACCATGCCATAAAATTGCTTCTTCAATTGTTTTGGCTCGTCCGTCATGTAAAAATCTGGCGTTTGGTTGTTTGGCAACAATCCCAATTCCCCAAAGTGGTGGTGTACGCCATTCGTAGCTTTCGGCGTTGATTTCTTTGACACCATCGTCCAAGCCTGTTCCCATATCATGCAACAGCAAATCTGTGTAAGCATAAATCGTTTGGTTGGATAATTCGCTAAATTTGTAGCTTGTTCCTGTTTTTAGCGTTGGTGTGTGGCATTGATTGCAACCAACTTGTTCAAATAAGTCGGCACCTTTATCAAAATTTATTTGGTTGTTAATACGGCGAGCAGGTACGGATAACGCTGTCATAAAGTCTACCATAGCGGTTAAGCTTTCATCAGAAATTTCTGGTGAACCACCGACTGGTAAAGTATGACAAAGTGGTTGATTTGGCGTACAGCTGCTATCAAGATGTATGGGTGTGGTCAATCCCATATCTTGGCTCATGGCAGTAGCATTTTGGGTGCGAAGACTGGTGTTAATAGCTTTCCAACCAAATTTACCAATGCGATTTTGACCATCTTCATTGACCCAATGCACTCGACCAGAAATGCCGTCTTTATTGCTATCATTTGGGTCGGCATTTGCCAAAATCGCTTCATTGGTTACCAAGTCAAGTAATCCCATTCCTAATAGCTGTGGCGCAATTCTTGCACCCAGATTGATATCGCCAAGATTTTGATTGCTGTCAGATGGGGTAAAGTTAAATTGCCAAAAAGCTTGATTTTCGTTGTCGGTTTTTCCCACTACTTTGACTGAACCTTCCGCCAATAACCCAATATTATTGATGATTACATTTGGTTGTAATTGTCCACCCCAAATGGCGTGTTGATTGCCCTGCTTGTCGCCCAAACGAAAAAGAACGCCGTCAGTGGTTGTACCGTCTGCGTTATAGGGTGTAACGCGTCCATTATTGGCGTGGCAACTGGTGCAAGAAATGGCATTAAATAAAGGACCAACACCGTCAAATAAGGCTCTCCCTGTACCTGCTTCTGTCCAGTTGGTAACAAATAATTCACGACCTTGCGAAACACCACTGATTTGGTTGATATCAAGGTTGGGAATAAGTGTTAAAAATGGACGGCTTTCATTATAAGATACGGTTGCGTTACCACCGCTAGGTTCCCAAACTCTAGCAGTTGGCATGGGGCTAGGTGTACTGGCAGGGGTTGATGCAGGAGTACTGCCATTATTTGTATTGGTATTTTGAACTGATGAATTGCTACTGCAAGCTGTCAGTAACGCTGTGCAGACAGCTAGGCTAAGTAATCGATAATTGGCTGAGAGTTTTTTCATTGGCTAATATCTTTTAAATCATTATAAATTGTTTAGCATAAAGCTAAAACCAACCTTTGTTAATTATGGTGTCATAACCACTTTTACAGGTGTGTTATACATCCAAATATTCGTAACTGTTGCACCACCGCCAAGCGACCCTTCAAAACTCCAGCCCCAACTCCAAATACCACCATCTTTACGTCTTGCCAACTGGTGTAACGCCCCAACTGCCATATCAGTCACTTCGGTTAAATGAGTTAATTTATCCGTTGGTTCACTTAAATCCACATAGGTAGTTTTGCCGTCTGCACCTGTTTCACCAAATGTCCCCCAAGGATAAACCTTATTATCTGCAAGCATGACATAACTAGTATTGCCATTGGCATAAATGTGTTTAGCAGGTTTTTCACTAGACCAAGGTAATAATGTTGGCGTACCAATATTTTCTGCCCACGCACTTGCTGTATTAATCACATCCTCGCCATGATAACCAACTTGACTACTAAAATTTAAGCCCCAACCATACACTTGCCCCGTATCTGTCATTGCTAAAACATGGTCTCGACCTACTGCAAGTTCAGCAATTTTCACATCACTTGTAAATGGAACAAGCGTTGGCGTGCTAACATTTGCCAAACAATTTGGTGTTAAAGTTTTATCGTATTCATCACAGATTTTTTCATTGCCAAGATTGCCGTATTCATTTGAACCCCATGCCCAAACTTGTCCTTTATCATCAAGCACATATGATGAATCAGAACTAGCAATCACTTGGATGACTTTACCGATATTTGCATTATCAAACTTGACTTTAACGGGTGTACTGCTATTTGTTACACTCACATCTAGCCCAAGTTGCCCTTGTGAATTACTACCAAATGCCCAAACTTCACCTGCTTTTGTCAAAGCTAAACGATGGGCATACCCACTGCTAATCGCCACCACATCGCTTAAACCTTCGACCTCACCCATGTTCAAACGGCAATTTGCTACTTTTCCAGTACAAATCTCACGCTCAGTATCCCCACGACCCAACTCACCATTGCTATCACTTCCCCAAGTGTAAACCTTACCGTCTTTTGTCAAAACCGACGAATGGTTTTGATTAAACGATACTGAAACCACATCGCTAGGTACTTGAGTTACTAGATAGGGTGTAATTGGGTGGTCAGTATTTTTGGCAAGGGTGGTGGTTTTGCCCATGCCAATTTGCCCAAGGTTATTCCGTCCCCATGCATACACCTTACCATTCACAATCGCCCCTGTGTGCGAACCACCTGCCGTCAGCGTATGACCAAAATACACCTTGCCATCTTGTTTGTTGGTATTGCCAGCACTATCGCTGACCGAAATGATAAATTGATTTTCCCCTGCATTCAAATCCACAGGAATTTCAAACTCGCCAGTTGCAGATACATCAAGACTTTGAGTTGTGTTATCCGCCTTGGTAATAGTAATTTTTAACGTTTGTGGTAAGTTATCAATCGCTGTGCCCTTTAACACAATTTGACTGGTACGGCTGACTTCATCGGCGATTTTTGTGCTTAATGTCAAAGTTGGTGTGGTGTTATCAAGCGTGATTTTAAGTGAGTCAGTTGATTGATTGCCCGCTTTGTCTGAAACTATGATTTGCAGATGATTTTCACCAGTTGCCAGCTCTGTATTCAAAAGAAAGTTACCTTCGGCATCTGCGACAGTTTGGGTTTGTTTGCCTGTGGTTAAATTTTTGATAATGACCGCAACATTTGACGTACTTTGATTATCCGTAACTTTACCAGCGAGGCTAAAAATTGATTGATTGGTACTGGTAACCAAGGTTGGCAGGGTTAGTGTGGGAGCGGTATTGTCTGAATTTTTAGATGAAGTTGATGAACTATTGCTACAGGCAGTTAACATTAAGCTCATCAGACTGATAGCAAGGGTAGTTTGGAGATAGTGTGTCATCTATTTATTTCCTGTAAAAATTATAAAAATAAAAATAAAAATAAAAATGCTAATGATTATCATTTATTATACAGGAAAACATAAATCAAATACAATCGTGTAAGAGAAATAAAGAAATTTATTACGAAAAACTAAGAACCTGTATTCACAACATTACGCAATTAAAATTTGTTGTGCAAATAATCAATAAAAGTTTGCTTTTGCATGAAAAATGGCTAAATCTTGCTTTTTAAGCATCAAAAATTTGCTTAATAGAATAACTATCAACCTACATTTTTTCCTTGAAAAGCTAGCGATTTGTCTCATTTTTCATCGCAAAAACGTTATGAATACAGGTTCTAATTAAAATAAAGTTGGTTAAATATTTGTTTATGTTAAAATCTTTAGCCAACTTTTCTGATTTCTATGATAGGGTTTTTAATATTTAAAACTCTTCTGACCATTGATATAGGCGTTGAATATTGGGATAACCGAGTGCATTGCGTAAACGATGGATAATATCCGATAATTGTTCACGATTTTCAATGACTAAAAATAATAGGCTATGAGCATGGAAGTTTTTTATGGTCTCCACACCTGCATTGGCTTCACGCACTTCAAAAATTACTTGGCTGGTTTGTTCATCGCTCAATGGTACGGAAATTTTTAGCACGGCATCAAAGAAGAATCGGTGTTCATTGGTATCTTTTTCAAATTGTCGCCAGTGTAGGGGGATAACCTGATATGGATTTTCACGGCGGATTTCATCAATAGAAAAGCATTTGTGACGATGCACGACCAAGCCATTTTTGGATAAGTGTCCAACAATACGGTCGCCATAAATCGGATGACAACAGCTAGAAAAATCAATCTCAACGCCGACTGCATCGGCAATTAGGCTTTGCGGTTGCTGAGCGTTGTGGGCAATTGCTTGTGTTTCGGCAAGTTGTTGTTGGCTAAATAGGCGTGAAACCATAATTTGTGGTAATAGCACACCTGTGGTAATTTGTTGATATAATTCACTTTTTTCTTTGACACCACGCCAATCTAGCAGTTGTTGCCATTCATCATTATCTAATTCATCAATGTTGCGACCTTGATTTTTTAAGGCACGGGCAAAGGCATCGTGTCCGTGTTGTTGGCGTTGCTCAGGCGTTAAACCTTTTAACCATTGGCGTAAGGCACGGCGGGCTTTGTTGGTTGCGACAAAACCCAGCCATTCAGCTTTGGGTTCGGCAGTTGGGTCAGCTTCAATTTCCACATATTGCCCTGATTTTAGTACGCTACCGAGTTTTGCTTTTTCGTTGTTAATATTTGCCCCTGTGGCAGTATTACCAAGCCCTGTACTTACCGCATAGGCGAAGTCCAAGGCAGTTGCTCCACGGGGGAGTTCGTGAGCGTCGCCATTTGGGGTATAGCAGACGATTTTGCGTTCATGCAGATAATCCATGAGCTTATTGACTGTGTCTAAGGCATCATCTGCAAGATTGTCTTTATCCACGAGCAAGCCTTGCAAATTGCGTAATGATGCTTGTACTACCGAACGGCTCACCGCCGAAGCACTGTCGCTCATGAGTACGCCAAGCCGTGATGCCTGTAACATCCGCTCAGTCAAAATCACCACTTCAATACTGTCAAAATCACGCTGATAGGTTAACGTTAATGATTGATTACCCCCTGCGAGCGGTTTTCGGATATTATCCGCAATATTTTCGCTTGGAATTTGATATTTTTTAATTAGATAATTGGCAATTTTATCACAATCTTCCACGCTATTTAGCACCATCATAAACGCATATTGGCGTAATAAACTACTCATATCACCACGGTTGTTAAAAAACTGGCGATACAGCACCACTTTGTTATCAATCTCTTTTATTTGACCAAGAATGTTTAATTTATTTAACACAACATTTAAGTAAGCATGAATGTTTTCAATCTGAAAATTCCGTCCCAACCCATGCTGTAACATTTTATCAGACAAAGTATTATACATCTGCGGATTTAAATTACGATAACACAAAATTTCAATATAATCAGCAATATTATTAAGCCCCATGAGCCGAGCAAATGGCACATAAAAATCAAGGGTCTCTTCGGCGGTAGAGCGTTGTTTTTCAGGGCGAACCGCATCCATGGTGGACATATTGTGCAAACGGTCAGCGAGTTTGACAATCAGAACCCTTGGGTCTTCAAGGGTGGCGGTAAAAATTTTGTGAAATGTTCCTGCTTTGGTGGTTTTTTTATCTTTATTTTTATCGGATTTTAATTTAGTAACGCCATCCACGATTTTTGCCACATTTTTGCCAAATTGGTCGGTAATCTGACTGTCTGTTACGTCGGTATCTTCCACCGTATCGTGCAAAATCGCCGAAATAATCACATCCACATCCAAGCGAAAGCCTGCCAAAATCTCCGCCACTGCAATCGGATGCGTGATATATGGCTCGCCTGACTTGCGTTTGTCTTTGATATGGGCTTTATCACCAAAATGGCAGGCTTGCATCACTTTTTGTTGGTCGGCATTTGACAAATAACTAATCGCTCGCATGAGCGATGCCACCGAATCATCCACGAGTGGATGGCTAAAATTTTGGTTAGTTGGCATAGATTTCCCCTGAAAAATCATGTGTAAAATCGTGGCTAAGATAAAACGCTATGTTAACTTCTTTTTAAGTTGACATAGGGCAAAATGGCTGGAATAAAACCAGCCATCACACAAAATAGATATCCTAATTTAAGCATGAATTTTGTCAAGCTGTCAATGCTTTTACTATTCAAAAAATTAATGTTTGGTATTTAGATAAAAAATAAAAAAAGCCATCAAAATGATGACTTTTTGGTGTTTTTAAACAAACGTTATCAATTGTTTAAAAACCATGACCGCTTGATAAGTTGAGTTCCATGCGTTCAAATTTTGGATTTTCACGTTCTGGTTGGTTCAAGATATCACGAGTAACTAAACCTTCTGCAATCTCACGCAAAGCGATAACCGTCGGTTTATCATGCTCTGGACTCACCATCGGTTCAGCAACGCCACGAGCCACTTGACGGGCACGTTTGCTTGCCACCAAAATCAAATCAAAACGGTTATGAATATTTGTAAGACAATCTTCTACAGTGACGCGTGCCATGATGTTACCTTTGTTAACAAAATAAAAGCGATATTCTAACAAAGATTTGCTAAAAATGCTATGCAAAACCGACATCTTGTCAGAATTTTTTTACTATCGCCATGATTTGGGCTAAAATAGGCGGTTTAAAGTCTGTTATTTTATTTGCCAAAATTTTACCGAGTTTTTTATGACCACGCCAACCGCTCACCACGTTGATTTTGCCCCGATTGCTGATGATGATAATCCGTTGATGGATACCTTGGATACGGCAAATTTGGCAGAAATGAGCGATTTGTGGGTGATAGGGCAAACAAACATCGATAAACATCCATTTGCCAATCATCTATTTCAACCACCAAAAACCATTATTTCGCACCGTGACTATGCGTTGGGCGATTTTCGTCATGTCAGTATGCAACTTTTTGATGATGTTGCAGAAATGGTTGAAAATGAGCAAGCGATTGATAATATTGAAAATTTTTCAAGCGAGTTGCCAGCTGATTTTGAAAATAATTTTGGCACTCAATTTAATGTTTTAGAAAAAGTACAAGAAAATATTAGTGAAATACAACAAATCACAACAGACAATACACCCTCAACACGACAAAAAACCGAGCTACCAATCGAAAAAACTATTCAATATCAACCACTTGTCAAAAATCAACTAAAAAGCCAGCAACTAACCAAAAGTCAGCTACGCAAATCTGCTAAACAGCAAGCTGAGCAACAAGCCGAACGTTTGGCAAAAAAACAAGCGGAACAAGAAGCCAAACGCCAAGCAAAAATCGCCGAAGCCCTTGCTAACCCAAAAATCCATGAAAATCTGCTTAAGCAAAAAAAATCTATGCTACATACCAAAACCATCAGTAAAGACACCTTTAATGAACTTGAGAATGATTTGCAAGTTATTGATTTGGCAGAGAATATTTCACCAAAAAATCAGCAGATTTACCGTCAAGCGATTGAGATTTTAGCCAATCCAACCGCCCAAGCTCATTATCAAAAAGCGTTGGCGATTGTGCAAAAATTCGCTCATGCCAATACTGCCGATGCCATGTTACGCTTGGCGTTGTGGTCGCTCCGTGGTAATGATGCGTTGAGCATTGCCAAAAACAGCGAACAAGGGCTAGATTGGCTCAAAAAATCAGCCCTTTTAGCCGACAATCGTGCGGAAAAATTGTTAAGTAAACTGTATTTCAGCGGTGAGTTAGTTGGGTTAGATACCGAACAGGGTAAATATTGGCTCAATCAATCAGCAGAACACGGACATGAGCAAGCCAAAAAGTTACAACAGTCGTTTAATACTGCAGAAATGTTGAAAGAAACCCGTGCCGAAGAAGATGATTATTTGAAAAAATTGGGTCTTGGCGTGGTAGCTCTGGTGGTATTTGCCTTGATTATTATTTTTGCAGTGGAAATTTAATTTTTACATAAAAAGCGTTATCACCATAACAAACATTATGGATTGTATAAAATACAGCATAAAATCATTGAAAAAATCCCAATATTTTAAATAGCCACCATGAAATTTTTTAGAGCAATATGAATTTAATTCTTGGCTAACTTTACATATGACAAATAATAAAATGAACTTAAACAGTAAATGCTTGAATGGGCTGGAAAATATTACTTAATTTTTTTGATAAAAAACAAATAGTAATATAGCAAAACTTGACAAATAACTAAGAAGGATTAATGACATAGCTTTAATGCCGTCATTTAGACTTTTATCTTGCGATGTATCACTCATTTTTTCCCAATATATCAAATTTATTTTAAAAAATTAACGCTTAACCGAACCCAAATAAATCGCAAACATGGTCAAAAACGCCCCAAACCATTGCAAACCCACAATTTCTTTTTGTAAATAAAAATAATCAATCAACAAAGCAACCACAGGTTCACTTAATAATAACAAGCCTGTCAAAGCCAACGACAAGCGTGGAATGCTATAAGCTATCAAACCCCACGCCAAACATTGCCCAATCGCTCCATACGCCAAAATCAAGCCAACCTGTTGCCAAGTTATCGGCAAAATTTTACCAAAATCCAACCACAACATCGGTAGCAATAACGCCAATACACCGCCCATGCTCACCAAAAACATCATGGGAAAAATCGCCACGTCTTGCTGACATTGGGCTTGTTCGGCTTGGTGCGATTTACGAATGTAGGTCATTGACCCCGCCAACATCGCACCTGACAAAATTCCGCTAATAAAGCCCCAAACCGCCTTGTTATTTTGAGAAAATTCTGGACTGCCAATCAAGGCAACGCCTGAAATCGCCAAGATTAAACTATAAATTTGCAGTTTGGATTGTTTTTCGTTAAACCACAGATAGCCGATTAATGCCAAAAAGAAAATTTGCAAACTGTTAAGCAAGGTGGAAATACCCACGCCGATGCTGTGAATGCTTTCGTGCCAAAGGGCTAAATCCAAGCCCAACAACGCCCCAGAAATCAAGGCAAACTGTAAGGCTCGGCGGTTTTTTGGGAAATTTTGCCGAAAGATTTTGGCTAAAATCAGAAAAATCACACCTGCTACGAGCAATCGCCAAAAAGCTACCGCATACGAGCCAATCGGCAACACGGCAACGATGACACCGCCTGCCCCAAAAATTAGGCAACCGATAATCAGACCAAAAATGGCAATGTTGTCGGAATGGTATTTTTTGATTGTCATGCTAAAAATTATTCATTTTCAACCATTTCTTCATTATTTTCATCATCTTGTTCGATAAAACTACTCGCCAACATCGGATAATTGTTCAAAATATAACAAAACAATTCCGCAGTTTTTTGGGTATCGTATAAAGCTGAATGGGCATCACTTCCGCTAAACTCAACGCCTGCGACTTGGCATGCCTTTGCTAGTACCGTCTGCCCAAATGCCAATGCCGATAACGTTACTGTGTCTAATACCGAAAATTGATGAAATTGGTTTTGATTTTTGGTATGCGTGCGGTCAATCATCGCATTTAAAAAGCCCAAATCAAAATGGGCATTATGCCCCACCAAAATACATTTGGTACAGTGGGTCGCTTGACGAACGTTTTTTAAATGTTTAAAAATGCGTTTTATGGCGGTTTTTTCATCTTCGGCAATCGCTTGTCTTAACGGACTATCCACCCGAATACCTGTAAACTCTAAGGCTCGCTTTTCCAAATTTGCCCCTTCAAACGGTTCAAGATGGGCGTTTATCGCTTCGCCTGCATAAAACTTGCCATTATCATCTATGAGAATTGGAATACAAGCAATCTCTAGCAAAGCATCGGTTTTGGGGTTAAAACCTGCGGTCTCTACGTCCACCACCACAGGCAGATAATGGCGAAAACGTTGTGAAATTGGGGATAGTTTATCAGTCATATAAGCTCTTTTTATTAAAACTTGTTATTTTACATTTTTATCAGGTTAAACCGCAAACCCAAACGGTAATACTTTCCAATTTAGCATTTGCCCTGCCATGAGTGGTGTTAAGGTTTTATCGCTTAAATACTCATAAAAATCAGGCACTTGCCACGCATCACGCACTAACGTAACTTTATCACTGTTCACAGGCAAACCATAAAATTTTGCCCCATGAATACTGGTAAAACTTTCCAAATTTTCCAATTTTCCCACATTGTCAAAGGCTTGAGCGTATAGCGATAAGGCAATGGGAGCGGAGTAACAACCTGCACACCCACAAGCATTTTCTTTGCTATGGGTAGCGTGTGGGGCAGAATCTGTTCCTGCAAAAAATTTTGGATTGCCACTGGTCGCCACATCTAACAAAACTTCTTGATGACTTTGGCGTTTTAATACAGGCAAACAGTAAAAATGCGGTTTTAGCCCACCAACCAGTAAATGATTGCGATTAAACAACAAATGTTGGGGCGTGATGGTAGCACAGACATTCTTATTTTGTGATAAGACAAAATCTACCGCATCGCTGGTGGTGATATGTTCAAAGACGATTTTTAATTTTGGAAATTTAAAAATTAATTGGGTTAAGACTTCATCAATAAAGCGTTTTTCACGGTCAAAAATATCCACATGGTCATGCGTAACTTCGCCATGTAGCAATAACGGTAAGCCCAAACTTTCCATTTTAGCCAATACTTCCGTACAGTTATTTAGATTGGTTACGCCGTCAGCAGAGTTGGTGGTCGCTCCTGCAGGGTAAAGCTTTACCGCTTTAACAGTGCCTGAATTAACCGCTTCTTCAATGTCTTGTGGGGTGGTTGTTTCGGTTAAATACAGCACCATTAATGGCTCAAACTGCTGGCTAATGCTATCTTTGGGAACGTGGCTCAAAATCCGCTCACGGTAAGCCATGGCATCAGCAGTGGTTTTGACAGGTGGCACAAGGTTTGGCATACAAACAACTCGGCGAAAGTTGGCAGATGCGTGTGGTACGGTGGTTTTTAGGGCATCATTATCACGCAAGTGGATATGAAAGTCGTCTGGGGCGGTGATGGTGATTGTTTGTAACTTTTGGTTCATAATGGTCTTACTTGTTTTTGGTTGGCAAAATAACGGTAATCATACCAGTTTTAAGGCAAAAACAACATAAGAAAATGGGATTTTTTTGTTGGGTAAGGCAAAAAAATAAATGACGCATAATTTTTATCATTTTTTTGTGGTTTTGGCTTACACTTTTTGGCATTTTAGGTTACAATCATCGTACCTTTAACTGTAATCAGGAAAATGTATGTCAGAGATTAACAAAATCGTTCTTGCCTATTCTGGCGGTTTGGACACATCAGTAATTTTAAAATGGTTGCAAGAAACTTATAACGCCGAAGTTATCACCTTTACTGCCGATTTGGGTCAAGGTGAAGAAGTTGAGCCAGCTCGTGCTAAGGCTGAAGCCATGGGCGTAAAACATATTCACATTGAAGATTTGCGTGAAGAATTTGCCCGTGATTTTGTATTTCCCATGTTCCGTGCCAATGCCATTTATGAAGGCGAATATTTGCTCGGCACGTCCATCGCACGTCCTTTAATTGCCAAACGTTTGGCAGAAATTGCTCGTGAACACAATGCAGATGCTGTTTCGCACGGTGCGACAGGTAAGGGCAATGACCAAGTACGTTTTGAGCTTGGTGTTGATGCGTTAGACCCCAGTCTTAAAACCATTGCACCATGGCGTATTTGGGATTTAACCAGCCGTGAAACCTTGATGAATTATGCCAAAGAGCATGATATTCCGATTGATTTTTCAAACAGTACCAAAAAATCGCCCTATTCAATGGACGCAAATTTACTACACATTTCGTATGAAGGTGGCGTACTAGAAGACCCTTTGACCGAAGCGGAAGAATCCATGTGGCGTTGGACAGTCAGTCCAGAACAAGCCCCAGATGAAGCTGAATATGTAGAACTAACCTACAAAGCAGGCGATGTAGTAGCGGTCAATGGCGTTACCATGAAACCACACGAAGTGATGATAAAACTGAACGAACTGGGCGGAAAACACGGTATCGGTCGTCTTGACATCGTGGAAAACCGCTATGTGGGTATGAAATCTCGTGGTTGCTATGAAACGCCTGCAGGCACGATTATGCTAAAAGCCCACCGAGCCATTGAGTCTATCACGCTTGACCGTGAAGTCGCCCATTTAAAAGATGAACTCATGCCACGTTATGCCAAAATTATCTATAACGGCTACTGGTGGAGTCCTGAACGCAAAATGTTACAAGCATTGATTGATGAAAGCCAAAAAGACGTAGATGGTAAGGTACGGTTAAAACTGTATAAAGGTAACGTGATTGTGGTGGGTCGTGATTCGCCAAAATCGTTGTTTGATAGCAAAATCGCAACCTTTGAAGACGATGCAGGTTCTTATAACCAACAACACGCAGAAGGCTTTATCCGTTTAAATGGCTTACGCCTTGCGATTGAAGCAAAAAAAGGGCGTAAATTAAGCTAAGAGTGTAGTTTGCTTTTTAAAGAAAAATTAAAGTGGGTTACATTTTGCTAACCCACTTTTTCATTACTTACATATTAACCAATTACATCACAACCCATAAACGGACGCAATACTTCAGGTATAGTAATCGTGCCATCCGCATTTTGATAATTTTCCATAATCGCAAGCAAAGTACGCCCCACCGCAAGCCCCGAGCCGTTTAAGGTATGCACCAATTCGGTTTTTTTACTGTCTTTAGCTTTAAAACGAGCCTGCATACGCCGAGCTTGAAAGTCGCCACAGTTTGAACAGCTTGAAATCTCACGGTAAGTATTTTGGCTTGGTAGCCACACTTCAATGTCATAAGTTTTTACCGCACCAAAGCCCATATCACCGCCACACAAAACAATCGTGCGGTACGGTAAACCCAAACTTTGCAAAATAAATTCCGCTTGTGTAGTCATCTCTTCTAGTGCGTCCATAGATTTTTCAGGATGCACGATTTGCACCATTTCTACCTTTTCAAACTGGTGCTGACGAATTAAGCCACGTGTATCTCGCCCTGCAGAACCTGCTTCGCTACGAAAACATGGCGTATGAGCGGTAAGTTTTATCGGCAAATCTGTATCAGCCAAAATCACATCACGCACGGTATTGGTCAAAGGCACTTCAGATGTGGGGATAAGGTAATATTCTTTATCGCCACGCAATTTAAACAAATCTTCTTCAAATTTTGGTAACTGACCCGTTCCTTGCAAGCTATCAGCATTCACCATATAAGGCACATACATCTCGGTGTAGCCTTTATCAATGTGCGTGCTAAGCATAAAATTGACCAAAGCACGGTTTAATTTTGCCAACTGACCTTTCAACACACTAAACCGTGAACCTGTTAATTTCGTTGCCAATTCAAAATCCAACAAGCCCAGATTCTCACCCAAATCTGCATGGTCTTTAATCTCAAAATCAAATTTGCGTGGCTCGCCCCATTTGCGGATTTCTACATTATCATTTTCATCTAGCCCCTTTGGTACGCTATCATCTGGCAAGTTTGGTATCGCAAGGCTTGCCGTCAAAATCTTGTCTTGAAGCGTTTTTAGCTCGTCTTCCGCTTGTTTCATCTGCTCGCTAATGGCTTGCATTTCTTGCATGAACGCATCAGTATTTTCGCCGTTGCGTTTCATTTCGCCAATTTTTTTTGCCCCAGCATTTTTTTGGGCTTGCAACTCTTCAGTTTTTACCTGAATGGCTTTTCGTTCATTTTCCACATTTTGCCAAAATGCTTTATCCAATACCAAGCCACGTTTGGCAAGTCTTTCGGCAACACTGTCAAGTTCAGTTCTTAGTAGTTTTTGGTCAATCATGATAATCTCTTTTAAGAAAAATAGCGGTTAAAAAACAGTGTCATCATAGCAATTTTTTATCAAACTTTCATCTTTTTGGCGAAATTTTTTCTATTTTTTTGCCATTTTACAAAAAACCTTGAAAAAATTTGGCGTGTTGGTTTATTTTTTGGTAAAAGCAAGGTAATATAATAGGCTTGTTTTTGATTATAAAAATGGTTTTTTATGGCACTTTATCCTTATACTTTGCAACCTGTGGACTTAAACTTGACGGATGCAGAATTTCGTCAGGCTCAGACCCAATTATTTGATAGCAATAATCAACAATTGACGAGAATTAGTACAAAAACATGGGTGATTGTTGGCATTATCAGTGCGATTGCGTTGGCAGGGATTATTTTTTTGCAAGGTTATTCCACGATTATTTTTTGGCTGATGTTGGTCGGCGTGGTGATTTACTTGTTGGCTCGCACTTATGGACTAAAATGGTACGTCAAACAAGAATTTGACAAACAAATTTCGGGTCAATCCATGCCTGAAGAAATGAAAACCATGAAAATTGGCATTCAGCAACATGGTTTGGTGATGACCATGCCGATGACAAATGTGCCAAAAATGCCCAAAGGCTACAACTCACCGCTCGTGCGTGGCGGTCAAATGCAACAGGCAATTATTAAATGGGAAAATATCTCAAACTGGCAAGAAACCGCTGATTTTATCGTGATGATGTTTAATGTAGAAGGGCAACAGGGCAGTCAAATTATCCCAAAACGCCTTGAAAAACAAAAATTTCCGATTGGAACTTTGCGAAATCATTTGCAAGAACACGTTGGTATCCAAGGTTTTGATTTAAAAGACAAAGCGACTGATAAATATTTTCCTGACCCAAATTTAAAATAACGGTTATACGACGTAAAATACAACAAAAAAACAACAGTTTTTTTCTGCTAAAATAGGCAAAAATTTGCTATAGTAGCTCTAGCTCTAGCTCTAGCTCTAGCTCTAGCTCTAGCTCTAGCTCTAGCTCTAGCTCTAGCTCTAGCTCTAGCTCTAGCTCTAGCTCTAGTAAAGAATAAATTATTCTGTTAAATAAAATCATATTTTAAATTTGATTGATTTTACAAAATAAAACAGGTTTTGTATAATTAATCCAACCCATTAATAAAATACAAGGAGAATATCATGTCAAAAGCAACCACCACTAAAAAAACCCCTGCTAAAAAAGCAGATATCGGCTTGGAAAACACCGATTTAAGCAAAGTCGCTGACCAACTCAATGCGATTTTGGCAAACTACCATATTTTTTATATGAACGTGCGTGGCTATCATTGGAACGTCAAAGGCTCAGACTTTTTTACCCTACACGTTAAATTTGAAGAATTGTATACTGAATTACAATTGCAAATTGACGAGATTGCCGAGCGTATTTTAACCATTCGTGGTACGCCAGCCCATGCCTACAGTGAGTTTGTCAAAGTCTCTAGCATTAAAGAAGACAAAAATGTATTTGACGGACGTGGCTGTGTCCAAGGCTTATTAACAGGCTTGAGTGTGTTAATCGCCAAACAACGTGAAGTGATTGAATTTGCAGAAGGCGTGGAAGACCAAGGCACGGCGGATATCTTAACAGGTTATATCCAAGCCCAAGAAAAATTAGTGTGGATGTATAATGCGTATTTGGGCTAATTTGCCAAATATTTTTTAAACAAGTATTTAGGTAATATTAAAAAGCGACTTTATGAAAAGTCGCTTTTTTTATTGCTTTGCTTAAAAAAATTATTATTTTTTTAGAAAAATTGTCAAAAAGTTTGTGAAATTTTTAGCCAAGAGCTATAAAAAGCATTATAAAATCGTTATAATAAGCCAATTTATTGTTTTTAACCCATGAGTGTGTGAATGGCAGAGCAACAACTTAGCCTTGATTTAGATATCAAACAAGATGCCAGTATCAGCGATTTTGTCGGTCCGGGTTGGACGGCGATGATGGATATGGTGCGTCAGTTGCATATTGGGCTGTTGTCACAGATTTATTTGTATGGCGATACCGATACAGGAAAAACCCATTTATTATCAGCGATTTGTGAGTCGTTTCGGGACAGTGGCAAGTCGGTGATGTATCTATCGCTCAAAGATTTGTTAAACACCGACCCGATGGTGTTAAACGCCCTTGAAAGCATGGAAGTCATTGCCATTGATGATATTGATAGCGTGGCGGGGTATCCGCATTGGCAAGAAGCGATTTTTCATTTGATTAATTTGAGCAATGAGTACGGACATACTTTGATTTTTGCCAGTCGCAAACCTGTTAATCAGTTGGAATTTGAACTAAAAGATTTGGTTTCTCGTTTGGCAAAATCAGCGACGTTACAGCTACCGTCAGGGGCAAATCGTCAGGACAGAGAATTAATTTTGCAAGCGGTGTTAAAACGGCGAAATTGGCATTTTGACCCACGCATTATTGAACATTTGTTGGCAAAAGGCCCTGAAAGAGTAGGAGCGATGCTCAGCGTGTTAACCTATTTACAGCCAGTTTTTTCTAATTTACGCAATATTACCAAAGCCAAAATTAGCGAAGCCACCCAAATTATTGATGAACAAACCTTGTTACACGAAGTGAAAGAGTTTGACTTTGACGAAAATGATAACTTTTTGGATTTTTAAATATTTAATTGGAGTAAACAATGTCTTTAGTTAAAAAATTGGCTGTTGCAAGCCTACTCGCTGTTAGCGTGCCTGTGTTGGCGGAAGTTACCTTAAATGTTGGCGACTATACGGTGGTTACGGCGATTAACGGTCAAGAAGTAAAAAATGGACTATTTGCCAAGCCAGAACGTCAATTTACCTTGCAACCTGGTAGACACGTCATTACTGCAAAATATAACCGTCTGTATGACCTGAATCACGATAAACACGATGTACTGCGTTCTAGCAATGTGAGCATCTCTGTGGAATTGGCGGACAATCAAAGTTACACGCTCATTATGGCAAACCAACCAGAACGTTACGAAGATGCGAAAGACTATGCCGAAAAACCAACCCTAGCGGTGGTACAAGGCACAAAAACGATTGCTAGTCAAACGAGTACTGCACCGGGTGGTTCAAGTATTTTTGCAGGATTGGGTTCGGCATTGGGTGGTATGTTCGGTGGTTCAAAAGCGATAGAATCTAACCAACAAGCGATTAGTGCTTTGGAAAATAACAGCAAAACTGCCGTTAGCTCAACTGCCGTTGTGCCTGCCTTGGCAACTCCCACTCTGAATAGTATGCCAAGCGTGAGTGCCGATAATACGTTAGACCAATTTATGCAATTATGGTTAAAAGCAAGTCCTGCAGAACGTGAAAAAATTCGGCAATGGATTGCGAAATAATCCTAGCAGCTGTAACCGATTGGTATAAAAAGGACGAAGTTTTCGTCCTTTTTTCTGTGTTTAGCAAAGTAAAAATTAACGGGATAACACGCTTTGCACGTCTAATTTATCAGGGCTGGTTTGGTTGATTTGTAATTGTTGAATGGAAAAACCTTGTTGTTGGATTTGATTAAACACATTATTTATTACAATTGCCTGTGAATGGCTAAAATTGAGTTGAATATTTTCCCCCGATTGTGCCACTTGTCCTGTAACGCCTGATTGTGCCAAAATTTGTTGTAAATTCTCGGTGGGATTGCTCGGTTGGCTTTGATTTGGGTTGATATTACCTGCTTGACTGCGTAACCAAAATACATCGCTCATCACCGCATCATAGGCTTTTTTACTAGCGTTGGCTTTTTGGTGCAAGCTGTAACCGCCGTAACCAAAAACTACCAAGCCCAAAAATCCACCCAAAACCCACAATGCCAATTTATCCCGAAAGGCTAAACGCTCATAGCCTTCTAGTAAATTTTGCCAAGAATTGCTAAATTGTTTCATTGAAAATACCGTATAAATTTTAATTATTTTTTAACTAAAACTAATCTCAACTGATGCAATCGCCCCTGTTGCATTTGGCGTTACCGTGCCCAATTTTGCAACAACACCTTGAGCGGTTAATGCACTCATGGCACGGTTGAGACTGTCGCTGTCTTTGGCAATCAGCTGTAAATGGAGTTGATTGTTTTGATAATTCAGTTGTTTGGCAGTGATTTGATTTTGTTGCAAAATTGGCTGAATACTGGCTAATACCGTCATTAATCCGTTGTCAGTGCCTTGTTGATTGATCAGTTTATCAGCGATTTGCTTATCAATTTTTAAGCGTGGATTAAAACGCTCATTGGGAAACCATTGCTCATATTGTTGTTTTAATAAGGTTTTTGTCTGTTCGGTGGCTTTTTGATAATGATAAATGCGTAAACCGTCCAACAAAAACGTCAGCAACAATGCCACTACCGCCACCGAGCCAATCACTTTAGCATAGGGTGGAACACGTTGATTTTTTTTGGCAATGGCAAAATTCAACACATGACGTTGTGGTTCGCTGAGTGGCTTTGGTAAATCATGAATAAGTTTATAGTTAATATTTTCTAATAAATCAAGCTCATGCGTTAATTTTTCATCAATATTGCCTGTTAACAGAATTTGCCATTTCTCTGAATTTTGTTGTAATAATTTGTGTAAAAATAACGGCAAATGGGGTACAGCAAAGCCTTCTCGTTGATTGGTTTGTAACAGTTGGGTGGCGTTGTCTTGATAAAAAATGGCGGTATTGTTATCCGTATTGTCAGCCAATTTATCCCCGTTTAACAAACAAAAGTCAGGCAACATCGCCACGATATCTAGCCCTGCCAAGGCTGCCGAATGCGTCCATTGGTCACGGTCAGAAGCATGCAGGGCGTATAGATTGTTGGCATTTAGGGTTTTGATTTGCAAATCTTCCACCGAGCCGATACTTATCTCTTCAAATAAATATTGGCGACCTGTCTCACCGAGTTGTTTTAGTTGATTGACGGTCAAATTTGGTTGACTGTGAAGGAGCAACATACTGGGGAAATATAGGCAAGTTTGCTTATTTTTGGGGTGTTGCAAGCCGATTACCGTCGCAAGCTCTTGCCAATTTTCGGCAATTTGCCAATCTTGATTGGTCTCTTGCCAAATCCGCAGTGGTGCAGTGGGGGAGGGAAGCCAAATATGTATCACGAAAGTTGCCCTAAAATTGCCTTGTGGTCGGTGGAAAGTTGTCGGTGGAAATGGTTTTTTTACGTCATTTTTAGTTGCACATAGTAGCATAAAATTGGGCTTGAATAAACTGAAAATATATCAAGCCAATGGAAAAAACTTGCAAAAGTAAATGTAATGTTATAATATAACGATTATTTAATCAATTATCAATAGGAGCATTTATGCAAGTTCTAAGTTCATTAAAATCAGCAAAAAAACGTCATGAAGATTGCCAAATTGTACGTCGGCGTGGGCGAGTGTTTGTTATTTGCAAATCTAACCCACGTTTTAAAGCGGTGCAAGGTAAAGGTGGTAAAAAATAATTGACTATTTATTTAAGTTAATTTAACATTTTTTGCCAAATTTTACGTCTATCTTTGACATTATCAACTGTTGCCACCAGCCACAACAAGCGAGCAAAAATCGCAGGAATGGTCAGCCTTCCTGTGTTTAATACAAAAAAATCATTGAGCCATGCCCCAGCTTGATAACTATCGCTCACTCCACCAAATGGGCATTGGGTGCTAATCGCCACCAAACACCCCTGTGCGTGGGCATCGGTTAGGGCTTGCTCTACTGCTTGGTTGTGCGGTAAATTCCCTGCACCAAATCCCAATAACATCAAGGCGTTCGGCTGATTTTTTAACATGGTTCTTATTAAATCTGCCAAATTATCAGCAGACATCGGCGTTAAAAAAATCGGTAACACTTGGACATTTGCTAAATTTTGCAAGGTATTATCCATATTTTCTAACTGCTGTGTTAACCAAATTTCACGTTGTTTGGCGGTAAATTGGCGGTAACTCGTTGCAGGATAGCCGACTTTGTGATGTCCTGTAAACGCAATCATGTCGTGGCTGTGGATTTTTTGTACGGTTTGGGCGTGCCAATGTTCATAGGTAAAACAGGCTTGCACCCCTGCTTCACCTGTCACTGCCAATCGGCAACTTTGGAACAGATTTTCACTGGCATCGCTGTCAAAATTCAGCAGATAATCGGGCGAAAGGGGCTGTAGTAGCGGTTGCATCGCCCCCGTTATAATGACACAAAGGTCGCTATCAGCAAGGCTGTGTGCCAAAAAAGCCGATAGATAACTCAAGGTATCCGTGCCTGTGAGCAACACAAATTGACGAATACCTGTCTGATACGCCTGAATAATTAACTCATAAAAATGGGCAAAATCGCTCGGCGTTAACTGACTGCTGTCTTTGACAAGCGAATTGGGCAAAATTTGCCAATTCACGGTTTTTTCATAATCGGCAAAATGTTGGCTCAAAATATCGGTGAGTACAGGCAAAAATGTCGCATTATCAAGGCTTTGCAACGGATTGCCATGACTGCCAAATGTGCCACCTGCATAAATAATTCCGATAGTTGTGTCAGACGTTTGATGTTTTTTAGACATTTTTGGCGGTTTCCGATTTTTTTAATAAGACCAATACCGCCCCATTTCCGCCTTGTGGCGTAGGGGCAGAGCAGAAAGCTAGTACTTCAGGGATTTGGCGTAACCAACCATTGACGCAGGTTTTTAAAATGCTGTCTGTGCCTTTGCCGTGGATGATTTTTACCGAAGTTTCGTTGTTTTTGCGAGCTTGGGAAATGAGCTGGCTGACTGCTTCACGGGCTTCTTCAATGCTTGAACCGTGTAAATCCACCGCATCGTGCCAACGGATTTTGCCTTGTTTTAGCTCGTTAAAGACTTTGTTTTGTAAGGTTGGCACTTTATACGATAGATAAGTATCGCCTGAAACAGGGTTTAGCAGGGCTTGCATATCGGAAAGTTGGTGGCTTGGGCTGTCATCATTGCCTTGTGCAGATGCTCGTTTGGCAAGGGTGGTAGCATCAGGTTTTTGGCTCGGTTTGGCTTTATTGGCAAGGTTTTTGTCTTTGATAGGGCGAACGCCTGACATGGCTTGCATAAAAAGTAGTTTGTCATCGTCAAGGTGTTCGCTGTCGTATTTTTTGACTTGTTTGGCGACTTGTTGTTTGCTCGGTAGGGCGACATTGTCGGTCGGTTTGCCGTTTTCATCGGTGCGGTCGTCGGAGGAGCGACCTTTGGCAAGCTCGGTTTTTAACTGTTTTAGTTGGGCTTGTATTTGTTTGGAAAATAGATTGTTGGGCATGGTTTTTTCTGTCAAGGTGTTTAAAGATGTGCTATTATAGCAAAAATTTAAAAAATAACATGATTTTTTTATCAGTTATCAGCAAATTGGGACGTGATGATGAATGACAAACAACAAATAAATATTAGCATTGTAACCATGTTTTTTGATATTGGACGTGGTAATTGGCTTTCAAATAATGGGGAGTTTCAACGTAGTAATGACAAATATTTTGGTTACTTTAGTCATTTGGCAAAACTTGAGAATGATATAACAGTCTTTACTACTGATGAGTTTTCTGAGCATATTTTGACATTACGTCAAGGCAAGCCAACCAATATTGTGACTATCAATTTAGATGATTTTCAATCATGGACAGATAAAATTGTTAAAATCCAACAAAACCCTAATTTTCTTGCGAATATTCCATTACACATACAACAAAATCCTGAATATGCTTCTCCATTATATACACTCATCACAAATTTAAAAACCCATTTTGTCAATCAAGCCATTCAAAAAAATTTGGTGCAACATGAACAAGTGGCTTGGGTGGATTTTGGCTATTGCCGAGACGAAACAACTTTGCAAGGTATTCAACATTGGCAATATAATTTTGACCCCAACTATGTACATTTATTTACCATTCGCCCACATAAGCTTTTAGGAATTTTTCCACACCCACGTTTGTGCGAAGTATGAAAAAAGTTAAATATGCAATGTTTAACAACAAAGTTTATATTATTGCTGGCATTACAGTTGCTACACAACAAAAATGGGGAGAATTCTTACAAAAACTTACAGAAATCCACCTACAACTATTGAATGAAAATATTATTGATGATGAACAAGGTGTTTATTTAATGTGTAATGCCTTATATCCCCAACTTATTCAATTACATTATCTTGGTAAAAACAATTGGTTCGGAACATTCCAAAAATATCACTTATAGTGTTAAACTATTTTCTACAAATTGTTTTAAAAATCCATAATAAGTTAAACGACAGCCTATTTTTTCTCTGGCTTTGTGATGTAATGTTAATTTATGCAAACCTATTTTTGCCAAAATATCAAAAAATTTTTTTTCATCAAATGTTTGAAACATCACTTCTTGCATTAAATGAGGTAATACGTCATCAATCACTGGAAAATCGAAGGTTACAATTTGCCGTTGTTTTAGTCTGTTAAAAAGAATTTGCATAAAGAAATAATGCGGAATACTCGTCTCGGCTTGCCAAAAGTATGACATTAGATCTAACACAATGGCTACTAAATGGTTGTTTGGTTTTCCAAACATAATGCTACTTAAAATAGTAACATTAAATTCATCTTGCCAATTAAAATAACAATGTTCATTATTTTTTCCCAAATATTGATATGGCGATTGATAATCTCGTGAAAACACAAAAAAATCATTGTCAAAATAGCGTTGATTTAGCGGTTCTGTTAATACTACAGTTGCATCCAACCAAACACCGCCATAGTATTTTATTAAAGATAGACGTAACAAGTCTGAGAAAAATACTGGTCTAAATGCAGGGTTTTTACGTTTTTCAAAAACATAATCAGGAAAATGCAAATATTCTTTAATATTGTCATCAGTTAATCGAATTACCTGAAAATCTTGCTTAAATTTATCCACTGATAAAAAACCTAATTGCACCACTTTAGGCAAATCATCAAACCCTTGTCCCCAATATTGCCAAATAATTTTTTTGCCAACCAAATCAGGTTTTTTAAGTGAAATTTGACTAGGCTGAATATGCCCTTGCTGGTATTTATCAATGACATTATCCCAATAATTCGCCACTTTTTGTTGCGTTGGTATTTCATAATAGACAAAATTCATTTCTTTTCTGGCAGGTCTGGGCACACACAAATTATAAAAAGGCTTAAATGGTTTATTTGACAGAATCAAATACCATTTTTTACTTAATAATAAAGAAGACATTATTTACCCTGATTTAAATATTTGGTTAAATTTCTTTGTTGATAATACATTCTTAACTTTCTTAAAAAACCTAAATGTTGTGTAGATTGTTGTTTATAATGGAAAAAAATATTTGCATAATGTTTTTTCACATAATTTAACTCATCTATTTGCTGATTTTTATACAACTCATTGACAAGTCCTACAAAACGATTAAATGATTTATACCACAAATAATAACTAAATTCATCCTGTTTAAAATCTTTAACCAATTTTTCCCAAGTTTGTTCACGATAAATAAATGCTTCTAGATAATCATCAATATATTTTCTATCAAATACTTGTGTAATTGAACCTTCACGCAATCGATAATCAATTAATGGTATTTGACAATAACAAAAATCTTGAACAAACTCCGCTAAATCTGCCATATAATAAATATCTTCAAACTTTTTGCCAACTTGAAATTGAATATTATCAATTACCGATTTTTTAAAAATCTTATTCCACGCATAATTACTATTACTTTTTACCAAATTTTTAAAAAAACTGGCATTTTTATTTTGATAATATTGATTGGGCTTACCCACAAAACCTGATTTTTGTTTTTTAATATCACCACGCCATGCCATATAATCACAAAATAATACATCAACAGGCATTTGTTTTAACTGATTAACCGCTAATTGATATGCCCCGGCACGCATCACATCATCAGAATCAATAAACCAAATATATTTCAACTTTGCCAATTTTAACATTTCATTGCGAGTTGCTGACAAGCCACGATTATGCGGTGCTTCAACCAACGTTATTTGCGAATGATTGGCAAATTTTTGTACAATTTCCCAACTATTATCCGTTGATTTATCATTCATAATAATCACTTCTGCATTTTCATCAATCTGTTGTAGAATAGATTGCAAACATTCTTCCACATATTGCTCTACATTATAAACAGGAATTAAAATGCTAATGGTTGGGATAGTTGTCATCATTTTGCCTTAATTTATTGAGTAAATATCAATGATAGGTTATCCATTCATTTTTATCAATGGACAGAATTTGTTCATCATCCATGCCTGTTTGTTTTGGTTCATTATCAGTATAATGGTTGATAAAATGACTTTTCACGATAGCTTCTATTTATTTTTACTTAAAAAATAAAACTTCTGCCGAATTTGCCGATATTTTCTTACAAAAAAATTCAGTGGCTGAAACCCCCACCGTTTCGCATCAACTATTACATAATGTTCGCTGATATTTAAGGTATGCAAGCCGTCAGGGTAGCATTCCGATTGCGATTTGATTTGACATTCTGTTGTTTCTTGCCAAGCAGTTATTGCTTGTCCATTTTCCATGCTTGGTAAAATAATGTGTTTAATAAACAAAGACTTACCATATTCTTTACGGTCAAATTCTTGCATTGGCAAAAACAGTGTTTTATCAATCTCAATCACACCACCACCCAAGCGTTGATGTGTATTATCTGCTTGAATGAAATCATCGGTTAAATTAATTTTTTGCCAATGCTCCGTCAAATCTTGGCTAACAAATAAATGCCTTGTTAATGTTTTTTGGTTATTAGAAATAATAATATATCGCCCTTGATTTTTATCAAAATACAACACACTATCAATACACGGTTGATCCGAAATTTGTGTTATTTTTTGCCATTTTTTTGGAAAATCAGTCGCTTTAAATAAATAAATCGCTTGGTTTTCGTGGCTTTCTGGCATTAAATAAAATTCATTATCAATATAATAAATCTGCGGAAAGGATAAATGACAGCCAAGCATATTGATATCATCAATCGCAAAATCGTCTAATTCATTCATTTGTAAATCTAATACTCGGCAACGTAAATGCCCTTTAACCCAAGTATGATTAAGTGCTTCGTAAAAAACATATAAATGATTGTTATGTTCAACCAAAAAAGGGTCGGCTTGAAAATGGTATTTTTCCTGTAACCAATACACTTTTTTATCTTGACAGATATTGGTTAATTCATCAACTTTTGTTGGTTTATCGTGGCGAATAATACCAATATTCCAAATTTCCTGATAAAAATATTTTTTTATATTCATATTTAACCATTTTAATCCGAATTTTCAATCAATTGATAAAACAACTGTTGATAATTTTTTGCCATTACTGAGACATCATAGTGTTGTTTAGCTTTTTGCTGTGCGAGTTCTACAATTGGTTGATATTGCTGTGGGTTTTGTAAAATTTTGGCAAGTTGTTCGGCAAGTTGTTCACTGTTGTCATTGGCGAACAAAAAGCCATCTTTTTCTGTGTCAATCAATTCATGAATACCGACCACATCACTGCCAAGCACCACACAGCCTGCTGACATTGCTTCAATTACTGATAAACTCAGCCCTTCGTACAAACTGGCTAACACAAAAATTTTATGTTCCGCCAACAGCTCGGCAACATTGCTTTGATGTCCCAAAAAATAAACGTGTTCGGCAACACCCAATTTTTGTGCCAACTGTTTGGCTCTGTTTAAATGCCTGCGACTGCCAGAACCCAAAAAACTCACATTTGTTTGGATGTTTTGTCGTTTTAATCTGGCGACCGCCTCAATCACAATTTGATGATTTTTGCCTTTGGAAAAACGAGCGACCATAATAATGTCTTTTTTTCGCTCGGCAATCGGCGTTTGATTAAAAAATTTGTCGGTATGCACACCATTGGCAATCGCCACAATCCGACAATGCAACTGTTGTTGGCTTAAAACTTCCGCCACGCCCTGCGATACGCCAATGGCGGTATTAGTAAATTGGCTTAAATGGCGAGTTTGCCACGATTTCCACCAATTATAGCGTTCGTGCGAGCCGTGTTCCACTTCCAACAACACAGGCACTCGACCCTTACCTGCCCAACGACCAATCAAATGTTCAGGAAAACCGTGTGCAAGCAAAATATCGGGTTGAAATTTGCCAATAATGGTGCGTAATTGACGAATACTCGCCCAATGGGAATTGCCCGTAATGACTTCAAAATCAATATCTTGTGATGTTAGTAATGCCAATTTTTCAGCGTTAGTATTCTTTTTTTGGCGTAAAACTAATAAACTTTCAATATTATTATCAAACTTTTGTCCAATAATAATATCCACAACGACATAAGTTGCCCCTGAAAAACCGCCTGTAACAAAATGTAAAATTTTGAGTTTTTTAGTCATATCTTTATTTCAAATTTTAATATCTGGTTATTTCCAATACTTATTAATCCACGGTGTTGGCAGTACTTTTCTATACCACTTACCGCTTTTCCCGATGATGGCATCAGGCGGGTTCACTTCACCGTGAAAAATCACGATTTTGGCATTTTTTGGCAATATCGGTGCTTTACCAAAACTTAATGGAAAAGGTTGTACACATTGATATTTAAAACTCACACACCAACTTGCGTCCCAATATTCCAAATGATGATGTTCTCGCAAATAATTGGACAAAAACGCCTGTTCATGACGCACTTCGCTTCGCACTTTTTCAAAATTTTGCTCAAAATAGCTTAATAAATTCGGATAGGTATTATAACCGACCTTAAAGCGATACACGGAAGAATTACCCACCATACGCCACGGTTTTTTCCAGTCACGGATAATCATCACACTGTCATCGTGTTCTGCTTTATGGGTAAAAAAGCAATTAATATTATCCACAATCACAATATCAATGTCTAAAAACAACGCCGTACCTTTTAAATCGTATAATTCTGGCTTAAAGGTGGTAAGTTTTTTCCAGCCCCGTTCTGGTAAATTGGGCGGTAGGTTTAACGCTGGAATGGGATAACATTTCACATTGTCATCAATGCCTTTGCTGTCATCGGTCAGACACACCATCTCAAAAGGCAAGGTGAGATTGCGTTTCACCATATTATATAGGCGATTGACGTATTCGGCAGGATATTTTGTGCCCCATTTCATGCAAATAATATAGTTTTTGTCAGTCATTTTAGTCATTATGATTTCCTAAATTATCCTTTGTCGCCGTTGTTTTCATTGCCAAGCGTTTTTGTAAAATCGTATCAAAATCAAATAGATACAAATTATCGCTAATTGGCGTATGTTTGAACCTACGATAACCCCACATATATTCGTCAAAATGATTATAAATCATCATCGCCATTGCTGAATTTAGGGTGGTGGTGGCAATCTTAAGATCTTTATTATATAAATTTTCATCAGTTAAATCATAACAAAAAATATGAAATCCGTCATTTTTTTGCACACAAGCTAACCCCACAAGAGCGCAATGCGTTTTACTGGCAAGTTTGGCGGTCAGCGTTCCTGTTAAAGTTGGCACGCCGAAAAAGGGCACGACCACACCGCCATTTTTATCAGGCACATGGTCAGGCAGAATAATACTAAATCCACCGTCTTTTAGGGTTCTAAAAATCGCTTTCACACCTGTAGCGTCCGTCGGGACAAGGGTGGCATTTAAACGTTCTCGCCCTTGACGGACAATGTTATCTATCTCATTATTTTTTAAGGGTTTATACATGATGGTGGGTGAGCCAAAACCATTTAGCCACGCATTCATCATCTCCCAAGTGCCAATATGGGGGACAATGGCAAGCATACCATTTGGATTTTTTAGGGCATTTTCTAAAATTTCTTGATTGTGAACTTGACTGATTTGGGCCATTGCCCAATCGGTTGGCATCACCCATGCTTTAGCACTAATCAGCGTGTTATTTAATTGATTATACAGGGATTTTTTAACCAGTTTTTTGCGTTCGCTATCGGTTTGGGTGGGATTAATCAGCATTAAATTGATATTAATACTGCGATACAGACTGGAGTTTTTAAAAATTGTCAGCAACACAGATAAGAAGCGTGCCAAAGCGGACAAAGCCCACAATGGCACGATTTTTAATAGTGAAAAAATGAGTGAATACATCATTAAGCTAACTGAATTAGTCCGCTTGTTTCTCTTTTTCACGGATGCGAATGCCAAGTTCACGCAACTGCTTGCTATCGACTTCAGCAGGGGCATCGGTCAATGGACATTCTGCGGTTTTAGTTTTCGGGAAGGCAATCACATCACGGATTGAGCTTGCCCCTGTCATTAGCATAACCAAGCGGTCAAGACCGAATGCCAAACCGCCGTGCGGTGGAGCACCGTATTTTAAGGCATTTAACAGGAATGAGAATTTTTCTTCTGCTTCTGCTTCACTAATGCCCAACGCTTCAAACACCGCTTTTTGCATATCTAAGGTATTGATACGCAATGAACCGCCACCGATTTCTGTGCCATTTAGTACCATGTCATAAGCGATAGAAAGGGCAGTTTCAGGGTTATTTTTCATCTCTTCCACCGTGCCTTTTGGACGGGTGAATGGGTGATGCACCGAGGTCCACTTACCATCATCGGTTTCTTCAAACATCGGGAAATCAACCACCCATAGTGGAGCCCATTCGCAAGTGGTCAAGTTCAAATCTAAACCAACCTTTACACGCAACGCCCCCATGGCATCATTCACGACCTTAGCTTTGTCTGCACCAAAGAAAATAATGTCGCCAGTTTGGGCTTCGGTACGTTTCATCAGTTCTACCAACACATCATCGGTCATATTTTTGATAATGGGTGATTGTAAACCGCTTTCTTTATCCACACCGTTGTTGATGTTGTTAGCATCATTAACTTTAATATACGCCAAACCCTTTGCCCCATAAATACCAACAAATTTGGTATAATCATCAATTTGTTTACGGGTTAGTTCTGCACCATTTGGCACACGCAAAGCAACCACACGACCTTTGGGGTCTTGTGCAGGGGTAGCAAATACTTTAAATGCCACGTTTTGCATGATGTCGGCAACGTCAATCAGTTTTAATGGAATACGCAAATCTGGCTTATCAGATGCATAATCACGCATGGCTTCAGCGTACGGCATACGCTGGAATTTGTCGAATTTTACGCCTAAAAGTTCATCAAACAATTTAACCGTCATGCCTTCCATTAAGTCCATGATGTCGTTGTCATCGAGGAAAGATGTTTCAATATCAATTTGGGTAAATTCAGGCTGACGGTCAGCACGCAAGTCTTCATCACGAAAACATTTGGCAATTTGGTAATAACGGTCAATACCGCCAACCATTAATAATTGTTTAAATAACTGTGGCGATTGTGGTAGGGCATAAAATTCACCATTTGACACACGGCTAGGGACGAGATAATCCCTTGCACCTTCAGGGGTGGCACGGGTTAAAATTGGTGTTTCCACGTCCAAAAAGCCGTTGTCGTCAAGATAGTTACGAATTAATGTGGTAACTTTTGAGCGAAAACGCAAATGGTCAAGCATTTCAGGACGGCGAATGTCTAGAAAACGATATTTCAAACGAATATCTTCAGAAACGGTAATAAAATCATCGTTCAATGGGAATGGTGGCGTTTCAGACTCGGCAACCACATCAATTCTTTCGGCAACGAGTTCAATTTTACCGCTTTTGTGTTCAAGGTTAAACGCACTTTCATCACGCATACGCACTTTGCCTGTGATTTGCAAGATGTATTCGTTACGCATTTTGCCTGACGCTTCGTATAGAGCAGGGTCGTCTTCTTTTTCAACAATTACTTGAAGTAAGCCGTCACGGTCTCGCAGATCAAAAAAGATAACATGGCTGTGGTCACGGCGACGATGCACCCAACCCACAGTGGTAACGGTTTGTCCTACAAGTTCTTCGGTAATACTACCGCAATAATGTGTACGCATCATGAATGTTAATCCAAAAAGTCAATAAAAAATAAACGAATATTATGCCTTGTTTGGGCGGTTTGTGCAAGTTTTTTGCCGTGAAAATTCATTGATTATCTATGCATCACTCAATCTGATTGATTTTTAATTTGATTGACTTCGGTTTTGTCAAGTTTTACATCTTCTCGGGATACAGGAGTGCTTTCAATTACTTGTTCTGGTACAAAGCGTATTTGCAATTTTATTGGCTTCTTCTTAGCCAGTTCTGTTGGCATATCGGATGCAATGATGGCATCTTCCATTGTTTTAACATCGTCTTTAGTGAGTATCGTTTGACCTTGGATAACGGCACGAATGAGATAATTGCGCTCATCTTTGCCAACGCTAAAATTGGTGCTAACAAGGTATAAGGGTTTATCGCTGATGTTATCGCTGATAATTTGTTTAACCGTTTTTTCAAAACGCTGTTGCTCAAGACTTCGGCTAAAATTTATGGTCAAATACACACTGACCACCGCTAATAAAACGAGCGTGATGATATTGCGTTTTAAAAATAATAACGCCGATGACAATTTACCGCTTGGCGTGTCTTCGTCACTGTTATCAAGTCGTCTAAACCCCATAAACCATAAGACTAAAGCGTTGGTTACTTGGATTGCCAAAATATTGGTAATCGTCAAAATCATGGCGTTCATCGCAAGTATCAACTCACCATTAGCAAGCAAAATCCCACTGGCAACAATCGGTGGAACAAGTGTTGTGGCAAGTGCAACACCGACTACCGCTACCGATAAATGCGGAGAGACCATACCATACGCCCCAGCTACCCCACCAGCTAAGGCAATGGCAATGTCCATGGTATTTGGGCGGGTACGTGCCAAAATTTCACTGGTCATGGATTGCTCAGGGTGTAAAAATCCTAAAATCAGCCCTATCACATAAATTAGCAAAATGCCAGTTAAAAGAGTGAACAGTGATTTTTTTAACAATGCTAGCCGATAATCAATAAGTGCCAAGGCGATGCCTGTAATCGGACCTAGCATCATGGCAATCAGCATTGCCCCAATCACAACTGCAGGTGAGTTTAACAGCATACCATACCCTGCTGTAACCGCTGCAAGACCGTTCATCACATAAAACATCTTAGTCGGAATAGCGTTGGCTTCAATATTGACTCGCACGTCTTTATAATTAATCAACTTTTTGGTCTGTTTTTCTGCCAAATACTGCTTAAAGGCTTCGTGTTGGCGTTCTTGTTCTTGTTTTAGGGCTTTTAGTTCTGTGATATTTTGACTGATTTTATCATGTAGCTCATCTTTGTTGGTGCTATGATGAGCAAAGTTAGGACTTTTAGCCACAGGCTTAACCGAAACATTGCTAACATCAACGCGGTTATCTGTTTGTTGGTCATCTGCTTCGTTGGCATTGTCACTTAATTGCTCATTAACTTCATTCGCCAAAGATTTGATATCGTGGATATCGATACCTTTTTCTTGTAATGCTTGTAAATCTTTTGCCGTCAATTGAATGCTGTCGGTAGCCGTGATTTTTTCCTGATTGTCGCTCATGGATAAATATTCCTTTATGAATTGAACTACTATTCTAACAAAAAAATAAAAAACCGTTAAGCCTAATTGAAATAAAAAAAATTGCCTATATTATCAAGCAATCATTTAAAAGTTTTTTTTAAAAATTGGCAAAAATAGGAAAAACCATGCTATTTCAATCGCAAAAACAACCAACCGAACTTAAAATTACTCACTTAAACAAAGTACAAAATCAGCGTAAACAACAGCTGATGCTAGAAACTGCAAGCAAAAAAGCAATTAAACAATTTATTAAACAAACCTTAAAAGAAACCGCCAAGCTTGCCAAAACTAAAGACAAACCTAGCAATGTATATGTCCTTGATTTTCATGGTGATATTAAAGCGAGTGATGTACAACAACTGCGTGAAGAAATCAGCGTGATTTTATCCACTGCCAACCAAGGCGATGAAGTCGTGGTTCGCTTAGAGTCAGCAGGTGGCATGGTACATAGTTATGGCTTGGCGGCAGCACAACTGGCTCGTGTTAAAGATGCAGGCCTACGCTTGACTGTGTGTGTGGACAAAGTCGCTGCTAGTGGTGGCTACATGATGGCTTGCGTGGCGGATAAAATTATTTCTGCCCCATTTGCGGTGGTTGGCTCAATTGGTGTCGTGGCACAAGTGCCTAATTTTTATGACTTTTTACAAAAACATGACGTGGATGTGAACGTCTTTACTGCAGGCAAATACAAACGCACGGTAACGGTTTTTGGCAAAAATGACGAAGAAGACAAACAAAAATTCCAAGAAGAATTGGAACAAACCCATCGACTATTTCAAGATTTTGTCAATAAATACCGTCCTCAGCTTGAACTTGCCAAAGTTGCTACAGGCGAAACGTGGTACGGTGAAGATGCGATTGGGCTAAAACTGGTGGATCAACTGCAAACTTCCGATAGTTATTTATTAGATTTGTTAAAAAAACATCAAGTTTATGCGTTACATACGCGCAAAAAACCAACCCTTGCGGAAAAATTAGGCTTTGCTCAAGCCAGTCAAAATTTGCTAAAAATGGCAGTTGATACCGCTGTAGAAAAAATCCCTCACGTGGTGGCAACCTTAGAAAATAGTAAATTGCCGATGTTTAAAGCCAAATAAGTTGACAAATTTTTTGTAAATATTGCAAAATTTTACTGACAAAAAGCCGTTATTTATACAATAACGGCTTTAGTTTTTTGAAAAATTTTGGCAGAATTCAGCCCTAAAGGTTAAACACCCCCAATTTTTCCCATTTTCCAATGACTTAACGCTTGCTCTACTTGTTCGCTATGCCATTTAAGTTTTTGTTCAATTTGCAAAAATTGGTCTTTTAGTTTTTCATCTACTTCGTGCAAACGTTGGGCAAACTCGGTTTTTTTCAGCTCAATGGCTTGGGTTTTTAACGCTTGCCATTCTACTAAGGTTTGTTTAAATGCCTGTTGTTCTTGTTGGATTTTTTCTTTAAATAATTGAAATTCATTGGTTAAATTACCTTTAAAATTATCAATTTGATGTTGGGCTTGTTTAAACTTCATTTCGGCTTGGGCGTGTTGAATGGTAACGTCAGGCACGCGTTTTAAATCCCACGCTAAGCCCACTTTTGACAGCCCATAAATAATCCATTTGGTCGGGTCGTATTGCCACCATTTCACGCCATTGCGATAATCGTATTGAAAATAATGGTGATAATTATGATAACCTTCTCCCCAAGTAAAAATTGCCAAAACCGGATTGTCCCTTGCGGTATTGCTATCCGTGTAGGGTCGTTTACCAAACATATGGCATAACGAATTGATAAAAAAGGTAAAATGATGGCTTAATACCAAGCGTAACAAACCCGCTAAAATCAACGTACCAACCACATCACCAACTAACCAACCCAGTAACAGCGGAATACCAAGATTGGCAAGCACCGTCCAAAATCCATAATATTGATGCTGAATTTGTAACACTTTATCGGCGGTCAAGTCAGGAATATTTTTGTAATCGTACTGCCCACTGGGATAATTGCGAAGCATCCATCCCAAATGCGAAAACCAAAAACCACGCTTCGCAGAGTAGGGGTCTTGCTCGGTATCGTCCACATGACGATGATGAACACGATGTCCTGAACACCAATCAAACACCGAACTTTGCATTGCAAACGTCCCACCAATCAACCAAAACCATTTAACCAGCGAATGAGTTTGATAAGTACGGTGAGCCCACAAACGATGATAGCCTGTGGTAATACTCAAGCCCGACCACGCCATACAAAACGCAAACACCGCCCAAACCTGCCAACTTACGCTATGGGTCAGCAGATAATACGGCACTAAAAACAAAGCCACAATCGGCGTACTAATCAGCACAATCGCAGGTATCCAATTAATCGGTGCTTGCTCAAAATCAGAACGGGAATGCGTCATAAAAATGCCCTATATAAAATGGTGGTTGGTGACTAAAAAATCAAAAACGGTACATGTAAATTTGCCCATTTTACCGTAAAACTGATAAAAAGTGAATAACTGTAAACTTAAATTTTTGTAAAAATTCAGCTAAATCCATAATTAACAAAAAATTACAATCTAATATTCTTAACATGGTAGCGAATTATGTGTGAAATTGCTAAACTTAGCCATTTTTTAAAAATTTTAACCCCTTTTGCTCCTTTTTTAGCCTACCAATTGAGATGATTAACTGTGAATAAAACTGCCACGTTTCGCCCAATTATTCCGCCGATTTTTTGGTGTTTTGTGCAGTCTTTGATAAAGCGTGGCTTGTTCTTGTCGATACCAATGTTAATATTGATTGGTGGGTTATTGGTCGTATTAACGGGTTGTCAAACCTTGCCAAGACAGCCCCATTTAACCGCTTCACCTTTGGTTAAAAAAGAACAAAATTTGGCAAATAGTCCCACAAAATTACCGTTCAATAGCCAATCTTTGGTAAAAAAAATTAGCAATACCCATCCGAATAATCCACAACTTTCGGGCTATTATCCGATTATTACCAGTCGTGATGCGTTGGCATCTCGCAGTCTGCTTACAAGTTACGCTCAGCATAGCATTGATATTCAATATTATATTTGGAATAATGATGAAGTAGGGCAGTTGATGATGAAAGAGCTATATGATGTGGCAAAACGTGGGGTAAAGGTGCGTTTGTTGCTCGATGATTTAAATACCGATAGCCAACTTGACCAACAATTATTGGCTTTTTCGGCTCATCCAAATGTTTCGGTGCGTTTGATAAATCCAAAAATTATCCGTTCTATGCGTCCGATTAATTTTGTGTTAGGTGTGCCACGTTATCATCGGCGAATGCACAATAAAAGCATGACTTTTGACCAACAATTGTCTATAATTGGTGGGCGAAATATTGGCAACGAATATTTACGCAGTGATACGAGTAATGAATTTTCTGACCTTGATGTGTTGCTGGCAGGTCAGGTGGTTGAACGGATTAGCGACAATTTTGACAGTTATTGGCAGTCCGATGCGTCCTATGATATTGAAACATTAGTTTTTCCTTATGATATGATTAATAAAACCAATCAAATACCACAAGACCAAACGGCAGAACAGCGATTTTTGGCAAGTTTGGATAAAATTTATCAACCAAAACTTGCAAAATCGTGGCTAACGTTTGCCCAATTTTATCAATTACCCAACTTAAACTCACAAAATAATTCTTATAATCAATTGGCAGAACGTACTATAAAACAGCCTGTTGGTATTGATAAATTATTAACCAAAGGCACGTTACCATTGCGTTGGAAAAAGATTGATTTTTTTGCTGATGAGGTGACAAAATTGGCAAAAAAAGATGATAAATCTAGTCGTCTTGTCGCCCAATTACGCAAGGCGATAGGCACGCCGAGTGAAAAATTGACCATTATTTCATCGTATTTTGTCCCGACTAATAAAGGCGTTGCCGAGCTAAATCAGCTTGTCAAAAATGGTGTTAAAGTTACCGTGCTAACCAATTCCTTTGATTCAACGGACGTGCCGACCGTACACGCAGGTTATAGTGGAGTAAGGTTGCCGATGCTCCGTGCAGGCGTGCGATTGTACGAACTAAAGTCCAGTGCCGATGCCGATTTACGTATCAAAAAACCGAGTTTACGCCGTAATGAAATCAGCACGAGCCTACATACCAAAGCCTTTGCGGTGGATGAGCGATTGGTATTTATTGGTTCGTATAATGTTGACCCACGCTCTGCCAACATTAATACGGAGCTTGGCGTCCTGATTTATGATGATGAGTTGGCAAAAGGCATTCATGCGGTTTTTGACGATGAACTGCTGAATGTGGCGTATCGTTTAGGTTTTGCGGTGGATAATCAGTTGGTTTGGCAGACCTTAGACAAAGACGGCGTGATAACTAGCCAAACAGGTCAGCCTGATACGGTGATTACCAAAAGTAATGAACCACGTTTATCGATGGCAAATCGCTTGTGGGTGCGGGTGTTTTCCCTATTGCCAATTCAATGGTTATTATAGTTTGTTAAAATGTGGTTTTGCTAAAATATTTGTTAAAAATTAAGATTAAATTTATTAAAAAAATAATTGGTGCAAAAAGTTATGCCGTTTTTTTCCCAAATCAATAATGAAGAATTGCGAGTGCTAAACACGCAAGAACGCCAACTGATTGCCTTGGTGGCTTGGGCAGGATTTTTTACTTGTTTTAATTTTATTGTGTATTTTTTCTTTTATGATGCGATTATTAATGCTTTTTTCCCCAAAGATTTAGATAGTAATTTAAAAAATCTGGGTTTTTTGGGACTGTTGGTGGTAGGCTATATATCACGTCCGTTAGGCGGGTTGATATTAGCGGATATTGCCGATAGATTTGGTCGCAAAAAAGTGATGTTGTATAGCCTGTTTACCATGACATTTTCCACGCTAATAATTGGGCTGATGCCGACTTATGAGATGATTGGCATTTGGGCGATTGGGCTGTTTTTGTTGGTGCGGTTATTGCAAGGAATTGGCATTGGTTCAGAAGTGCCGATTTCATGGGTGTATATAATGGAGCAAGTACCGCGTTGGCAAACGGGGCTAGCGAGTGGGTTGATGATTGCGATGTTGGTGGCATCGGCCTTACTCGCGAGTGTGAGTTCGGTAGTTTTATCAGAAGTCTTAACCCTTGAACAAATGCAAAATTTTGGTTGGCGAATACCGTTTATTCTAGGTTCGGTCGGCTCACTGGTAACGATTTTTTTAAGTTATCGTTTGACCGAAACACCGTTATGGCTAGTCGCCAAAAACAATGATGAGTTGTTACCAAAATTGCCTGTGTTAAAAGTGCTCAAAAAATACCGCTATGGACTGATGATTACCTTTGTGTTGTCGTGGTTTAGTGCCAGTATATATTTGATTGTATTTTTACTGTTGCCAAGTTTGGCGGTGGAGTATTTTGACGCATCAACTAGTGAGATTATGATTGCCAATGGCTTGGCGATTTTGTTTGCAAGCATTGGGGCGGTAATGTTCGGTTATTTGTCAGACCGCTTTAATTCGGGTAAAGTCTTTGGCATTGGCTGTATGTTATTGACTGTTACGAGCGTGTTGTTTTTTTATCATTTGGCACAAATGGGCGATTTTATATTGCTGTATTATGTGATATTTGGCTTTTTTGTCGGGGTGATTGGGGTTGTGCCAAGCCTTTGCGTGGGTCTATTTCCGACCAAAGTCCGCTGTTCAGGCACGGCGTTGGCGTATAATTTGGCGTATGCAGGGACGGGGGTATTAACGCCGATTTTGCTGACATTTATGGTGACAAAGCTTAGCTTAGCCCCTGCGTTATATGTGGTGTTCTTGTGTATTGGCGGTGTGATTGTTTCTATATTATTGGCAAATTTGCACGGGCTTTACCGATTGGAAAAAAAATAAGCTGGGTAAAACCCAACTTATGTTAAGTAACTTTTTTGAATTATTTTTAAGCTGTGTCATAATTATTGCACCGCACTCGCTGAGGTAGGTACTCCAACTTTTGGTAATTGTTCTGGCGTTGGTGCAACGCCGAACCATTGTTCGTAAATTTTGGCATAAGTACCATCTGCAACCACTTCAGCCAAGCCTTTATTGAGTTTTTCAATCAAGGTTTTGTTGCCTTTTTTGGCAAGCCAAACCATCTCATAAGGCACAAAATAATTCCCTTCGCCTGTAAAGCGGAATTTTTTATTGCCAATTGATTTTAAATGATATTGCATGACGCCCTGTTCAGCAAGTACGGCATCTACTTTGCCTTGTGCCAGTTGCTGTAATGCCAAATAATTGGTTTTTGTCAGTACTAAGTTTGGATTATTTTCACCTTGTAGTTTTGTTAAATCTTCTGCTGAAAAAGTGTCAGTTTCTGTTGCCACTTTGACATTTTTTAGATCATCAAAGGTTTTAATGCTGGTGTTGTCAGGTGTTGTTACAATGACATCTTTGCCATAAGCATAGGTAGCTGATAGTTCATAAGCGTTTTCTCGCTCAGGGTTTCGTGCAATGGTAGACATCCCTACATCATGAGCGTCTGTATTCACACCTGCCAAAATGTTTTCAAATGATTTTGAGATAACGGTAATATTAATACCTGCTCTTTGAGCAACTGCATTCATCAAATCCACATCAAAACCAACAATCGCCCCCTTTTCATTCTTGAACTCATAGGGTGGATAACTCGCATCGGTTGCTACCACGATACTTTCAGCATTTGGGTCGGCAGATACTGGTGTAGTAGTTGGATTGCTTGCTGGCACAGGGCAGTTGTAGCTTCTGTTTTGGTTTCTTCAGCTTTATTGCAAGCCACTAACCATAAACTACTGACAGCGAGCATCGCCCCTGCTAAACGTGAAAATGAAAATTGCATAAAACACCTTTCGTCTGTTGGATTTAAAAATAAGTAGTCAGAAACACCACATACAACAAAGAATTTTTAAAAATTTATTTTATTATAACCCAAAATAGATTGAATAGAAATAGTAACGGCTTACATCAGGCTGTTTTAAGGATAAAAAATGGGTATAAAAAATAGATTAAAGCTAAAACAGATATCTTAAGAGATTGTAACAATGCTACTTGATTTTGTACAAACTTAACCATTTATCACTTTTGTTGTTGATTTGTTAAATCACTCTCGCTACAATAAAAAATGTAGAATTATGCGTTCTTATATTTTATCAAACGCTAGTGTTGCACAATTGTCGGTAAATAAGTTTGATGAAATAAATCATGCATAATCCCAAATGTTGGCTGAATTTAGCAAAAATTTGGTGCATTTGGTCAAGTACTGGCAAAGTAAATTCAGCAGTTGATAAAGAGCTATCAACTTGTTTTGATTTTGTCAAAAAAATTTTACCAATAAGTTAGCAAAGGTGAGTTGAATTATGAAGGCATTGTTAAAAAAGACATTGGGGTTAAGTATTGTGGTTGGCAGTTTGCTAGGTGTCAGCGTGTCAAGCCATGCGGAATTGGCATTACAATCAGGTCAGGCAAAAATCAGTTGGGGCGGACAAGATAGCCTAGATAAAGCCAAAGCCGTGATGTACAATAACAGCAGTTTGTCAACCACAACCACCACCCGCACCGTCCAAACCATTACCAATCAACCAAGCACAACCAATCAATACAACTGGTCTGCCAATTCAGGCAATACCAATTGGAACAATCCAAGTAGCTACTACGCTAGCTCAAAAGGGGCGTTGGTGCTAGATGCGTTAACAGGGCAAGTCATTTATGAAAAAAATGCCGATGTCGCTCGCCCAATCGCATCAATTAGCAAAGTGATGACCGCCCTTGTGGTGTCTGAGTCGGGTGCAAACATGAATGATATGTTGACCATTGACTCGCTTGATTTTAAAACCCCAAAAAAATCAGGTAGCGACCGCTTAAAAGTCGGCGATCAACTTAACCGTGCTGAAATGCTACTGATGATGCTGATGAAGTCAGAAAACCCTGCAGCAAAGGCTTTAGCCCGTACTGACCCATCGGGTTATGATGGTTTTATGTACAAAATGAACCAAAAAGCTCGTGAACTTGGTATGACTCAGACCGTGTTTTATGACCCGTCAGGGTTAGATGCCCGTAACGTTTCATCGCCACGTGATTTGGCGATTTTGGCACGTCATGCTTACAAACATAACTTGATTAGCCAGTTTAGCACCACACCAAATCGTGAGTTTTATGTCAATAATACGGCATCAGGTTTTCGTAGTATTGCGGCACGCAGTACCAATTATATGGTGCGTGATGGTTTGTATAATATTGGTTTTTCAAAAACAGGTTTTATCCGTGAAGCAGGCAACTGCGTGATGTTTGAAACCACGGTAAATGGTCGTCCGTCAATCGTGGTATTGCTTGGAGCTCCAGATTCAAAAACCCGTTGGCAAGATGCGGAAAATATCATTGCAAATTTGAGTATGCGTCGTTTTACTTAATTTAAGTTGATAAAGCTAATAATAAAAAACCGATAATTGATTGACAATTATCGGTTTTTATTTTAACAGGTTTTATAAAGCAAAAACAAAGATTTCTTAATTATAAACCAACCTTAAACCTAAGATAACAGATTAAAGGTTAGCTTGATAACAATAAGCAAGCGGTTTTTGCGATGGTGATTATAAAAAATTATAAAATACCATAATTTACCAACGCATCGGCAACACGGCTAAAGCCTGCGATATTCGCACCTTTTTTGTAGTCAATTTTACCATCAGCTGTTTTACCATATTGCACACAGGCTTCATGAATATTTTTCATAATGTCTTGTAATTGGCGGTCAAGTTGTTCAAATGTGCCATATTGACGTACCGAGTTTTGCGACATTTCCAAGCCAGAAACGGCCACGCCACCTGCATTTGATGCTTTACCAGGGGCGTAGTTGACGCCATTTTTTTGAAATTCGGTAATCGCATCGGCATCGCTTGGCATATTTGCCCCTTCAGCGACATATTGTACACCATTTTTCACCAAGTTTTTTGCATCATCGCCGTTGATTTCGTTTTGGGTGGCACAGGGTAGTGCGATATCCGCTTTGATGTGCCAAGGGCGTGAGCCTTCAATCCATTCACCGCCAAAAACGTTTACATACGCTTTTAATGGCTTGCGTTGGGCTTTTTGTTGGATAACCCAGTCAATTTTTTCTTGGGTCAAGCCGTTTTCGTCATGCAGTGTACCGAGTGAGTCTGATAAGGTGATGACTTTTCCGCCAAGTTCAGTTACTTTTTTGGCGGCATAAGTTGCCACGTTACCTGCCCCAGAGATAAGCACGGTTTTGCCTGCTAAACTGTCGTTGGCGGTTTGTAGCATGTTGTCAAGGAAATACACCAAGCCGTAACCTGTCGCTTCAGTACGGATAAGACTACCGCCATGTCCCACACCTTTACCTGTTAACACGCCTGTCCATTCACGGGTCATGTTTTTGTACATGGCAAACATATAGTTCACTTCACGTCCGCCCACACCAATATCACCTGCAGGCACGTCCATATCTGCTCCGATAAACGGTGCTAATTCACGGATAAACGCATAGCAAAAACGGCGAATTTCGTTGTCAGATTTACCTTTTGGGTCAAAGTCAGAGCCACCTTTGGCACCACCCATTGGCAAGCCGGTTAACGCATTTTTAAAAATTTGTTCAAAACCCAAAAATTTTAACACTGACGGATTGACGGTTGGGTGAAAACGTAGACCGCCTTTATAAGGTCCTAACGCATTGTTAAATTGTACACGCCAGCCACGGTTTACTTGTACGTTACCGCTGTCATCTTCCCAGTTTATACGAAAACTAAACATACGGTCAGGCTCGGTAATACGGCTTAGCACATCAACGGCTTGGTATTTATCATGATTGTCGTACACGTCGGCGATATCTTCTAATAACTCTTCAACCGCTTGGATAAATTCAGGTTCATGGGCGTATTTTTTCTTAAGAATTTCTAATACTTGATTACTTTTCATAAGGTATCCTCAAAAGTGATATGAGTAATGATTGGGATTTAACGCATATATTAAATGCTTATTTCACAAAGCGGAATGAATATAGCAATTTTTTTGATAGATTACAAAACATTTATTGTTGACTTTATGTTATGTTATCAATGAGTTCATGACGGATAAACGGTATTAATCAAACGCTGAACGCATAAATTTTTTATCACAAATAATTCTAAAACAAGTGTGTTCATGCTCTACCACATATTTCAAATCGGCATGATTGGCTTGACAAAATGCTTGTGATAAGTACAACCCAAGCCCTGTACCGTCATTGTCGGTGGTAAAAAATGGGTTAAATAAATCTTGAATATGATGTTCAGGGACACCTGACCCTGTGTCAATGACATCAATGTGAATAAATTTGCCCGTATCATAGACATCAAGGTTAACAAAGGCGTGTGGGTGGGATTTGCTACTAAAACGCAAGCCGTTTTTAATTAGATTCGTCAACACTTGTTCAAGTTGATAGCTATCAAACAAAAGTCCGCTATCAGTATCGCAATGCAAAAACACATCATGGTCTTTAAAATTATCATGAATAAAAGTAGGTAACCATGTTTTTGGTTCAAGATAAATTTGGTGGGGTTTTTGTTGGCGAGAGAGTTTTAGCACGTCTTCGATAATTTGATTGACACGTACGGTTTGTTTAAAAATCATGTCGTATAGCTCGATATCTTCGCTGTTAAGCGATGAGTTGGGCTGTTGGGCATCTTCTTTGAGCATTTGGCTTGCTTGGCTAATAGTGGTGAGTGGATTTCGGATTTCATGGGCGATGCTCGCGGTTAATTGCCCAAGTGATGCCAGTTTGAGCTGTTGGGCGTGGGCTCGTTCACGGCGTAAATCTTCCACCAAAATCAACGCCAAATTTTCATCTAACTGAGTAATGCGTAAACGATAATCGGTAAAAATTTGTATATTTTTGTTGGTGTTGGCTTTATGTTGGCGAAAAATTAGGGTTTCTTGGCTTTGTTTGATATAAGGTTGGATTAAATCGGCAAGCTCTGGCTTAATATTAGCCAAACAAAAATTTTCAATTTGTGTTGGCAGATTTAACTGCTCAACCACCTTATCATTGGCGATTAACACTTCTAAATCATGTGACAGTACCATGACACCTTGTTCAATGATTTGCACGATTTTTTTATTAATACTGTTGACCGCATTCATCTCTGTCACTTGACGTTCCGACAGAGCTTCGATTTGTTTGACCCGCTTTGACAAACTATGGCTCAAATACGCCACGATGATAAAACTTGCGGTCATTAAGCCAAATTCATTAAACATGGTATAGCTAATATCGCCTTTTAATGGCTGATAAAATTGCTGATATAACACTAAACTAATGGCAAAAAGCGTGAGTAACGTGGCTTGATGACTGCGTACTAGCATAAACGATGATGCAACTTGCACAAAAAATAATAATATAATCTGCAAATCCGAGCCACCACTAAAATACAATATCATCGCCAACGTGATGATATCCACGGTAAGGCTAAACATTAATAACAAATTGCGTGGATAATAATAATAAACCACCAACACCGCAATCGCAAACAACAAATAACCAAAAGTCGGCAATAAATTCATTAAAACTAACAAATTTTCACTGCTTTTTTGCATTGCCACGATAAAATTTAGGGTAAAAAATACCGCAATAATTATCCGATAAAAATTATAAATCATACCAAGGCGTTTGGTTTTATTCTTTTGCAGTTCATTGTTAAAAATAGACAAAAAAATCGGATTGGTAATCATTTTTTTTCACTTTTATTTTAGTGTAGATTAAGGTTTTATTAATCCATGTCGCATGGCAAGGTGGGTGAGCTTCACATCGCTATCAAGGTTGAGTTTTTCAAAAATGCGATAACGGTAAGTGTTTACTGTTTTGACACTGACAAATAACTGGTCGGCGATTTGTTGTGGACTTTGACAATTCACTACCATCATGGCGACTTGCATTTCACGTTCGCTTAACAAATCAAACGGATTTTCACTTTTTTCAGCGGTGAGCATATCGGCAAGTTGCTCTGCCACATCTGCACTAAAATAACGCCCGCCTTGTGCGACTTTTTTGATGGCCTTTATCATCTCGTCAAGCGGTGTGCCTTTGGTAATATAGCCCGTTACCCCTGCTTTTATGAGCATGGCGGGATAAGGCTGGCTGGCGAGTGAACTTACTGCCAAAATTTTGCTGTTTTTGTCAATCTGCATCAGACGTTTGGTCACCTCCAAGCCGTCCATATTTGGCATATTGACGTCCAACAATACCACGTCAGGTTGTTGGTTTTTTGCCAACAAAATAGCGGTTTCACCATTATCGGCATCAGCAATCACCTGTATGTCAGGGCTATCAGCTAGCATACGGGTAATCCCCATTCTCACTAAATCATGGTCATCTACCACCAACACTTTAATCATGCTTTCCCCAAAATTTGTTGTCAATTTTGGCATTTTAGCATAAAAATTTAGACTTTAAAAAAACTCAAAGTAAAATTGATAAAAAAAGTTGCCAAAAAAATGGCTGATTTTGGTAAAAGGCTTTATAATAGCTGAAATTTACCAGTAGGGTGGGATAAATCCGAGCCTACAAAAACAATTTTTATAATGAAGTAGAAAAATGCGTATCCGAAAACTTTTTAAATTTGAAAATGCTCATATCGTGCGGAATTGTAGCTCTGACCGTTGTAAATATTCTATTCACGGACACAGTTATCAAGTTGAGTTGTTGCTTGAAGCCCACCGCCTTGACAATGGACAAATGGTGTATGATTTTGGCTTATTAAAATCGTCCATTAAGGATATGATTGACAGTTTTGACCATGCCATTTGTTTTTGGGATAAAGATGATAGCGAGTATATTGACGCTTGCAAAAAATTTAGCAGTCGTTGGGTGTCGTTACCTGTTTCGCCGTCAGCCGAGCAGTTTAGCCGAGTGATTTTCTTTTGGGCAAGAGAAATTTTACAACAGACCCAAATGCAAAATGGTGAAACCGATGTCAAAGTGTATTCGGTGATTGTCCACGAAACCGCCACAGGCTACGCCCAATGTTTTGCTGATGATGTGAATAATGTACAAATGGGCGAGTTAAAATTAACCGATTTTGCCTTTAGCGAACAAGTCAAAGCCGAATGGCATGACCCAAAGATGTATGATAAACTCATCAATGGTGAAAAATTTGTCAATCCAGAAGTGGTAAAACAAGTTGAAGTTTGATTGTTTAAATGAAGTGGACGTTTTGTAGCTAATAAAACGTCCCTTTTTTTATGAATTATTCAGCAGGGCGATATCTATCTTTTAAAAAATCTTCATCGGTTTGCCCCATGATTTTAATCTCATCATCGCCCAAAATAAACTTGATATACAACACTTGTGTCCAAACAATCACAATTACCATAATCGGTGTTGCCAAGGCAATGCCTAAAATGCCTGTCAATGACCCCATGATAATTTGTGATAGTAATAAGGCAACAGGTGGTAAATCTACCAAGCGTTGCTGAACCAGTGGCGAAACAACATAGCTTTCAATCTGTTGTACAACCACAATCATCACTATCACCCAAAGCAGCATCTTTGGGGTAACAATCAAAGCTACCAATACAATCGGTATCGCTGCAAGCCAAGGACCTAGCACAGGGATAAAATCTGCAATAAACGCAATCACGCCCAGTGCTAACGCAAATGGCACGTCCATAAACCACAAAGCAACAGCGGTACTCACCCCAACAAAAGACATGACAACCATCTGACCAACGAGCCATTGTTTTAATGCTTCATAACTGCGTTCTAAGAGATATTTTGCCTTGTCTCGGTGAGCTTTAGGAATGAGTGCGATAAAACTTTGCTGATACAGTTTAGGATTTAATACCAAAAATAATCCCAATAACAAAATTATCAAAAATGTACCCACCCCACTCATAAACTTGCTTAACAGCATGGGTAGGGTATTCACCGCTTCTTGGCTATACTGCGAAAAAAAGGCGTGCGGATTTTGTTGAATTTGGATAAACCAATCACGGCTAGTAAGCCACTTATACAAAACAGGATAACCTTGCAAATATTCATCAATGGTGGTAATCGCAGTGGGTATCATTTTTTTAATATCGGAAAACTGATTAACCAAATCGGTACCAAAATTCGCTAAAAAAGTACATATCACTGTGAACAATAAAAAAGTGATAATACCAATTAACAAAGGTTGGGAAACTTTTTCTAATTTTTTGCCAATTTTGGGGATTTGTCTGGCATAATCAGCCAAACCCGACAAAAAAACGGCAAATAACACTGAGCCAAAAATGATTAACCAAACCTGTAATAAATAATAAAAGCTGGCGAACAATGCCATAATCGCAAAACCAAAAATAATCAAGGCTCTGGGTGGTAGGGTATACTGATTCATGGTTTTACCTATAAAAAACGCTTACTGCGGGTCGTCATGATAACTGTAATAACTGGCATTTAAATCCACGATATCAATTTTTTGCGGATTTTTGTCTCGATGATGAAAATTATTTTCACGTTCAGATTGCTGTAAAATGTCAGGAAATTTTTTGGCAATTTCGGCATTATACGCCACAAGGCTTTCATAGTCAGCATTAAAATTATCCGCATTTGCCATAATCCACATACGATTGTAAATGTCCGAGCGAGCGGTTAAATCCAACAAAACCCCTTCAAAGGTAAAATAATAATATTGTGATAACAGCTTGATTTGACCGTTTTCAAGTCGCCTTGCAATATGATATGGCTTTAAATCGTTGGGATGCGATACGCCCACTGCCCCCAAAATTCCTGATAGGGCTTTAAGGGTATTTTTATGAAAATTATACACACGTTCAGCCTTATCAGGGACGTATAGTGCCTTTTGGCGGTAAGGATCTTGCGTTGCAACCCCTGTTGGGCATTTGTTGGTATGACACGAACGAGATTGAATACAACCCACCGCAAACATGAAGCCACGAGCCGAATTACAAAAATCTGCTCCCAGTGATAAGATTCTGGCAATGTCAAAAGCGGTGATGAGCTTACCACTGACGCCGATTTTGATTTTATCACGGATTTTTGCTCCCACAAGTGTATTATGCACAAACAAAAATCCGTCCAATAATGGCATACCCACATTATCCATAAACTCAACAGGAGCTGCCCCAGTACCGCCTTCCGCACCGTCCACCACGATAAAATCAGGATAATCGTTCTCATCTATCATTGCTTTGACAATCGCCATAAACTGCCACGGCTGACCAATGCACAGTTTAAAACCAACGGGTTTTCCGCCTGATAATTCACGCAGTTGTTGCCAAAATTTCACAAGTTCTCGTGGTGTATTAAATGCTGAATGTGATGCAGGCGAGATACAGTCCACATCCATCGGAATATCACGGGTTTTGGCGATTTCTTCAGTGATTTTTTCTTTGGGTAACACCCCACCTTTACCGGGTTTTGCCCCTTGTGATAGCTTGATTTCAATCATCTTGACTTGTGGGTCTTTGGCTCGTTCGGCAAATTTTTCTGGGCTAAACGTGCCATCATGATTACGACAACCAAAATAACCTGTGCCAAGCTCCCAAATTAAATCACCGCCATGAATTTTATGATACGGACTAATCGCTCCTTCGCCTGTATCGTGAGCAAAACCGCCCATTTTTGCCCCCTTATTTAATGCCTCCACGGCTGCTGCCGACAGACTGCCAAAACTCATGGCTGAAACATTAAATACTGATAAATCATAAGGTTGTTTGCATTTTTCATTGCCGACATGGATTTTAAAATTGGTCTCTTTTAGTGGATAAGACCCCATCGACTGTAAAAACCACTCCTTACCACTAGCATACAGGTCTTCCAACGTACCAAACGCACTGGTGTCACTCACATTTTTGGCTCGTTGATACACCAATGCACGTTTTTGCCGAGAAAAAGGCACAGCGACTTGATCGTCTTCCAAAAAATATTGGCGAATTTCTGGGCGAAAATTTTCAAACAAATAGCGAAAATGCCCCGATAATGGATAATTACGCAAAATGGCATGGCGTTGTTGGCTGATATCATAAATCCCAAGCCCAACGCTGGCAAATCCAATCACAATCAGCCACCATTTAAGTAAAATTAAACCCAAAATTAAGGTAATCACTGCAATGCCAAATACGCTATAACGCATGATAAGCCCAAAAAAATATGATTCATCGCCATCTGTGTGGGAATTTTTAGTCGGGTGAGCGGGATTTGCAACGGTCATACGGCTACCTAATTTTTATTATCAACGTTAAAGTGGCGAATTATAACATTATTTTGTCAAATAGTTGGGTTATCGTTATGTAATTGGTAGATTTTAGGCTTTATTTGGCAAATTTATTTAAAAAAATTGGTAGAAAATTATGGTAAAATAACCATAATTTTTAGATACTTTTTAATTTAACCAACAAATTTTAGTAAACCAATAATGATGAAAAATCAAACCCTTATTTTAAAATCCGAAACCGACACCGAAAAATTTGCCACAGAGTTTGCCAAAACCAATCCAACAGGTTCGATTTGGTTGTCAGGCGACTTGGGGGCAGGTAAGACGACTTTTACTCGCTATTTGCTTCAAGCACTCGGGTATAACGGTGCGGTCAAAAGCCCCACTTATACGCTTGTTGAACCCTATCAAATCGCCCAAACTGATAAGTCAATTAAGCCCGTTTATCACGCCGATTTGTACCGATTAAATGACCCAGAAGAGTTGGATTTTATTGGGTTTTTTGAGTATTTTGATGAGACAAATTCGCTCGTGATTATTGAGTGGGCGAGCCGTGCCGAGAATATTTTGCCAAAACCTGATATTTTGATTGAAATCAAACGTTTAGAAAATGATGATAGACAGTTAATTTTAACCAACAAACTTTGACAAATGCAACAGCGAATTAAAAAACTATCCCCCCTACTCATCAACCAAATCTGTGCAGGCGAAGTGGTAACTCGCCCTGCTTCCGTGGTCAAAGAACTGCTTGAAAATGCCATAGACGCAGGGGCGACCCACATTCGCATTGATATCGAACAAGGCGGATTGGGGCATATCCAAGTCAGCGATGACGGACACGGCATTCACGCCGATGATATGTTGCTCGCTGTCACTCGTCATGCTACCAGTAAAATTGCGGACGTTGCCGAACTCACAGGTATCGACTCGCTCGGCTTTCGTGGCGAAGCCTTGGCAAGCATTGCAGGCGTGTCGCATCTGACGTTGAGTAGCAGTCCTGATAACACAGGCATAGGAAGACAACTTACAGTTTCTGGTAATGATGCTAGCCATGCCAATATTCAGCCAATTGTCAAAGACAAAGGCACGACTGTCAGCGTACGAGATCTGTATTTTAACGTGCCTGCTCGCCGACATCATTTAAAAAGTATTAGCACTGAGTTTAGCCACATTGAACAAATCGTGCAAAAAATCGCCAGCAGTTTTGCTAATATCAACATTGAACTGTATCATCAAAATAAATTACGCTTAAACTTATCCACCACCCAAAATTCATTAGTTCGACTTGAAATTTCGTTAAATAAAAATTTACAACCATTTGCCCATAACATTGAATTTAATTTACCAAATCTTAGTGAAAATCTTGATAAAAACGCTAAAGTTTTAGGTTTTTTTTGGGTAAATCAACCAACTTTACCCAGATTAATTTATATCAATCATCGGTTAGTTACCGATTTTTCTATCAGTCAAACGTTGCAAAAAGTCGCTCGCCAAGCGGGTTTTGACCAAATTGGTTATGCCTTGTTTTTTGAGTTGCCGACCGACTGGATAAACGTTAATATTCATCCGAGTAAGCAACAAGTGAAAATTCAGCCGTTAAGTCATATTTTGGCGCATTTAAGTCAAAATATGTTAGATAAATTAAAAAATTTATCGCAAAAAATTGAAATTAATAAGAATGTTAAAAATGATATTCAACGAGACAAAACCCATATTTTTGACAAACATATTTTAGCAAAAAAATCAGACACGTTAAGAACTTTAAAAGTTAGCGAAAAAAATGCGACTTATCAAACGCTTACACATCATCAAGGAAATCAACAAAATTTTACTCATTTTGCAAATATTAGCGAAACTCAAGCGAATTTACTGTTACCACTTGCCTTGTCTGTGGTAGAAAGTGTGGGGGAAAGTTCACAAAATGCTGGCAAAACTTTGGTGTTGCATTATGCTAATGCCTTGTATTTATTGAAAATTTCGTCACAAAGTTTGTTAAATGGGGTATTAAAAAAAGCCCAAAATCCTGTTGAAGCGGTGAACGTGTGGTTAACAGGGCAGTTTTTGGTGAGTGGGAAAATTGAGCAAAGGTTAATTGATGATTGGCTAAAATCAGCGAAAAAAGTGGATTATACCGATTTGTGTTAATGAGAGGTTTTAGCAACATTTTTAAACAATTCTTTAAGAATTTAGTAATTTATTTTGGTAAATAGCGGTGTATAATTTGTTGCTTTTTTTGTTTTTTAATCCTTAAATTTTTAACTTTTTAATTAACAGTGAAGTCGCCGATATGAACTCAATCGCCCCAAAATTGCCATTTAGCAAAGTTAGTGTCTCTATTTTAGCGGTTTCTGTACTTGCCACCTTGACGCAGTCTGCCTGTGCCAATCCAAATTGGCAAAACCAAAATCAAGGCTGGAACGCCCAAGGTGATGCCTACTTTAATGAAGCCGAGCAAGCCAGCCGTAGCGGTGCTGATATGTACCCATATCAACAACGAATGGCAGGCTCAAACCTAGAAATGTATCCAGAATATTGGCAATTAAATCAATATCTTAGTGCTCAATTGCCTGATAATATTATCAATTTTGTCAAACGTTATCAAGGCACGGTCATGGCAGAAAAATTGGTCGCCGATTATGCCGAAGAAAAAGCCCGCAGTGGCGATTATGCGTCTGTGCGTGCGGTGGCAGATTATATTACCAACCCCGATGCGTCAGAAAGCTGTGCGATTGGCTTGGGCTATCAAGCAGGGGGCGATGGTATGCGTGCCTTGGTGGAAAAAAATAAAGTGTGGCTAGATACCAACAAAAAACAACCTGAACTTTGCCGACAATTAGCCAGTCAGCTCAACAATAACGTCATGGTAAATAATGACGACCGTGTGCAACGCCTATACCGTATGATACGTACAGGTAACAATAGCGATATTGTACCGTTGGCAAGTCGCTTGGGCGTGAGTTTGGATTATGCTCAGTTGGCAGATATTGGTAATAATCCAAATCGCTTTTTTGCAAGGTTGCCAAATTTACAACCAAATGCAACGAACCGCTTTTTGTATCTATTTGCCTTGGCAAAAGTCGCCAATCAAGGCGGTGATGCGGTGAACAACGCCAATATGCAATTAAATTATGATATGCGTCAAAATCCGCAATTTTTTGATGAACGTACCAAACGCTATGCTTATCGTACGCTTGGCGTGGCACGCATGAATGTGAATACCGATATTGGTTTTAGCATAGAAGCAGTGGATTGGATGCAAAAAAGTCTGGGCGAACCGTTTAACTTTGAAGAAGCAGAAGATTATGCACAAGCGAGCATTCGTTTTAGCCGTTGGTCGGATTTGAGCCAAGCGATTGGGGCAATGGATTATCAAACCCAACAACAACCGATTTGGCAATATTGGTTGGCAAAATCTTATCACCACGCAGGTAATGCCCAACAAAAACAACAAGCTCGGCAAATGTTTAACAATTTAGCCCAAAAAAATGACTATTATGGACTACTTGCCAAAGAGCAATTGGGACAGCGTTTTGACCGTTTACCAACCACCAATGCACCGACCAACCAAGACTACCAACGTTTGGCACAAGACCCACATTTTAGCCGTGCCTTTAGTTTGTATAACCAATCGGCAAGTCCAACTTATACCAATCGTGAATGGAATTGGGCAGTGCGTAAGGCAGGTGAACGTGGCGATAATGGTGTGATTTTGGCGGCGGCACAACGAGCCAATGACATGGGGTGGTACGACCGTGCGATTTTTGCGATTGAAACCACTCGCACCATTCCAAATATTGCATTGGCGTATCCGATGCCACGTCAGTCGAGCGTGGTGAATTATAGCCGTCAAGTTGGCATTGACCCTGCTTGGGCGTATGGCATCATGCGACAAGAAAGTCGTTTTAATGTGGGGGCAAAATCCAACGTTGGGGCAGGTGGTTTGATGCAAATTATGCCTGCGACTGCCAAAGAAATCGCTCGTAAACTCGGCGAACCCTACAGTGCGAGTAACGTGGCAACAGGTGATACCAACATCCGTTATGGCACATTTTACATGAGCGATATTTTTAACCAATTAGGCGGTAATGCGGTACTAGCCACCGCAGGCTACAACGCAGGGGCGAGTAAAGCCCGCACTTGGCAACCTGACTTTGGCTCACTGCCTGCTGACCAATATGTAGAAAGTATTCCATACCCAGAAACGCGTGGCTATATCAAAGCCGTTATGGAAAATACTGCTAATTATGGTGTATTACTTGGCGAACCTCAACGCCTGAGACAACGTATGGGAACGATTTATTCCAAATAAAAAATTTGCAAAACACTTTATTTTAAAACAAATAAATGCTAAACTCTAGTTTTGCCAAATTTTACTCCCTTGCCTGTGTGATGGATGATTGAGCGATTATTTTTTGTGCTAATTATTCATGTGAAAATAATCGCTAAAAACAGGCAAATTTTTTATAAAACCACAACTAGGAGAAATCCATGTCAGCATTAAAACAACCCGTTCGTGTTGCTGTAACAGGTGCAGCAGGTCAAATCAGCTATTCATTACTATTTCGCATTGCATCGGGAGATATGCTCGGAAAAGACCAACCTGTCATTTTACAATTACTCGAAATCACCCCAGCCCTAGAAGCCCTAAAAGGCGTGGTGATGGAACTAGAAGACTGTGCATTCCCACTACTAGCAGGCGTGGTACAAACTGATGATGCCAACGTTGCATTCAAAGACGCCGACTATGCGTTATTGGTCGGTGCTCGTCCACGTGGTCCGGGCATGGAACGTAAAGACTTGCTTGAAGCCAATGCAGCCATTTTCTCAGCTCAAGGTAAAGCCTTAAATGACAATGCTAGCCGTAACGTTAAAGTATTAGTCGTCGGCAACCCTGCCAACACCAATGCGTTAATTGCACAGCGTAATGCCCCAGACTTAGACCCACGCAACTTCACGGCAATGACTCGTCTAGACCACAACCGTGGCATGGCCCAGCTTGCTGAAGAAACCGAAACCACCGTAAACGACATCAAAAAAATGGTTATCTGGGGTAACCACTCATCAACTCAATACCCAGATTTGACGTTTACCACGGTTAAAGATAAACCTGCCCTAGAGCAAATCGACCGCACTTGGTATGAAGAAACTTATATTCCAAACGTACAACAACGTGGTGCAGCGATTATTAAAGCTCGTGGTGCATCATCAGCAGCTTCTGCAGCCAACGCAGCCATTGCACACATTCGTTCATGGGCATTAGGTACAGACGAAGGCGACTGGATATCAATGGGTGTTTACTCAAACGGCGAATATGGTATCCAAAAAGGTTTGATTTACTCTTACCCATGTACTTGTAAAGACGGTGATTGGAAAATCGTTGAAGGTCTTGACGTATCATCAGCGTTCTCAACTGAAAAAATGAAAGCCACCGAAACTGAATTGGCAGAAGAACGTGATGCAGTCAGTCACTTATTACCAAACTAATGTGGAATAGTTAAAATGTTCACTTTTTAACATTTGCCAAAAAAATCCCTTTTATCACACGGTAAAAGGGATTTTTTAATGGCTTTTTTACCATTGGTAAAAGACATTTTCACAAAGTGCTGTTAAAATTTACACAAAATTTTAACACAAAAGTTATGGCTATTGTTGACAAAGGTTTGTTACAATGCGGTTGTTTTCATTGATTGATTACCCCACATTTTTAACCTATTTTTATTGAAAAGGAAACCATAATGCTAGGCGATGTTGAACATACCATTCATGAATTATTTGCCCAATTAGGCTTGGAAGATAGTGATGAAGCGATTGAGCAATTTGTCAAAACGCACCAATTACCAAAAGACGTCATGTTAAACCAAGCGGATTTTTGGAATGAAAAACAAAAAATGTTTATCACCGAAGAATGGCGACGTGATGCAATGTGGTCGTTAGTAATCGATGACTTGAATGAGCGTTTGCACAGAGATAATATTTAAAAATGCTAAATAAATAAAAAATATCTTAATTAAATATTAAGATATTTTTTATTATTGTGAAACTCTATGCTAACATTTGATAAAAATTAAGCAAAAATGTCACTCACCGCTTGTTTGTCAAAACGATAAATCTGCCCACAAAAACCACAATCCAAGCCGATTTCACCACCTTGTTCATCCACAATTGCTAGGGCTTGCTCTTTGCCAAGCTGAAAAATTGCTGAGGTACTTTTTTCTGCTGAACAAGTACAACCAAAACTCAAATTCACAGGCTCAGCGGTCACCACGTCTTCTTCATGATACAGACGGTACAAAATTTCTCTGGCAGGCAGTTGGGTCAGCTCGTCCGCTTTTAATGTTTTGGTTAACATGGTTAAACGTGGGAACAAATCGTTGTCAATGTGTTCTTGCTCATCTTCGCTGTGGGGCAAGAGTTGCACCAAAACTCCACCCGCCTGCTCGCCGTCACAGGCAAGGTTAATTAGAGTCGGAATTTGTACCGATTGCTGTTGATAATGTGCCAAACACGCCGCCAAATTATCTGCCACACGCTCCACAATGCCTTGATAACCTTCCGCTTGCATTCCCATAGCATTGTCAGGCTGAATGTTAATAAACAAGACACCTTCTCCAGTATTACCGAGTTTGGCAAACGCATCGTTGGCAGTGGTTAACGTCGTCCAATCGCCCACCCAATTCGCCAAACCACGCACAAAACCATGACTATCACACTCCGCCATTGCCCAATTTAAGCGGTCTGAGTTGTTATCGCTATGTTCGCTATTGTTTTGTAGTTGAATGGACAAACGCCCATTAATTTTTAGCGTACCGATCAACAAGCTTGCCGAAACTAACATTTCACCGAGCAATTTTTGTAATGCAATCGGATAGTTTTTTTGCCCAATCACGGCTTGATAACTGTCAGCAAGGCGTACTAAATCGCCACGCACAGGGCTGTTTTCAATGAAAAAACGTTGGCGTAAATTTTGGCTAGATGACATAATTGTTCCTAAATAAAAAATGGATACGTTTTAAGTAAGGTTTTTTTTCAAAAAATAAAGTAATTATGCGTAAAAAAATAAATGGTATCAAATTTAGGATAATTGCTTTTTGTAATTTTTTGTTTCAAAAAATGTCTTATATTTGTAAATTATTACGATTTGGTTAAATAAAATTAATGATTAAGCAATTTTTGATAGTATAAATACGTAACTAATGTTAGAATAAAGTTGTAAAAGTAGCAAAATTTTAGCGGTATTGTTTTATTTATTAATATTTTTACCATAAAAATGACACGGTAAAGCGATTAATCATTGGTTTTAATTTTTTTACAAATTGCCATTGGATAAAATTGATAATGTAAGCGAGAACGCATGATAAGAGACGATAAAAATATCAGACATATATCTAAAATCTCCCCTTTGGTTTTAGTAAGTCTGTTGCTATTCGGCTGTGAACGCAGCAGCTTTGAACAATCAGGCGAACAAAAGTCCACGATTTCTAATAATTTAACTCTTGATAAAATCCGCAGTAGCCAAACCATTGTGATTGGCTATCGTGATATGCAACCACCATTTTCCTATATGCCAAAATCAGGCAATCAACCGATTGGTTATTCTATTGACATTGCCAATCATATCGTAAATGGTATCAAAAAAGCGACAAACAATCCAAATTTAAACGTGGTGTATAAGCCACTCAAGGCGAGTGAGCGTATCAGTGCGGTGCAAACTGGTGAGGTGAATTTTGAATGCAGTACGACAACAAATACGGTTGCTCGACAACAAAAAGTGGCGTTTTCCATTGGGTTTTTTGTGGTTACTCCCCGTTTTTTGGCACATAAAAATACACATTTTCAAGATTATAAAGATTTAAAAAATCAAACCATTGCGGTGATTGAAAATTCGTCATCAGAAAGTAGTTTGCAAAATTATATTACGGTCAATCAGTTGGCGGTAAAAACGTTGCGAGTTGCCAGTAGCAAACAGCTAGAAGATGCGTTAAATACGGGCAAAGCACAGCTAATTTTTAGCGATGATGTGTTGTTGGCAAGTAATCGGCTAAATCTAAAAAATCAGCAAGATTGGCAGATTGTTGGCGAGCCAAAGAGTTACGAAATCTATGCCTGTACCTTGCCAAAAAATGATGCGAATTTTAAGCGAATTGTGGATAATAGCTTGTTAGATTTATACAGTACGGGTGGGATTTATCAGTTGTATGATAAATGGTTTAAAAATCCCATGCCCAAATTAGACGTGAATTTAAATTATACTTTGTCGTTAGAAAATGCTGAGTTGTTTGCCAAACCACACGATGCCTCCTCACCTGATAGCGTGACCCAAGCCACACAAGATATTTCTAAAGCGTTTAATATGGGCAATCACTAGCACTAAGAGTTAGCAAAGGTAGCTTTAAAAAACCAGTTAAATGTAAAAATATTTTCATTTCCCTATTGTAACATTCAACAAACTAGGTTACTATAATTATACAAAAAACACCTTTGGGTAAATGCTTTTGTTTTACGTTGGATAATTCAGCAAACGGAAGAATAATGGATTGAGAAAAGGTGTGATATTTTGTTTGTTCAATTAAAAAGGATAAGGAAAAATTTTATGAGCAACGTTTTATCACTTAATAAAAAAGCCCTAGTGTTAGCCACGATTGCTGGATTGGCTACAGGATTAACCGCTTGTAACAAAACCCAAGAAACAGCGAATAATGCATCTGGCCCAGCTCCCGCCACTGCACTAGCCGAAGGTACATTAGACAAAATCAAAAAATCTGGTGAGATTGTGTTAGCTCACCGCGACTCGTCCATTCCATTTTCTTATATCGCTAACAAGCCGAACGAACCTGTGGGATATGCCCATGATTTACAGTTAAAAGTCGTTGAAGCGGTTAAAAAACAGCTCAATATGCCTGATTTAAAAGTGCGTTACAACCTTGTCACGTCACAAACGCGTATCCCACTTATCCAAAACGGTACGGTGGATTTAGAATGTGGTTCAACCACCAACAACACCGAACGCCAACAGCAAGTGGATTTTTCGGTTGGTTTCTTTGAAATTGGTACACGTTTATTGGTGGCAAAAGATTCTGGCATTAAAGATTTTGCGGATTTAAAAGGCAAAACTTTGGTAACCACTGCAGGCACGACGTCAGAGCGTTTTATCAAACAAGAAAACGAAGCCAAAAAAATGGGTATTAACATCGTCTCTGCCAAAGACCACGGTGAATCTTTCTTAATGCTTGAAAATGGTCGTGCCGCTGCCTTTATGATGGATGATGTGCTACTGGCAGGTGAAAAAGCCAAAGCGAAAGACCCCGCCAAATGGGAAATCGTGGGTACGCCACAGTCTTTTGAAATCTATGGCTGTATGATGCGTAAAGGCGATACTGCGTTTAAGACCTTAGTTGATGATACGCTAAAAGCGACTTATGCCTCTGGGGAGATTAACAGTATTTACAGTAAGTGGTTTACAAGCCCAATTCCACCAAAAAATGTCAATATGGATTTTCCAATGAGTGATAATCTAAAGGCACTTTTGGCAAGCCCACACGATAAAGCTGAACCACAAAATGCGACAGCCACTGCGACAGCATCACCTGCGTCAGCAACTGCCACTGCGTCAAGTACAAAATAATTGACGTAAGGCGATATAAGGACTGACGTTCAAGTACTTATGAGCGTTGGTCTTTTTTGTTGGTTTAATAGTGAGAAAAAAGTATGAATTATACTTGGGATTGGGGTGTACTTTTAAACCCCACAGGCGTGGGTAGTGAGGTTTATTGGCAGTGGTTGGCGAAGGGCTTTGGCTGGCTACTTGTCATTGGTACAGTAGGCTGGCTGATTGCACTCATCATTGGCACGGTTTTGGGCATTATGCGTACCTTGCCGAACACAAATCCTGTTAATAAAGTCGCCCGTTTTATTGGCACGGCGTATGTGAGTTTTTTTCGTAATGTACCTCTACTTATTCAGCTATTTTTTTGGTTTTATGTCATGCCAATGTGGCTACCCGACAGTATTCAAAAATGGTGGCTACAAGATTTAAATCCCAATACCTCTGCGGTTATATCAGCGAGTATTGGCTTGGGATTGTTTACCGCTGCACGGATTATTGAGCAGGTGCGTACAGGCATTGAGTCTTTGCCAAAAGGGCAGGCGAATGCAAGTTATGCACTAGGTTTTAAAACTTCGCAAGTGTATCGTTATGTACTACTGCCACAAGCGTTTCGGGTAATTTTACCCCCACTAAGCTCAGAGATGACCAACTGCTACAAAAATGCGTCAGTTGCATCACTCGTGGGCGTAGCAGAGCTAATTTCTCAGACGAAAACCATCAGTGAATACACCCAGAATACCATCGAAGTGTATGCCTTTGCGACCTTGATTTATTTGGTGTTTAATTTATTGATTATCTTTTTAATGACCAAATTAGAACAGAGATTACGTATTAAAGGGCAAATTGACGGAGGTTTGGCATGAACTTTACCGAATTACAAACAGCAATGCCAGCCTTGATGAGCGGACTTGCTATGACCGCAAAGGTACTGTTTTTGGCAATTATTGGTGGTATGGTGCTTGGAACGATTTTGGCATTGATGAGATTGTCAAGAAGCAAAATTATTTCAACCTTTGCTAAATTATACGTCAATTTTTTCCGTTCTGTGCCGTTACTATTGGTGTTAATGTGGTTTTATTTTGCCGTACCGATGGTATACAAGCTTATTACAGGGCAATTTTTGACCATGGACACAGCGTTTGTGTCGTGCGTGGTTGCTTTTATGGTCTTTGAAGCGGCGTATTTTTCTGAGATTGTAAGGGCGGGTATTCAGTCGATTGGCAAAGGACAGGTGAACGCTGCCAAAGCCCTTGGTATGAATTACAATCAGACCATGCGTTATGTGATTTTACCGCAAGCATTTCGTAAAATGTTCCCATTACTGCTGCAGCAATCGATTATTTTATTTCAAGATACGACGTTGGTGTTTGCAATTGGCTTGGTGGATTTTTTCCGTGCCAGTTATGTACGTGGCGATTTAATGGGCTTTTTGACGCAGTATATTTTGTTTGCAGGTCTTGTATATTGGGTTGTGAGTTTTACGTTATCAACGCTGGTGAACCGCTTAAAAGCAAAATTAAGAACTTCATAAGGATTTAAAAAAATGGCAATTGTAACTCAAATTGACGACAAAACGTGGATTAACGAATTTGGCGGTCTGGTGTCAGATGCAGGTCATGAAAGTGACGAAATGATGATAAATATCAATAAGATAAGCAAATGGTACGGTGATTTTCAAGTCTTGACTGATTGCACCGCTCACGTCCATAAAGGCGATGTGACGGTGGTGTGCGGGCCGTCAGGCTCTGGTAAATCCACGCTTATCAAAACCGTGAACGGGCTAGAAGCGTTCCAAAAAGGCGAAATTTTGGTCGACGGCATTTCGGTGGGGGACAAAAACACCGACTTACCAAAACTCAGAAGCCGTGTGGGTATGGTATTTCAGCATTTTGAATTGTTTCCACATTTGTCTATTGTGGATAACTTAAGCTTGGCTCAAATCAAAGTCTTGGGACGTAAAGAAGACGAAGCTCAAAAAAAGGGCTTGTATTACCTTGACCGTGTCGGCTTATCCGCTCACGCCAAAAAATACCCAGCGGAACTCTCAGGCGGACAACAGCAACGTGTCGCAATCGCCCGTGCCTTAAGCATGGACCCGATTGCCATGCTCTTTGATGAGCCAACGAGTGCCCTTGACCCTGAGATGATTCAAGAGGTGCTTGATGTGATGATTGAACTTGCCAAAGAGGGCATGACGATGATGTGTGTGACGCATGAGATGGGCTTTGCTCGTCAGGTGGCGAACCGCATTATCTTTATGGATAAAGGCAATATTGTTGAAAACTGTAGCCGTGATGAATTTTTTAGTGGGGCAAAATCGGAACGTGCTAAAGACTTTTTGGCGAAGATTTTAAATCATTAAATCAATTAACAAAAAAGCACTTTTCCAACCAAAAAAAATGCGTTATCATCAAAACGCATTTTTTTATGTTAATGTAAGGAAAATTTATGGAAATCATTCATAAAACAGATAATCAACGTTTTGAAACCGTTATTGACGGTGTGATCGCTTATTTAAGTTATAAAAAAGTAGATGATAACACGCTAGATTACAATCATACCATCGTGCCAGATGAATTAGGAGGTCGTGGCGTGGGTAAGGCGTTAGCGACTTTTGCCTTAGATTATGCTCGTGATAATAATGTTAAAATCGTGCCAAGCTGTTCGTTTGTGGCTCATTTTATTAACAAAAATCCAGAATATGATGAGCTGGTGGCATAAGTTTATAGTCAATCAATTAAGAACTTGTATTCATGCAAAAGCAAAATTTTATTGATAAACTTTATGAAAAAAACTCAAAACGTGATATTGTGAATACAAGTTCTAACAATGAAATTAAGATTTTCTTTCGTTGAGCTTGTTGAGCGATAACGAACACTTTGATAGGCTCGGTGTCACAAAGCTTCAACACGCCCTATAGAACGCCATAAATGGATCGTTATGACCGTTAAAACTTAGTATAATGCGTTTAGTTGACAAAAACAAAGATAGTCTATGAATAACGCCCTTTTTTATCTCAATCATCCCCCTTTTGATGTACTGACGGACAGCGAACGAAATCGCTTAGCAAAACACAGTAAAATCAGCTACTTAGACAAAGATACTACCGTGCCAAGCGAGTGGCGAGATGATTTTTTTGTCATTATTAAGGGTAAAATCAAGCATTTTGAAAACGGTGAACTCATCGCAGGGCTAAATGCATCCGACTGGTTTTTTAATAAAACCACCGAAGCTATTACCTCCGAGCAGACCTTGTTATATCGGCTTGATGGTGGTGTTGTTGATGAGATTGCCAAAAATAATATCAAATTTGGATCGCTGTTGTTTGCCGATTTGTCCGCACGTACTCAGGCAAGCCAAGACCGCCGTGCCTTTTCTGAAACCCAAAGCTTATTGTCCATCGCCATTAAAGATTTGCACGAGCATATCAGAGAGCCGAATATCATTGACGACACGGCAAGTCTGTATGATGCTACCTGTGCCATGAATACTGCCCACGCCAAGCACATTTTAGTCAAAAAAACCGATAATAATCAGATGCTTGGAAAATTAATAGATAAAATCTACGTCCAACATATCGGTATATGTACCCAGACGGATGTGTGCCGTGCAGTGGCAGACAGTGTGGATTTCAAGACTACGCCTGTTGGTTGTTACAGTTTGTTTAATGTGAAAGCCATTCATCATGAGCAGGACGTGAGCGAAACACTAGTTACCATGCTAGAAAATAAAGTCCACCGCTTACCCATTATTGATGATGACGGGCAGATTATTGGCGTGATTGGGCAGACTGAGCTGTTAAATTTTTTAACCAATCATACACAGATGATAATGACTCGCATTGATAATGCCACTAGCCTTGATGAGTTGGCGATAGCGGTAAATTTGATTGGTAAATATATCCGCCGTCAGCATGAGCAAGGCATGAAAGTGGGGCTGATTGCCCGTGCGGTGCAAAGCCTAAACCGCTATGTCTTTGAAAAAGCATGGAAACTCATTGTCCCCAAAGTGGTTTTTGATAACACGGCAGTTTTTGTCATGGGTTCGGAGGGGCGTGGCGAGCAGATTATGCGTACCGACCAAGATAATGCCTTGATTATTCATGATAATTTCTTTAATAATTCTGACAATTATCTTAAAAAAGAGCATTTACAAGCCTATGCCGACACCTTTAACCGTGTGCTAAATGACTTTGGCTATCCGTTTTGTGATGGTAATATCATGATGAAAAATGCGATGTGGCAACTCTCCTTAGCTGATTTTAAATCACAGATTAGCAGTTGGTATTTAACCCCTGACAGCCAAAATCTGATTTATCTTGCCACCCTGCTTGATGCTCATTTTATCTGTGGTGATAAGGCGTTATTTGATGAATTGCACCGACGTATCTTTGATTTTTATCAGGATTTTCACGGCAGTAATTTTATCAATCGGTTTGCCTTGCCTACCGTTCAGATTAGCGATACCGCCAGTTTTTGGCAAAAATTCACAGGTGGAAGCGATAGCGACATTGACCTAAAAAAAGCAGGAATTTTCCCCATTGTGCATGGCACACGTACGCTTGCCTTAGAATACGGCATCACAGATTCTAGCACCAAAGCTCGGCTAAACGCTCTTGTCAAAAAAGGGGCAATAGATGAAAAACTTGCTAAAAATACCCTAGAAGCCCTAGAATTTTTCTTATCAAAACGCCTAGCCGTATCACTCATCACGTCTGATAAAACCGCCCGTAAGGTTAATCCAAATACGTTGTCAAGCCTTGAGCGAGATTTGTTAAAAGAAAGTCTGATTGTGGTGAAACAATTTAAAAGTTTTATCATTCATCATTATCGGCTAGATGTATTTGGGGTGAGTCGGTAAATCATTTTAATTCAAAAACTGATTGCAGCGGCCTAATGCTTACGCCCAAGCTCAAAAACAATCTCAAAAATCATTGATGATAAATAGGTAAGATTGATGAAATTTTTTAAAAAGTTATTTGATAAAAATTATAAATTTAATTATTTGCGTGATAAGGCATTATCTCGGTTAACTGATGATAATTATCGTTATTTGTTTGATGACACCATGTCAGATGAGTGGGTCTGCTTAGATTTCGAGATGACGGGCACCGACCCTAAGACAGACAAAATCTTAAGCGTCGGAGCGGTAAAAATCGTCAAAGATAACTCAATGTTCACGCTTGATATGACCGCTTCTCTTTCCATGATTTGCCGTCCGCCTGTCATGCCAAACACGGACAGCATTGTCATTCATGGACTTCGCCCAATGGATTTAGAAAATGGCTTAGATTATCGAATGATGTTGCAAGCACTTTTACCGCTCATTGCTAGTCGCCCCATTGTGGGGTTTTGTACAGGCATGGATAAGGCGTTTTTAAATGCCGAGGTAAAAAAATATCTCAACGTGGAACTCATCAATCCGTGTCTAGATGTCAGTATCATTGAGCAAAATTACCGTCAAAAACGCACGAGAAATCCCGATATGATTGCCGAGCAAAAGCATTTGAATACCTTAATAAGTGAGTACAATATACCGCTACTGCCCGCCCACGATGCCTTAAATGATGCGGTGATGACAGGTATGCTTTTTTGTAAACTGATGAATTTGGATAAAAAATAATGTTAGCTAAACTTAATTTTTAGTCTAATATAACCGCTGACTTGCCAACTGCATTAAATCCAATAAGCCTTGACGATACACTGAACTTGGTAAACTTAACACCGCTTCTTTTGCTAAATTGGTTTCGTGTATCGCCTTTTCACGGCAATATTCCAATGCACCAGAGGCTTTAACAATCGCAATAATCTGCTTGCTATCCGCCACTTCGCCTGTTTGTATCGCAATTCGTAAGGTTTCATAATCGCTTGGGTTGTTAATTTTGGTAAATTCTAAGGCTTTAATTAACGGCAAAGTCGGTTTACCTTCGGCAATATCATCGCCAACATTTTTGCCCAACACGTCGCTATCGCCTGTAAAATCCAACACATCATCAATAATTTGAAAGGCATTACCAAAATGTTGCCCAAATTTGGCAAAGGCTTCGTCAAATTCTGCACGATTATGCAAAATCGCCACGCCTTGACTGGATAACATAAACAAACGAGACGTTTTACCATCAATGATTTTCATATAATCATCTTCGGTAGCTTGTGGATTGTGCTGATGTTGTAACTGCAACACTTCGCCTTCGGCAATATCACAAGTACCATCGGAAAACAGCTTTAACAAGGGTAACGAACCAAACGCTACCAACAAATTAAATGCCCGAGCAATCAAATAATCACCCACCAAAACTGCCGTGGCATTGTCCCAAGTCGCATTGGCGGTTGGTTTGCCACGTCGCATACCCGAGCTATCAATCACATCATCATGCACGAGCGTTGCGGTGTGGAGCATTTCGGTAATCGCCCCTAAGTGCATGGCTGGTTGAAACTGCTTATCTTCACAAATCCGAGAACACAACAGCGAAATCAGCGGACGCATCCGCTTGCCACCTGCATCAATGACGTGCTGACTAACCGCCATGACGAGCTGAACTTTAGAGTTTAAACTACCAAACACTTGTTTATCCATAATCTCAAAATCATGGGCAACAATGGACTGAATTTGGGCATAAGTGATCGGATTGCTATTGGTATCAGCAGGATTGGTTGCGACGTTTGGGCTTGACATACTTAAAAACTCAATAAATATTGGTAAAATTTAACAATTTTTTAGCAAAAATAAGCATCACTATACCACAAAACCTTAAAAGAAAATAGTGCTAAAACCACTTGCAAAACCGTCAAAAATCAAGTAGAATTACGCCCCTATATTCTATTCATTCCCTGTGTATCCGTTTAAAAGCATTACCGTCGGTAATCACGGTGTACGGGTTTTTTTTGGAGCAACCCAAATGTATGCAGTAATCAAAAGTGGCGGTAAACAACACCGTGTAACAAAAGATGAGCTTTTAAAAGTTGAATTACTAAAAGCTGAAAAAGGCGAAACCATTAAAATTGAAGATGTATTAATGGTTGTTGACGGTACAAATATCAAAATTGGTCAACCGTTAGTTGCTGGTGCAAGTGTTGACGCAGAAGTGGTTGAGCATGGTCGTGGTGAAAAAGTACGTATCGTAAAACATCGTCGTCGTAAACACTACCACAAAGAGCAAGGTCATCGCCAATGGTACACCTTGTTAAAAATCAAAGCAATCAACGCTTAATCAACTATTTTAGGAGCTAACTCATGGCACATAAAAAAGCAGCAGGTTCGACTCGTAACGGTCGTGATTCTAACCCAAAAATGTTGGGTGTAAAAGTTTTCGGCGGTCAACAAGTTATCGCAGGTAACATTATCGTTCGTCAACGTGGTACAGAATTCCACGCAGGTGAAGGCGTTGGTATGGGTCGTGACCATACTTTATTCGCTTTGACTGACGGTGTGGTAAAATTTGCGGTAAAAGGTAAATTTAGCCGCCGTTATGTAAGCGTTGAAAGTGCATCTTAATTTTAACAGTTAAGATTGTAACTTTTTAAAGTTATCAAAACCCAGTCTTATTAGATTGGGTTTTTTGTTTTTATTTGTATCTAACCATAATTTTGTAGTGTAAAAATTATAAGTTGTCTGGTAGGGTGGATTATCGATAGCGTAACCCACCAAATTAGACGAAATATTAATCTTTTTAATAGTGGGTTGTGACCAAAAAGATGGGTTAACCTACTGTAAAAATATATATTCAATTTTATTTCACTACTTACCAACTTACCAAGCTTTATTCATACCGCAACGTCTGAGCAGGTTGAATACTTGATGCTCGTCTTGCAGGATAAATCGTTGCCAAAAAGCTAATGACCAACGATGCCGATACGATAATCGCCACATCTTGCCACTCCAACTCTGACGGTAAATAATTGACAAAATACGCATCAAACAAGTGTAAACCAAACACTGTATTTACCCAGCCGACCACATGGCTTACTGATAATGCCATAATCACACCCAAAATCGTGCCTGAAATCGTACCAATCACGCCAATAAATAAGCCTTGCACCATAAACACTTGGGTAATCAATTTTGGTGATGCCCCAAAGGTCTTTAAAATCGCAATATCGGCTTTTTTATCGGTTACCAGCATGACAAGCGATGAGACAATATTAAACGCTGCTACCAAAATAATTAAGAATAACAACAACCCTACCATGGCTTTTTCCATTTGGATTGCTCCAAACAAATTGCCATGCGTGGTTGTCCAATCGCTTGGTAACAATAGACTAGGGGAGAGATTGGCTGCTTCACGAGCAAGTTTTGGGGCAAGGAACAAGTCATTAAGTTTCATACGAATGCCTTGAGCACCATCTGGTAGCCGTAGCAACGTTCCTGCATCGTTCATCGGAATAAACGCCATAATGCCGTTCACTTCAGGGCTAATGTCATAAATTCCGCTTACGGTAAACCGCTTAAAACGGGGAATAACCCCTGCAGGCGACGGTGAGGCTTCAGGCAATACCAAAGTTACCTTATCGCCCAACCGTACATCTAGCGACTGTGCCATATCTCGCCCAATTACGATGTTAAACGCCCCTGCTTTTAGGCTATCAATATTGCCTTCATACATATGCTGATGAATGATGGACACATTTTTTTCGTACTCAGGCTCAATCCCTGTTACCATAATCCCTGCAACTTGGGCGTTAGCGGTGAGCATACCTTGTAACTGGACAAAAGGAGCTACTGCTTCTACATTGGGATTTTCATTGATTTTGTGGGCAAGTTGTTGCCAATCAGGAATAATCTCACCTGCGGTAACCGTCGCCTGTGGCACCATGCCCAAAATACGGCTTTTGAGTTCACGGTCAAAGCCATTCATCACTGACAACACGGTAATCAGCACCGCCACCCCAAGCGTCAGCCCAATCATTGAAATCAGCGAAATAAACGAAATAAAACGGTTACTCCGCTCGGCTCTGGTATAACGCAAGCCCAAAAATAAAGCTAAAGGACGAAACATAAACTACTTACTTCCAAATTTTACAAGAAAATTTTACAATGAATTGATACAATTAAAAACGCGATAGTTTGGCATATTTTAACCCAAAAAGGTATTGTTTTTCGTTGAAAATACACAAAATTTTTTGAAAAATGAAACTTTTATCGAAAAAAATTGATCCTTTAGCCAAATTTGATAAAAATTTATAAAAAAATAAGCAAAAAATCCAATTTTTTGTGAAAAATTCATCATTCATAGGTGAAAAAAATTTAACAGACCCCATTTATAATCCATGTTAATAATTGATAGCACAGGGCTGTTTCCATGATTACCAATTCGCCAGACATTATTTCACTAAATTGTGAACAAGCCGTTGGTCATGCCGACCATTGGGCGTGTTTTACCAATCAGATTTCACAAGATGTACCAACATGGCTCGCTGAACATATTGATAATGCGACTTTGCCAACGCCGCTACAGGCACACAAGCAGTCTTGTATGCTGTTGTCAGGCAATCAGCCCATTCATTTGAATCAAATTATTAACGTGGATGAGCAGGGTAAGCCGATCCGTTTTGTCAATGCCTATCCGTGTGTGAACAGTCCGTACACCCAGTGGGCGGTGATTGAAAGTGTGTATCATTGTGCGGAACAAGCCGAAGCCATTTTACGCCTAAAGTTAGATGACGGCACGATTGTTTACGCTTTTGACGTATTTTATGCGATGAATGGGCAATTTTACCAAAAAAATCAACGTTATCGAGTTAATCTTGGGGCGTTTGCCTATGATGTGAAACCAAGCAACCGTTCGGAAGTGATTGTAGTTGATCAACCTGACGCCATCCGTTATCACCGTGCCTTTAACGATATTTTGGCAAAAAACAACAATGTTGCCCCTGCGGATCTGGAAGCCCAAATTGCTAAATGGCAACCTGACCCTGCGGATTTACCGCTTGAACCGATTGAAATTAACGTGGGTAATATGTGTGCGTATTTGTTCGGTGATACGCTTGGGCAACAAGATGAAGCATGGTGTCAAGGGCAAGTGGTTGGGAAACAAAACACAATATTTAACGGTATTGAGTTTGTGCTATTGGATGTGGTGATTTTGCGTGAAAGCCTTGATAATCCTGTCGTTATTCGTATGGCGGCCAATGTGAAAGATATGGATAAATCTATTGAAGTCAATCATTATATCCAAGCTAATATTTGGCTACAAGCGACCATTTATCAGCAAAATCAAACTGTGTTGTCAATGCAGGTGAAAAGCTAGAACTGTTTAGCATTGGTTTAACTATACCGATTGAAAATTTTTATCGTAATGTCGTGTTTTCTTAAATATCATTCAAAAAAAGTGCATTCCATTTAACGACTGCACTTTTTATTTTTTCTTCTAAAATCAAGCATTTAATTTTTGCAAACTCGCAATCCTATCATCTAAGGTTGGGTGGCTTGCAAACAATTTCGCAATAAACCCTTCGGCACGACCTTCATTAATCGCCATGGCTTTCATGCCTTCAGGCAAATAATCAGGGCGTTGACTCGCAGGTTTTAGCATATTTAACGCCGAAATCATTTTATCACGCCCTGCCAACTTTGCCCCCATTTCGTCAGCACGAAACTCACGATAACGAGAAAACCACATTACGATCGCAGATGCCACAAAGCCAAATACGATATCCAACACCATAGTGGTCAGATAATAGCCCATACCGTAGCCTTGTTCATTTTTAAACACCGCTCTATCCACGAATTGACCAATAATGCGTGCAAAAAACATCACAAACGCATTCATCACGCCTTGCACCAACGCCAGCGTTACCATATCGCCGTTGGCAACATGTCCAATTTCGTGGGCGAGTACCGCTTCCACTTCATCTTGGTTCATGGTTTGCAGTAGCCCTGTCGACACCGCTACTAAGGCTTTGTTTTTATTCGAACCTGTGGCAAATGCGTTTGGCGATGGGTTGTCAAAAATCCCCACTTCGGGCATATCAATTTTTACCATTTCGGCTTGACGGCGTACGGTTTCCACGAGCCAAACTTCCATCGGATTACTCGGATTTTCAATCACTTTTGTGCCTGTGGAACGTTTTGCCAGCCATTTTGACAAAAACAACGACACCAATGAGCCAATCATACCGTACATAAAACACATCATCATCAGCCCCATCATGCTACCACGAGAGCCGATATGAATGCCGAATACTTGGCTTAAAATCATCATGACGATGCCAAACACCACCATGACCGCAATATTAGTCAACAAAAATAGACCAATTCTTAACATAATGACTGTTTCCTATACAACTAAATACCTAAAAATAGATGTTGGATAATAACGAGAATATAAGGCAAAAAAGACAAATCCACAAGTAAAACTTTGCAGATAATTGTATTTTTTCGTAAAAATTTTGCAAATCAATCGCCAAAATCAAAAAAACCAGTAATTTACTGGCTTTTTTGGCAAACAATCAAATTTGTTAAATAAAAATGCTGAAAAAATTATCGGCGAGCTTGTAAATTTGGGTCATTACGATACAAATTATGATAACGGCTAATTACCCGTTTAACGTAGTCTCGTGTTTCACGAAATGGCGGAATACCACCGTATTTTGACACGTTGCCTTCACCTGCATTATAACCTGCAATGGCGTGTTCTAAATTACTAAAACGTCCTGTCAAATACTTGATATATTTGGCAGCACCTTCAATATTTTGGGCGGGGTCCCACGCATTGGCAACGCCAAATCGTCTGGCAGTTGCTGGCATCAGTTGCATTAAGCCTTGAGCCCCAACGGGCGAGCGGGCATTTGGGTTAAAGCCTGATTCGGTGTGCATCATCGCTTTCATCAAAGCAGGGTCAACACCATGACGCAATGCCGAGGCTACGATTAGGCTATCATAGGCATTGCGGTTTTTGCTACCGCTAGCCGGCACGGCGTATTCGTTGCTACCCCAGTTGCTATAGCTATGCACGTTGGTGTCGGGGTAGTAGGTGACTTTCACAGTTTGGGTAAATTTAGAAAAATTTTCCCCTGTTGGCTTACCATTATTCACCACATTGGTTAATAATACTTGCCCTTTGCTGTCTTTGAACACATACATATTGGCGGAATAAGCGGTGGTTGTCGCACCCAATGCCACCAACAAAGAGCACGGCATGAATTGAAGTAAAAATCGTGTCTGTTTTGCAAACATGAATTAACCTTTTAAAAAATCTGACAAATAAAGAAATATGAACTGCTTAAATATAGCATAATTTTGCAAAAATAGCGAAAATTTTGTTAAAAAACAGATAACTGGCGGTAACATTTTCCTTAAATGCAAATTTGGCAAAAATCTGTAAAAAAAATCTGAAAAAAATCAAAAAAACTGCTTGATTTTGCTAAGTGTGTGATTTTTTTAGCAAAAAAATAAGGTTAGAAGTTGGTTAAAAAATGTACAATTTTAGCCAAAAGCCGATAGTTACAGGGCTAATTTGTCAACTTTTTAAGTTATCCACAAGGTTATCCACAGTTTTTGTGGAAACTTTTTTAAATTTTTGATTTTAAACGAAAATTTATGTGGTTTAAACCGATTGCCAAGCCAAATACACAATCGGAAACCAAATGGCGGTGATAATGCCATTAACCGCCAAGCCAAACGCCGCATAACGTCCTGCCAGTGGGCTGATTTGCCAAGCTTCGACCGTACCGAATGCATGAGCGACCAGACCTAATGCCAAGCCTTTGGCACGTTCGTCGGCGACATCTTTGAGCAAAAATTTGCCTGCAAATGCCCCCATTAAGCCCGAAATCACAATGATTAAATTTACCATGGCGAGCGGTGCATTGACAAGGGTTGCGATATTGAGCCCAATCGGGGTGGTGACGGAACGTGATGAAAACGCCATAATCGTCTCATGGCTTAGGCTCAAGCCTGTCGCTAACAGCATGGGAAATAATGCCCCTGTGGTTGTGGCTAGCAGAATGATTTTACTGAGTTTTTTTAAGGGGATACCGTCAAAATTCAGCGATGCCAACGGAATCGCCAACATTACGGTAACATAGCCGAGTAAGTGACTGAACAACGGTTGGGCAAGGTTATAATAATGCCGATAACCCCAACCTGATAAAAATAATAATAACAGCGTTAAAGAAATCGCAAAAATAATCGCAGGAATGACTCTGATTTTGGCATTTAGCAGCCGAGAACCAACATGAGCGACCAACGTCAAAATCACCGCACAGGCGAGCATCATGCCTGAGCTGATATTTTCTAGGTATTCAGGTGGTAAATTGGTGGTTAAACTGCTTAGCACAAGGGCGGGCATGGTTAGTTTTCTCCTTGTGGCTTTTGTGATGTGGGTTGGGTTTTGGTTGGCATTTGACGATTGCGTAATGTTCTACCGTTGAGCCAACGCCCTGCTAAATGCCCAATCGCCCATAACGGAAATAGCGTGCTAATCGCCATAATCGCAAACATTCGCCAAAACTCATCGCCCAAATTAAACATCAGCAAACCTGCCCCTGCTGAAATCGGTAAAAAGGCAAAACCGCTATCTTTGAGCCAAATATTACTAGATTCGGTGAGCCAAGTCGGTAAACCTTTGGTAAATCGCCAAATCATCAACAAAACTAACATTACCACCATGCCAATAATATTGCCTGCTGAGCCTAAACCGAGCGGTTCACTTAGCCACATACAACCTTCACGCACGATAACCACGAGCAATAACGTGGCAAGCATTGGCAAAAAGCGTTGTTTTACGGTGGCAAAATTTGGCATGATAATCACTTGTATTTAATAATTTGGTTTTGTTGATTTAGATTTGTTAATTGGTATTTATTTTGTTGTTGTAGCATGAGTTAGTTTGCAAAAACCACCGATTAATGAATAAAATCAATTGGGTAAATGACTATAAAATTATCTATATCAACCAATTATAACCAACGCCTTGTAAAAATTATAGTAAAAAATGATGGCTATATTATTTAAAAATATCGTCATAGGTTAAATCGAATTCATCGTCAAGCGTTTCGGTATTTTGTTGGTTTCGTTTGGCTTGTTGGGCGATTTCAAAAGGCTCAAGCGGTGGGATAAGGCGTGCGACATCATTGGCAGTTAATACGTCATCGGCACGGATTTGATATTGTCCGAGTAGTTGGCGTAAGCGATGATTAGCAAGATGTACGTTCACGAGCGTATTGCCATGTTCATCATAAGTTAGTTGTTGGATAACGCCTAATTCGTGCAAACTATTTAACAATTGTCCGCTATTTACCAAAGTTGGGGTGATTTTGAGTTGGTAATCTTGCAGTTTCCCTGCGATAAGTTGTTGTACGGCTAGGGTAAGTTTGTCCATGCCAAGCCCTGCTTTTGCCGAGACATAGACACGGTTGGGTTGCTCGCTATCACCGTAACCGATATGCGGTGGTTCGCCTGTGAGGTCAATTTTGTTAAACACATTTAACACAGGCACATCATTTTCAATTTGGCTTAAGACACTTTTAACCGTATCTATTTGTTCGTGCATATCTTCCCGACTGCTGTCAATGACGTGGAGCAACAAATCGGCTTCTAAGGTTTCTTCTAAGGTAGCGTGAAAGGCTTCCACCAATTCATGCGGTAAATGACGCACAAAACCTACCGTATCCACCAAAATCACCGAACCAAGTCCATCCCATTTAACACGGCGTAAGGTTGGGTCTAATGTGGCAAATAGCTGATTAGCAGCGTAAATATTTTCATTTGCCAAATGGTTAAATAAGGTAGATTTCCCTGCGTTGGTGTAACCCACGAGTGAAATGGTTGGAATGTCGGATTTTTGGCGTTTGGCACGTCCTTGGGCACGAGTTTGTTTGACTTTATCCAACTTGGCTTTGAGCTGATTGACGCGTACTTGTAATAAACGGCGGTCGGTTTCTAGTTGGGTTTCGCCCGGCCCACGCAAGCCAATACCACCTTTTTGCCTCTCCAAATGCGTCCAGCCACGCACCAAGCGAGTTGCTAAGTGATTGAGTTGAGCTAGTTCTACTTGCAATTTACCTTCATAAGTTCTGGCACGTTGGGCAAAAATATCTAAAATTAAGCCTGTACGGTCAAGCACACGACATTTTACCAAACGTTCCAGGTTTCGCTCTTGGGATGGGGTTAAACTGTGGTTAAAAATGACAATATCCGCCTCGTGCTGTTCTACCAAATCGGCGATTTCTTCGGCTTTGCCCGTGCCAACAAAATATTTGGCATCAGGCTTACTGCGAGTACCTGTGACAATCGCTTGTTGGCTCGCCCCTGCGGACTCAACCAAAAGTTGAAATTCTTCCAAATCGTCAGGGTCGGTTAAATGGGTTAAGGTCAAATGTACCAAAATAGCATTTTCACCGCCTTGATGTCGCTCAAAATATTCCAAATACGTATCCTTTAAAAATTTAAACTAAGTTAGAACCTGTATTATATGGTGATAATTGGCAAAATTACAATTTTTCTGTAAGAGATTAACAAATATTTAAAACATAGCCATGCGTTTTTTATGATTTTTTGGCAAAACATTGCTATAATAAAACAGTTGTTAACTAAAAAAGGTTATCTATGTCAAGCCAAACCAACCAAAATCAAAAAAAATCTAGCAAAAGTGTCATGACAAGTTTAGTATTAAGTTCATCTAAACAGTTGATTAACCCAAAAAACTACACACCGTCAGCGATAAAAACCCAACTCTCTCGCACCAAACGTGTGAGCAATGCCTTAACCGCCTTGGCAAAAGTGAGTAAAGTCGCCTACGATGTCAATCATCAACCCAATACCACCAATCAAGAAATTATCCAAGCTATTCAAAACTTTTGCCGAGAGTTTTGCCAATCCATTCATTTGGACGTGATTGCAGTCAAGCCAATTCCACAACATCACGCATTATGGACGAGCAATCACATCTCGTGGCTAGATATTCCTGTGGTTGGCAGTATTATTCCGACCTTTTTTTTATCCAAAGCCGAAATTGCTAAATGGCCGTTAATCGGTTGGTTGGCACGCACGGGCAACACCTTATTTATTCAACGTGGTTCGGGCGATACAGGGAGCGTGAGCGAGCAAATGGGCAGGTTTTTGCAGGCAGGTTCACCTGTGGTATTTTTTCCTGAAGCCACCACCACAGACGGTAAGGCGATTAAAAAAATTCATGGCAAGTTACTGCAATCTGCGATTGATACAGGTGTGAATATTCAGCCGATTGTGATTGCCTATGTCAATGATAAAGGGCAGTTAGATGAGAGTATCCCTTACTTTGGCGATATGAATTTTTTGCAAAGTGTCAAACGTGTGCTAGATAATCGACCCGCGAAAGCCTATGTATTGCCCCTTGAACCAATTAATCCTATTGGTAAAAGCCGTGATGAACTGACCGAAATTTTGCAAAAAGCCATGATAAATGGCTTAGCCGAACTACATCAACAAGTAGTACGTTAATGATAAACTCAACAAAAAATTGGATAAACGTTGTTAAATAAATGATAATAGGCAATTTTTTGTTAGTTTTTTTGGTGAAACATCACAAAAAATCGGTTATAATGACAAAAATATTTTTAAATATGCCGATTATTAACCACTTACTAGAATATATAAAAATAGGGCGTTAATAACGGTTTCTTTTTAACCAAATAACATTTTAATAAAAATTAAACTTGACTAAATACTCTATTAAAATGTTATAAAAATTAGACAAAACCAAAGGATAGATGCCATGCGTACCGAAATGTTCCAACAAATTTTAAATGATTTAAATAGCTCATCATCAGATGTAGAAGCATCTGCTTTGATTTCAACTGACGGTTTGATGATTGCATCAGCATTGCCAGTAGGTATCGACGAAGACCGTGTTGGTGCGATGTCAGCAGCGTTGCTATCGCTGGGTGACCGTGCAGGTCGTGAACTAGCACGAGGTACGATTGAGCGTGTTATGGTGCAAGGTGAAAAAGGCTACGTCATTATGTCATCATCAGGTTCTGAAGCGGTATTGACCGTTTTGACTAAGCCAAATGCAAAATTAGGTTTGGTATTCCTAGATATTAAACGTGCCTCAGAAGCCTTGGCAAAATTAATCTAATTCTTTTGTAATCATTTTTAAAAAATTAGATTTTGTGACAAAATTATTAAGTTTAATATACTAATTAATTGAAGGAATAAAAATGGCAGTAATTGAACTTCCAGACATGCAAAAACCTGCAGGTGATAGCAAAGAATATCGTTTAAAATTTAATGACGGTAGCGAACGCACCGTCTACGCAACCAGTAACGAATTGCCATATCCTGACGGAAAATTGATTGTATCTCGTGTGGATTTAGACGGTGTAATTACCCATGCTAATGATGCCTTTGTGGATATTAGTGGTTATGAACGTCATGAATTAATCGGCAAGCCACACCATATTTTGCGTCACCCAGAAATGCCAAAAGGGGCGTTTAAAGACTTGTGGGAAACGGTTCAAGCGGGCAAAAAATGGCATGGTTATGTGAAAAATCTATGCAAAGATGGTAGCTACTACTGGGTATATGCCACCGCTGTGCCAAACGTACGCCGTGGCGAAACGGTGGGTTATACGTCAGTTCGCCGTAAGCCTTCTCGTAGTAAAATTGCCGAAACTGAACAATTATACGCCAAAATGCTACAGGAGGAGCAAGCATGAAATTTAATTTACTGATTGCCCCAGATTTCTCGCCAGAGCGTTTTGCAGGCTGGCATATGCTAAATACGTTGCTCCAAAAACGTACAGGCTTACATCTACGTCTATTGACCCCTGCCAGTCATCAAGAACAAATAGATATGATTGCCAAAGGCGATGTAGATATTATCTATGCTAATCCCTTTGATGCAACGACATTAATTCGTGAAAAAGGCTACCGTGCGGTCGCTCGTCCAAAAGGCAAAGCCGATGAAATGGTAATTGCGACGAAAGCAGAAGGCACATTTAAACAACTTGATGAGCTAAAAAAAGGCTGTAAAGTTGCCATGGCGGATAACCGTGATGTAAAATTAATCGGTTTACGCTTGCTTGAAGCGGTGGATTTGGCAGAAAGCGATATTGAGTGGAATATTACCGAAAACTACCAAGCAGCAGCACGTGAAGTTATCAAAGGTAATGCTGATGTCGGCTTTTTCTTATCAGAAGTGTATCATGGCTTATCACGTTTGACGTTGTCACAGCTACATATCTTGATTGAAAGTGACTTGAGCGATATTACCCATGTGGTGCTTATCAATGACAAAATGGCAGGTAATCAAGAAGCCTTGCAGGCCTTGATGAGCCTGACCGATGACAACGACGGTCAAGAAGTATTAGCAGAACTGGGTATTAATAACGGTTTTGAGCCAATGACAGAAGAAGAAGGCGAATTTATGATTGATTTGATGGATACCTTGTTAGATTAAGCTAATCATTCATTGCCAATAAAAAAATCCGTTAAAGCGTCATTTATAAAGCATGAATGACGCTTTTTTTATGATAAAATTTTTTTAGTCAACACCAAAATTATGATAAAATAATACTTATTATTTAACAATCGTTAATTTTTTGCGAGTTACTTTTGTTAGTTACAATAAAGTATTAGTCACAAGGAATTTGTATGTACTCATTGTCATCACATAGCCGTAAAAAACACAACAAGCACTGGTTGAATTACCGTCTTTATAGCCGACAAGTCATGACCCAACCAATGAATATGGACTTGCATACTAGTCGTGTGATGACGGCAATGGAACTAGATGAAAAAGAGCCTTTACAAGGAGCACTGGCGGATATGTTTTTTGGTTGTTGGTATGATGTCCCCTATTTTGGTGAACGGATGTTATCTCAAGTCAAAGAAAAACTGAATCCAAAAGTGATGGAAGGTTTTGAGACGTGTATTTACAATAAAAAATATATTTTGGAAAGCAGTAGCCTTGCCACACGTTGGAGTGTGCTGGTTTCGCCGTCTATGTCGGTGTTTGAAAATCAAATGTTGGTATCGCCTGATGACTCACGTTCCGTGGCACAGATTACCATCTCGGCATTGCTCGATGCCTTAGAAGATTATGAAGATGATCCTGAAGAAGTTGGTGAAGAAATTCGTGAAATTGAAGAAGAGTTTTTTAAACACTGCTTAACAACTGATGACCGCTTAGCGTTTACCATTGTATGGTGGGAATTATCCAAAAACAAATGGCAATTTAGCGAAAATTGGACACAAACCCGTCATGCTTTTGAAGAAAAAATGTACCAAACGCACCAAACTAATGATGGTGATAATGAAGATGGCGAGCTCGATTTAACAACCGACACGCCAATGGCATAATTTTTTAACTTGAGAATTAAAAAATATGCTGATTTGATTATAAATGGGGACAATAATGCCAAATACGCCAAGTTTATTATTAGTTGGATTTACCGAAACCAATGCCAATGTGATTCAAATTTTTTTGGAAATGACGTTCAAAAATATTCAGGTGAATTCTCTTGTGCGTAATTTGGGGCAGAATGTGCTTGAGTTGCCAATCTTGAGTGATGAACAGCAACAAAGTGATATTTTTGTCGTTGATTTTGAAGGAACAGGACTGGATTTAGCCTATAGTAAACAGGCGAAAAATTTAGAAATTTACACTAATGGTAAGCCGATTTTGTTTGTTGCTCGTCAAAATGAAACCATTCCTGTCACTTTTGCTAAGTATAAATTTTTGACCGTACCTTATACCCGTCAACAGATGACGGAATGTATCAGGGGTATGTTGGAAAGTCTGCCAGATACGCCAGTCGCTGATAATCTAAATGCGGAAAACAAAGCCAATCTGCTCAATTCGTTGCCAAAAAATTCAAATAAAGCGGTACAAGACTTAATCAACGAATCATTTGCTAGCACAAAAATAGGCAAGGTGTTTAAAACTGACACTCCAAGAACTACCGCTCAGCCTGCAATATCTCACGCTAATTTAGAAAATCAGCCCAATCCAACAAGCCCAATTAATCAAATTACGCCAAATAACGAGCCTGTGAATGTTGATGATGTCGAAAAAGTATTTGGGTTATTAGTAACAATTTTTCCAGATATTGCTGATAGACTATTATTTACATTTGCTAAGAAATTGCAATCGTTAAAAGATTTTGCCATGGTAACTGTCAATGGCTATCATATGTATGTCAATCCGATTGATAAAAGTGTGATTACCGATAATTTAGAGCGGATTAGCGATAGTTTTTTAGTCGGTATTGGCTTAAAAGAAGAAAATTTGACGTTTCAAACCTTAGATGCCAATCATTTTCGCCAAAAAACTGCCAATCATTTGACATCGGGTGCTAAGCAATATAATCTTGCTCAAGTCATTTGGTTTATTGGTTTGGAGCTGATGCAGGTTCGGCGAACTAGCTATGCTGACTCCCACCGTTTACAAATTCAAGCGACTTTCATGCCGAATTTTGCAGGGGTAAAATTTGTACCAAATTACGTTGTACCCTTGATTGCAAGCTGTTTGGGTCGTCCACGTACCTTATTGGATTTTAATAAATTATTTCCACATTTGACCAATTCTCAAGTGAATCAAGTGTTGTTGTTACTCATTATGTCTAATGCGGTTAATTATCAAGTTTTACTACAAAGTGTTAACACACCAATGACTACTGCAACGAGTACGCAAACCCAAGCAAAACCTATTGACAATTCAATTAATAAAGGTATCCAAAAAGCGAATAAAACAGGATTTTTATCACGATTATTAAACCGTTTAGGCGTGGCATAGCTTAACAATATCGTCAGAAATAACATTTTGTTTTGGTAAAAAATTTTAAAATTAGGATAACTTAATGTCGATGTCACAAACTGATATTTATAAAATTATTTTTGCAGGACCTGTCGGAGCAGGAAAAACCCAAGCTATTCGTTCGTTATCGGATAAAGAAGTTGTCACTACCGAAGAAAACGCCAGCGATGATGTTAAACTGATGAAAAAAACCACCACGGTGGCGATGGATTATGGCCTTATGAAATTGCCAACAGGTGAACAAGTGCGATTGTACGGCACACCAGGGCAAAAACGCTTTGATTTCATGTGGGAAATCTTAAGTGAAAATGCGTTGGGTTTAATTTTATTAATCAATGCCGAAAATCCCGATCCTGTGCAAGACATGAAAGATTATATGGAAAGTTTTTTGCCATTAATTCACAGTAGTGCGATGATTGTTGGGATTACCCATGCGGAAAATATGCCATGGAATTTGCATCAGAATCTATCTGATGAGTTAATAAAAATGAACATTCCTGCGAACGTGATGAGTGTTGATGCCCGTGATAAAGAGCAAATGGCACAGCTGATTAGTGTATTGATTTATGCGATTTTGTAATTTTGCCAAAACTTGTAAAATGTTGCTAAAAATATAAATTGGTTGATAAATATATTACCTTTTATCGTAACGAACTTTGTATTTTGGCAAAATTACGATACAATTAACCCATTTTCTAGAGTTTAGTTAGTATTTAAAAAAGGATAGCCCTATGGCGACGAGTAACGAACCGATTGTTAATCATGTGATTTTGACCCCAGAGGGTGTATTACATGGTTTTTCCCAAGTGAACCCATCTGAGCAACAACTTGCCCTGCAAGCCATGCTTGCCCCTGAGCAAACGATGACCGCTCACGAATGGAGCGAGCGTTATAGCGAAACGTGGCTAGATATGTTTATTGAAGAGGGTTGGGTGGAAGTGGTGGATAAAGCGATTGTCGCACCGCACGTTCAGCTAGATGACTTTTTGCGGTATGTGTCAGCGAGCTTGTCGGGTTCTCGCCGTGTGGCGATTGGTTCGGATGAAGGGTTCTGTTTGGCAAAAATGGGCTTTACCCAACAAGAAGCAGATACATTGTGTGTGGCGGCGGCCGACTTTTTTGACTTTTTGCAACGTCAACAACAGCGTGGTTGGGCAATTCATGGACAAGCAGTATCCTTTTTCTCCACCATTGATATGTTAATGCCGAACACGAGTTTTATTTTCTTGTGGATTAATAACCAAGGCTACTGGCTGATTATTGAAGATGAACCGCTACTTAATAACCGAGCGTTCGTTGAGTTGGTTTGGGGGATTAAAGCCACTGGTGAACGTTTTGAGTTGCGTGCGGAACGTGCATTGCAAGAGGAACAACAACGTGAGCAGGCAGAAGACAAAGCGAAAAAATAAGCAGTATAGAAATAATTTTAATAAATTGTTAAAACCCTTAAATTTACAGATTTAAGGGTTTTTTATGCGGTCCAAATTAAGTCTAACTCATTGATACTTATTGTATTATCATCAATTAATCCAAAATTAATCAATTTTTGTTTTGCTAACTCCAAAACCGCCACAAAACTTACCACCACCCCCAATCGACCCTGTGATTTATCCAAAATATCGGCAAATGTTCCTTTTCCACGATTTGCCAGAATTCGGCTGATACTCGCCATACGGTCGGCAAGTGGCACAGGGTCGGTTTTGATGTGGTGCATTTGGTAATCAGGCTTGATTTGCATTTTAATTAAACTATCCATAAGTAAGTTCGCAGGGTAGGGCGGAATTTGTTTTGCCAAAACTTCTGGACTTGGCAAGCTAGCAAATGCCAAAAATACATCTCTTTCTAAGCGGATTAATTCATCAATTTTTTTACTCACTGCTTTGATTTGGGCGTATTCTTCAAGACGGCGAATGAGCTGTTTGGTGGGATTTTTTTCATCATCAGGTAGGTTTGGAGTTGGTAATAATAGACTACTTTTGATATTAATTAAGGTGCTTGCCATCAGCAAATAATCGCCTGCGAGTTCAAAATGTGCTTCATCTAAGTCGTTGATATAACTTAAATATTGCTCGGTAATCGGCAAAATGGCGGTGGTTGTAATGTCAAAGTTATTTTTTTTGACAAGATACAACAAAAAATCAAGCGGGCCTTCAAATTGCTCAAGCCACACCGCAAAGGCTTCTGGCGGAATATACAAATCGTCAGGCAGGCTTTGGATTGGCGTGTCAAAAATACGAATACTAGAAAAGTTCATAATTAAATAAATTTAAAATATATCAAAAAAGCCACCGCTTTAATCGCCACCAAAGACCACGATGGTTGCTATATGCTTTATCAGTGCATATTTGAGTAAAATAACCGTGTGAATCGGGTACATATCCTGCTTGATTGATTTGTAATGCTCCAAATGCTCCACTATGTTCTACTAAACAAAAGTAAGCACTGGCACTATATTTACTGCTAGATACGACATAAATGTTATTTAGTCTATAGTTAAAGTCTGAAAACATAAAACAGCTTTCAGGGCTTTTTAATATGGGTAGGTCGCCAGTAAAAGAGATCCTTTGCCCTTCTTTTTCGTTATTCACAGATGGTTCGCTATTCTCAAGAAGTAGATGATAGTTGTACGTCTTTTCATTATTATTATGTTCGTCATACAAATAAAAACACGGCTGATTGTCTTTTAGGGTAATCAACACACCACCATCGTTGGGTTCTCCATTACTACAAGCGGTCAGTATGGCACTCATCAATACCAATATTATTAGCGGTGATTTTTTCATAAAACACTCTCGCTTTGTATCAAAAAAATCCCCACTTTAATCGCCACCAAATGCCACGATGGTTGCTATATGCTTTATCACTGCATACTTGTGTACGCCAACCTTGCGAATCAGGTACATACTCTGCTTGATTGATTTGTAATTTGCCATTGTTTTCTACTAAGCAGAAGTCGGAGCTGGTGTAGTGGCTAGAGCTTGCTATTACATAAATGTCGTTTAGACGGTATTCAAGCTCTTGGGGAAATACAAAGCAACTGTCTGAATTTTTTAATGTTGGCAGCTCACCTCTAAAAAAGAGCGTTTGCCCTTCTTTTTCATTATCTACGGATGGATTTAGATTGGCAAGATGCAAAATATATTCTTCTGCATACTTGTCTTTGTGTTCTTCGCCATACAAATAAAAACAAGGGCTATTGTTTTTTAAGACAATCAAGACCCCACCTTCTGTAGGGCCTTTTCTGCAGGCAGCAAGCATGACGGTCATCAATATCAGTATCATTAGCGGTGTTTTTTTCATGGAATAATCCCTATTTTATTATATCAAAACATTCTATCCATTTAATGTCTTTGGGTAACAATAAAGGCTCACTTGGGTTTTGTAAGAAAGAATCTAAGCATTTTTCATAATATATTTTTAGATGATAAAATTTTGCCTTTTGACCAAACTTAATAATTCTAAAATAATGCGAGACAACCTCAGCTTGTTGCTCCATGCTATAATGAGGAAAATCAATACCATCTTTGACGATGTCATAATCATAAGCCTTGGGGCTATGAGATGCTTGACCATTTTGTGTACCACCACTACCAAAATATTTGCCCCCAACAAAAATACAAGCACCGTGTGCTAAGGTGGATCTACCTAGCTGATTTTGCCAAATATGTACCATCTCGTGTATAAACCACACTTGGTGGTTGGGATCGGCAGCGTTTGAAAAATCATTGTTGCCTTTGCTGTATTTATCATAAATATCAGCAGGAAAGGTAATGTTATTACCGAGTACTTGGGCGTTCCCCGTTAGGTTATGAAACGGATTGCCACGGCAGATTTTTACCTGCTGATAGTTGAGACTGTTTTTGAATATGCTTCTTGCCATAGTGATTTCAGCAGGCGTTAGCCCTCTGGTGACTTGAACACGTATCTGTTTGGTATAATCTGATGCCTCACTAATAGGACCTCCATGATAAGCACGCTTAAACTGCATCATCATCTCCATGAGTCAGACCTATTTCTACTTCCACCTGTTCCATGTTGTCGCATTCAATGACTTTGGTATAGCCATCATCGTCAGTGATACCGACCGCAACGATTTTCTCGCCTAATTTTATGCGGTAATTGATTTGACGGAGTGGCAAGCCTGTATTGTCATCTATGAGTTGAAAGCGTTCTTTATATTGTTTGGTGGTATTTGCTAAGTCATCAGCGATATTAAAGTAGCTATTATCAATCATTTGATTGTTATCACCAGCAAAGGTTCGATGTTGCAAGGGTTCTGTGATGATGGCACCACAAGTAAGCTTGTCACTGACCATGGCAACATACTTACCATGAACATTAATGAATGTGTTACTGCGAATGATAGATGACCAAACGCTACATTTGGGGCATAAAAAACCATCATCCTCTCTCAGCCAGTAACGTCCATCGGTGCTTGATTTATTTTGGGTGGCTTTAATGATACCACCATGCGATGTAGTAGCACCATCTACTGCGATTGCTTTCTTCATAAAAGTATCCTTCTCTTAGGTAAATAATTTCTGCTTATTTCAACTTCGCCAAAGGTTTAATGCCGATGAGTTTTCGCACTTTTTCCAATCTTTTACGACTTTCACGGCGAGCCTTTTCTGCCCCCATTTGTAAAATCTCTTCCATTTCTTTGGGATTTTTCATTAAATACACATATTTTTCACGAAATGGCGCGATTTCACTATTAATTTTTTCAAATAAAATTTCTTTGGCTTCGCCCCAGCCAATGCCTGTTTCAAAATGCAGTTTTAATTCGGCAATTTCATTTGGCGTTGCAAAGGCTTTATAAATTTCAAAAATCGTACTGTCGTCTGGGTTTTTGGGTTCTTCTGGCAATTGGCTATTGGTAACAATCCGCATAATGGCTTTTTTTAGGGCTTTTTCGCCGTCAATATTAATATCTTCGCCAAACAAAGGAATGGTGTTGCCATAGGATTTGCTCATTTTGCGTCCGTCAAGACCTGTGAGTAGGGGCGTGTCTTCATCAACCATGGCATTTGGCAAAACAAACAACGGCTTGTCATCACAGAATTTAAAATTAAATGAGCCTGCCATGTCTCGTGCCATTTCAATGTGTTGAATTTGGTCACGACCCACAGGCACAAGGTCGGCATTAAACATCAAAATATCTGCTGCCATCAAAACAGGGTAACTAAATAGCCCCATACTCACGCCAAAATCGGGGTCGGTGTCAGGCGTGGCGTTATTAATATCCACTTGAGCTTTATAGGCGTGAGCTCGGTTCATCAGCCCTTTGGCACAATGACAGCTCAAAATCCACGACAATTCGGCGATTTCTGGAATGTCGGACTGGCGGTAAAACACGATTTTTTCAGGGTCAAGACCGCAGGCAAGCCAAGTGGCGGTAATGGCTTTGGTGCTGTGGGCGATTTGGGCAGGGTCGTGGCATTTAATCAGAGCGTGCCAGTCCGCCAAAAAGAAAAAAGCGTCTATCTCAGCGGAATTTGACGCTTGTATGGCAGGCCGAATCGCACCGACATAATTGCCCAAATGCGGAATGCCTGTGGTGGTAATGCCTGTGAGAATGCGTTTTTTGTCGTTCATAAGGTTCTCTTTTAAGTTAAATTAAGATGATTGTGTAAAATATTTTAGTCAATGTTGTTCGCTAAAATTTTGTAATTCATTGGTTTTGTCAATTTGAAAAACAAATTTAATAAAATTTGTAATGATTTTTATAAAGTGTTTTAAGGATGTTGGTCTTATTTTGCCCATAAATTAAAGCGAATTATACCAATTTTTTTCTGATTTATCTAATTATCAGCGATAAAAATAAAAACACCAATTAATTAATTGGTGTTTTGTTAAGAAAAGCTAAAATTACTTATAAAGTGTTGTCATATCAACTTTAGGCAAACTATCCGCTTGACCTGTCCATTGGGTCATAATTTTTGCTAAAGTACCATCATCTGCCAACTGTTGTAAACCTGTATCAAATTTTTTGACTAAATCATCGCTACGACCTTTTTTGGCAAAACAACCCACATAAATCGGCTCTTTATGCCCATCATAAGGGATGTACTTGGTTTTGACATTTTCAGGTAGATTTTTTTGGATATCTTTTAAGGTAGTTTCTACTGCAAATACAGCATCGCCTTTTTGTTGGGCAAGTGCCTGTACCGCCAGATAAGTGGTAGGGTAGCCTTGTGTATTGGTTGCTTGACCTTTTAATACTTCATTTTTAAGAATTTCTTCAAAAACATTTGCGCCAGTACGACCCATCACCACTTTGCCGACTAAGTCATTTGATTTGTTGATAGTGCTATTAGCAGACACTAAACTACCTAATTTAGCTTGCATATAGGGACGCGTGATTTGGTATTTTGTCGCACGTTCAGGGGTGATAAATAAACCTGAACAAACGAGGTCAGCTTTACCTGTGGTAAGATTGTCAAAAATCCCTTGCCAAGGGTGAGCGACGATATTAACTTTGAACCCCTGTTTTTCGCCGATAGCGGTTAATAAATCTGCTTCTAAACCGATCTTATGGCCTTTTTCATCTGAAAAAATGTAAGGTGGATTTTCACCTGTTACATTAACGGTATAAGTTGGCTGGTTGGTAGTAGTTGGTGTTGCGTCCGAAGACGGTTGCGTTTGTTTGAGTGGTTCAGACTGAGAACAGGCGGATAAGCCCAATACACCTGTCATGGTTAAAATGCCCAACAAATTTTTGTTTATTTGCACGATTCCCCCTTAAAGAATCAATAAAAGTATGGATTGTAATTATCGATAATTATTGTTATTTCAGATACTTATATAAGGGAAAAGATTATAATTACTTTGGCTCTCATTTTCAAGCAAAAAATATAACCGTTTGTCGTAAAAAGCAACAATTTTTTAAATATAATAGTTTTTACCACTCGGTTGCGTTTTAAAGCGACGATGAAACCACATATATTGCGTAGCGTCAATACGGATATATTGTTCCAGTAACGCATTCACACGTGTCGCATCGGCTACTTCATCATCGCTTGGGTAATGCTCAAGTATCGGCGAAAACTGTAAGTGATAATGTGGACGGCGACCGTTTGGCATATCCACAGGTGTTTCTCGGTAGCTGTGAAATAAGATAATCGCAGGTGGGTTTTGCTTGTTACCAAGTTTCGCTAAACGTCGTTGAGCGGTAATCGTCGCTGATGGCACACCAAAAAAGCTTGCCATAACGCCTTGTTTGAGCCCAAAATCTTGGTCAGGGGTGTACCAAACAATGTGTCCGTCTTTGATGTTTTTTGCCAACAGTCGCATATCTTGGTTGGCGATTTGGGTATTAAAAATTTGTTGACGACCGTTAAAAATCAACCATTCTAACAAAAAATTATTTTGCGGACGATACATCACATCAAGCGGTAAGAATATGCTAGTCAAACGCCCTGCTAAATCCAACATGGTATAATGAGCACCCAACAAAATAACGGCTTTACCTTGCTGTTGTGCGGTCTTGATGTGTTGTAAGCCAGACACGGTAACGCACCGAGTGAATACATCAGGACGATACCAAGCACACAAACTTTCAAACAAGCCAACCCCAGCATTGATGAATACTTGTTTTGCCATGTCAAAACGTTCTGCTTCACTTTTTTCAGGAAAAATCAGTTGAAAATTCACCAATGTATCTTTTTGACGGCGTTTTACCAAATGAAAAATCAATAAACCCAAATTTTTACCCAGTTTAAATTGCCAACGCAATGGCAAATACATCAAGGGCAAAAAGATGACAATCATCAACCAAATACCCCAATATTTTGGCAATAAAAATTGCCATTGAAAGGGTTTTTTGCCTTGTCTATCTGTAGACAAATGTTGTTTTGTTAATTCGCTTAGTGTTGGTATTGTTGTGAGGCTGGTGTTTTGTAGGGGTTTACTTTGAAAGCTACAAGTTTTTGTTTGACAAGTTGATGGTTGTTGATTGTTCATAAATGTGATGACTTTGTGGATTTTTATAGGGTTATTTATGTTAAATTAATATTTGATAAATACTTTCCAAATATCATTATTGGCAATTGGGTTTTGATAAGCGTCATTGCGTTTTTTGCGTGGCGTCTGCCGACTGTCTACCAGTTTAAAATCTGGTAGGGCGTGAATAATCAACCCAGTTCGGTAAAACCGCAAACGCTGCGGCTCTAACATTTCGCCTTTATCATTTCGGCAAAACACATAGGCACGCAAATCAATAAATTCACGATGAGCGACCAAACGGGCATTAGGATTTTGAGAAAAAACTTGCTCCATTGCCAAAATTTCACGGTCTTTAAATTGACCACATTTATCGACCAATGCCCCAACCGACCCAAAATTTTTGGACTCTTTGGCTTTGGTGCGTGTCAAATGCAATTTTTGCACCCGATACACAAACTGCGGAATCTCAAGGCTGGCGGGTAACGGCAAATAATCGGGCGGTAAATAGGCGGCCGGATAAAAAGATTTTGCTCGTTCAATAAACGGTTGCCATTCGGCTTGATAATGCTGAACTTCGGCAAGGTTACCTGTATAAATTGGCATATCTTGCACTTGCTCCAAAATCGGTGGTGGAAAAAAATTATTACGAAATTGGGCGATGTCCGCTTGCAAGGTTGATAATAAAACTTTTGTTTGTTTTTTAGCAGACTTTTCGTCTAAAAGTTGGTTGTTTTCATCAAACAGTGATGGAATGGCAAGCGGAGCAGAGCGGTGGGACATGGTCAAATCCTGTTAAAATTTTTGGTTAGTTTAACATAAATAGCCTAAGTAATAAAGTCGCTTGAATATTGTAAATAATCTTCGCTCGGTCATAGTTCCCAACTCCATAGAAAAATACGGAAAATAGGTTTAAGGATTAATGCTTAAAACTTCAAAACATTAATCATCTTAGGCGTACTACACGCCACTATTGGGTCAAACTTAAAACCCCCAATTACTTTTCTTAAAATATTAAAAGCACCATTAACATCGGCATTAATTAAGCTACCATTTGATGATTTAAACAAACCACGTTTTACACGTCTGCCTTGATAACCTATGTGTTTTTGTAATGGTTCATTATCCAAAATTAATTTTAACTACTTTAACTTCTTGCAGATTATCATAAGTAACAATGGTTTTTAATTTACCCAAATCAAAAGATAAATCTATATCAAAACGGCTTGAAAGCGTTAATATGCCTTTATTTAAATCACGTTTTGATATAGCCTGTTTGGTAAAAATAATATTGGCTCGCCCTTTGGTTTTGTCTAAATATTTTGGTAGCTTTGGACAACCTAAAAATCTACTTTTGTCGTTGTGGTAAGATTTGATAACCGCCCAAAAAGATTGAAAGTTTTGATAAACTTGTTTGATGACTTGCTGGGCAACTTTTGCAGGTATGGCGATATAATCTGTTTGTTTTTCTTTGGTTAATTGATTGATAAGTTCAAAAGCATTTGGGGTTTTGTTGCTCGTAATAACACTTTGTCTATTATGATAAGTGGCAACATTAAATAAGTTTTTACACAAAAACGCATAGTCATCAAGCAGTTTATAATGCTTGTGGTTTGGTTTTATGCGGATTGTGTGGGTAAGATACATGGTTATTTTTGTAGTTCTTTAATAAGTTGTTCGGTCTTGCATTTGGTTCGTCTTTGTGTAATTCGTTGTCAATGACCAATATCCGACCTGTGGTTTATTTCTGATTTAACTTTACCACTTTTTAGCCATAATCAAACGGTGCGATAGGTTACTTTATTGAGTTTAGCATATTCGGATATTTTGTACTTCATTAAAATATTGTTGATGTTATATTGATATTTTATTTTATAAAAATATGAAAGTTTATGCAATTTTTTTCCGTGATTTTCTGTTATTTTAATGAAGTTAAATTATACTGCTAATTTTATCAACATATTTTTACTCTAATAAGCAAAATCCAATATGAAAATTTGTTAGTCAGCAAAAATTACCCCCACCCACTAGGGTCAATGTCTAGCGTAATTTTAATATATTTTGCAGAAGGTAACGCCAACACTTGCTCCCACCACATATCTAGCAACTGATGTAGAGTTTGCCGTTGCCGACTTAACAACAACAGTTGGGAATGATAACGGCTATTTTTTTTGGTCATCGGGGCATCGATAACGCCCAACACCGCCAACCCCATGTTGGTTAAATCTTGCCGATTGGGTAACAACTGTTTGGCATCATTTAACAATTTATGATTTTTTTCTAAAGAATTGCTTTCGACACGTACTAAGCACGCAAAGGTTATCGGTGGCAAACCTAACAACCGCCGAGTGCTTAACAACTGCTGTGCCAATACCCCATAACCATCACGAATCAGCGATAACAAATCGGGATTATCAGGTTGCAAAGTTTGGATTAGCACTCGCCCTTGTTTATCGGCACGCCCTGCACGTCCTGCTACCTGTGTGATGAGCTGGGCGGTGTGTTCAGGCGAACGGAAGTCTGCTGATAAAAATCCCCTATCTGCATTCGGCATCGCCACGAGCGTCACATTGGGAAAATGATGCCCCTTGGCTATCATCTGCGTACCGACCAAAATCGCCTTTGGATTATCCGATATTTGTTGATAAATTTTTTGCCAACTGTTTTTGCGTTTGGTGGTATCTCGGTCAATCTGAATAATCGGCACATCATCAAAAATCTCGCCAAGCCCTTCGGTGAGCCGAGCCGTCCCCATACCGACAGGGTCAAGATTGCCACTACTACAGTTAGGACAAGTTTTTGGAATGGGATTTTGCCAGTCGCAATGATGACATTTTAACAAAGCAATCGGCGACAAATGTACGGTCAAATGAGCATCACAGCGTGGACAATCCGCTTGCCAACCGCACGCATCGCATAGCAAAATCGGAGCATAACCACGCCGATTAAGAAAAACCAATACTTGTTCATTTTTATCTAATGTCTGTCGCATGGCATTCATTAGATTTTGTGCCAAGCCGTGTGTCCACTTTTGTTGGCGAGCGTCAATCAGCTGAATGGGAGCAGGTTTTGCATTGCCCGCTCGTCTCGTTAGACGTAGTTCGGTTAATTTGCCCAACTGCACCAACTGCAAGCTTTCAAGCGAAGGTGTCGCTGTGCCAAGTACCACAGGAATTTTTGCCATCACCCCACGATATAACGCCACATCGGACGCATGATAACGCAAGGTGTCCTGCTGTTTATACGATTGGTCGTGGCTTTCGTCCACGATAATCAAGCCAAGATTGACAAAAGGATAAAAAATTGCTGAGCGAGTACCGATGATAATTTGGGCTTGTCCTGTACGACAGGCTTGCCAACCGTGCAAACGTATTTTGTCGGTGAGACCTGAATGCAACATCAATACATGGGCAGAAAACCGTTCGGAAAATCTCGCCAAAGTTTGTGGTGTCAAGCCGATTTCAGGGACAAGGATTAATACTTGTTTGCCTTGTTGCAAAATCGGTTGCATGGCTTGTAGATACACTTCGGTTTTACCCGAACCTGTGATACCATTTAACAAAAACCCTTGATAAATCTTTTCATCAACGGCGTGAATGATGTTATCAACGGCGGATTGTTGTTCATTATTTAAGGCTAAATTATCTTGTTTAAGGGTAACTGGTGGTGGTAACACCAAATTTGGTAAAGCACAAAAACTTTCTATCAGGCCTTTTTCGGCAAATTTTTTTAAAAAACGTTTTTCTACGCCTTGTTCAAGTAGTTGATTTTCTAAAATTTCAGTTTTTTGGTTAGATAAATTAAATTGATGATGCAACTCAATTAATGAAAATTGTTGGCGTTCTTTGGTTGCTCGTGCGGAAAAATCGTTGTCATCTGCCAAACGCAACACTCGCCAAAACGTTTCGGCTTGCTCAAGCGGACTGCCTTGTCGCACCAAGGTTGGTAGTATCACGCCAAACACATCGCCAAGCGGATAATGGTAGTAACTGGCGAGCCAATGGGCGAGTTTTAACAGATTTTTGTCAATAATCGCTTGATTATCAATGACTTCGCTAATTTTTTTAAGCTTATCAAGGGGAATGTCGCTGTGTTCAAGATGAGTCACCACGATACCGACCAACTTTTGTCGTCCAAAAGGCACCCGCACCCGACTGCCGATTTTAGGGAAATGCTCGGCAGTTTGCCACTTGGCAGGCACGAGATAATCAAACACTCGGTACAGCGGAACGGGTAGGGCGACTTGAATAAGCATTTATTTTAGCCACTCGTCGACCTGCACTCGCCCATCAAGTGCCATGTTGATATCGCCACCGTTAATTTTTTTTTCATCATCAAATGGATTAAACAACAAATCCATCTCATAAAACACAATATGTGAGTCAATAATTGATAAGTGATGCTTATTAACTAGCTTAGAAAAATTTAATAAATCTTGCTCATTGCCAAAGCGATACGTCAAAACTTGACCTGTCTCAACGTGTTGGCATTTTAAATAATATTGTAAAACTGTATCCATTTTTCGCGAATTTCCAATTAAAGAACCTGTGTTCATAACGTTTTTGCGATGAAAAATATGATAAATCGCCCGCTTTTCAAGGAAAAAACGCAGGTTGATAGTGATTCTATCAAACAAGTTTTTGACGCAGAAAAGCAAGATTTAGTCAGTTTTCATGCAAAAGCAAATTTTTGTTTTATATTTTCAAAGTAACATTCAGTTGCGTAAGGTTGTGAATACAGGTTCTAATTAAAGTTGTTTCAAAGCGGGACAAACTCCCGTAACACATTGATTAAACGCTGATTTTGGGCTTGCGTACCAATGGTAATGCGTAAATAATCAGCGATTTTTGTCGAATTAAAATGACGGACAATCACCCCTTGTTCACGCAATTTTTCAAACACTTGCTTGGTTTCACCATATTGGCTTGGTGGTTTGGCAAATACAAAATTGGCTTGGGATGGCAACACATCAAAGCCCAAATCCGTCAGATTTTTTACCAAAGCTTGACGTAACGCAATCACTTTTTGACAACAATCTTGAAAATACACCGTGTCTTGCAAGCTCGCTACCGCTCCAGCCTGTGCCAAACGGTCGATCGGATAGCTGTTAAAGCTGTTTTTGTAACGGTTTAACGCTTCAATCAAGGACGGATTGGCGAACGCCATGCCAACCCGCAACCCTGCTAATGAGCGAGATTTGGAAAATGTTTGGCTGACGATTAAATTATCAAATTCATGGATTAGGCTTATCGCTGAGCTTGGATTTTCGGCAAAATCAATATAGGCTTCGTCCACAACCACCACACTATTTGGATTATTTTTTAATAGGATTTTAATGTTTTCTAAATCTAATAAAATGCCTGTTGGGGCATTTGGATTGGCAAAAATAATCCCACTATTTGGCTGATTGTAATCGTTAATATCAATACTAAAGTCTTGTTTTAACGCAACTTTTTTTAAATTTATCCCAAAAGTATCAGCATAAACAGGATAAAAACTATACCCAATCTCAGGCGTTAATACAGGCAAATTTTTGACAAAAAAACAGGCAAAAATATGTGCCAATACTTCATCCGAACCATTTCCGACGAAAATCTGGTTTTTATCCAACTGATACACATTGGCTAAAGTGGCTCGCAACTCATCTGACTCAGGGGCAGGGTACAAGCGTAAATTTTCCGCTTGATTGCTAATCGCTTGGGCAATCGCTTCGGCGACTTTTGGTGATGGTGGAAAGGGATTTTCGTTGGTATTGAGTTTGCACAGATTGGCGTGTTTTGGCTGTTCACCGGGGATATAAGGGTTGAGATTTTTTACCACATCGCCCCATAGACGGCTATTGGCTTGGGTTGGGTCAAAGTTTAGCACGACTATTCCTTTTATAAGAATTAAATATGTTATTGAACATAAATCAATTAATTTTCATCAAATGATGTTAAAGGCTTAAAATCAATTTTTTTATCCGTTGGCAAAGTTTGCACACTGCGTAATCGCCATGAATTTTCAGGATTATGTACGATAATATAGTATTTGCCTGCACTTTGGTCAAGTTCTACCGTTCCGCTAAAATTACCATTTGCCGAGTGTTTTAGGGTAAAATCACGGTCTTTTTGCACTTGGGTGGCGTGGGAAATTTCTACTTTTAATTCATTGGGCATACTAAAGCTTTGGGGTGGTGTATGTAGTTGAAAATTAACCTGATTTTTTTGAATGTGCATTGCCCCATTTAACCCCAAATCGTGGGCAAGTTTGTCTTTGGAAACGTCTGCATACAGGGTTTTACCGTCCATATACCAGTCATCACGCACCACGCTGTCTTTGATTTGTACCGAATAAATGATAAAAAAGATACAGGCAATCACCACAACCACAGGCAAACCAATGACAAAAATCCAAACCATATAATTTTTGTACCAAAGTTTTGAAATTGGTTGTTTTGAATTTTTGGGCTGTGTGGTTGGGTTAATGGTTGATGTTTGAGGAAGCTGGGTCATAATTTGGCTCAATTTTTAGCAAAAAACAAAAACTTATTATAACAAAAAAATAAGCCAACACTACTAAGAGTCGGCTTATTTTTTGCAAAGTTTGTCAAAAAAATGGGTTTATTTATCGCTAATTATTTAGCATTGATAAACACATTTTCTTTGGTTGCTTTATATTTACCACCATCATCTACGCTAACAACTTCCATTTGAATTGGCATTTTATCTTGGGTGATGACATTTGGGTCACCAATAATACTCACAGGCATGTCATAGCTTTCGCCTGCTTCTAACGGAATGGTTTTAAAGCGACTCTCTAAGGTCAAGCCTTTTTGTGGTACAAGACTAATTGCATATTCGTGAGGATGCTGAGTTTTGTTGGTAATTTTGATAATATAGGTATTTTCCACCATACCTTGAGTGGTCATAGATGATAACTGCCCACGGTCTCGGCGAATGTCCAACTGTAACGGCACATGCCCTGATAAGGTATAAATCGCCCCTGCAAATAATGCCACCAACACAAACATATAAGCAAACAAACGGGGACGTAACAATTTACTTGGCTGATTTTCCTCCAACTGACGTTCGGTAGAATAACGGATTAAGCCACGTGGCAAATTCACCTTATCCATAATCTCGTTACACGCATCAATACACGCCGCACATTGAATACATTCTACCTGCAAACCATCTCGAATATCAATGCCCGTTGGACACACTTGTACACACATCTGGCAGTTGACACAATCGCCAAGACTTGGGTCTTCTTTGCCTTTTTTTCTCGCTCCACGTGGCTCACCACGTTTATAATCATACGAGACAATCAGGGTATCTTTGTCAAACATCACACTTTGGAAACGACCATATGGACAAATGTGTGTACACATATGTTCACGCATATAACCTGCATTAATAAAAGTCGCAAATGCAAAAATAAACAACGACACCCATGTCAAACTTGACCAATTAAAAAAGTTAGTATATAAATAATCCGTGCCAACCGCATAACTCGTAAACGTCAACGCTGTAACCACCGAAATCATTGCCCAAATCACATATACGATACCACGTTTAACGATTTTTTCACCATTTAACGGGGCTTTATCCAGTTTAAACTGCTTATTACGGTCCCCAATCACCAATTTTTCGGTATATTGAAACATATGTGTCCAAATCGTCTGCGGACACGCATAACCGCACCACACACGCCCTGCATACACCGTCACAAAAAACAACAAAAATGCCGCAATAATAAAGAAAAACGCAAAAAAGAAGATATCTTGGGGCAAAAAGGTCATGCCAAAAATATAAATCCGTTGCCCTGTAAAATCAAACCAAATCGCCTGATGTCCGTCATAGCGTAGCCAAGGCAAGACCAAAAACAACACCAACAAAAAATACATACTTACCAAACGAATATTTTGATAAAACCCAGTCACAAAACGTGGATGAACCCGTTTTTTAGTTGCATCGATTTGATGCACGGGAATTTTATAATCAGAATTTGACATATTGCCCCCAGTGGAAAAAATAAGCTAACGCATCATTGAAGATACAAACCAGTTTTCTATAGTATTAATGGTGAAAACTTGGCATAAACAAATGACTTGCTGGCAAAACCACTTTATTATACGCCTATAAACTGTTAAAAGCCAAAAAAATCACAAAAAAAGCCAACAAAACTTAAATATCCAAAAAAATAAAAAATAATTAAAAATAAATTTATATAAAAAACAATAATTTAGAAACCAACCCAACAAAAAACCCGATTTTTTTCACAAAAACTGCTTGACTGGAATTAAAAAGACTATATAATACGCACCCACGATAGGGGCAAAGCGAAAGTATAAGGTATAGCGAGCTTTCTTTCAAAGAGAAATCTTTTTTATATTAAATATTTATTTTTTTTTAAAAAAGAAAATAAAAAAAAGCATAAAAAAGAAAACAAAAAAAGCGAAAAAAGTTCTTGACAGCTTAAAAAACTGTGATAGAATATGCGACCTA
>NZ_KB903811.1 GCF_000379845.1 Moraxella boevrei DSM 14165 | reverse complement strand
TCGTAGAAATGGAAGTACGTGAACTACTATCTTCTTACGACTTTCCTGGTGACGACACCCCAATTATCAAAGGCTCAGCTCTAGAAGCCCTAAACGGCGGTGACGGCAAATACGGCGAACCAGCAGTTCTAGAACTACTAGACACGCTAGACAGCTATATCCCAGAACCAGAACGTGCCATTGACAAAGCATTNCTAATGCCAATTGAAGACGTATTCTCAATCTCAGGACGTGGTACTGTCGTAACAGGTCGTGTAGAATCAGGCATCATCAAAGTAGGTGAAGAAATTGAAATCGTTGGTATCAAACCAACCATCAAAACCACCTGTACCGGTGTAGAAATGTTCCGCAAAATGCTAGACGAAGGTCGTGCAGGTGAGAACTGTGGTGTATTACTACGTGGTACAAAACGTGAAGAAGTACAACGTGGACAAGTATTGGCAAAACCAGGCTCAATCAAACCACACACCAAATTTGACGCAGAAGTATACGTACTAAGCAAAGAAGAAGGCGGACGTCACACCCCATTCCTAAATGGCTACCGTCCACAATTCTACTTCCGTACCACTGACGTAACAGGTGCAATCACCCTACCAGAAGGTACCGAAATGGTAATGCCTGGTGATAACGTTGAAATGGCAGTAGAATTAATCCACCCAATCGCAATGGACCAAGGGTTACGCTTTGCAATCCGTGAAGGTGGTCGTACTGTCGGTGCTGGTGTTGTTGCTAAAGTAACCGAATAAAAATAACTGGGTAATCGTAAGGTTATCGGTGATTTGGTAATACCAAACCAAAAAAGAGTCGCTTAGGTGGCTCTTTTTTTATGGCTTGAGTTTGGTAGATATTTTTTATTTTGAAAAAATGTTTTGGGAAATGTAATGAGCGAAGTGATGAGCAAAAAGTTTTTGCAAAAAGATGATTTGAATGAAAGCTATTTACAGCAGATTAGCGAGATTGAACAGAGTTTATTTGTAGATGCTTGGTCGCAAATAACGATTACCGACTTATTAAAAGATGATTTTCATCAGTTAGTTTTTTTGCTAAAAAATAAGGTAGCGGTGGGTTATTGTCTATATAACCAAGTCTTTGAAAATGCAGAGATTTTACGCATTGCCACACATTCCAATTATCAACGCCAAGGCATTGCCACTCAGTTGTTAGAACACATTTTTGACCATTTAAAATTAGCAAATGTTGACGGTATATTGCTAGAAGTGCGAGAAGATAATGGGTCTGCGATTGCGTTTTATCATCAATTTGGTTTTGAGCAGATTGCTATTCGTAAAAATTATTACCAAAATGCGGATAATAGCCGAATCGATGCGTTGATTTTACGACGGTTGTTTTAAGTGTAACTGATTGCTTTTATTAATAATCGGACAATTTAATAACAAGTCTTTCACTGTAAATTTTTGCTCAAAAATCGCTGACCAATCGCAACTGGCTTGGTGAATTTGTTTGGGCAAATCAGTTAAAAATTGTTCACGGCTAATCACATTTGCCCCAAGACTTAACAGATGTGCGTTAGGTAATTGACAATCTACCCACGCAAAATCGGATAATTGACAAATTTTCATTAAGGCAAAAAATGCTACTTTAGAAGCGTCCGTAACTTTGTGAAACATACTTTCACCAAAAAAAGCTTGTCCTAGTTTGATACCATATAATCCGCCAATCAGTTGCTTATCTTGCCAAATTTCCACGCTGTGAGCATCGCCTAAATGGTGTAATTGGCTGTAAGCGTTAATCATATCGCCAGTTATCCATGTGCCATCGCTATAACTGCGAGCCTCGCTACACGCATTGATTACGGCAGAAAAGTCACGGTTTAGGGTAAATGTCCAATTGCTGTTTTTGAGTTTGCGAGCAAGGGTTTTGCTGGGCGAGAAGGTGTGTGGATAAATTACGCAACGTGGATTTGGTGACCACCACATAATCGGACTTTCATCGTCAAACCACGGAAAAAAGCCGTGTGCATAGGCGTAACGCAAAGTTTTTGGTGATAAATCCGCTCCGATAGCGATTAGTCCATCTTTATTTTGGCTAAATAATGGGTTAGGGAAGTCATAATCACAAGGGTAGCTAAGATATTGATTTAACATCAATTTTTATTATCCGAATTTTTAAGCTTATTTTTATGCTTGTCTATCATGGCTTGTTGCCATGCTATTTTTTCTTGGTTAATGAGTGTTGGATTGGCAAAATTTGACAAAAAACCTGTTATGGATTTTTCAATTTTCCTTGTTTGGTGAGCGTTTTTGATGTTGAATTATTCATAATAATTAAAGTAAAGATTGATTTATTTTTGAAAATTAAAGTCAATTTCTACTTTTTACAAGTCGTTCCAACGCCAATTTATCCCAATACAAATCACAACGTAATTGCATTAAAAACGAACTGTTTTCACCGTCAAATTTACGTTGCAAAATTTCATAATGGGATAAATTTGTCATGTCAACCATTGTTTAAGGATTTTCGGTCAATCCGTCTAAATACCGTTCGGCATCTAACGCCGACATACAGCCTGTCCCTGCGGAGGTAATCGCTTGGCGATACTGATGGTCGGCGACGTCGCCACAAGCGAACACACCTGCGACACTCGTTGCGGTAGCGTTACCGTCAAGTCCGCTATTGACCACGATATAGCCGTCTTTCATGGTGAGTTGTCCGACAAAAATGTCGGTATTTGGCTTGTGTCCGATTGCTACAAACATTCCTGTGGCGTTGATTTGTTTGGTTGAGCCGTCATTGACATTCTCAATGATAACGCCTGTTACCCCTGTTTGGTCGCCAATAACTTCTTTTATTTGGGCGTGCCATTCAATGTTGATATTGCCGTTTTGTTGTTTTTCAAATAGACGATTTTGCAAAATCTTTTCGGCACGCAAGCTATCACGGCGATGAATAAGCGTCACGTGTTTGGCAATATTGGATAAATACAACGCTTCTTCAACGGCGGTATTTCCCCCACCGATGACCACAACCTCTTGATTTTTATAAAAAAAACCATCACAAGTTGCACAAGCGGACACACCTTGACCCATAAACTTTTGTTCACTTTCCAACCCCAAATATTGTGCTGATGCCCCTGTTGCGATGATTAACGCATCACAGCTATAAGTTTGGCTGTTGCCAGTTAATTGAAAGGGGCGTTGGTTCAAATCCACCGCATGAATGTGGTCATAGATGATTTGTGTGCCAAAATGCTCCACATGGGCTTGCATACGGTTCATCAGCTCCGTGCCTGTCAAGCCGTGGGCATCACCCGGCCAATTTTCGATGTCGGTGGTGGTGGTGAGCTGTCCGCCGACTTGCAGTCCTGTAATAATGACAGGATTTAGGTTGGCACGAGCGGCGTAAACCCCTGCGGTATAGCCTGCTGGTCCTGAGCCTAGAATGATGAGTTTGTGGTGAATAGTGTTGCTATCAGTCATGATACTGCCCTTAATTCAATTTAATTGGTAAAACTTAGTACTAAGATAAGGGGTTTTGTCCAAAATAGCAAGCTTTGACGGTAATTTTTTTTTGTGGTGATTGGATTTTATAATCATCTGATTTTATGATAAAATTTGCCATTGATTTTCGCTACTTTCCTGTTTTTGCTATTTTTTCATTTCCCCAAAAGGTGAATATGTTGTCGCATTATTTTCGCTCAAGTTTTTTGACGTTTCTTTGGTTAGTTGTTGCGGTGTTGCTGTTTATGTCGCTGATGAGTTATTCTGCTAACGACCCCAGTTGGTCGCACGCCAGTAATATTACGAGTGAAGTCAGTAACTTGGCTGGCGAAGGTGGGGCGTGGTTGTCCGATATTTTGTATACGTTTTTTGGCGTGTCAAGTTGGTGGCTAGTGCTAGTGGCGTGCTATGAAGGTTGGCGTGCATGGTTTCGTCATACCGAGCCACATGGTGCGTTGCGGTTGCTTGGTTACATTTTTTTGCTGTTGGCAAGTTCGGCATTGATGAGTTTGTTGCCGTTTCGTTGGTTCAGTCAAGGGCTGATTGGGCAAGTGGTTGGGCAAGGTTTGCAAAATTTGTTAACTATTGTTGGTGCGTTTATCTTTTTATTGGTGTTTTTGCTTATCGTGATGACGTTTAGTTTTGATTTAAAATGGCACAAGATTTTGGCAAAAACCCCATTGGCAAGCCTATTTAAACAGCCACAAAATGCTGAAAAGCCAATTGCTAACGAAACTCAAGCAAAAACCGAAACCGACAATCCACAATTACCATTAACGTTTGACAATGATTTGCACGTAGATTGGGCACAAGAAACACCAGAAAGTGAGATTATTCAACCGATTATTAGCGAAAGTAATTCGTCTAAAAATCAAACTTATGTTGATAATCAACAAAGCCCGCTCGATGACTTTTTGGATGAAACGGGCTTTAGTGAAACCAAAGAATTTGAATGGATGGATAGCAACGAAGGGGTGAACCCGTTCCGTCCGATTAGTTCGGCGTATTTGGCAAACAGTAAATTAACCAAAAAATTAAATGCCAAACTCAAGGGTGAAACCATTCCTGACACGTTACAAGCCAATCTGCAACTGCAAACACCGCAAGAAGTGCATTTTGAAAGTGATTTTTCAGGTGAGTTTGATAATCAAATTAATCAAACTCAGGCGAACCAACTTGATAACAATGACGATGTGTTTGACACGCTGATGAATGCCACGCAAGGCTTGGCAACGCTGAACACGAGCAATCACTTTCAAGAGAGCTTTGATAATACTTTGCCCAAAATGGGGATTGGTGAAGATGTAATAACCACCATTCAAGTTAATAATACGAGTGTGAATGCAAATGTAGCGGGAAATACAGCAGAGCCGACAAAAGTCCAATCAGTTGCCGAAATTTTGGGTTTGCGAACTGTTGCCACTAATTTAACTTTGCAAAATAATATTGAGCCACAAGTATTTGATAAGATTGATAATGTGTCGGTTGATGATCGCATTGAAGACATTGATTTTGTCAATGATGCGTTTGAAATTGACAAGACATTACCAACAAAATCCGTGGCCGAGCGAGCGGTGGATTCAGCAGAATTTGACACACCAAACACGGTTGAACCTGTGGCAAATCCGTTGGATATTCATAATGATGCGTTATTTGTCGGTAAATCTCGTGCCATACAAACCGCCCAATACCGCGCGGATTTGCCTGCATTGCCATCTATCACATTACTGGATTTGCCCGACCCAAACCGAAAACCAAGCTACACACGAGAAGAGTTACAACAATTATCCGAATTATTGGAAATAAAATTGCAAGATTTTGGGGTAAAAGCCCAAGTAGTGAACGCCCAAATGGGTCCAGTGGTTACCCGTTTTGAAGTAGAGTTAGCAGCAGGTGTGAAAGCTAGTAAGGTCACAGGTATCGCCAAAGATTTGGCACGTTCGTTGTCCATGGCATCGGTGCGGGTGGTAGAAGTTATCCCCGGTAAGCCATATATCGGCATTGAAGTGCCAAATCCAAAGCGTCAAATGGTGCGATTAATTGAACTGTTAAAAACCGAAAATTACCAAGACCCCAAAGCTCATCTAAGTATGGCAATGGGCAAAGATATCGCAGGGCGACCTGTGATAACTGACCTTGCCAAAGCCCCGCATATGCTCGTGGCAGGGACGACAGGGTCTGGCAAATCCGTATTGGTAAACTCGCTTTTGCTATCGCTTTTGTTAAAATATACACCAAGTCAGTTACGCATGATTTTAATTGACCCTAAGCAGTTAGAGCTAGCAAATTATAATGATATTCCCCATTTGTTGACCCCTGTAGTAACCGATATGACCGAAGCTGCCAGTGCCTTGTCATGGTGTGTTGGCGAAATGGAACGCCGTTATCAGCTGATGTCGCTATTTAAAGTGCGAAAACTTGATGAATTTAACAAAAAAATTATCACCGCAGAAGAACAAGGACACCCACTACTTGACCCACTGTGGCGTATTCATGACAGCGTTAGCCAAGACAAACCACCAAAACTAAAACCACTACCGCAAATCGTGATTGTCGCTGATGAATTTGCGGATATGATTATGCAAGTGGGCAAACAAGCCGAAGAGCTGATTACTCGCCTTGCCCAAAAATCGCGTGCTGCAGGTATTCACTTGATTTTGGCGACCCAGCGTCCATCTGTGGATGTGATTACAGGTTTGATTAAAGCCAATATTCCTGTGCGGATTGGCTTGCGTGTCAACTCAAAAGTGGATTCTCGTACGATTTTGGATGCAGGTGGGGCGGAAGATATGCTTGGGCATGGCGATATGTTATTTTTAGGGCCAGGGCAAATTGAACCAATCCGTGTACATGGACCTTTTATCAGTGACGAAGAAGTGAACCGTATCTGTGATGCGTGGCGGGAGCGTGGGGCTCCTGACTATATTGACAATATGTTTGATAATTTTGAATTGTCTGCACCGACAGGCGGCAGCGAAAGCGGTGGCGGTTCTAGCGGTGATGATGACCCATTGTATGACGAAGTGGTCGCCTTTGTGATAGAAAGTCGCAAAGTATCAGCATCCAGCATCCAACGCAAGTTTAGCATTGGTTATAACCGTGCCGCTAGGATTGTGGATGCGATGGAGTCGGCAGGCTTGGTGAGTGCCATGGGTAAAAGTGGCAAACGTGAATTGTTGGTGTAAATTGCCAACAATTTATCTGCTTGATTTTTATCAACAAATGAATACAAATCATGAATTTGATTTGGCGTAACGCCTAACACCCCGTCAATGTGCTGGAGTTCGCTTTATTTTTTGTTAAAATTATTGGTAAATTGCACCGACAAGCTATTCATGGTTTTATACTCATCAACAGTTTTTCCGCCCAATTATTGTGCTTTTGTCAACACTTTACTTGGGCTTTTTTATTGGTATCAAAAAACACGCTAAAAATTGCATTAGCAAGACTATTAACGGCTTTTAACGATGGTTCGTTTATTGTCGGCATGGCTTGAATTGTTTAGCCCATGTTAAATTTTTTGATTACCAATGGATAACTAAGTTAATGATAACTAAGCTAATTTTGCACGCAAATTTACGCCCAAATTTACGTATAGTTTTTTAACCAAGTTTGTATCATATTATCTAAAAACTCAGGTTTATACGGCTTGGTGCAGTAGTCTTGCATGCCAACTTTTAGGTAAATATCTTTGTCGCCGTGCATGGCGTGAGCAGTTACCGCAATGATTGGCGGTAATTTGTCAAAGCGTTTTTTGAGTTCTTTGGTGGCTTGCACGCCGTCCATAATCGGCATTTGATGATCCATCAAAATTACCTGATATTTATCGGGATTATCGCTAAACAGATTTACTGCCTCTTGACCATCTTTTGCCAAATCCACCGTGTAGCCGAATTTTTTTAACGATTTTATCGCAACCATGGCATTCAGTTGATTGTCTTCAGCAAGCAAAATATGAGCAGGCAAGCGGATTTTGCTTTGGCTAAGAAAATCATCATTGATACACAAGGATTGATAATCGCCATCGCTCAACATTTCAAACGGCAAACACAAGCTAAAAGTTGAACCTTGACAGATTTTGCTATCAACCGTAATCGTTCCGCCCATACCTTCGGCTAACGCCTTGCACACCGACAAACCAAGCCCTGTACCACCATACACACGGTGGGTGAATTTGTCTGCTTGATTATACGCATCAAAAATCACCGCTTGCGACTCGGCACGAATACCACAGCCTGTGTCAATCACTTGCAATTTGATTTCGCAATCATCAGCACCATTAATCGCTTGTAGCCTAACTTTACCACCAGTTGGGGTAAATTTTATCGCATTATTCACCAAATTTACTAAAATTTGACGCACACGAACAGGGTCAGTTTTGACAAATTTCGGCAAATCCTGCGGATAATCAAATATCAAATCAATGCCATTTTCATACGCGGTTAAATGAAAAATTGCGATAACTTGTTCGCATACATCTTTTAAATTAATTGCCGTTTTGGTAAATTGCATTTTGCCTGATTCAATTTTGGACAAATCCAAAATATCATTGGCAATATTTAACAAATGTTCGTTAGAATTTTTTAGATGGGAAATATATTCTTGTTGTTGTGGACTCACAGGCGTTTGCGACAACAAATCTAACATTCCTAGAATGCCATTCATGGGTGTGCGGATTTCGTGGCTCATATTTGCCAAAAATGCTGATTTGATTTCATCGGCACGTTGGGCTTTTTGTTTTTGCAAACGTGATTCTAGGGCATCACCAACTAGCTTGGCGAATTGTTCCAGCATTTCAACTTGCTTTTCACTAAATTCAGCACGTGGTAGCGTATCAAACACACATAATGCCCCCAATGCAAATTCTTCACCTTGAGCATTTTTTACCAAAATTGAAGCCCCTGCATAAAAACGCAAAAACGGCTCACTAACCACCAATGGATTTTTTTTGAAACGACTATCCAGTAACATATCTAAAATAACCAAGGTTTTACTATCAGCTATGGTGTGATTACAAATCGCAATATCACGTGGTAAAATGCTCATCTGACAACCTACACTAGATTTAGCAAACTGGGTGTCTTTATCAATAAAGGTAATACCTGCCATACTCGTTTGAAAAAAGCACTGTGCTAACTGGGTAATACGATCAAACGCAGGCTCTTTCTCACTAAACATAATTTGGTATTGAGCGAGTTGAGCCAAGCGTTCAGGTTCATTGAACGCGATAGGCACAGATGGAATTTGACATTCGTTCACAGTAATTTCCCCAAATAGTTACTTTTAACAAGAATATTCAACAAAAAGTTGTTTTTTTAGTGGTAATTGTTATCGTTATGGGTGCTAAACTTAATGCTGGCACCTAATTACTAAAAAATTTGCAAATTACATACCAACTTTTAAAAAAATTTAGAATTGTCAAAATAATTTTTATAATATAATGAGTTTTTAAACCATTTTTAAGGCCTCGGCCACCATCGTCATGCCCACAACTGAGGTGACGACAACAGCGGAACCATAGCCACCACAATGTAAGCCCCCTGTTTGACACGATTTATCCACGATTGGCACTTGGGTAGAATACACGCATTTGATGCCAAATTTTTCTTTTAACGCCCGATTAATGTCTTTTTCACGCAGTTTTTGGCGTAACTTGGCAAGTAATGGGTCTTGATATGTGTCTTTTAAATCGCTGACCGTGATACAGGTTGGGTCGGTTTTACCGCCTGCACCGCCTGACATGATGAGCTTTAATTTGTTAAAACGGCAATGCAACGCAATCGCCAGTTTTGCATTCATGTCATCTACGCAGTCTAATACGACAAGCTGTTTTCCCTGTTGTCGTAAGGTTTGGTGGCTTTCTTTATTGGGAATGAGCGATGTTATATTATCTACAGTTAAAAAGTCATCAATCAAGTTTAATCGGATAAGTGGATTAATTTGTACGATACGCTGTGCCATGGCTTGGATTTTGCCTTTACCAAAGTTACTATCGATCGCAGGAAGCTGACGATTGACATTACTTGCTACCAACACGTCCATATCAATCAACGTAATTTCGCCCACGCCTGTGCGTGCCAAGCCTTCGGCAACCCACGAACCCACGCCACCCACACCAATCACAATCGCGTGGAGTTGTTCAAATTTGGCAAAATTATGCTCGCCATATAATTTTTTTGTGCCTGCAAATCGGCGGTCATATTGTAAATCGGTCATTTTTGTCTGTCTAAGAAACTAAATATTCATTTTAGCCAAATTTGGCAAAACATGGATACTATTTTGCCAAAGTTTCTCGGCAAGTTTTTGTTTATCTATGTCTAATAAACTACTTAACGCCTCTAGTACAAAGCGTAAATTGGCAGGTGTGTTGCGTCGTCCGTGCGACTGATGACAACAAATTGGGGTAAAATCAGGGCAATCTGTCTCAATCACAAGACTGTCAACGCCTACGGTTTTTACCAACTCTAGCACGGTGGTTCGCAGTTTTTTGGCATTTGGATTAGTAATCTGTCCTGTAATCCCGATTTTAAAGCCCAAATTGACAAATGCTTTTGCTTCTTGAATACCCCCACTAAAGCTGTGAGCGATACCGCCGTGCTGAAACTTTTGCTGTTTTAAAATCTGCAACGTATCGGCGTGAGCCTTGCGAATATGCAGTAGGGCAGGTAGTTTGTATTGAGTAGCTATGCTTAATTGTTTAATAAAAAAATCTTGTTGTTTGGCATAATTTTGCGGTAATTTCATTTCATCGCTAAAGGTGTCCAAGCCAATTTCACCCATCGCAACACTTTGATATTGTTTAATAAATTGTTCCAAAAGTAACAAATCATTTTCATCATGCTCAGTAATATAAAACGGATGCAGACCAAATGCCAAATGCGCGATAGGGCTAGGTTTGTGGGCTTGGATAAAGCCGTGGATTTGGGTTTGACACGTCACCATTTGCCCAAAATATTTTGCTAAAAATCCGATTAAAATCAGATGTTTAACGCCATTGTCAAAAGCAAGTTTGGCTTGCAATTCTCGGTCAATGTCAAACGCTGGTACATCAAAATGGGTGTGGGTGTCTATGAGTTTTAAGTTTTGCATTAATTTTCCATTTGCCAATCTTGCCATGCTAACGGCGTTACTCGGCTAAATTCTTTGACATTGTGGGTGATGACGATTTTGTCATAATACAAAGCGGTACTTGCGATAAGTACGTCATAAGCCCCAATCGGCGTGCCTTGTTTGGCTAAATTTGCACGAATTTCCCCTGAAATTTTTGCAATTTGCTCGTTAAAAGTGAGTATTGGAAACATTTTGCTAAAACTTTCAACTTTTGCTAAGTTTTTTGCAACGTGTTGGCTTTTATAAGCCCCATAAAACAATTCCATAATCACAATGTCGCACAAATAAATATCCGCTAAATTTTGCGTAATTTTTTGTTGTAAAGGCTCGGATTTGCCATTTAAAAATAAAATGCAAGCATTGGTATCTAACAAAAAACCTGTCATAGCAAAAATTCTCTCTCGGTTGGCATGGGTTGCTCTCGCTCAAAATCCCCTTGCCAACTGCTAGCCAGTCGTTGTAATTGGGCTTGTCTTTGTTGCAAAGTTAACCCATTTACTAGATTTTCTTTAATATTTTCATTAGATTTTTTAAAATAATCCATAACATATAATTGTGGACGAATGACCGCTTGAATAAATTGGTTTAAATTGTCTTTGCCAACTTTTTGGAGCAAATCTTGGTATAAATTATCATCAAAATCTAAGGTAACTTGCATGATTATTTCCTATTATTTTATGCTTAATCTAAATATTCCGCTTTTATAATTCCACTTAAATCTTTGTAATTTAACTGAATTTCTGGCATTCCCATAACATACGGCGTAATTTCGTATGGCTGATACAAAAAGGTAATGCCACTTTGGTCAAATTGAAAATTATCAGTTACAAAAAATTCCCAAGTCTCGAATTCTTTGGGGTCAATCTCATGTTTGCGTAAATAATTTTGGTATTCAGCGTGCAATTTTTGTTTAAGTAAATGTTGTTTATTGGGCAAAATAATGTCATCAAGGCTCAACAATTTTTTATTTTTCATGTCAAACGCATAATAATGCTCCCACACCATGCCGTGAGCCCCACCTGTGTATTGGTCGGTAAACACGCTAAACAGCTCCAAAGTTGTGCCATTTTTTAGCGATTTATGTCCCAAATACGTTGGTTGTGATGACACCGAAAAGCGTAATGCTGTGCCTTCTTGCTCACGCAAAAATTCAGCATTTTCCTGCACCACGCTGTCAATCGCCACGTTTAACTGATTGATAAGCCCTGCTTTCGTCGGATTTTTATTGGCAAAAAACGCTTGCCACCGCTTATTTTCTGCACTGTCTTTGTCATAGCTGAGCAACGCCATATTGCCGATAATGTCTTTGTTAATCTGATTATCTAGCCAATCATGCCCTGTATTGATAAATTGATATTCAATGCTCGGACATTTGTCTTGACACTTGCTGTAGTAATCCTTGCTCTCAAAATAAGCAGGACTGACGTAAAAACTCTCGGCAAAACTAGGCACACTTAACAAAGCCAAACTGTTAATCAATAACAAACGTTTTAAAATTTTCATAAATTTTCTTATTTATCAAAAACTTGCATTACTAAAAAGTTATTAAACATACTCAAAAATCAGCGATAAATCACCGCATTTAAACTACTAACAGGCTGTAAATATTGTTCCAATAACGGTAAAATATCATGCCCAAAATCACCGTTATCAGGTAACATCAACGCATCATCTGCCAACATCGCCACTCGCCGAAGTCCATCATAACGCCCCCGGCTTTGTAAAATCGGTTCGAACTGTTGTAAACAAGACTTGATAAAAGTTAAATGCGGAGCAGTTTCGGCAAATTCGGTAATCGCCATTGCCACGATAAATTTTGGGCGAGCGGTTGCACTGGTAACACTCATGCCTGAGATGTCTTTTATTTCATAAATTAAATTTTGTCCAAGTTCCAACTCGCTACGTTCACAGGCTTGGCGGTAAGTCTGATAAAATTCAGGATATAGCATCTGCGTGCGAAGTAGCAAGCGATGACGAAAAATGCCCGACACAGGGACGGGCAAAATTAACGCTTGGTAGCGGTCTTGAAACAAGGCTTTTTTATCAGAAAAAGTCAACATACAACGACGATTATTGAGCTTTACCTGTTTTTTCTTGGGCTTTTTGCTGTTCAAGTTGAGCAATTTGCTGTTCTAGTAGCTTGATGCGCTCTTCTTTTTTGCTAGATAGCTCATTCATCATTGCTAGTTGTTCTTCAATGATTTTTTCTTGTTCCGCTAATTGCTTGGCTTGCTCTGCCAAACGGTCAATCTCTTCTTTGGCAAGGGCAGGGTCTTCAGGGGTTTTCGCGTTTAAGATTTCTTCGGCAGTTACCACAGGTTCAGTGCTTGCAACTGTTGGCGTTGATGCGGTGGCACTTGCGGTTGCTTCGGTGGTGTCAGTTGCTGACGTCGCGCTTGCGGTTGCACTCGTAGTACTCGCCATGCTACTTGCGGTAGCTGATGCCACTGACGCCACAGGTTCTGGTATTGGAGCAGGGGTGGCAACAGGTGCTGGTGTTGGGGTTGGCTCTTCACTACCGCCCATTTGGTTCATCAAGAACCATGCCAATGCTCCCAAAATTACGACGGCTAATAAGGCGTAAATTAAGTTGTTATTCTTTTTGCCTGCAGTTTTTGGTGATTTTACCAAAGTGGTTTTATCGGCTGATTTTGCATTTTTGTCGGATTTTGCCCCAAATAATGGTTTTTTTGCAGGTTTATCTGCTTTTGGTGTGGCAGGTTTTTTATCGGCTTTTTTACTACCAAGACCGCCAAATAGCGATTTTTTTGCAGGTTTTTTAGGCGTAGCTGGCGTGCTTGGCGTTGGCGTACTGTTATTTGCCATACTTGCCACCCCTGCACCGACCGCTCCTGCAACCGCCGTTGGGGCGATTAAATCGTTTAAATCCAAATCATCAATGTTATCAGAAATGCCATCAGAGCTTGGTGTTGGGGCTTTGTTTAGCTGATTATCTGCAGTGAAGTCAGGCTCGTTAAGGCTTGCCACATCTAACTCAGGCGTGCTTAAATCCATGTCCGCCACGTTATTTGCTACATTGTCTGTGGGGTTATTTGTCCCTGCAGGGTCGTCAAAATCAAAGTCGTCAAAGTCTACCGTAACGTTGCCATTATCAGCAGGTGGCGTTGGTGTGGCTGGTGACTCCGCCATCATGTCCAAATCAAACGCATCTAAATCTAAGGCGTTATTATCCAAACTGCTGTCTAACGCATTGGTGGTTGGCGTTTCGCTTAAGTCTAAGCTGTCTAAATCTAATGCGTCTAATGAAAATTCGTCCATTGGGTCTTGGTTACGGTTGATGTCGCTCATAATTTTTTACCAATTTTTAAAATTTTGTGAATAAAAAACTCGTTATTACAAGTTTTTGCAATTATGTCATACTATAGCAAAAAACAGTAGCATTTAACAATATTTTGCCTAAATTTTAGGATAAAATGAAACAATCTTTTACTTAAAGGATAAAACTCAAAATTTTATCAACTTTTGTTTATTTTATTTTAGTCTATTTCCGATTTATTTAAAAGTTACCACGCCGACATCATGGGCATTTTGCTGTTGAATGACAGGCAACTGGCCAGGCGTGGGTCGGCGTTCAGTGTGTCCGCACGCCACGCATTCAATGTATTCATCAGGTATCGGCTCAAAAACTTCTACTTGAACGATTTTGTCGATTTCGTTACATCGTGGGCATTTTACCCCTGCCAAAAATTGGCGTTTGGGGCGGTTAGATTGGTATCGCATGATTTTTCCTTTTACCACGACTGCGAATTTTTCACATCGTCACTCAAAATTTCTTCATAAAAACCCGAATGACGCAATAGGGCTTCAATATCCGCAGGGCGTTCACGAAATGCTTCAAAATTCTCTTTTGCCGTGCGAGAACCACCTTTTGCCAAAATTTGCTCACGGAATTGCTTGCCCGTTACGGTGTTAAAAATACCGTCTTGCTCAAATTTATCGAAGGCATCTGCCGACAAAAGTTCCGCCCATTTGTACGAATAATAACCACAGGCATAACCCCCTGCAAAAATATGGCTAAAACTGTTGGCAAAACGGTTATAGTCGGTGGTTGGCATCACGGCAATATCATCTCGCACTTGGTCAAGTAAGGTTAGCAAGCCTTGATAATCAAGGGCTGGCGTACTAGCGTGCAACAACAAATCAAACAAGGCAAATTCAAGCTGGCGTAACGTCTGCATACCGCTTTGGAAGTTTTTGGCGTTGAGCATGGCTTGCAACATCGCCATGGGCAACGGTTCGCCTGTGTCCACATGACCGCTGATTAACGCAATCGCATCGGCATGCCACGCCCAATTTTCCATAAACTGGCTTGGCAATTCTACCGCATCCCATTCCACGCCATTCACGCCCGCTACGTCAGAAATACTGACTTCGGTCAAAAGATGATGCAAGCCATGTCCAAATTCGTGAAATAATGTCAAGACTTCATCATGGGTTAGCAAGCTTGGTTTGTCGCCAAGCTGTTTATTAGAAAGTGGGGGCGTAAAATTGCTCACCATAAAACAAACGGGCAACTGTTGATATTGATGTTCGGCATTTTGGTAACGAGCTTGAAAACCGCTCATCCACGCACCGCCACGCTTGCCTGTCCGTGCATACAAATCAAAATAAAAACCACCTATAAGTGTTTGATTTTCATCAAATAATTGGTAAAAGCGTACATCGTCGTGCCAACGTTGTACCTCAGCGGTTTTTTCCACGATAGCAATACCGTACAACCGTTGAACAATATTAAACAAACCGTCAATCACTTTTGGCAGTGGAAAATATGGACGTACCGCTTCTTGCGACAGGTTAAACTTGCGTTCACGCACTTTTTCCGCCAAATAAGCGGTATCCCACGGTTTTAGCTCGTCAATATCAAACGCTAAGCCTTCTGTTTGCAAAGTTTTTAAATCGGCTTTAGCATATGGTATGGCTTTTTTGGCTAAATTTCGCAAAAACTGTTCCACCGTTGCCACATCGTCCGCCATTTTGGTGGCAAGCGACACTTGAGCAAAATTGTCAAAGCCCAACAGTTTGGCTTTTTGTTCACGTTTTGCCAAAATTGCTGTCATAATTTCGGCATTGTTAAATTGCGGTTGTTCGCTGTGTTCGGATGCACGAGTGACATACGCCTTGTATAGCGTTTCTCGCAAATTTCGGTCATCGGCATAGGTCATTACCGCCAAATACACAGGCATATCAAGCGTTGCGACATATTGGGTTGGGGTGGTTTTTCCTGTTTTTTCGTGGTAGCGTTCGCCTGCATCTTTGAGTAGGGCAAGGGCAGATTGTGGCAATCCTTTTAATTGATTATCAAGTAATGGTAAAAAATAACTTTGAGTTGCATCTAATAAATTATCAGAAAATTTTGCCGATAAGGTAGAAAGTTCGTTGGCTAATTTGGCAAATTCAGCTTTTTTAACATCGTCCAACGCCACGCCTGATAGTTTAAAACCTTGTAGTGCTAATTGTAACGCCCGCTTACGAGCAGGTTCTAATTGTTTAAAAAATGCTGTATCATCAATTACTTGACGATAACGACCAAACAAAGCTAGATTTTGCCCAACTTTTGTACCGTATTCGCTGACATTTGGCAACATTTCATGGTGCAACGCACGGATTTCGTCATTGCTGACCACGCTATTTAAATGCGACAACAAGCCCCAACTGCGGTCTAAAGCGATATTCACGTGTTCAAAGGCGGTAATATCGTTCAATGCTTGTTGGCTGTTTTTTGCGGTCGGCTCGTCATTGAGCATGGCTAAAAATGCTGTGCCATTTTCTAATGCATCATTGATATGTTGTTGTAATTGTTCAAGTTTTAGTTGTTTAAAATTAACGAGATGTAGATTTTTTGTTGGCATCAGTTGTTTTCCTAATTATTCATTGTAAAAATTAAGGTTAAAAATTAATCGCACTTTAACAAAAAATCACGCATTTTTCAATTTTGCTTTAGTAAATGGAACGATTGGTTTTAGTCTTCACAATCTGTTAAATTTGATTAGAAATAAAGCAAAAAATGGCAAAAAAAAGCATAAATTGGTTGCAATCTTTAATGTTTCGTTACATAATAGAAAAATTCGTTAACTGGCGGGTTTTTGCCTTTTTTTATTGTTTTTAAGCGTTTTTTATGATTTTTTTGCTAAAAAGTTGGTAATTATGGGAAATTTTTTCTTATTACAAGTCTTGGTTGCGGTATGTTCGCTATCGGTGATTACCACCATGTTTAACAAGCGGATTTTGGGCTTTCCACAGGCGATTGGTGTGCCGATTGTCTCGGCAGTGCTTGTATTTATTTTGCAGTGGAGTGCCAGCTTATTAAACGGCAGTGAGTTTATCACGATTAACATTCACCATATTGAAGAAGCGGTTAAAAAGATTAATTTTTACGATTTTTTGATTAATGGGGTGATTTGTTTTATTTTGACGGCTTCAGCGTTAAAGTTTAAGGTGTCGGATTTAAAAAATTATTGGAAACCGATTGGCATTTTGGCAAGTTTAGCACTAGGCTTGTGTGCGGTGTTTTTTGCAGGCTTGATGTTTGGTTTTCAATGGTTGTCTAATCATGTGATTCCCATGAGCATACTGTTACTACTCGGTGCTGGGCTTGGGGCAACTGACCCGATTGGTATTAAGGGCGTGTTAAGTTCGGTAAAAGCCCCACACCACTTGATGATTAAGCTAGAAGGCGAGTCGCTGTTTAACGATGCGGTGTGTATTGCGTTGTTTATGACGATTTTGGGTGTGATTAAAGGTGGTGAGTTTAGTGCGTTGGGAATGTTCAAAACCCTTGGCTATGAGATTGTGGTAGCGGGTCTGATTGGGTGGTTTTTTGGTCAGGCGGTGTTACGTATCTTGGCAGGCAAGCATGAGATGGAGTCGCTGATTTTGACAACGGCATTTTTGGCGTGTGGCTCGTATTTGGTAGCGTTGTACGCCCATGCGTCTGCTCCGATTGCTTGCGTGGTTGGCGGTTTGATTGTGGGTAATCGATGGCATAAAATCCGTAGTCAAGAGGAGATTGATGAGATTAACCATTTTTGGCATGCCATTGAAGGCATTATTAATGCGTTTTTGTTTACCTTGATTGGGCTTGAGCTATTTATTTTGGATTTGTCGGCAAGTCTGATTTTTGGTGGTATTGTGGCGTTTGTGTGTTTGCACATTGCCCGTTTTTTGGCAAATTTTTTATCCTTTGCCCTATTTCCACACTTAAAAAAATATAGCTATAATGGAAGTTTGACGATTTTATCATGGGGTGGGGTGCGTGGTGGCATTTCACTGGCGTTGATTTTATCTGTGTCAAATGTGCCACAGTTACAGCCATATAGTGCGTATTTGGTCGGATATACTTTTATTGTGGTACTGTTGTCGGGTGTGGTGTGTGGTTTGGGCTTGCCTGCGGTGATGAATGCGTTTTATCATAATCCGAATGCACCGACCACAGGCTTTGCAGGCTGGTATCAGCGTGCGGTCAATCGTTTTAATCGCAAGGGCTTCAAATATGTGATTGGTGAAGATGCGAACGGCAACGAAGTGATTAGCCGTTATCAATCTGCCCCAAAAATTATCCAAGACGACCCGTGTGCGGTGGGGATTGCCATTCCACAACCGTCCATTGACACCGATGGGCATGATGAATTAAAAGACCCGAAAAGTTTTTAAATTGGTCAAAAATTCATAAAAAAAGGTAAGTTAATTTTAACTTACCTCTTTATTTTGCTTAAAATCTTTTGTTAAAAATTTATCAAATTTTCACATCACCTAATTGTTTATCATCAATTTTTAACTGCGTGCTAATGTCATTGATGGTTTGGCGGTTGGCTCTGTCCAGATAATGTTGGGCTTTGTCAACTTCATTACTCAAGCTATTCACGGTTTTTTGCATATTGTCCAAGGCTTGATGTTTAAATTTATCAATCGCATCCATGGTTTCATAAATATGATTAAACGATTTTTGTAAACTTTCTAATTGGACGCCACTGGTGCTGGCTTGTTCATGCAGTTGTCCTGTTTGGCGTTTGAGCATGGCGGATGTGGCTTCAATCAAGCTACTGGTTGTGGTGTTCAAGGCGTTAATTTGGTCTAATACCAGCTTTTGGCTATTCATGGCTTGGGCGACCATGACCGCCGTGCGTAACGCAGAAACCGTGGTGGTCGTGGCTCTATCCACCCCTTTTATCAGCTCCAAATTATTTTTGCGTATCATGTCAAGGGCGAGATAACCTTGAATGTTGACCGCTAATTGGGTGAGAAAATCCATGTTTTTTTGCCGTACATAAAACAACATTTCTTCTTTGACAATCCGAGCTTTTTCAGGGTCGGTGGCTTCGAGTTGGTAGATTTTCTGTTCAAGCTGTTCGTCAATTTTTTTGCCAACATAAATGTATTGACGCAAGGACTGCATCATTGTCCACATGGTTACTTTTTCTTGCTCAATACTGGCGTTATCTTTGAGTAGCTCGTCCTTCCCATGATACAAACTTTCAATAATCTTGTTAATATGGCTCTGTGAGCTTTCATATTTGCGAAAATAATCTTGGACTTTGTTGCCCATGGGAATAATGCCCAAAAACTTGCGACTACCTGATAAAGTGCTTTGTTTGCTTGGGTCTAAATCTTCCACAATGCCACGCAACTCGGTCAGCGATTTGGCAATCGGTGAATTATCAAACAAGGTTTTATCCATGGTTTTGGCAGGGCGGTCTAGCATTCGGTTAGAAATTTGGGCAGACGCTCGGATTTCGGCATTACCAAGCTGATGAATGGCGTTGACTTTGTCGTTAAACGCAGGGCTTTGTACAGGATTTGCTAATACATTTTGGATAAATTCATTGACTTTGGCGTCCAGCTCTGGCACTTTTGTTTGGTCAAGTTTTACCATACTGTCGGCTTCATCATGAGAAATGTTGCTGACGGCGGTTGGAGCTTCTAGAGTGATTGGCGGTGTTTGGGTTAAACTGTCAGGCGGGGTGAGTTGCATAAGATACCTGCTAAAACTTAATAAAATCTAAGGTGAAATTTTTAGCAGTTTAGCACAACTTTTTGGTGAAAATGTAGTTTTTTGCAATCTTTTTATATAAAAAAAATGACAACCAAGTCGTTGTCATTTTTTTATTAAGTGAAAGCTAAAAATCACACACGAGACAAATATTCACCAGTACGGGTATCAACTTTCACTTTTTCGCCTTGTTGTACAAACAATGGCACACGTACCACCGCACCTGTCTCTAGCGTGGCAGGTTTACCACCACCGCCAGACGTATCGCCTTTTAAACCGGGGTCGGTTTCAGTGATTTCTAGCTCAACAAAGTTCGGTGCAGACACGCTTAATGGCACGCCATTAAACAACGTAATGGTACACACTTCATTGCTATTTTCTTTTAACCATTTGACCGCATCGCCCATCGCAGTTTTGTCTGCTTGTAGCTGTTCAAAGCTCTCTGGGTGCATAAAATGCCAAAACTCACCATCGTTATACAGATAGTTCATTTCGGTATCCACCACGTCCGCACCTTCTAGGCTATCGCCTGACTTAAAGGTGTTTTCTAGTACTTTACCCGTTTTTAGGTTACGCATTTTCACACGGTTAAAGGCTTGCCCTTTACCGGGTTTGACATATTCGTTTTCCAAAATTGAATATGGGTTGCCATCTAGCATGACTTTTAAGCCAGCTTTAAATTCATTGGTTGAGTAAGAAGCCATAAACTTTCCTAACAAAAAAGAGAAATAAAATCGTTTAGTTGTAATTGACTTGTAAAAAATTACAAACACAATATAATAACCAATTTTAACCACGATTTCAAATAATCCGCACCAAAAATTGTACAAAACTCAAAAATAATCAGATAAACCAACGGAAAAATTTATGCCAAACCTGCCAATTCACATTACTAATATTACAGACGATAGCCCAAATTGGCAAAGCAATTGGAAAAGCGACTTTGTCAATACCATTAATGACAAGCAAAGCTTGGCAAAAATGCTCGATTTGCCTGCAGATTTTGTTGAAACAGTCTTTGGCGAAACAGACGAAAAAAATGTTGGTGAAAAAATGAGCGATTTTCCGTTAAAAGTCCCACAAAAGTTTGTGAAAAAAATGCAAAAAGGCAATCCAAACGACCCCTTATTATTGCAAATTTTACCCACCTTTGCCGAAACAGTACAAACGGCGGGGTTTGTTACCGACCCACTTGCGGAAAAATCTGCCAATCCTACCAAGGGCATTATCCACAAATACCGCTCTCGGGTACTGATGCCGATTACAGGGGCGTGTATGGTGCATTGTCGCTATTGTTTTCGACAGCATTTTGATTATCAAGAAAATTTACCTATTGCAGACGATTGGCAAACTATTGTTGATTACATTGAAAAAAATCTTGATGTCAACGAAGTGATTTTGAGTGGGGGTGACCCCTTGTCTTTGAGCGATAGACGCTTATTTGCGGTTTTAGATACCTTAGAAAATATACCGCAAATCCGCACCATTCGGCTACATAGCCGAGTGCCTGTCGTCATTCCCAATCGGCTTGACGATGCGTTGCTAAAGCGTCTGTCGTCAAGCCGTTGTCAAATTGTGTTGGTCATTCATGCCAATCATCCAAATGAGCTAGATGATGAGACGATTTCTTATTTACAACGAGCAAAACTGGCAGGAATTGCCTTGTTAAATCAAACTGTTTTGTTAAAAAATATTAACAATGATGCTGATATTTTGGCAAATTTAAGTGAAAAACTGTGGCAAGCAGGTGTCTTACCGTATTATTTGCACGTTTTGGACAAAGTGGCAGGAGCAAGCCATTTTTATATTGACGATGCCGAAGCGGTGGCGATTTATTGGCAATTATTGGCAAAATGTGCAGGTTATTTAGTGCCAAAGTTGGTGCGAGAAACGCCGAACGAGCCGTTTAAAACGCCGATTAATTTGTATGAACAGAACCAATCTATTTTAAGCGATTGATTTTATTTAGGGTTTTTTAACAAGTTTTTAATAACAATTTTACAACCAAAAAACGTTAGATAGTAGTAACATTTTTAACAAAAGTTTGCTAAAATTTAGCGTTTATGGACAATTTTTTGTAGTTGATAGGCTCTAAGTGGTAGGCTAAGGTAATGGTAGGCTAGGGTTAACTTTAACAAAGTATAACTTACCAAAAAAGTAGGAATTGCACTATGATTAATGATAAAAATTTGGGTGATTTTTTAAGAAAATCAAGCGTTATCGCCAGTGAAAACATCACGCTGATGATTGGTAATGGCGGTGAAAAGTTGGTGGATTGGCAGATGCACTTTAACCGCTTAAATATCGCGGAAATGTATGCGTCTTATCAAACGGTGATAAATCAGCTGATGCGTGCGGAGATTGATGAATATAGACGTTTGGAGTTGTTTGTTGCGGTCAATAAAGTGGCGGAGCGGTTGATTGCCAGTTTGCATCAGATTTATAAAAATCAATCAGGGATTTTGGACGAGAGCCAGCAACAAGCCTTGGATATGACAATTTCGGTACATTATTTGGGCGTGATGTTTTATAACAGCGTGTGGCAACGAGTGGTGGCAAATCCACAGCTTGCCCAAAAAAAAGGCATCGGTTCGTTACTTGGGCTAGGCGGTGGAAAATCTGCAGATGAAATTGTCAAACAATGCCTCTACGGTATGATGAGTCTGCTTCGTCAAGCGTTGTTTGAAAAACAAATCGGCTATCGCAAAAATACCGAAGTGATTTGGCAATGGCTGAATGCGTGCTATCATTTTATGCTGAGCAATCACTGGGAAAATGTGGCGTATCATTTGCCGTTATTTGGGCAGTCAGGTATGGCAAATGGTAAACCTTTGACAATGCAAGCGGTATATCATCAATGTTTGTTTAGTGAAGTGGTTAACCCGTCTGCCTGTCGCCGTCCTGATATTTTGATGTGGCAAAAAATGAGTAACGATTGGCAAAAAGAGCTGATTGTGACGAGTGAGTTGGCGGAGAAACCGTATTTATTTATCAACTTAAAATCCAATCAGCCACCACAGTTATTGCACGCAGGCGTGGCGTTTAATCCATTTTCTAAAGACAGCGAATGTTTGTTTATCAGTTTTTCAAAATTGGTTAATACCTTGCAACAAGTGATTGTAAAATCGCAACACAGCGACGATATGGAGGATAAAATCCAACAGCGTTTTGCCAAAATTATGTTGGAAAATATTAAAAAACAGTTAACCACACCTGAAAAACTAGGCGGTGCATCAGGCAAATGTCAAGCGGTGGTCGGTTTTTATCATATTCATTATATGTTGGCAAATAAAACAAGTCTAGGCAATCTCATTCAAGCCAATGAGTTGCCAGAACGCCTACGTCCACGTAGCCAACCGCAAAATCAGCTGAATAAATCGACTTTGGTGGATGTGGTAGAAGCCAATTTTCATCAATACCATTTAACCAATCCCATGGTGTACAATCAAACCGTCGATGTGCAACACAGCTTACACCGTAGTAGCGAAATGACAGTGTTAAGTCAACTGCAAGTTGGCTCAATGGTGGCAACCCGTTTGGCAGATGACCCAAATAAAACGTGGCAATTAGGCTATGCTGAAACGTTGGAACAACGTCCAAAAACTAACCAAATCTTTGCCGAAGGTCAACAAAAAGTCCTAGACGTTGATGTGATGGTGCGTTTGTTTGGGCGTGGGGTGATACCGTGTGGCGTGCGGTTACAAAATGCAGGCACGCGTCCACAGCATTTTGTTCCTGCGTTAATGATTCCTAAAAATACCGAGTTTAACCGCCCTGTGACTAGCATTCTGATGGCCCGTTTTGGTTATCAACTGGATGAAAAATTGATTATGCGAATTGACAATAAAGAAGTAAATATTCGCTTAACCGAACGATTAAATATGACTGATGACATAGAAGAGTACGCTTTTGTCCGTGTACAATAAACGTGTGTTTGGATTTTAACGAATTTGGTCAATAAACCTATAAAATCAACCTTTTAAACCGAAAAAATAAAATTGTGTTAGGCAAAAAGTCCCAACTTGATTTATAATGGGGCTTTTATTTTTTATAAGATTGGTTGTTAGAACCTGTATTCATAACATTTTTGCAATGAAAAATGCGATAAATTGCCCGCTTTTTAAGGAAAAAACGCAGGTTGATAGTGATTCTATCAAGCAAGTTTTTGACGCAGAAAAGCAAGATTTAGCCAATTTTCATGCAAAAGCAAACTTTTATTTATTAATTTTACAACAAATTTTAATTGCGTAAGGTTGTGAATACAGGTTCTTACTAACAACTAATTTTTGTCAATTTTGGAAATGGTATGAAACAACCTGATAACTTAAATTTATTGATTATTGATGACAATCAGCTATATGCCGAACAATTGATTGATGTTTTAGAAGAAAATTATTATAAGAAAGTAATTTTAGGCTTTTTGGATGATAAAGAAGAGCTGTTAAAATTATTGCGTCAGTCGTGGGATGTGCTTGTTATGGGCAAGGCGTATGATTTAAATGTACCACAGGTGGTAAAAATCATCCAAGAGCATGCGTTAGATTTGCCAATGATTGGCCTTATTCCAGAAAATGGTATCAATGCAAAAACCCTTGATGCCAAAGAACAAACCAAACTTGAAATGGTGCAAGATGGTGATAAAACCGATGTCGCCTTGCCGTTGTATGAGTATTGGGGTGCAGTCGATGCTTTACCAAAAGACCGTGTTATGGAAATGGCATTACGGATATATCAAGAACACCGCCAACGGTGTTTTCGTGATGATTTAACCAAACTTCGTCAAGTGCTAAAAGATGCTGAGCAACGTGCTAATATTTTGATTAAAAACTCCAAGAGTGCGGTTGCCTATGTGGAAGAAGGTTTGCACATTTATGCCAATGAGCCGTATTTAGAAATGTTCGGCTTTAAGAGCATGGACGACTTAATGGGTGTGCCAATCATTGACTTGATTGCCAGTAATAATATCAAAGATTTTAAAACATTTTTAAAAGATTTTGAAAAAGGCAACCGTAAAAACGTGGAATTTCAGTTTGAGTCGGTGCGAAAAGATGGCTCAACCTTTGATGCAAAATTACAGCTGGCAGCGGCGACCTACGAAGGTGAGCCATGTCAACAAGTAATTATCCAACCTGATGAGAGTAATAATGCCGAACTTGCCAAAAAATTGGCACAAATGGAGCGGATTGACCAATTAACAGGTATCTTTAACCGCCGTGGTTTTGAACAAGTGTTGACCAGCATCCGTGAAGCCGTGGTACAAAAAGGCTTGTTGGCAGGCGTGTTAAGTGTGCGGATTGATGATATTGGTAAAATCAACTCAAGCCTTGGTATTCAAGGCGTGGACAGTGTCGTGATTGCCATTGCAAACTTGTTAAAACAAAAAGTCGCCACGATTGTCGGTGAAGACAAAGTGGACAAAGGCTATGTCAGCCGATTTAGCGATAGTCAATTTATGTTGATTTTGCCAAATATGCCACAAGAACAGGTGGAAGACTTGGGCAATCAAATCGTCGCACAAATCGCTGAAACCTTGATTGAAGTTGGTGCAAGAACGGTGAAAACCACGGTTACTGTGGGTGCGACCATGATTAACAACACATCGCCTGAAGCCCCTGTGATTATTGATCGTGTGATACAAGCGATTGGCTTGGCACTCAAAGACAATGCGGACGGCAATGTGTTTTATCTGTATGACCCGTCTGCCTTTGCCAGCGAAGACGATGCGGTACTGTTAGAAACCTTGCGAAACGCGATTGAACACAACAAATTTACCTTGATGTATCAACCGATTTATGACGTTGAACGTGATATTAGTAACCTATTTGAAGTATTCTTGCGTTTACCATTAGCCGACGGTACGCTCATGACACCCGATAAATTTTTGCACGTTGCCAATGAACACGGTTTAATGGATAAAATTGACCGTTGGGTATTGATTAATGCGTGTAAAAACCTTAAACGCTATCGTACTGAAGTAGATCCAACTGCTCGTATCATGGTGCATTTAAGTTCGGCATCATTGACGGACGAAAGTTTGCCAGCCTTTGCCAGTAAATTATTACAAGCGGTCGGCGGTAGCGAACCAGGGCGTATCACACTCCAGTTTAGCGAAGCGATGGTAAACGACTATATGGCAATGGCACAAAAACAAGCCGAAATGTTAAAACAAGTCGGCTGTGATGTTGGTTTATATAGCTTTGGTTCAGCAGTGAACTCAATGGAAATTTTGGATTTTATTAAACCCAATATCGTGCGTCTTGACCGTAGTTATATCAAAGACTTGGAAAATAGCGACAACGTGGCGACCATTTCATCATTGATTGCCCAAATTCATGAACACGGTGCGAACAGTCTGATGGCATTTATTCAAGACCCTGCCGCCATGTCAGCCGCTTGGACAGTGGGGGCGAAATATTTGCAAGGTAATTATTTACAAGAACCTAGCGAAGAAATGAAAATCCAAACTGAACAGGCGTAACTGAGTAGGTATAATTAGGCATAAGCATGGTCGTGAATTTTTCAAAATTTGGTTTCAATTTAGCAAAACAACGTGCAATGTTGGCGGTGTTATTGGGAATGGCAGGTCTAACCGCTTGCCACAAACAACCGCCAACCGAGCGACCGCCTGTTGCCTTGCCTGTTTATAGCCAAGGCGATGCCACCCTAGGCAAAACCGCCTACGAAAAACAATGCAAACAATGTCACAGCCTAGAAGTCGGTAGCAATAACAAAGGCCCACAACTCTCACGAATTTATGGGGCAAAAGTGGCATTATTAAACGACTATCAATACACCGATGCGTTAAAAAATAGCCAAATCGTATGGACAGCCGAACAGCTTGAGCGTTATATTGCCAATCCAAAACAAGCGGTAAATGGTACACGAATGCGGTCTGAACCCATCGCCGATGCCAAAACCCGCCAAGATATTATTGCCTATTTATCTACTTTAAAATAGCTAAAAAATAAGTAAAAAGGATAATCAAATGGTTTATCCTTTTTATTTATCTGTTTATTCGCACGCCTACACAATCATAACACTATTTTTTAGCAAAATTTGTTAAACTAGATAAGTTTACGATACCTTATTTTTGTAAAAATTTGTCGCTTTGTTTAATTGATTGTTAATTAAATCTAAAAAAATTGGGATGACTATGAACGAGCTAAACTTAACAAGCCAAACGAACCAAATAAATCAAGAAAGCCCCAAAAGCCAAGAAATGTTACAAACCCAATTTCAAGCCATGCTTCACAGCATTAACCAAATTGTATTAGACAAAGCCGAAGTGGTGAAATTGTCGGTCGCCTGTTTGCTTGCCAATGGGCATCTGTTGCTACAGGATTTACCAGGCATGGGCAAAACTACGCTCGCTCATGCGATTGCCAATCACTTAGGCTTGGATTTTAACCGTGTGCAATTTACCAGCGATATGCTCCCTGCGGATATCTTAGGGATTTCGTTGTACAAAACCGATACAGGCACGTTTGAGTTTAAAGAAGGTCCTATTTTTTGCCAGCTATTATTGGCAGATGAAATTAACCGCTCTAGCCCAAAAACCCAGTCGGCGTTGCTAGAAGCCATGGAAGAACGCCAAGTATCGCAAGATGGCATCACCCGTGCGTTGCCCAATCCGTTTTTTGTGATTGCCACGCAAAACCCAACTCAACAATCAGGGGTGTTTGTGTTGCCTGAGTCGCAACTTGACCGTTTTTTGATGTGTTTGTCGCTCGGTTATCCTTCGCCGAATGCGGAGCGTGAGTTATTGCTTGGTACAGATAGACGACAAATGTTGGCAAATATTCGACCAATGTTAAGCATGACCGATTTGCTAACGGCTCAATCGCAGGTAAAACAAGTGTTTATGGCGGATGTTGTGGTGGATTATTTACAGCGTTTGGTTACCAAAACGCGTGAAAGTCGTGATTATCATGGGCTATCAACACGTGGAATGTTAGCGTTAAAACACGCATCACAAGCGTATGCGTATTTGGGTGGTTTTAATGAAGTGACGCCTGAAGATGTGCAAGCGGTATTTTCTGCGGTGGTTGACCATCGGCTTGGGCAAGCGTTTGTGCCTTTTAATCATTTGGCAGGTCAGATGCCTGATACGCTTGCAGGTCAGTTGTTACGCCAAGTACCTGTTATTGTTTAAAAATAATTAAAATGATTTTGTGTTGAATTATGTTGCAACATTATTTAGAAACTCGTTTTGAAAGTTGGTTTAAACGCCGTTCACCTGTGACAAAAACTGCCAAACTTAACATTCGTAACGTGTACATTTTTTTGAGTAAAGAAGGGATAATGTATGTGTTTTTGCTGATGATTATGTTTGTCGCAGGGACGAATTACGCCAATAATTTGGTGCTGGGTTTGTGTTTTTTGTTGATTAGTTTGCTTGTGATTACCATTCATTATACGTTTGCTCATTTGTCAGGATTGCAAATTAAATTGGTGGATGTTGCCAATGCAACTGAAGGCGAAGCGGTACAAATTCGCCTACAAGTGAGTAGCCGTAGCCGACAACCGCATCGGCAAATTCGCTTTACCTTTGGTTCGCAAGTCTATGATTTAAAACAACCTTTACAAGATAATGTTTCACAGCAACAGATGAACAAAAATTTACCCACTGTATTGGTCAATCAGATTTCACAACCACAAATCATTAGTTTATACGTAATGGCGGATAAACGTGGACGGTTTGATTTGCCAAAATTAACCGTCAGCACTGTGTATCCGCTTGGGATTTTGCGGGCGTGGTCGTATGTGTTTTTGGACGCTCATGCGTGGATTTATCCCAAAGCGTTGGCGTACGATGTCAAAGCCAAGCAGTTTGTGCTAACCACCGACGAAGAAGTCGCATCGCTCCAAACCCAAGCAGGGCAAGAAGATTTTGACCAGTTGGATAATTATGTGGCAGGCGAGTCGTTGGCACGTATTTCATGGTCGCATTTGGCAAGGGGGCAAGGTTTGTTATCCAAGCGTTTTGTGGATAATGTCGGTCAGCAACAAGTGCTAGATTATTACCAAATGCCCGCCACCACCCACGAAGATAAATTGCGACAATTACGCTATGGTGTGGATAAATTAAGTCAACAACAAATTGCTTTTCGCTTGATCTTGCCAAATGATGACGGTGTGATGGGGCAGGGCTTGGCATTTCAACAAGATAGCTTGTTAAGGTTGGCACAAACACCATGATGATGCAACCGATTTCTCAAAATTCTGGGCAAAATACCCACAAAAAACAAGGTTTATTCGCTAAAATTAGCGGTTTATCGGCTTTTCATTGGGTGTTGATTTCGCAGTTGTTTGTGGTGCTTCCACACGCCAAACATTTACCGAGTTGGCTTGTGGCGTATGCGTTGCTGATTATTATTGCTCAATTTGGCGTGGTACGGCGTTGGTTACCAAACTCGCTGTATCAACCACGCACCATGCGATTGGTGCAATATGTTGGGTTTTTGGGCAGTTTAGCAGGGCTTTGGCTGACGTATCGCACGGCATTGGGCTTGGATGTGGCGATTGCTTTTTTGCTGTTGTGTGCGGTGAGCAAGCTGTTGGAGCTGTATACACGCCGTGATGCTTATGTGGCGTTAACTTTGTCGTTGTTTGTGCTGGCAGGGCTGTTTTTGGTGGAGCAAGATTTGGTTACCACCGTGATTGTGGCGTTAGGCACGATGACGACTTTGTTTGCCATGATTGGTATGAATGATGATGGTACAGGGCGTTATCGAACCCTTGGATTGTTGGTGGCACAAGCCATTCCCTTAACCGTGGTAATTTTTGTGTTTTTTCCACGTTTGCCACCGCTATGGGCGGTACACATGAGTGGACAAAACCAAGCCACCACAGGAATTTCTGACAGTATGTCACCAGGTGATTTTGCCAAATTAAGCCAATCTACAGAGCTTGCGTTTCGGGTGGAGTTTGACGGGCAACTGCCAAGACGTGGCGATATGTATTGGCGTGGGTTGGTATTTAGCGACTTTGATGGCGTGACGTGGCGACCGAGTAAGCAAGCCCCTGATATGTGGTATAATAGACGCCAACAAGCCCCATTATGGCTAAATGAAACCTTAAATCATGTCAAACTACCGTTGGAAAATTTGCCAACGTATCAAGTGATTTTGGAAAAAACGGGACAAAATTGGCTGTTTGCATTGGATTACCCATTTGCCAATCAACGTGGCATTGGTTTAACCTCCGATTTCACCTTGCGTCATTGGACAGAAGTTTATCAACGCTTAAATTATAAAGTAACTTATCTAAAAAATTTACCCATAGGCTTAACCCTAAGCGATGCTGAGCGTCAGCAATATTTGCAATTACCAAACAACGGTAACAGCCAAAGCCGTGAATTTGCCAAAAATTTATACGAAAAAGTCGGCAAAGACCCAATCGCCTTTGCCAGTGCCTTAGAACAATGGGTAAATGGACAAAATTTCCGTTATACCTTATCGCCACCTGCACTACGCCAAAACCGTATTGATGAATTTTTGTTCGGTTCTCGGGCGGGATTTTGTGAACATTATTCGTCTAGTTTTGCGTTTTTGATGCGTTCGGTCGGTGTGCCTGCTCGGATTGTCACAGGTTATCAAGGCGGTGAATTAGGAAGAGATGGCAAAAGTTGGGAAGTTCGGCAAATGGACGCCCACGCATGGACGGAAATTTGGGTAGAAGGCGACGGTTGGGTGCGGATTGACCCCACTGCCTTTGTGTCGCCTGACCGTGTGGAGCAAGGTATGGACAACTTGACCGCAAGCGTGGGGGCACAAATGTTTGGCGACGGTATCGTTGGGCAGTTGTCGTATCAACAATTTCAACTGCTACAAAACGCTCGCCGACTGTTTGACCAAGCCAGTTATTACTGGCAACGAGATGTGATCGGTTATGACCAAGACAAACAAAAAAACTCGTTATTACAATGGTTTAACATCCAATCAATCTATCAACAAGTCATGTATATGGGTTTAGTGATTGTGATGATGTTGGCATTTTTAGGCTTATGGCTGTGGTATAAACGGCGTAAAATTTGGGATAAAACCGATAAATATTTGCTAAATTTGTCCCAACGTTTGGCAAAACAAGAGCGAAGTTTGGCTCGCAATGATAGCGAGGGCGTGTTACACTGGTTACAACGTATTCAAGATAACGTAAATAGTCCAGACAATATCCGAATGTTACAACAAGCCTATCGCCAAGCTCGCTATCAACCCAGAAGTGACATTGACAAACAAAATCAACAAATTAAACGTTTGACTAAAGCCATTAAACCGTTGAAAAAATAAGGTTTGCAATGAAAGACGACAATTTAACATGGTTGTTTTTGATTTTATCTGCTGAAATTTAAAAAGTTGTCTATGTTTGGCATGGTTTTTTGGCGGGTTTTTCTTTATAATGACTTCATCATTTTTTTGAAAAGGAAAATCAATGGCAAACTTTAACCCACAAAACTTTATCAAAATCGTCCTTGACAATAACGTGCTAAAATTTGGCGAATTTACCTTAAAATCAGGTCGTATCAGTCCGTATTTTTTTAACGCTGGCTTGTTATCAACTGGTGAGTTATTATCATCATTGGCGGACGGTTATGCTGATGCTCTTGCTAAACAGATAAAAAACGCTGATACTGATAATCTCGTGATTTTTGGGGCGGCGTATAAAGGCATTCCCTTTGTAGGGGCAACTGCCCAAGCCTTATTTAAAAACCACAACATCAATGCTGAATGGGGCTACAACCGCAAAGAAGCCAAAGACCACGGTGAAGGCGGTATGCTAGTCGGTGCGGATTTAAATGGAAAATCGGTGTGGGTGATTGACGATGTCATGACCGCAGGCACGGCAATGCGTGAAGTGGTGGGTTTGCTTGATAAGGCAGGAGCGACGGTGGCTGGCGTGATAGTTGCGCTTGACCGCAAAGAAAAAGGGCAGGGCGAAAAATCCGCTATTCAAGAGCTGGGTGATGAATTAAACGTACCTGTACTGGCACTTGTCAGCATGGACGATATTACCGATTATGTCGCTAAACATGGCACAGCTGATGAGCTTGCCAAAATGACTGCCTATCGTGAGCAGTATGGGGTGTAAGAAAGACATATTATAAGGAAAAATCATGAAACTCAATTTTCTAATCGTGATGGACGACATCGCTACCATCAATTACAAAAAAGATAGTACGCTTGCTATGATGTGGGCAATTCAAGAACGCAACCATTACTTAAATTATTGTAAAATCAATGATTTATGGCTAAAAAATGGTGAACTGATGATTGATAATCAATCAGTCAACGCCTTTAAAAATCCTGACAAATTTTATGAACTTGGTGAAAAGGTAACGCAAAAAGCCACCGATTTTGACGTGATTTTAATGCGTAAAGACCCACCCTTTGATATGAAATTTTTGTACGCTTTGTATCTGTTAGAATACGCCAAGCGTGCAGGCGTGAAAGTTGTCAATGACCCCACAAATGTACAAAATTGCAATGAAAAACTTTTCGCGACCCAATTTCCACACTTAATGACCCCAACCACGGTGAGCCAACAACAGTCGCATATTCGTGAATTTATTAGCGAGCATAAAGACGTGATTGTCAAACCCCTTGACGGTATGGGCGGTATGGGGATTTTTCGCTTGACCGATAACAGCCCAAACATCGGCTCAACGCTTGAAATGCTCACGCAATTAGAAACTTTACCGATTATGGCACAAAAATTTATCCCCGAAATCAAAGACGGCGATAAGCGGATTTTGATTGTCGGTGGTAAACCTGTGGACTATTGTTTGGCTCGTATTCCTGCTGATGGTGAAACTCGTGGTAATCTCGCTGCTGGTGGTCGTGGCGTGGTGATGCCTTTGTCTGACACCGAACGTAAACTTGCTGAAACTGTCGCTCCGATTTTGCTTGAAAAAGGCTTATTATTTGTTGGTCTTGATGTGATTGGCGGATTTATTACTGAGATTAATGTAACTTCACCGACCTGCATTCGTGAGATTGATGACCAGTTTGGTACGGACATTGCGGGTGAATTTATTAAGGTGATTGAAGGGTTGTTTTAATTAAACTTACATAAATCAATAGGCTAGGAAAATTTTTCTAGCTTATTTTTTACTATCTTTTAAACAAAAAATTAAAATAATTAAATAAAAACACCAAGATTTTTATAAAAATTACAAGATTACATTTAAAAAACATTTAGCAATCGTTTAGCAATCATTTAGCAAAAACTCTCTACGGATATCCCTTTAAAAAATTGACAAAAAATGCTATCATTTCACCATTTTTTTGACAGCACGTCACCGCTTATTTTTTCCCAAAATTTAACTGACTATTTCCAATCATTATTCCTGACAAAGGCACCCTTATGACAAGCAATACTCCGCAAAAAAAGCCAACAATTTTGATGATGGCAGCAGGCACAGGCGGTCATGTGTTTCCTGCAATGGCGGTGGCTCATGCTTTGCAACAACAAGGGGCGACAGTACATTGGCTTGGCACGGTGAAGGGTATGGAAAACGATTTGCTTGCCAACACCGATTTTATCTATCACGCCATTGACATGCAGGGCTTGCGTGGTAATGGTATTAAACGCTTGTTACAAGCCCCGAATGCCTTGTTAAAAGCGACTTTGGCGTGTGTAAAAATTATCAAAAGTAATCAAATTGACATGGTGGTCGGTTTTGGTGGTTATGTTACCGCACCGGGGGGGCTTGCGGCGAAAATTTGCAAAAAACCGATTGTCATTCATGAACAAAACGCCATCGCTGGTATGAGCAATCGTTATTTGGCAAAAATGGCAAAAACCGTCATGCAAGCCTTTGCCAACACGTTTACCGATTTGCCCATTCAAAAAGTTATCACGGTCGGTAACCCTGTGCGTGAAGCCATTGTTAAATTACCCGAACCCAATCATCGTATCAACCTAGCCGATACCAGTCCGTTAAAACTTCTGATTGTCGGTGGTTCGCTTGGTTCGCAAGTGTTAAACAACAATATCGCTCCCACCTTAAGCAAATTAGAAAAACTAGGTAAAAGTTGGCAAGTACGCCATCAATGTGGTAAAAATAATTTGGAAGATACCCAAGCTGTATATGACAAAGTGGAGTTGCAAACCACACCCTACCAAATTTCACCTTTTATCAGCGACATGGCAGAAGCCTATGCGTGGGCGGATGTTATCGTTTGCCGAGCAGGGGCTTTGACCGTCACCGAAGTGGCAAATGTGGGCTTGCCTGCGGTGTTTGTGCCGTTGCCAAGTGCGGTAGACGACCACCAAACTGCCAATGCCAAAAGCCTGTCTGAACAGGGTGCAGGATTTTTGTTACCCCAATCTCAGCTGAATGCCGACAGTTTGTCTGCGATTTTAGCCGACCTTGACCGTACAAAAATTTTGCAAATTGCCAACAAAGCTCGACAATTTGGTAATCCACAATCTACCGAACAATGTGCGAAAATTATTTTAGATAATTTAAATTAATTTTTTACCAATATTTAATTTTATTTTAATAAAATTTAAAAAATGAGAAAAATGAGAAAAATGAGAAAAATGATGAGCGAACAAAAAACCAAAAAATTGCCAAAACGTCTGATTGAAATCCCAGAAATGCGTCGCATTAAACACATTCATTTTGTCGGTATCGGTGGGGCAGGAATGTGCGGTATTGCCGAAGTCATTCACAATCAAGGCTACACCGTGTCAGGCTCGGACATCAAGGCAAGTGGCGTTACCGAACGCCTAGAAAAAATGGGCGTGCAAGTCTTTATCCAACACGATAGCAAAAATATTCAAAATGCTGATGTGGTTGTGGTGTCGTCTGCGATTGATCGCACCAATCCGGAAATTGTGTCGGCGTTGACCGCTCGCATTCCTGTGGTTCGCCGTGCCGATATGTTGGGCGAGCTGATGCGTTATCGTCATGGTATTGCAGTCGCTGGGGCCCATGGCAAAACCACTACCACAAGTTTGCTAACCGTGATGCTCCATGAAGCAGGGCTTGACCCAACCTATGTCGTTGGCGGAAAAGTCAATGCTTTTGGTAAAAATGCGTCTTTGGGGCAAAGTCGTTATTTGGTTGCCGAAGCGGACGAGTCCGATGCATCATTTTTGAGTTTGCGTCCGATGGCGTGTATCGTTACCAATATTGACGAAGACCACATGGAAACCTATGGCAACAGTTTTGATAATTTGAAAAAAGCCTACATTCAATTTTTGCAAAATATGCCGTTTTATGGTTTGGCGGTGATTTGTGGCGATGACAAAGAACTGTATGGCATGATAGACGATATCGCTCGCCCTGTTTTAACTTATGGTTTGGAAGAACATAATGACGTGCGTGCGGTTGATGTGGTTGCTGACGGCACAAAAACGCATTTTACCGTGTTAAGAAAAGATAAAGAACCGTTAAAAATCACCCTGAACATTCCGGGTTTGCATAACGTTTATAATGCACTTGGGGCAATCACGATGGCGACTGACGAAGGCGTGAGCGATGATGCAATTGCTCGTGCGGTGGAAAAATTTGCTGGTGTGGGTAGACGTTTTGAAAATAATGGTAGTTTTGCCACCGATGGCGGTGATATTGTGTTGATTGACGATTATGGGCATCACCCTACCGAAGTGGCAGCGACCATTGCTACTGCACGCCAAAGCTATCCAGACCGCCGTTTGGTGATGATGTTTCAACCGCACCGTTACAGTCGTACACGAGATTGTTTTAATGACTTTGTGGCGGTGTTGTCGCAGGTGGATAAATTGATATTGCTTGATGTCTATGGGGCAGGCGAAGAGCCAATTAAGGGGGCGACAAGTGATGATTTGGCGCGCTCTATTCGTGAGCGTGGGCAAGTTGAGCCGATTGTGTTGAATGTGGACGACAAAACACAAATCAAACAAGTATTGCAAGCAGGCTTAAAGGCAGGTGATTTACTCATTACGCAAGGGGCAGGCAATGTGGGGCAGTTGTGTTTGGAATTAAAGGAGAATGGGGTTTATTTAAATTAAGGATTTGAAATGAAAAAATGGCTTTTATTAACCGCTCTTTTGGCAAGCGTTTGTCAAGCAGGAACTTATGGGCGTTTTCATATTAGCGATAAATCCTTACCTACTTGTTTTTTTGAATATATAGAATGGGTGGACAAAGACAGACACAGCCAAATTTATAACCCTATTTATAGTGATAAACCTGTGCAAATTACCGTCAGTAGCCCCACTTATTTTGGGCAATCGTGGCTTGGCTTAACGCCTTTGAATGGACTGCAAATTGGTTCATATCAAGGCGATATTAAACCGACAATCATTGACGCTCGCCATTATCAATTTATATTAAAGCCCTTGCCAAGAGCAGGCGAGTTTTATTATTTTAAAGGTCAATTAGCCAAACCAATCAATGGGCTTAAAGTTAGTGCTGATACATTGAATAAGGAGTAGTGATGAAAACAAAATCCATTCAAACACTGGGGCAAGCGGTGGATTATATTCAGTCTTTGCCACAATTGGAGCAAAAACAAATTTTTGGATTGATTGATGAATTTATGACACAAAAAAATCAGTCTGCTAAGCCAATCAATACTCCAAAAAAACGCACCGCAGGTACATTAAAAGGCAAAGTGGTTTTTGCCCCTGATTTTGATAGTTTTTATTTTGGAGAAAAGTAATGTCTATTTACGATAATCTTAATCTTGCAAATTCAATTTTTAAAGGATTGAATGATAAAAATGGATTGTTAATTTGTGGTTACGAGCACGGAATAAACCCTGATAAGCAATTTACTGGTTTAACTGATGATGAAATTTGGCAAAGAAAAAATGCTACAATTTTCACTTTTGCTAATAAAACACCATTTTTAGGGGATGGTTTTTTTAATTTTAACAAATATAGATATGATAATATTGTCGCTAAATGGTTTGAATTATGGGGGCATTCTCTTGATAGGGAGAATTTGGGCGGTAACTTTGAAAAAAGTATTATGCAAACCAATATCTCCCCAACCGCAAATAAAAGTGTTGAAGACTATAATGAAATCTCAAAAAATTTTGATTATCTAATTACTCATTTTGAAGTTTTACAACCAAGTTTAGTATTATTTATGGGGCGTAGATTAACAGATTTTATTAACCAACAAGACAATTACGAAAAATTCATTAAAGTTGTTGGCAATGAAATTGGTCAGAGAAAAATGGTACAAAAAGAAAGTGGCGGATTTCAAGTATTTTTCCAAAACTTTGAAAAATGCAAAACCGTTTGTTTTCCGCACCCAAGCGGTGCAAAGGTAGCATATAATTATATTAAACAATTTAAACCAGAAATGGATAAATTATTGCAAGAATACAAGCAAATGTGTGGTTTTTAATTTTATATTAAGGTTAAAACTTATGAACGATGTAACAAATTTTGGCAAAGTCGCCGTGGTGTGCGGTGGTACAAGTGCCGAGCGAGAAGTGTCTTTAAAAAGTGGCAAGGCGGTGCTTGACGCCCTGCTATCCAAAGGTATAGACGCCCACCACTTTGATCCCAAAGAGCGTGATTTGACACAGCTTAAAAACTTTGACCGTGTGTTTAATGTCTTGCACGGCACTTTTGGCGAAGACGGCGGTTTGCAGGGGGTGCTGGACGGCTTGGGCGTGCCTTATACAGGCTGTGGTGTGCTGGCATCTGCCATTGCGATGGACAAATTTCGCTGTCGCCTGATTTGGCAGGCACTTGGCTTGCCCAATGTGCCGTATGTGGTGCTACACGATGACAGCGATTTTGATGCGGTGGAGACAGACTTTGGTTTACCGCTCTTTGTCAAGCCTTCCAGTGAAGGGTCAAGCGTGGGGGTGGTGATGATTGAACAGGTGGGCGATTTGGCAAAAGTCTACCCCACTTTAAAGCAGTATCACGGCGAGATTTTGGCAGAAAAAGCCATCACAGGGGGCGAATACGCCTTGTCGCTACTGGGCGATAGGGCCTTGCCAAGCATTAAGATTGTCCCCAAGGGCAAATTTTACGATTATGATGCCAAATATCTGCGTAATGATACCGCTTATCTGTGTCCGTCTGATTTGACCGCTGATGAAGAGAAGCAAATGGGCGAGCTTGCCAAGCGTGCCTTTGAAGCGGTGGGGGGCAAAGGTTGGGGGCGGGTGGATTTTTTAAAAGGCGATGACGGCAAATTGTACCTTTTGGAGCTCAACACCGTCCCTGGAATGACCGACCATAGCCTTGTGCCAATGGCCGCCAAGCAGGTTGGGATTTCGTTTGCAGATTTATGCTTACAAATTTTATCAGAGACTTTGTCATAATTTTTGCTAAAAAATTTTTTAGAAAATCTGGCAGATATTTGATAAAGGTTTTAAATTTTCACAAAAACTGTTAGAATACTACATTTTCTTACAAAATACGGATGAATATCAAAAACTTTGCGATGAAGTAAGGTTATTTTGTCGGTATAATTTGGTATGATAGACACTTTTTGTATTGATGACTTTTAGGATTAACATTTTTACCAATGACCCACGCTCAACCCAAGTCCTTGTTTGGTTTTGACAAAGCGATGAACTTTGATAAACAGACCTTGAAAAATCCCATTTACTGGCTATTGGCAGGGGTTGGCGTGTTTCTTTTGGTATTTTTGGGGTTGACTATTCAGTTGTTAAGACAATTGCCAGACGCCAAGATTAGCGTGCTACCCAACGATTTAAACCAATACGAACATCACGTTTTGGTGCAAACTGTTGGCACACAAGCAACGGATAATTTTTTACAGACCGATTTACAAACTTATGTTGACAAAATTGCACGGATTGATTGGGTGGAACAAGTAGACATCCGCCGTGATTGGCAACAGGGTTTAGTGGTAAAAGTGATACCCCGCCAAGCGGTAGCAAAATTTGGTAGCGAACGCTTGGTTGATGCCCGTGGTGTGGTGTTTCATCCTGCTGACCCGAGTGAACTTCAGGCTGATTATTGGATGCATTTGCAGGGCGATGATAACAAAGACGCCATTGCAATGATGCAACAAGCCAAACAAGTTAGTGATTGGTACCTACCGATTGGTTTAAAAGTGAATGAAGTAATCGTCACATCACGCATGACGTGGTTATTTCGGTTTGACAATGGTTTGCGAATTTTGGTGGATAATGACAATACATCAGAAAAATTATACCGTTTGAGCGTATTGCTACAAAACCAATTAAACCCAAAACTTTCTAATATTCAAAGCATTGATTTACGGTATAAAAATGGAATGGCAATCACTTGGCGACCTGTGGTAAAAACACAAAATTTAACTCAAAAAACTTCGTAAGCCTTTGACAAATTTTATATAAATCGGATGTAAAAGCGTTAAAAAATGACAAAACCTGAACTTATCGTCGTTGTTCATCTAAGTGCCACTGCCGTACATACGGTGATTGGTCAGGTTTTTCACGCCCAAGATATTCGTATTATTGGCATTTCATCGGTTAAAAACCATGATTTTGCTCAGGGCGTTATCCGTCATCGGGAACGTTTAAAATCCGCAATCAAACAATCCATTCAAGAAGCCGAAGATATGGCAAACTGCCGTGTTAACAGTGTTTGGCTGAGTTTTTCCACCCCTGAATTGGTGAGTGTTAATAGTTCGGGTACAGTGACAATCAATACCGACACCATTCGTGCCAAAGACGTAGTGTCAGCATTGACCCAAGCCAAAAAACAACACCAAAGCGATGATATGTATCTAATGCACTATGTGCAACAAGGCATTGCCCTAGACGGTGGCGACGAGATGATTGATGATGCGATTGGGATGCAAGCTAGCGAGCTAATGGTACTCCATCATTTGATGATGATGCCTGTACGTAGTCGGCAAAATCTACAACAACTCTTACAAGAGTGCGATGTCAATATTGAACAAATGATGTTTGATGCGGTGTCATCGGCGGAGTATAGCTTGTTGGCGGAAGAAAAATATCACGGTGTTTGCCTAATTGATATCGGTTCATCAACCACCAGTGTGTGCGTTTATAGTGATAATAAATTGGTCTATACACGCTGTTTTCCTGAAGGCAGTCAACACGCTACTCTTGATATTTCGGTGTTGCTAGACGTAACGGTTGCTGAAGCAGAACAGTTGAAAAAACAACAAGCCAGCGTTGACCGTTTTGGCATCGATGCTAGTCAATTTTTTAGCATTCGTCGTTCTCAGCTAAATGATGAAAAAACCGTCAATATGCAAGAATTGCTAGAAATCGTGGAAGCACGCTACATTAATATTTTAATAAATATTAAAAATGATTTAGATGCGTTGGGGTTAAGTGATTTTTTGCAACAAGGCTATGTATTAACGGGCGGTGGCTCAGAAATGCGTGGACTTATTCCACTTGCCAAAAAGGTATTTGCCAATAAAGTCCATAAATCCAACCGTGCCGAACATCAATCACCCATCAGTGCCTACAGCCAATATGGGGATGATGAAAAATTGCGACACATCGCTTCGCTGATTGGACAACGAAAATATCAAAATGTGTTTGGCACGTTGTTATATACCCAAAGTGATGCGTTTTATCATACCGAAAAAAATGCGAATATTGAAGAAGCATCTGGCTTAAGTAAAACCTTACACCAAATTGAAAGCTTTTTGAAAAAAATGTTTTAATTTTTTTTAATATTTTTTGGTGTTTAGCAATTTTTTGCCAAGATTTTTAGCGTTTTTTTAAAAGTCGTGGTATGATAGGCGTAATTTTATTGATTAACGACATTTAGTGCGGAGATAATCCAAGATGGAATCAAAATTTAGCATTGCCAATGATTCTTTTGAAGAGCATAATGGTTCAGCCCGTTTGACCGTAATTGGCGTCGGCGGTGGTGGCGGTAATGCCGTGGAAACCATGGTACAATCCAACATCAAAAATATCACCTTTGTGTGTGCCAACACTGACCGACAAGCACTTGACCGCTTATCAGCCCCAAGTAAAATTCAGCTTGGTCTGAAAAATAATAATCGTGGTCTAGGTGCAGGGGCAAATCCTGAAATCGGACGTGAAGCGGCTGAAAGCGATGAAGAAACAATTCGACAAGTGTTAGAAAACTCGGACATGGTATTTATTACTGCAGGGATGGGTGGTGGTACAGGGACAGGGGCAGCTCCCGTGATTGCCCGTCTTGCCAAAGAAATGGACAAACTTACTGTTGCCGTGGTAACAATGCCTTTTACTTTTGAAGGTGGCAAACGCAGTAAAGTTGCCAAAGAAGGGATTGAACAATTATCAAATTTTGTTGACTCGATTATTACCATCCCCAATGATAAATTGATGAATGTGTATGGCAAAATCTCAATGAAAGATGCCTTTAAAAAAGCCGATGAAGTACTGATGCAAGCGGTACAAGGTATCTCAAATATGATTCGTGAAGATGGCTTTATCAACATTGACTTTAATGATATTCGCACAGCGATGACTTCTCGGGGTCATGCGATGATGGGGATTGGTAAGGCCAGTGGCGAAGACCGTGCCGAAATCGCTGCCGAAAAAGCAATTAAGAGTCCGCTACTGGATAATTTGTTGCTAAAAAATGCCAAAGGTTTGTTGGTAAATACTGTGGCAAGTTCTGATTTTAATTTTGATGAACAAGAACGCATTACCGAAAAGGTAAAAAGTTTGGTGGATATTGATGAAGCGAATATTTTCTACGGTATCGTATTTGATGAAGATATGGGCGATGAAATCCAAGTTACCGTTGTGGCGACAGGTTTAACCCTTGATACGACACCAAAAGTACCAAATCCAAACCGTGCTTTTGTCCCAGAGATTGGTAGCCAAAGAGTAGATGCAGGAACACACACACCTGCATTGACAGCCAACAGCTCACAGCCAACAGCAACTGTCGCTCCAAGTGTTGCTCCACAAGTTCAACCTGTTACACCACAACCAGCAACCGCTCAGCCAACTGTGTCAACCACACAACCACAGCGTACAGGCAATAGTATTCAACAATATTTACGCCAACAACAAAACAAGTAATTGTTAAGTATTAGAAAAAACAAAACCCATTATCAAGATTGATAGTGGGTTTTTTATGCGATTTTAATTTTTAGCTATCGCCTTAGCAATATTGTTAAACAATTTGATAAAAATCATAAAAAAAACTCATCAAAAAAATCAAGAAAAGAGCCTTGTTATCTGTCAAAACAATGCTAAAATACGCCAAATGTAACAAAATATGTAATAGAGCAACCATGATAGAACAGACACAACAACAAACCCTGAAACAACGTACCATAAAAACGCCAATTTCTTTAGAAGGCATTGGGCTACATAGTGGCAAGTTGGTACAAATACGATTTTTACCTGCGGATGTAGATACAGGCGTGGTATTTTTGCGCAGCGATTTGCCCAATCCACAGCCGATTTTGGCACGTTATGACCAAATTACCGATACCGTCATGTCTTCCAATCTCACTAATACCGACAACCAACGCATTGGTACGGTAGAGCATTTGATGAGTGCGATTGCCTGTTTAGGTATTGATAACCTTGTGGTGGAAGTGTCTGCCCCTGAAATTCCGATTATGGACGGCAGTGCCATGGTGTTTATTGAAACCTTGGAAAAAGCAGGGCTTGTTACCCAATCTGCTGACAAAAAATTTATCCAAATTCTACGTCCTGTAGCAGTACGCCATGATGACAAAATCGCCCGTTTTACCCCGTATGACGGCTTTTCATTGGCGTTTACCATTGATTTTAACCACCCCGCTTTTGCCAAAGAGCATGATACCTTTGAGATTGATTTTAATCGTGCTAATTTTACTGAACAAATCGCAAAAGCCAGAACGTTTGGTTTTTTAAAAGATATTGAGTATCTCAAAAGCCAAAATTTAGGCTTGGGTGGTAGTATGGATAATGCGATCGTGGTGGATGATGAAAAGGTGCTAAACCCAGACGGCTTACGCTTTGACAATGAATTTGTTCGGCATAAAATACTTGATGCAGTGGGTGATTTATATTTGGCAGGACATCAGATTTTGGGGGCGTTTTATGGTTATAAATCTGGACATATGTTGAATAACAATTTATTAAAAGCAGTTTTTAGCGATCCGAATAATTTTAAAATTGTAACAAAATATGACAATGTGAATTCATCATTTGTTAATTATAACAACTAAATTATTTTAAAATGATTAAATAACTAAAAATTTAGCCAAACTCTGTGTAACATTTTTAGTCACAAGTTTGGCTAATTTTTTGGCAACAAAAAACATGGGGTTTTCTATCGGCTAATTATTGACAAATTTGTCCAAAATTTTTTGGTGCGTGTAGCCGTGATAGGGCAATGCCTAGCGTTAAAAAGATATCTTTTTGATTTTATGATAAAAAAGTAAAAAAATGGTTAGGCTGTGCATAAGTTTTGTCAATGAATTGTAACTAGTGCAAATTTATTTTTCTAAAAGTAACAAATTTTACATAACTTTACATTGTAAACATCAAAAAAATTAAGATTTTATTTATCCAAAAATTTTTGCAACACGTCATATAATGCTTTGTCATGAGTGACAAGCTCGGCAAGATGTGCTATATTTCGCTTCGTATTTTCGCTGATGTCACACGATGTTACAGAATTAACGGTTTGATTACATTCCAGTTGAGCGGTTGTGGTTGCAAAAGTTGGATGAACCACTTGAAATTTTAATTGGTAGATACCATTAAACGCTGGGTTGGATTGTTGCAATGTACTTAACAATACCGCCTGACTGTAACTTAGATGATTGGCAAGCGTTTGATTACTGGTGGTGATAAAGAGCGTTTGCTCTGATTGATAGCCGACATTTAGCGTTGCTAGGGCATCATCAGGCAGGATTGATTGCCATGCTTGACGGATTTTTTGAGTTAGGATTTGAAAATGTTGGATTTTATCATGAAACGGTGTCGGTAAATTGGCGATGCGTTCATGATGCGAGGCGAGGTAGTTGACTGGTTTTTTAGAAGTCATGTGCATTCCAGTTTTTTAACGATTAATGTGAAACAAAATTATCCATCAGCGAAATTTAAGCGTGTTATTTTAACTTATTTTTGTTGGGATTGGGTTTGATTTTTAGCTGTTAAATTGTCAAACGATATTTCAAACGAATGAATTTTACCAAAATTTAAGCCAAATATGAAAGTTAAACCTAATCAAGTTTGACTGAAATAAGAGGAACCCCCATGAAATTAGCTTTAACTGTACTTCCATTTGTTGCCTTAATGACGGTGAGCGTGGCTCATGCTGATGACGATGGCGAAGATTATTATGTTGGCGATATCAGCAGTGATATCCAATTATTGAGCCAACAAGCCCAACAAAAAGAAGACCGTTTGGCAGTTTTAGCCCAAAAACTTTCTAGCGATAATGTGATTACCATTACTAATGTGTATGCAGAACCGAGCTATGCGGGCAATGGTTTGTTACCTGTGCGTCCGATTACGTCAAAGGCTCGTATGTCGTCAGGTTTTGGCTATCGTTATATTTTTGGTAAAACCCAATTTCACAAAGGTATGGACTTTGCTGCACCAGTCGGCACGCCAATTTATGCCACAGGCAACGGTGTGGTAACTTACTCAGGTTGGGGTTCTGGCTACGGTCGTTATATTGAAATTAACCACGGCAATGGCGTTACCACACGTTACGCACACAACTCAGCGAACTTGGTAAACGTCGGCGATACCGTGTACGCCAATCAACACATTGCCAACGTGGGCAATACAGGTCGTTCAACAGGTCCGCATTTGCATTATGAAGTACGCCAAAATGGTCAAGCTGTCAATCCACAAACTTATCTAGCATTAGCACCAGAGCGTTAATTTTTTGCTAAATTGCTGAAAATAAAAATAGAAAAACTGGCGGGTTTGCCAGTTTTTTTTGTTTTGGTAAAAATTGATTTAAAAATTTTGCCAAAAGTTTTTGTTGTGAAAATCAGGCGGACTGGCATGATTGACCGCATAAAAAATGGGTTGATGATGTTGGTATAAAATCACAGTTGGATTGATTTTTGTCGGTAAAAAATTGGTAGGTAAGATGACTGAAAACTCAAAATGACTGTTACAATTGTTGTATTTTTTGTAATTTTCGCAATTAGGATTTTGCCAAATAAATGTGAGTTTATCAGTTGCTCGTGGTGGTAATTGATTGGGCGTACGATAATCATCAAATTCATACAAAGCGAATGCACCACTAGGGCTGGCATTGATTTCAAAATATCGGCGTTCATCAAGCTGAATAAAACATTCTAAACAATCATTTTCCCACAAAAAATCAGTCGGTTTTACCAAACTTTGGTCAAATTCTACCAATTTTACGGTACTTTTTGCCAAAATTTGATAGCTTAAAGTTAGCAAAACTTGTGCATTATCCACATTTTTTTGTAATTGAACTTGGGTAACTATGGATGGAAAATCCGCTTGCGTACTATGTTTGGCAATCGGATTTAGTAGATAGTGTTTATTTTTTATATTTTCTAAATTCATTTTTTAATTTTGATAAAATTATCCGCCAAATCTTGCCAAATTTGACAATTTTGGATTGGCGTCAGGATTATGACGCAGTAGCAACACGATGCGTCCGATACTGGTGATAATTGTTGAGCCAGTAGCTTCGCTAATCGCTTGGTTAACGGCATCACGCTCGTCTTTACTGCCTGCAGGGATTTTGACTTTAATCAGCTCATGATCGTCTAAGGCACGGTTGATTTCTTCAATTACATTGTCGGTTACGCCGTGTCCGCCTACCATAACGACAGGGTTAAGCCGATGTCCGATGCCTTTTAGAAACTTCATTTCGGCATTGTTGATTGCTTTGTTTGACATAAAAAACCTATAAAATGATAAAAATTAGCCTATTATAGCATAAACCATTGACGAAAATATGGTAAAATAGCAGAAGTTTTGATTGAAAAAAGAGCAAAAGACGAGTATGGCAACCCGAATTACCAACAAAAAATTGTCTAAAAGCAGTCGTGCGTGGATGAAAGAACACCTTGATGACCATTATGTTAAGTTGGCTCAGCGAGACGGCTATCGTGCCAGAGCGGCCTATAAGTTGTTGGAAATTAATGATAAATTACAGCTTATCAAAAAAGGCATGACCGTGGTGGATTTAGGATCTGCCCCTGGTAGCTGGTCGCAGGTAGCGGGCAAACTCGTGGGCGATAGTGGTAAATTGATTGCGTCTGATATTTTACCGATGGATACGCTTGAAAATGTTACTTTTATTCAGGGTGATTTTCGTGAGCAGACAATTTTTGACAAAATCATGGCAGAAGTTGCCGATAAAAAGGTAGATGTGGTGTTGTCGGATATGGCACCCAACACGTCAGGCTTCGCCTCGGTTGATCAGCCACGCATGATTTATTTGTGTGAATTGGCGGTGGACTTTGCCAGTCAAGTATTGAACGAAGGCGGTTCGCTGATTATCAAAGTGTTTCAGGGTGAAGGTTCGGACGAATTACGTAAACAAATGCAACAAACCTTTAACAAAGTGCGCAGTATTAAGCCAAAAGCCTCTCGGGCAAGGTCAAAAGAAATGTACTGGGTAGCCACGATGTAGGTTTTAGCTGGACAATTACGATTTTATAACAGTTTTTTGGCTTGATAATTATGTGTAAGACCTTATATCATGCTATATTAAACGTTTGCCTTTTATTTAAAATAAGATTTTAACAAATAAATCAAACTTTGTGGCAAAATATGTTAAAATCATGCGGAATAATTGGTAATTTTTATCAAAAAACCAGATTTGTTTAAAATTTAAAAACATACCCAAAACTAAAATTTGTTTAGTAATATTAAAACGGATAGGACAAAAACGTGAGCGACATGGTAAAAAATACCTTATTATGGTTGGCAGTGATTTTTTTGTTGGTGGCTATTTTTAGCAACTTTGATACCAAAAATGAACCTGATAAGCTCCATTATTCCCAATTTGTTACCCAAGTGAGCGGTGATAAAATTAAAAGTGTCAAAATTGACGGTGAACATATCACGGGTAAAACCAAAAGTGGTGCAGAGTTTGAAACGGTACGCCCTGCGGTTACTGATACTGAGCTTATGCCAAACTTAATTAAGCATAACGTGGAAGTACAAGGGGCAAGTCCTGAGCGTCAAGGCGTGATGATGCAACTACTTATCGCCAGTTTTCCTGTGCTGTTGATTATTGGCTTGTTCTTATTTATCATGCGAAATATGGGCGGAAGTGGCTCTGGTGGCGGCGGGCGTGGTTTTGGTCCGATGAGTTTTGGTAAATCTAAAGCCAAAATGCTCACCGAAGACCAAGTTAAAGTTACCTTTGCTGACGTGGCAGGCGTTGAAGAGTCTAAGCAAGAAGTCGCTGAAATCGTGGACTTTTTACGTGACCCAGAAAAATTTACCAAACTTGGGGCAACAATTCCGCGTGGTGTTTTAATGGTAGGTCCTCCTGGTACAGGTAAAACTTTGTTGGCAAAAGCGATTGCAGGCGAGGCGAAAGTCCCGTTTTTTAGCATTTCTGGTTCGGATTTTGTGGAAATGTTTGTCGGTGTCGGGGCATCTCGTGTGCGTGATATGTTTGAACAGGCCAAAAAAAATGCCCCGTGTATTATTTTTATTGATGAAATTGATGCAGTGGGTCGTCATCGTGGTAATGGCATGGGTGGCGGTCATGATGAACGTGAGCAAACTTTGAACCAATTATTGGTTGAAATGGATGGTTTTGACGGTAATGAAGGTGTGATTGTAATTGCAGCGACGAACCGTGCCGATGTGTTGGATAAAGCATTACTTCGTCCCGGTCGTTTTGACCGTCAAGTATCGGTCGGCTTGCCTGATATCAAAGGGCGTGAGCAGATTTTGCGAGTACATTTGAAAAAATTACCATCAACCACGAGCGTGGATATTCGCACATTGGCAAGAGGAACCCCTGGCTTTAGTGGGGCTCAGCTTGCCAATCTTGTCAATGAAGCAGCCTTGTTCGCAGCTCGTCATAATAAGGCGAGTGTAGATATGAATGACTTTGAAGAAGCCAAAGATAAGCTATTTATGGGACCTGAACGTAAGTCCATGGTATTGCGTGAAGAAGAACGCCGTGCTACTGCTTATCATGAAGCAGGTCATGCCTTGGTTGCCGAAATGTTGCCAAATACTGACCCTGTACACAAAGTAACCATTATGCCACGTGGCTGGGCATTGGGGGTAACGTGGCAATTACCTGAACAAGATGCGATTAGCAAATACAAAGACGGTATGCTAAACGAGATTTCTATTTTATTTGGTGGGCGTATTGCTGAAGAAGTCTTTATTAATCAACAATCAACAGGGGCGTCTAACGACTTTGAACGTGCAACAAAAATGGCGCGTGCCATGGTAACCAAATATGGTATGTCGGATAAAATGGGTGTGATGGTATATGAAGATGACGACCAATCAGGCTATATGCCAACTCGCACGATATCAGAGGCGACTCAACAAAAAGTTGATGAAGAAGTGCGTCATATCTTGGAGACCCAATACAAAATCGCTCGTGAGCTGATTGAAGCCAATCATGATAAAATGCACGCTATGGTAGATGCGTTGATGAAATGGGAAACCATTGATAGAGACCAGTTGCAAGATATCATGGCAGGTCTGCCACCACGTGAACCAAAAAATTACCAAGAAACGATTAAGGTAAATTTTGAAAAAGACGTCATACAGACAGGCACAAGCTTACCACCGCCATTGCCAGCGATGTAATGGGGCAAACAAACCGTTATCAGATGATGGCGGTTTTTGTTTTTTACCGAATTATTTTTTAATCTCAACAGGAAAAACCATGCAAATTACCAAATTACCAAATTTTTCAATTCAGTATAAACATCAGACATTAGACCTATCAAAACCGCATATTATGGGGATTTTGAATGTTACCCCAGATTCTTTTTCGGACGGTGGCAAACACAACACGCTAGATACCGCTTTATATCATGCCGAACAGATGATAACAGATGGTGCAAGCATTATTGATATCGGTGGTGAAAGCACTCGCCCTAATGCGAGTATCGTGAGTGAAAGCGAAGAGTTAGACCGAGTGGTCGCAGTCGTAGAAAAATTGCGACAAAATAGCGATGATAACCTTTGGATTTCGGTGGATACCAGCTCCCCCAATGTTATTAAAGCCTGCTATGAAGTGGGAGCGAATATTTGGAATGATGTGCGTGCCTTGACACGCCCAAATGCGATTGAAATGGCAAAAGATTTACAAATCCCTGTGATACTCATGCACAATCGTGGTGAGCCGACAACCATGAATGATTTGGCAAATTATCAAGATGTGGTTAACGACGTTTATCAAGAATTACAACAACGTATAGCAGACGTAGTCGCAGGAGGGGTAAAACTTGAAAATATTATCCTTGATGTGGGGTTTGGTTTTGCCAAAAATGCGGTGCAAAATGCAGAATTATTGAATAATTTTTGGCAATTTCATCGTTTTAATTTGCCGATGATGGTGGCATTATCTCGCAAACGTTTTATCGGCGACATGTTAAAAAATGCCAATCTTGAGCATGATGTGGCTCATCGTGATGTAGCGAGTACGATGGCTGGGCTGATTGCGGTGCAACAAGGGGCGTGCATCGTGCGTACCCATGACGTAAAAATGATGAAACAGGCATTGGCAGTGTGGGAGAGTGTGTGATTGTTGCCAAATGTTAAACTTTTTATAGTGAAAACTGGGCTATACTGAACAAGGTCGTTTATGGTAAGCCTGTTAAACCTATGACCGTTACCCTTTGGCAAGCTCAGGGCAACGGTGCTTATTTTAATTTAGTTTTTACTATAAGTTTTTTATTCGGCTTTTTTCTCCACTTTTTTTACCCCAACAGCGGTAATTTTTCCCCAGTTATCCACATGACGAACCACTAACTTAATCCCCTTTATCAAGCTAATACTATCACCGACCACCAGATTACCTGACGTTTCGTGCTCAATATATTCTAGCACAGTTTTTTGGCGAATATCAGGCTCAATCTCGTCCAATGCCAATAACGGCAAATTGCACAAACGGATATGGGGCGATACAATCCAACTACCAAAAAATTCACTATCTTGGCGTTCTTTTATCATATTATCACCAAAAATATGCGATAACGAATCGGCATGATCGCCACGCAATGCAAACCACACGCTATCGCCGATTTGTAGGCGAATGTCGGGGCTAAGCGTGGTTAATTTACCACGTCTGACAAACGCAAATAGTCGTACTTCATTGGCATCAATGGCGTGGGCAATGGTTTCAGGATGTTGGTTGATCGCAAAAGAATGTTTTACAACTTCAAATTCAAAAATCTGAATACTGGCATGGTCATTGAGCCAAATACGATGTTCGCTTTTTGGCTTAGCTTCGTCCGGCAACAGCACATTTAAACGTTTGGCAAAAAATGGCAAGGTAGAACCTTGTACCAAAAGCGATAGCACCACTACCGCAAAAGTGATGTCAAACAACAGCATGGACTGCTCAACGCCCATCATTACAGGGATAATCGCAAGCGTCACAGGTACCGCACCACGCAATCCCACCCAAGAGATAAACATCAGTTCATTCTTTTTAAAACCAAATGGCATAAGTCCTGTTACCACCGCAATCGGACGAGACACCAACACCAAAAAAATCGCTACCGCCAAGCCATAATGCCACACTTTTAGCACATCACTCGGCGTTACCAATAGCCCAAGCATCACAAATAAGGTTGCCTGACTTAACCACGCAATGCCATCCATGACATTTAGCACATGATTGGTTGCACGGCTTTGATAATTACCGACCGCAATCCCTGCCAAATACACCGCCAAAAATCCACTACCGCCCATAATATTGGTAAAGGCAAACAATGCCAAACCGCCAGACATGATAAGTAACGCATACATCGCATCGGCTAACTGCACTTTGCCAAGCATTTTGGTCAAAACTTGCCCGCCGACATAACCAAGAATTAATCCCAATCCCAACTGTTTAACCAAAAGCCATATAAAAGATAAAACAGTCTGATTTTCAGGTTCAAGGTTTAACGCAATAAATGCCGTAACCAATAAAATCGCCATAGGATCATTTGCCCCAGACTCAATTTCTAGCGTGGACTGCACCCGTTCATTTAGGCTGATACCGCCATTACGAAGGAGTGAAAAAACCGCCCCTGCGTCCGTTGAGCCGACAATGGCGGCCATTAGCATTCCCAATCGCCAATCCACATCTAAAAGCCAAGTAACAAACAGCCCCAAACAAAAAACCGTCACCAACACGCCCCAAGTCGCCATGACGGAAGCAGGCTTTAAGGCAACACGGAAAGTAGAAATAGACGTGCGTAGTCCGCCGTCCAATAAAATCAACGCCAATGCCAACTGAGCAATAATATTTGCCAAATGAAATGACGAAAATTCTAAGCCTAAAATACCGTCTTCGCCAACCGATATGCCAATTAACAAAAATCCCAACAATAAAGGCATACCAATGCGTGCAGAAATGGAGCTAGCCAGTACGCTAAAAAACAGTAGTAACGCACAAAATAGGAAAAAAATGTTAATCAGTTCCATAATAAAAAGTATCTTAAAAAATCGCTTAAAAACATTAACCAATAATAACAAATCAATAAATATCAAGTGTAAAACACATTGACTAAAAAGGCAAAGATAAATTCATGTTTTTAAGCAAAATTTTAAACATCGAGATAACGTATTTTTTTAGCATGGTTAAAGTTAGCTTTTTTAAAAAAATTTACAAAACTTACGCATCTTAACTGTTTAAGCGTGAAAAACTACACAATCTCAGTAAAATTTTGTTATGATAAGCTAAATTAACTAAGTTAATTCAAATTAACAAAATTATTTGTAATTATTGTTAAGACAGATAAATTAAGGAAAATAACATGGCAACCGTTAACCAACCAACTGAAACCGTGGTCGTAGAAGACAGCGTAACTCACCAAGCAGGCGACGGCATGACTGCTAATCGCCCAAGTGCGGTAGAAACACCCGATATTTTTGATAACGAAGCCCAAGCGGTAGTAAAACAACAAACCCTTGCAGATGAAGAAATCGTTGATGAAACCGCCGTTCGTATCAGCGACAGCACCGCCGAACAGCTCACGGAAGGCGTGCGTGGCGACGTCAAAGTCTTAGATAACGTGGAAGTTTTGAGTGATGGCTCAGTAGATATCGTACGTTAAAATTTTCCGTTTATGCTAAACCTGTGGGACCCTAACAGAAACGGCTACCTTAGCACAGAACACCTTAGATAAGCTCAGTTGCAACGGGTTTATTTTCATAAAAGCCAATCTTGTGTTGGCTTTTTTTTATATTTTATGTTTTAATAACCTGATAAAAATCCCAAATTAACCCGCCATTTAAATCGATAATCTATCATGTTGACCAATTTTAATATTAATTCTAGCTTAATCATGTTGTTAATTTTATTAAGCTGTGGTGTCATTAGCCAAAATAATACCATTATTATTGCCACGGCGGTGTTGATTATTTTGAGTGTCTTACCGATGAGCCAACCTTTGTTGGTCAATTTGGAAAAATATGGCTTGAATTTTGGCATTTTGATGTTAACCATTGGCGTGTTAGCTCCGATTGCATCAGGTAAAATCGGTTCAGATAACTTGTTGAAATCTTTCGCCAATTGGCAATCGTTGTTAGCGGTTTTGGTTGGTGTATTTGTCGCATGGCTCGGTGGGCGTGGGGTAAAGCTCATGAGTGTTGAGCCAAATGTGGTGGCGGGCTTGTTAATTGGCACAGTGCTTGGCGTGACCTTTTTGCGAGGTGTGCCTGTTGGACCGTTGATAGCGGCAGGAATTTTGTCATTATTATATAATGGTTCTAAATAGTTATTGGTTATTTTTTAATAATTTTTTTGAAAAGTGGAGCAAAACATGAGCGTACAAACTTTAACTTTTGGCATTGACGGTATGACTTGTATTGGTTGTGTGAATAGCGTTAACAAAGCAGTCACCGCTGTAAATGGTGTGGTTAATTGTAAAGCTAGTCTTGACAATGCTAATGTAACGATTACTTTTGACAACGAATTAACCAGTGCAGATGTGTTAAAAGAAGTGGTAGAAGACGCAGGTTATGATATTATTTAATCAGTTGCCATGTTGAATTTGGATAACTACCCACTAAATTTTTGGTGAGTATTTTTTTACTTTTTTGTTATAATTTAGCAACATTTTTAAACTGATAAAAATTTTAGCAATTTTGTTATTTTTTCTAATTTTTTTAATACAAATATTATTTTTTCTACTTTATTTGATTTGACAAAAACGAATAACATCATGAGCCAAACTGCCATTTCTCCAAATATCCAGTCCGTCAGCCTAAGTATTGACGGCATGAGTTGCCAAGCCTGTGCTACTCGTATCGAAAAAGTGTTGAACAAAAAATCTGCGATTATCCAAGCAGAAGTAAATTTTGCGAATGAAACGGCGTTGGTAAAATATGATGAAAATCAGACCAATCCGCAACAAATCAGCGATTGGGTAGAAAAAACAGGCTATCATGCGACCCTTGGCGTGAACAATGAAGAAGTCCGACACCAAAGTCCGCTACGACAATGGCAACTGTGGGGAACGTGGTTGTGTTTTCTACCATTTTTGGTGGGTATGGGCGGAATGCTCGTTGGTCGGCATGATTTGATGCCGTCTGTGTGGGTGCAGTTTGGCTTGGCGACTTTGGTGCAGTTTGCGTTTGCGTTACCTTTTTACAAAAGTGCATGGGCGAGTATTCGTGGGGGTTTGGCAAATATGGATGTGCTGGTGGTGCTTGGCACAGTTACTATTTGGCTTTATTCAACTTATGTTTGGTACTATCTTGGGCAACCGCACAATGTGTATTTTGAAGCTGGCGTGTCGGTGATTGCATTGGTAAAACTTGGTAAATATTTGGAGCATCGTACCAAAAAACACAGTTTAAACAGTTTAAATTTGTTGTTAAATTTGACTCCAACCACGGTAACCGCCAAAAATAGCAACGGTGATTGGCAAGATAAAGCGTTAAGCGATGTGCAAGTGAATGATGTGGTGTTGGCGACGGCAGGAACACGGATTGCCACCGACGGCGTGGTGGTGCAGGGTTCAGGTTGGTGTGATGAGAGCCATTTGACAGGTGAAAGTGTGCCGATTACCAAACGCAGTGATAGCCGAGTGCTGGCAGGGGCGATGGTGCAGGACGGCAGTTTTGAATACCGTGTTACAGCGACAGGTGAGCAGACACGGCTTGGCGATATGATACAAGCGTTGAACGACGCTCAAGGCAGTAAGGCGGATATCGCACGGATTGCCGATAAGGTGGCAGGTGTGTTTGTGCCTGTGGTGGTAAGCCTTGCGATGGCGACTTTTGTGGGCAATTTTTGGTATTTTGGTGGTTTTGAGTTGGTGCAACAATTTGGCATTAACTCGACAACGGTTTATGGTGAAACGTTTAATATTGCTTTAATGCGGGCGGTTTCGGTGTTGGTGATTGCTTGTCCGTGTGCGTTGGGTCTTGCCACGCCGTCAGCGATTATGGCAGGGATGGGCGTGTCGGCACGGCATGGTGTTTGGTTTAAAGATGCCAAAGCCCTAGAAAATGCAGGGAAAATTGATACGGTGGTATTGGACAAAACAGGCACACTTACCGAAGGCAAGCCGAAGATGGTCGCTCATTATATGGTAGATAATGGCTTAAAGTTTGAAGACGTATTGACCCTTGTGGCAAGTGTGGAACGCCACGCTAACCACCCTTTAGCGACGACTTTGGTTGCAGTTGCCGAAAAATTGGCACAAACCAAAGGCAAAACCTTACAATTTTTGCCAGTTAAATCCGTAAAAACCGTTGCAGGGCAGGGCATTCAAGCGGTGTTAAGTCTGGACGGTGAAACTGACAGCGTGGTAAAAGTCGGCTCGTTTGAATTTACTCATATGGCATTGCCAACAGAACTGTTGGTAGATACACACAGCGTTTGGCATATCGCTAGCCAAGTTGGCGTGAGCATTGATGGCGTGCCACTGTCGGCGTTTGCGCTTGCCGACAGTCTAAAAAACGACAGTAGCGAAACCTTACGTAGATTGCAACAAGACGGCTTAAAAATTATTATTATGAGTGGTGATAAGCAATCGGTGGTGGATTATGTTGCCCATGCCGTTCATGCTGATGACGCCTATGGCGAACTATCACCCCGTGATAAAGCCAGTAATATCATGGACTTACAAAAGAAAGGGGCGAGCGTAGCGATGGTTGGTGATGGCGTCAATGATGCTCCTGCGATGGCAACAGCAACTGCCAGTTTTGCGGTGGAGCAAGGCACGGATATCGCCAAACACAGTGCATCGGCTCGTCTTGTTGGGTCGTCCTTAATTCATGTGAATTATGCGGTAAAAATCGCCAAAGCCACGCTCCGCAATATTAAACAAAATTTATTTTTTGCGTTTATTTATAATTGTTTGGGTATTCCGTTGGCGATGTTTGGTGTGTTGAATCCGATGATTTCAGCGATGATGATGGCACTTAGCTCTATTTCGGTATTGCTGAATGCCTTGCGGTTGACACGCTTTAAAGTGCGATAGCAACAGTTTTGTTAAGTAAATACTAATTTATAGTCAAATATTATATCATTCAAATAAAAAAATAAGATTCATTGTATTTAAATAATAATGATAATTATTATCATTATTATTGACATTTTTATTTCAATTCGTTTATAATCTTTATAAATCCATAAAACAGGAAACATTTACCATGCCTAAAATACCTTTTACAAGCAAACTTTCTGTCATGACAGTTAGTATTTTGCTACTTTCAGCTTGTGGTGGCGGTGGCTCTTCTCACTCTGCCAATGATGTAACACCTGTAGCACCAACCACACCAGTAACACCAACTACACCTGTACCACCCGCTATCGCCACGCCTCAAAAATCTACCCTTTTAACAGCAACAGGCATGACAAAATGTGGCAATGATTTATTAAATGATTTGCCTTGTGATAAATTGTCAGAAGATTTTAAAGGCTTACAACAAGACGGCGAAGTCAAAGCAGGCACAGCGATGAACTACAAACTACTCAACCAAAACGGTGGCGAGTGTGTGCAGGATTTGGCGACTGGGCTGATTTGGGAACAAAAAACTAATGATAACAGTATTCATGATGTCAAACACACTTACACATGGTATAGCGATGACGAAAAAACCAATGGCGGTGTCGCAGGTAAGCAAAATGGCGGTAAGTGTGGCTTAAACGAAAAATGCGATACCAAAGCATTTATTGACAGCTTAAACGAACAAAAATACTGTGGTTATAGCGATTGGCGATTGCCTGAGACCTATGAGCTTTATAGCATTATGGACTTTAGCAAATTACCTGCATTAAATGATGCCTTTAAACACACCACAACCGATAAAAAATATTATTGGTCTTCTACCTTAGCAGGTAACCCTTATGAAAATACTGATGAAGATGTAATTGACTATATGTATACAGTAGATTTTGGTGAAGTCTTCCACTTTGCTCAAAGAAAAGACCGCCCCCAATCTATTCGTGCAGTTCGCTCAAGCAATTAATTATATAGGATAACTACGATGAATATGATAAAAATATTAACAATAGGCGTATTAAGCATATTGCCATTAACCAGTTTTGCTGATGATGAACAAATGTGTGGTGCAAAAAGTCCAGAGACTACGCCAACTAGCCGATTTGAAATACTGGGTGATGGTGCTGAGGTAAAAGACACAAAGACAAATTTAATTTGGCAACGTTGTAATATTGGACAAACATGGGATAAAAATGCCCAAAATTGCAAAGGCACGTCCAAAATATTAACGTGGCAAACCGCCCTTAGTGAAACCAACAAACTGAGCAATGGGAACCGACTACCGAATATTAAAGAATTGCAAAGTATCATTGAATATAAATGTGCTTACCCTGCCCTAAATCAAAAAATTTTTAAAGGTTATGATGAAGATAATACAACCTATTTTAGCTCAACACCAAAAATTGGTGATAATACCGTTTTTTCAATAAATTTTTATAATATCGCCATTCAACCAGTCGGCAAGGCAAGTACAGGTGTTGCCAGAGCCGTACGTTCTGCTAAATAATCTGTTAATTTTACCTAACTGTAGGCTGGGATTTTTCCCAGCTTTACAGTTTTAATTTTTCTACAAAAACTGATAAACGAACTTTAGCCACACACAATTTAGCCAATAAAGTTCTAACAATTAAAAATCTTGATTGAGTATAAATTATGTCATTATCTCGTTGTCTACAACCTTTTGTTTTTGCAGTATTTTTTGGGTTTTCACCCACCTTATTTGCCACAAATATAGCTAATGATTATCAACAAACGCCTATTATTTCTAATCAAATTATTAACTTACAAACACAACAAACTATCAGTTTTCACGACTTTGTCAAACAACTGGCTGAATATGACAATGTGATTTTGGGTGAATATCATGACCGTGTCAATCAGCATATTTTAGCAATACAGCTTTTAGACAATCTACAAAAAATTCGCCCACAAGGCAGTCTTTTGTTGGAAATGCTCACCGTAGAGCAACAAGATTTTGTTAATCAAACCCAACAAAATCCCCCAAAAAACCTTAACAAATTGGCAACATTATTAAACTGGCAAAAGTCTTGGGATTGGCAACTGTATGGCGACATTGTCAAACACCCATTTTTGTACAATTATCCGCTCATCGCTACCAATCTCACCAAAACAGAAGTCAAAATTTTAATGCAAGGTGCAGAGCCGGTTAAAGGCTATCAATCAACTAAACCATTGATAAAACAACATATTTTTAACACCATTATCAAAAATCATGACATGAAAGCCGATGAGTTGGACGAAAGCGACCAACGATTGGTGAATAATATGGTAGAAATTCAGCAATTTCGGGATAGACGCATGGCAGAAAAAATGCTATCCGCCCCAAAACCCACTCTGCTTTTAGCAGGCAACTATCACGCCCAAAAAAATATTGGCGTGCCGATACATTTACAAGATTTAACACAAGATTTAGCCGATAACGACCCCAAAAAATCCAGCAAAACTGCGGTAGTCATGATGTTATCCAATACTGCAGAACTTGGCGAAATTGACACCGCAAAAGCTGATTTTGCTTGGATAATTGCTGAAAAAAATAAAAAATAGTTGAGAAAAACTGATGAAAACATTTGTCAAAACCACGCTTTTTTCTAGTATTTTACTAATAATTACTATTAGCCATGCTTATCCTGATTATGCCAAAAAAACCGATGAGCCAAGCCAAACCCGTGCTGACAATCCACATAAATCGCAAGCACCTGCAGAAATGGCTGACAATATTGTGCCAATTTTGCCAAAATATCCATTGTTGCGTGAAGACGGTGTTTTGGATAATTATGCGTACTTGTCTGATAAAGAAAATGAAAAACTATTTTTAACAACAGTCAATGATGAAAACCGCTATGCACTTGGTCAAATAGATAAAAGTTTGCAAGAACGCTTAGAAAATGAGATGTTACAACGCTCGCAAACTCGCACAGAACCGCAGATTTGGCAAGAAAATGGTGTGTTTTTCAAAAAAAGTTACGATAAAAACAGCCATGCTTACCAATATTTTTACAAAACAGACAATGATTGGCAAGCCATAAATACACCAAAAACCACCACGACCAATCCAAGCTTTAACCCTGCCAAAACCATGTTTGCCATTGCTTCAGACCCCACAGGTGAAGAAAATTTTCGCATTGATATTCAAGATTTAAGCAATCAAAAAAGTTTAGCAAAAATTGATAATACAAATGGTGATTTTGTTTGGCTTGATGATAATCGTTTAATTTATATTCACAATCAAAATGGCAATGCTGACAAAATCTATTTACACGAAATTGGCAAAGATAGCGATAAGCTGATTTTTGATAAGGTAAAACAAGGCTTTTATATTGGTTTGACAAATAGCAGTTCAGATAAATATATTATCATGACAATCAACAATTTAGATAGTAGCGAGATTTATTTAATTGATAAAACTGCAGAAAATCCACAGCCCATTTTGGTCAAAGCGTTAAAAACTAAACAAGAATATTATCTTGACCACATTGATAATAAATTTGTCATTCGTAGCAATCATCAGCATAAAAATTTTGCACTTTATCAAGCAAATAGTTTAAAAAATCTACAAAATAACCATTGGCAAAAGATTTTTACGCCAAAAGCGGATGAAACATTTGAGAGTTTTTTATTACAAGGTGATTGGCAAATTCTAAAGGTACGAAAACAGGGCTTAAGCCAAATTTATTATCAAAGTAGCCAAAAGCCATTGCAAGCGGTAAAGTTTTTTGATGATGCCTATATGATGTGGTTGTCTGCTAGCGGTTTTGACAATCATTTAACTATAAATAATGATATTTTAAACATAGCTTATACATCGCCAACCACAGCAAAAACTCTATTATCTTATGATTTGGCAAATAATCGTTGGTTAAAAATGCCTGAAAAACAAGCGGATTATCAAGTAAAACGCTTATTTATCAAGTCTTTAGATGGCTCAAAAATTCCTGTTAGTTTGGTTTATAAAGCATCACTTTGGCAAAAAGGCAAAAGTCCGTTATTGGTATATGGCTATGGCTCTTACGGTCAGAGCATGGATATGACTTATGGCAGTAGCTATTTTAGCTTACTGGATAAAGGTTTTGTCTATGCGATTATTCATGTGCGTGGCGGTGGTGAACTGGGTGAACGTTGGCATACAGGCGGAAAAAATCTGAATAAAATCAATAGTATCAATGATTTTGTTAGTGTAACCAAAGCTTTACAAAATCTTGGTTTTGGCAATAAACAAAAAACCTTTGCCATGGGGGAGAGTGCAGGCGGTTGGTTAGTTGCCAATGCGTGTATCAAAAATCCAACGCTGTATCAGGGCTGTGTTTTGCAAGTGCCTTTTGTGGATTTGTTGTCGGCATTGGGCGATGATAGCCAGTCGGCAAAGGCAGAGTTTGATGAATGGGGCAATCCACACATTGCCAAAGAATTTGCTAATCTGAAAAAAATCAGCCCTTATGAAATTATCACACCACAACATTATCCAAAATTTTTGCTGATTGCCAATCTAAATGATGTGCGAACAGATGCTCGCCATGCGTTAAAATTTGTTGCAAAACTGCGTGATAATCAGCTAAATAATGATAATCCCATTGTGCTTTATACCCATTTAGAAGGCGGTCACGGTGGGGCATTTGGACAGTTTAGCCGTATCAAGAATAATGCTTTGGCTTATAGTTTTTTATTAAAAGATAAATAAGTAAAATTTTTTTAGGGTAGAAACATGATAAAATTTGAAAAAACCTTGCTTTGTTTAACGATTTTGGCAAGTATGCAAACCTTTGCTGATGATAGTGTTGTTGATGATAGTAATGAAAAAACACCTGAAGCAACGCTTAAAGAAATCACAATCATCGCAACCAATAATAAAACTTTTACCACCGCAGGGGCAGTGTCACAAGCAGATGAAGAAAAAATCAGCCGAACATCAGGCGGTCTTGACAGCGTGGTGCGTGCATTACCAGGTTCGTTTACTTTTATGGACGATAGACAAGGCACGCTCAAAGTCAATGTGCGTGGTATGACTGGGCTTGGGCGAGTTAATACCATGATTGATGGTGTCCCACAGACCAATTTTGGCGTTACCGCAACCAGTGAAGGCGGAGGTTTTCACGACAACCAAGCAAACGCACCAACAACCAGTAGTTTTGGGGCGAGTGTAGATAGCAATTTTTTGGTGGGGGTTGATGTCAATCGTGGCGGTCAAGGCGGTAGTCATGGTGTCAATGCGTTGGTAGGCAGTGCCAATTTTCGCACCATTGGCGTTGATGATGTGTTGCTTGATGATAAAAACGTTGGCGTACGCACAAAATACACTTATGGTAACAACAAGCTTGGGCATAATGGTATGGTTGCGGTGGCTGGTCGGCATCAGTTTGACAAAGCAGGAAAATTTGGGGCGATGATTGCTTTTAGCGGTGCGAACAAAAACAGTGATTATAAACGTGGCGACAACCAACTCGCCAGTAGCAATGTCTACAACCCGGCACGCATTCAAAAACCACGTTCCTATTTAGCAAAGTTAGAATACGACACGCCAGAACATCATTTTTTATTATCAGGCAGACAGTATAACACCAATATCGGTGGACGAGAACTTGCCAACGATTCGTATGGTTTTGAATATCGCTATCAGCCTAATTCGGATTTGGTAAATACCAAATTTTTGGCAAATACCAGTAACAATTCTCAAGTTTTTAACAAAGATGCCAAATATTTTTTGTTTGAAAACGCAAGTACAAAAAACCGTGCCAATTATTTTGATTTAAGCAATACCAGTATTTTTCATTTGGCAAATACGCAAGTTCGTAGCCAATATGGTTTGTCGTTTCAACGCAATGATTATACAAGAAAGGCTCAAGCGGTTGATAAAGATAATTTTAACTATACCACCTTTTCGCCTAGTGGCAAACAAAAAATTGGTAGTATTTATCTAAACAATACCTTTAGCAAAGGCATTTATGATGTGGATTTAAGCTTAAGCCGAGTCAAAACCGATTTTTCAGGTTTCAAACCTGCTTGCGATGCTGATGTGCCTTGTTTTCCCAAAGGTGAAGCAGTCATTGACAAAACACATCTTAACACCAACGGCAAAATCCAGTTTTCCGCCAAAATCAATGACGCTTTTACCCCTTTTGCCAGTTATGCTCGTACCAGCCGAATGCCAAATATTCAAGAAGTATTTTTTAACAATGAAGGCGGCGGCTCAATGAACCCATTTTTACGCCCAGAAGTTGCGGATACTTATGAAATTGGTTTTAATACCTTTAAACATGGCGTGTTTGGCAAAAATGATACATTGGGTTTTAAAGCCTTGTACTTTAATACAAAAATCAAAGATTATATCCATTCGCAATCATTTTTTCTAAAAAAATCGGATGGCTCTTTAACACCCAATATCAACGACCCTGATACATCAGGTGATTTTCATGCTCAGATTTCGGTCAATTCTGCCAATAAAGTAACATCAAAAGGCTACGAAGTGCAGGCAAATTATGATACAGGCAAATATTTTGCCAATCTTTCTTACACCAACGAAACGTCCGACCAACCTGTTAATATCAACTCTGGACATCATGATTTTGGTTTTACAGGTGGAGCAATGGACAAATTGCCAGAAAAATATTGGACATTAGAGCTAGGTTCTCGCTTGTTTGATGAAAAGTTGCAAGTTGGGGCAACGCTAAAATCTTATGGTAAAAATGTGCGTGTACGCCCCGATTATTTGGATTTTGAAGGTGGTGAACGCTTGCAACAAATGCCAAACAATCCAATTATTACTGATTTATTTGCCCGTTATGAATTGAACAAACACGCCACGTTCCGCTTTGGCGTGGAAAATGCGTTTGACAAATTGTACATTCACCCGTCCAATTCACAAAATAACAATTACGCCCAATTTAATGATGACGGTAGCACCAGTTTTACCAATTATGCCCGTGGACGCACAGTTACCGTTGGAGCAGATTTTAGATTTTAATTGATAATTATTTGTATTTTTATTATCATATATTTTTGATACGCAATGAGAGACATTTTATGAAAACTGATAAATATTTATTATCCAATTATGAACAAACTGAACAATCCATTACTTTAAATACGACTGAAAAAAATGACACGCTTTGGCAAGCTTATCAAGCCAAAAAAGCCGAAACGCCAATGTTATTTCCGACCGAAGGGGCGATTTCATTGGGTGTGAGTGAGTTTGAGTTATTGCTGTCTTCGCCACACAGTCGTTATTTGGGTGAAAATTGCCGTGAGATGTTGCTTGAATTACATACCTTAGGCGTGATGGAAAGTATTGTGCGTAATGAGTTTTGTGTGCATGAAAAACAAGGCGTGTATCGCAATTTAGAAATCGGTAAGACTATGGGCTTGGCGTTGGGTGAAGGAGACGGCTTGGATTTGCGGATTTTTATGCAAAAATTCAAACATATGTTAGCTATTATTAATCCTGATAAGAAAAATCCGAGTTATTGTATTGCGTTTTTTGACCAAAATGGACACGCCATTAACAAGGCATTTTTGACCAAGTTTGATGATGAAACATTGACGATTTGGCAAAATTTGACCGACAAATACGCCAAAACTGCCCCAAGTGAGATTGAAATTTTATCCATTTTACCGCAAGATGAATGGATTTTTCACCCATTAAACGCTGAAGCTAAACAAAATTTTGGCAAAGATTGGCTGAATATGACTGATGTGCATCAATTTCATAGTATTCTTGGCAAATATGAGCTAGACCGTGCCAGTGGCTATGTGCAAGCCCCTGATAACATGACAACAGCAGTGCGTCCTGAAGTGATTGAAGCCTTGTTAGAAAAGTTGGCAAGCGAGCAGATCAATAGCATGATTTTTGTGGGTAATACTGGGCTTGTGCAGATTTTTGGTGGTGCGTTACACCATGTCAAACGTATGGGCGATTGGATTAACATCATGGATAAAAAACAAACAGGTTTTACCATGCACCTAAAAGACAAGGCATTATCGCAAGTTTGGTTTGTTAAACGTCCGCATAATGATGGTTTTACATCGGCATTTGAAGGTTTTGATAAAAAAGGCAACAGTATTTTGGCAATTTTTGGTGAACGCCACGAAGGACAAGCCCAAGACCTAAAATGGCAGGTATTGGCTCAAAGTTTGGCAGATGAGTTTAAAATTGTATCGTAGAATGTTATAGGCTGAAATTTATCTCAGCTTAAACCACCAAAATTTAATGTTTAAAAAAATATTAAGTTGGGTTAAAACCCAGCCTACAAAACACACCAAAAAAGGAAATTAAATGAGTTTATTAAAATCTTGTCAAAAATTGGCAGTTTTTAGCCTTGCCCTGTCTTGTTCGGTGGCAAGTTTTGCGTATGAACGTATTGTGGTGATGAGTGGTGATGTGGGCGATATTGTGCTATCGCTTGGCGGTGGGGCAAAAATCGTTGGCAAAGATACTGCTTATAAACACCCAAGTTTGGTAAAAGCTAGCGATATCGGCATTCATCGTAATTTGACCGTTGAGCCGATTGTGGCGTTAAAGCCTGATTTGGTAATGGGTAGCTATATGGTGCAACCTACAAGCATTTATCAGCGTTTAAGCAGTTTAAAAATCAAAACTGTAAACGTCATGCCTGCCGAAAATGTGGCAGGTTATGCCAATGCCATTAAAAGCGTTGGCGGATTGCTTGGCAAACAAGCCCAAGCTAACCAACTGGCAAGCCAATGGCAACAAGGTATGAATGCAAAACCTAGCACCAAAAAACGCTATTTATTTAGCTATGACGGTCGTATTGTGGCAGGACGTGGCACGGTGGGCGATGAGTTAATCCGCCTAGCAGGTGGGATAAATGCGGTAACAATAGATGGCTTAAAACCACTATCTCGTGAAGGTTGGCTTGCCAGTCGGCCCGATGTGATTATCATTGCTTCGCATAATCAAGCCACACTTGGCACGGTGGAACAGTTTAAAAAACGCCCAGAAGTCGCTAACAGCCCTGCGGTAAAAACTGGCAAAGTGTATTATTGGCAAGCCAACGACTTTTTGCGTTTTGGGCTTGATAGTCCGCAAGTGTTAAACAAATTACACGCATTGGCAAAATAATACCTTATTATGACTGCTTTTTTAAACAAAAAAACCATTTTTTATCTTATCGTTGCAGTGATTTTAACTTTCATCAGCGTGTATGCAGGTTTAAGTGTGGGTTTTGGTGAATGGCAAAATCCTACCCAACTGGACGAAATTACTTGGCAAATCCGATATCCACGAGTGCTAACCGCATTATTGGTGGGTTTAGCATTATCAGTTAGTGGTTCGGCATTACAAGCCTTATTTGAAAACCCGTTAGCCGACCCCAGCCTTATCGGTACATCTGGCGGTGCATCACTTGGTGTAGTGGCAGTACTTGCCTTTGGTATTACAGGTTTTGGTGTACCCTTGGCAAGTTTTACAGGGGCATTACTGGTGTGTTTGCTAATTTTGGCGTGTCATCGTCTGCTTGGTGGCGGTCAAATGGGTTTATTGATTTTGGGGTTTGTGATTAGTGCATTTTGTGGGGCATTGGTCAGTTTAATTTTGTTTATGTCTGATGACATGGTATTACGAAGTGCAACCAACTGGTTATCTGGCAGTATGGCGGAAGCAGGTTTTGTGCCGTTTCACTATGTGCTAGTTTGTATTGCGGTGGGTTTGTTAATCTTGTTACCACTGGGGCGAAAGCTAGATATTTTAATGCTTGGAGAAACGACTGCCATATCTATGGGCATTTCGGTTGGTAAAACTCGCACATGGGCGATTATCGCATCTGCACTTTTGACAGGCTCAGCAGTATCACTAGCAGGTGTAATTGGCTTTATTGGCATGATGATACCCAATATTTTGGCGGTAACGGTGGGTGGTGGACGTGGCAAACTGATGTTTTTATCAGGTTGGCTTGGGGCGGTGGCGATGTTAGTCATTGACACAACCGCTCGCTATATCGCCTATCCGATTGACGTGCCTGTTGGCATTGTGCTTGCGTTGCTTGGTGGACCTTTTTTTATTTGGTTATTTATTAAGGCTGGCAATCGTGGATAATTTATTTACCATCAAAGACTTAAGCGTAAAAACCGCCAAAAAAAATTTATTAAATATTGACAATCTTACTCTGCCAGCCCAACAATTTATCGCCTTAATCGGTGCAAATGGTGCAGGAAAAAGCACCTTACTTCACAGTTTGTTAGGTAAGGTACAAAATTGTCAAATTGTGGGTGAGATTTTTTGTCAAAATCAACCCATTTTACAAAGTATAAAGCATGGCAAAATCGCATGGGTAGGGCAACATGAGCAGTTTAGCCTACCTTTAACCGTATTAGACTATGCCCTGCTTGGCACTACGCCAAAACTGTTATGGTATCAAACTCACAATCGCTGTGATGTTGAAAAAGCCATGCAGTTTTTACAACACTTTGAGCTAGAAGCGTTGGCAAGCAAACGTATCCAAAGTCTATCAGGTGGTGAAAAACAACGCCTTGCCATTGTCCGAGCATTAATGCAAAATACCGAAATTTTATTATTTGATGAACCGACTAACCATTTAGATATCAAACATGAACGCTTGTTATTTGCCTATTTGCAAGATTTGGTCAAAGCAAAACAAAAAAGTGTGCTTGTTGTACTGCATAATTTAAGCCATGCTTATCAATATGCCGACCATGTCATTGCTTTACATCAAGGCAAAGTATTGGCACAAGGTGAGCCAAACAGCGTAATGACTGACGATAATTTACAAAAAATGTATCAGACCAAAATTTATCGGCATATAACGGAATGGGGGTGTCTGTTTTTTTGATGATAGCCATATTATTAGTTGTACACTGATTGTTGCATTTACTTAATTTGATTTATTTAATTTAATTTAACATTTGTTTAACTTGATAATAATAAATTAAAGTTAAAACTTGAATTTTAACCACACTAAAATTACAATCACCACGAACACATACCGCCCAACCCATACATTGTGCAAAAATGCTTTTGTGCAGTTGGTCGGTAGATAAGTTCTACAAAGTTTGTTTTGATAAACAAACATCAAAATCAACGGCAATAAACTAATAATACTTAACAAACCAAAATAATGCCAAAAAACGCCTGCCAAACACGCCAAAAACACCGCTTGCAACAAGCTAATGATGAACACATCATAGTTCCCAAATAAAATAGCCGTGGATTTTACCCCAATTTTGATATCATCTTCTCGGTCAGCCATCGCATACTGGGTATCATACGCCACCGTCCACGCCATATAGCCGACAAATAACAGCCAACACCAAATATTGGTTGAACCTTTTTCCAAGATTTCGGCGGACACCGCCACATACGCCATCGGAATTGCCCAACCAAATGCCATCGCCAAAAAAAATTGTGGTAAATGGGTAAAACGTTTCATAAACGGATAAATAAACGCCAACGCCACCGCACCAAATGACCAATAAAACACCTGAATAGGCAAAAAAATCAGCAATGCACCGCTAATCCATGACAAAACCAAAAACGCCCAAACCGCTTCTTTAGCGGTCAAACGCCCATCAGCCAAAGGGCGATGTTTGGTACGAGTGACATGACCATCCACTTTGCGGTCGGCAAAATCATTAATGGCACAGCCCGCCCCACGCATAAGTGTCGCCCCAAGCGAAAAAATCAGCACAACGTGCCAAGGCGGTAACCTACCAAGGTCAAGCCCTGCTAAAAATACCGCCCATAGCGTTGACCACAGCACAAGTTCAATGCCAACAGGACGGTCAAAACGGGTCAAATGTACATAGGCGAGCCATTTTTCTTTGCGAAATGGATTAAATAACGTTGCCGACATGGGTTATTTTACGCTATCAATTAAACCTTTATAATTGTAATTATCTTGGGTAAACAAATCCACCCCACAAGGCAATTGTTCAATCCAATCCAAAAATTGATTGACCATTTCTTTACCAACAAACGCCTTGCCATGTTGCGGAACAATCATATGAACATCAAGCTCACGCACTGCCTTTGCCCAAAACGCCGTTACTTTATTGGACACCATATAACGCTGATGAAAGCCTTTCATGGTGGGAATATGAGCGTCAAAATCGTTCACCGCTTCATCAGGGTCGCCTACCAATGATGCACCCATATCGCCTGAAAACAAGATTTTGCTAATCGGGTCGTAAAACTGAAAATTACCTTCAGAATGTAAAAAATGAGCAGGCAACGCATACAAATAACTTTCGCCCAACTGTAACACAGCCCCTTCATCAGGCAACGCAATCATCCGTTGCATATAGCCCGACTGTAATCTCCCTGTGGTAAATGCTGAATTTAGATGTGGCAAAAAACGCTCCCACAACTTAGAGATTACCATCGTTGCTTCGGTATGTAACAACCAACGTGGCAACGAGGCGATAATGTCAGGATCTTGATGTGAACCAATCACATAACGCACATGGCGAATATCGGTATGCTTGAGTAACGCTAAGGTCAAAGGCGTATAGGTCAAATCCCCACCAGGGTCAATCACCGCCCCATTGGTTTCGCCATTATCGGTATTTAGCACCAAAAACTGATTGGACTGAATACCGTCGCCTTGCACCAAATCGCTAAACACGATAACTTTGTGTACCCCATTGTCAAAAATTGTTTTACCAGCCATACAAAATCTCCTTTCATAAAAAACAAACTATCAGTAACACAGCCCAAGTTTACTGATATGGCGACCATTATACCACACAACGCAAATATAAAAATGTAAAAAATACGCAATTTTAATATAAATCCACATTTTTTTTGTGGAATTAACCGGTTTAATCAAACAAAGCAAAACTTGGGTCATATTTTATCAATAATTAATTGGAAAATTTTAGACCGTTCGTGGTGAGCTTGTTGAAACATGACGGTTTTCCTACCATTTGACAGACTCATGGTGAAATAAAAACCCTATTTATTTTTGTTTAATGCCTTAACTAACAATTTTTTAGCTTGTAAAAAAATTTGGTACAGCACTAACACCACCCTAAAATTGGTGGTATGATATGCGTTTTTGATTTGTCAATCATTAAAATAATATGATTGAAAATTGATAAAACTGACTTTTTTTGAGAAATTTGCATGATTTTAGCCCTTGACACCGTTTTTGACCAATGTTCCATTGCACTACTGGACAAAGATTCACTTCTAGATGAAATGACCGAAACAGGCAACCGCCTACAAACCCAAAAAATTCTCCCCATGATAAACACTCTGTTAAGTAAACATGATAAAAAAATTAGTGATTTAACCGCAATCGCCTTTAATCGGGGGCCGGGGGCATTTAGTGGCATACGCATTAACACCGCTGTGGCTCAAGCCTTGGCATTTGCTCATGATTTGCCGTGTCTGCCTGTGTCTAGTTTGCAGGCATTGGCTCAACAAGCCTTTATTCATGAAGGTTTAAGCCATGTTTATGCGGTGCTTGACGCTCGTATGGACGAAGTTTATTTCGGTGAGTTTTGTGAAAAAGACAATATCATGCAACTTATCAATACCGAAAAATTGTTAAGTTATGGCGAAAAAACCGATAAAAATTTACCTTTAGTCGGCAATGGTGCGACTTTATTAACCGCAAATGCACAACTTTGTTTAGAAAATCTACAACCAACCGCTACAACGATTGGTTTATTGGGTTTAGAATTACTAAATAATGGCAAGTCGGTCACTGCCGAAAATGCTCTGCCAGTCTATTTACGTCATAATGCGTGGAAAACGTTGGCGGAACAGGGGAAAAAATAATGGAAGTTTTATTATTTATCAAAGCAGTCATCATGGGCATTGTGGAAGGTATTGCCGAATTTTTGCCGATTTCCAGTACAGGCTACTTAATTTTATCCGCCGATATTATGAATTTTTGGACACCTGAAAAACGAGATTTATTTATCGTTTTTATCCAGCTTGGGGCGATTTTGGCAGTGATTTATGACTATTGGGGCAGGCTTTGGAGCGCTCTTATGGGTTTATTGACTGGCAAAGCGACGGGTCTAAAAAATCCCCGTCAGCTTGGTATCTCTTTAATCATTGCAACCATTCCTGTTATGGTTTTGGGCTTTACCATTGCCGATTTTGTCAAACAGGCATTTCACCCACTCGTGGTTGCCACCATGCTCATCGTTGGAGCATTGCTGATTTTTTATGTGGAAAAACGCCCACAAACCATCATCGCAGACGAAGCGGAAAACATTGATTTTAAAACCGCTCTTAAAATCGGTTTCTGTCAATGTTTAGCATTAATCCCCGGTACATCTCGCAGTGGTGCGACCATTATCGGGGCGTTATGGCTCGGTGTTTCTCGTCGTGCATCAACAGAATTTTCCTTTTTTCTGGGTATTCCTGTGATTGTCGGTGCAGGCTTATTAGATTTGCTAAAAAATAAAGATGTGCTACAAACTGGTGAAGACTGGGTGATTTTGGGCGTAGGGACGCTTGTATCGTTCATTGTCGCACTGTTATGTATCCGCCTTATGGTGGCGTGGGTGAGTAAAAAAGACTTTACCGTGTTTGCGTGGTTACGCATTGCCACAGGTTTGGTGGTGCTGATTGCTTATTTTGGCTTTGGTTATCATATTGAAGGTTAATTGTGAAAGTTTGTTTGCTATTATCCAACGGCTTTGATAGCCAAAATGTTCAACAAATCATTTATGATCATCAATTACCGATTGAAATATCTGTTATTTTCACTGAAAATTTTGATAATAAAAACTTAAAACTATTATCCACATTACACCCCAATGTCCCATTTTTGTTTTTTAATCAAAAAGGACAACTGACTTTAGCCAAAGTCGCAAATAAAGAGATTTTAAAAATCTCTTGTGATTGGCAAAGTTACCAATCTCGCATTGTCAAAGCTGGCAAAAATAGCGAATTATTGTTAAAAATTGCTAAACTAAATCGTGAGATGAGTGTCATTGATGCTACGGCAGGCTTTGGTATTGACGGACTGATTTTGGCAAGTACAGGGGCAACGGCTACATTCATTGAAAAAAATCCGATTTTATTTTTGCTGTTAAAAACCGAACAACACAAAATGAGCCAACATAAAAATTGGCAAAAACTCATGAGCCGAATTGACATCAAATTTGGCGATAGTGGCGAGATTTTAAAGCATTTAAACAAAGTGGATTTAATTTATCTTGACCCCATGTTTCCAAATGACAGTTATAAAGGTGCAGTTAATAAAAATATGCAGGTGTTACATTCTTTTGTTAATCTACCTAATATTAACGATGAGATAGAATTATTTAATACGGCTATTAAAAATTGTGATAAACTGATAATAAAACGCCCCATCAATGCCCCTAATTTTGCCAATATAAATCCTATTCAAAGCATAGCAAACGATGTTATAAGATTTGATGAATATCGTTTATTGGGAGTGAAAAAATGCCAGCTGATGTGATAATTGTTTTCTTGATTTGTGTGTTGTTAATCAAAGAATGGCTGAATGCTAAGCGTGTGAAACAATTAGAAAATAGGCTTATGGACGTATTAAAAGATGACTATATTGCCTTTATCAAGCCTTTGTTACACCAACCAAAAGTAGAAGTCATTAAAAATCTAAGACAACATTATCCAGAGTTATCACTTGCTCATGCCATAAAGGTGTATGAATTGGCAAATAAATCATAACTCAAAAATAAAATTAATGGGTCCATCATTACAACTACTCACTTGCATATCTGCCCCAAATTCACCTGTGGCAACCGTGTGATGTTGCTGTTTGGCATAGTTGACGATGTCATCAAACAAGGGTTTAGCAAACTCTGGCGACATGGCAGGGCTAAAATCTGGTCGGCGACCGTTTTTGGTATTGGCAAGCAAGGTAAACTGCGACACCAGTAATATCCCACCACCCACATCACTCACATTTTTACCCATTTTACCGTTTTCGTCTTCAAAAATGCGGTAAGTTAAGATTTTGTCAATCATCTTTTTACCAATGGTTAAATCATCATTTTCACCAAGCCCCAGATACACCAAAATTCCCTGTGAAATTTCACCGACTGTAACATCGTTTACCACCACATTGGCAAATTTGACACGTTGAATAACTGCTTTCATAATAATACCCTATTGATTTCATTGGCTTTTTATTTTTCGTGATTTGCCAAAATTTTTAACTGTCGCCATGTGTCGCTATCCATTTGGTCTTGCCAAATTTGTACCGATAACGTTTTGCTAAACGGCTCAAACACGCAAAATTGCAACCATAAAACCTGACCCATGTCATGAATTTGTTGTAATTTGGCTTGGTAAATATCGCTTTGGTGTCCGTATGGCACGACAAAATAACCCTGAAATAACTGTAAATGCCATTCTAAAAAGTCATATTTTTCAAAGTCTTGCAAATTTTTTAGCCTTAAACTGCTGATATTTACCAAATGATGTTGGTTAATTTGGTAAAACCACGAACACACGAGCAACAGCACTACCAAAATACCACGATACGCCCACGTTAACGGTAATAGGCAAATAATCATTAATAGCGTCAGCATTCCACTTATTAATACAATTTTACGGTAAAAACTCGGTAAAAGTTCGCTATCAATCTGAATAAAACCTTGATTGTTCATGTTGAATATTGATAAAAAATTTAGGCAAGGTTGTCGTTTTTGAGCTGTTTTAATTTGCCAATCAGCTCGGCATATTCGGCTTTTGGCGGTTGGTTAAACAAAAACCAATCTAACAAATCAGGGTCTTCTTCTTGTATTAAACTGGCAAAAGTTGCCTGTTCCTGCTCGCTGGCGGTCAGGTAATGCTCACGCACATAGGGGTCAAAATAATAGTCCAATTCTTTGAGACCACGTCTAGCACGGTAGATAATTTTACGTTGTTCTAAGGTGGGTTCTGTCATGACTTTCTCGTTTTTATTTAAAAAAATTTTAAAATTTTGATAAAATAGTGGTTCTATTAAAAACTATTATAACAAATTTATGCGGTCATTTTTCAACAAAAACCGACTTGTCTTTAAACATACATTCGGTAAACACAGGGCATTTGCCACATTCAGGCGAACGAGCCTTGCAAGTATAACGCCCATGCAAAATCAAATAATGATGGGCGTCCAGTAAATATGCCTTAGGAATACGTTGTAACAAGGCTTTTTCTACCGCCAACACGGTTTTGCCTGTCGCAAGTCCTGTGCGATTGCCAACCCGAAAAATATGGGTATCCACCGCCATGGTCGGCTGTCCAAAGGCGGTATTCAGCACGACATTGGCGGTTTTGCGACCGACCCCCGCCAGACTTTCCAAATCAGCACGGTTGTCAGGCACTTCACCCTTAAATTTTTCTAACAAGTCTTGGCAGGTTTTTATCACATTTTTGGCTTTGCTGTTAAACAGTCCAATGGTTTTGATGTAGTGTTTTAAGCCGTCTTCGCCTAAGTCTAAAATCGCTTGCGGGGTATTGGCGACTGGGAATAGCTTGCGTGTGGCGAGGTTGACGCTGACGTCAGTGGCTTGGGCGGAGAGCATGACGGCGATGAGCAGTTCAAAGTTGTTGTTGTATTCCAGTTCGGTTTCTGGACGCTCAATGTTTTGGGCGAGTTTTTCAAAAAAAAGCTGGACGTTTTGTTTTGACATTCGCCGTGATGGTGGCGTGGCTGATGTTTTTGGTAAGGGGGTTTTGGTTTTAACGGTTAAAGCCATTTTTTTATCCTAATTCTGCTAATTGTTGTAATAATTTATCTAATTGATGTTGCTTATTTTTATCAAACTTGACGCTTAATTGTTTTTCCAATTTTTTAATTTGTGTGCGTAATTTTGCCGTTTCAATGGTAATTTTTGCTTGATTTTTATCAATATTAACTGAAATATCATTTAATTTTGTCTGAATCATACTTACCACAGGTTTGGCATTGGATTTATCATTCACTTGGCGTTCAATCCGCTTTAGATGTGCGTAATAACGTTGTTGCAAGTCGAATTGCTCCGCTTGGCGTTCACTGTCGCTAATGGCTCTTGGGTATGGCACAAGCTCAATGCAGTCTACTGGGCACGGTGGCAGACACAGCTCGCAACCTGTGCAAAGGTCGGTAAAAATGGTGTGCATTTGTTTGCCACTGCCGATAATCGCATCCACAGGGCAGGCAGGAATGCACTTGGTACAGCCGATGCAGTCATCTTCACGGATGACGGCTCGCACTTCCATAGGGCGAGCGGTATTAGGGTCAGTCTGCCATTTGGAAGGCTCGGCAGGCAGGCGTTCACGTCCGAGTAAGTTGGCGATTTTGTCGGCAATGGTTTGTCCGCTTGGCACGCATTTATTATGGGCTTCACCGTCTTTGATAATGGCGGTGGCGTAGGGCAGACAGCCGTCAGCATGACCGCAAAGTCCGCATTGAGTTTGTGGTAACAGTTGGTTAATCTGATAAATCAGCGATTGGTCGTTATCGCTTAACGCATTGATATTTAAATGATTAAATAAACTTGGTAAATCAGAAAATTGGCGAATTGACATACAGTTTCAACGGCTAAAAAATCATTATTTTAGCACAATTTACATGCTTTTTGCGAAAAATTGACAACCGTTTATTGCTCAGTGCGAGATTTTACATAATGATAAGTTGTGGCTAACTGACTGCTAACTTGTTGATTTAATTCATGTAATAACTCATCTGTTTGTTTGTCCACGCCGAGCAAAACCGCAATTAACATATCGCCTGCCGTCATATTGTCATGGATTTTTTGTGAAAGTTGATGCGGATTAAATCGAGCCAGCTGGTCGTATTGATTAACCGCTTCAGGAATGGTTTGGCTGATTAATTTATCTAGCACAAAACGCCTTTCGCTCAATGGCACGGCGGTTGCTTGAGTAGATTGTGGTTGTGATTGTTGAGCTTGTTGCCAATCCAAATATCGCTCTAATTTATGGTGAATACGGTCAAGCACCACCACTGCTTCAGTGGGCATTCGATTAATTTGTTCAAGGCTTAAATCTTGAAATAACGGCATCGGCGACATTTTACCGTGTTTGGTTTTTAGCAGATTTTTTTTGCTATTTTGCAAAACATTGCTTGACATCAGCTGATAATCTAGGTTGTTACCAATACTGTTAGGAATAGCGGTGCTTGGCGTATAGCTGATTTGCGGTGGCAAACTGTGGCGAGACGTACCAACTTCAATACCTGCGATATCGTGCATTTTTTGCCAGCAAAAGCTGATAAGTTTTTTGATAAACCATAAACTTATGACAAAAATTACCAAGATTATCAATAATTTAACCAACGTTGTTCCTTTTAAAAAATTGCAAAACTTATCAAAATTGATAAGGTGTTTTTGAATATTTACAAGGTTTATTAACGAAAATAGCGTAATTTATTGATAATAAAGATAAAAGCGACAAACATTCCAAGATAATATGCCAATTTTAACTCAAAACTATCATCACGCAGTTTGAACGGTATGGCACATAGTGTTACCGCAGTCGGTATCCATAACAGCATAAATGCCCAGTTTTCCAACACCGCAAGCATTCCTTGCCAGTTGCGTCCCGCTCGTAACCCTGCCAAACCAAGCACCAAACAAGCGATAATTAAGCTATGGATTAGCTTTTTTGGCAAATCTTTGGGATAAATGTTTAAATCATCTTTATTCAATTTTAACATTTTATGAGTTTCCTGCCATCAGCCAAAGCATCGCAACACAGCTAAATAACAACCCTAATGTCAACGCATTGCGTGGTTGAATGGGTTGTTTTTGTTCGGCTTGTAGTGGGGAAAATCGGTTAATTAGCCTTGCCCCAAGCATAAAGCCACAAGGAATTAATAACCAAAAAATCGCCACCATACGCACAAAACTCGGCAAAATTTGCTGAAAATTTTCGCCAAATAACACGATTTTTACCACAAAACCTGTAATCCCAAGCAGAAAAGCAAACACCGCAAGCCCAATGGTTAAGCCTTTGGGAACGAGTGAAATCGTTGGGTTAATTGAATTCGCCATTAGTTTTTTTCATCCAATGTACCGACTTTAGCAAGTTCGGCACGCATTTCGTCAATCGCCACTTTATAATCCGCTTGATTAAAAATCGCCGACCCCGCCACGAACATATCCGCCCCTGCTTCGGCAACTGCTCGGATATTGCTCGCCTTGATACCGCCGTCCACTTCTAGGCGAATATGGCGCCCTGATGCCACGATGCGTTGACGCACCTCTTGGATTTTGCCAAGCGTATTGTCAATAAAGGCTTGACCGCCAAACCCAGGATTAACACTCATCAACAAAATTTGGTCAACTTTATCCATAACATAATCTAAATAATGCAACGGCGTGGCAGGGTTAAACACCAAACCACACTCGGCACCGCCATTTTTAATCAACTGCAAAGAACGGTCAATATGCTGACTGGCTTCTGGGTGAAAAGTAATCACGCTCGCCCCTGCGTTCAAAAACTGCCCTATCATACTATCCACAGGCGACACCATTAAATGCACGTCAATTTTGGCGGTAATGCCATAATCCCGCAAGGCTTGGCAAATCATGCTACCAAAGGTCAAATTTGGCACATAGTGGTTGTCCATCACGTCAAAATGAATGACATCCGCCCCTGCCTGTAGCACTTTTTCCACTTCTTCGCCAAGGCGGGCAAAATCAGCAGACAAAATAGAGGGAGCGATAAGATAAGGCGTTGGATTATTTGGATTGGTAAAATCGGTGTTGGGGTTCATAAGCTTACTTTTTTGCTAAAAATTTGGGGTATTTTAGCAAAATTTGGCAAAAAAAGCATAAAATTTTGTAATTTTAACCTATTACCGTGGATTTAGATACGTTGTTGAGCGATGCGTTTTGAGTTGAGAATTTTGCCATAAACCCCAAAAGCCTAAAAAGAATGGTGAAAACCTGCACCCAATATTAAAGCCCAATTTGTCAAAAAATTGGCAGAACGTCTTGAAAATCCCCACGTGCCATCGGCTAACTTATCAAGCAGTCAAAACCGCTACAAAATTAAATTAAGAATGGTCGGTTATTGTTTGTTTTATGATGCAATGGAACAAAGAAAATTAAGCGAACAACATAAAATCATTGATGAAGCATAATGATAATTAACACTTACCCTAACAAAAAACCACCAGAATGGTGGTTTTTGCTAAAGTTATCAACGCTTTAACGCTTATTTTTATAGTGTTTACTCGCTTGAACAAAACTATTAAATAACGGATGCCCATCTCTTGGTGAACTGGTAAACTCTGGGTGGTATTGAACCGCCACAAACCAGTCATGCGTAGGGATTTCCACCGCTTCTACCAAATGTTGTTTGGCAGAATAGCCAGAGATTTTCATGCCTTTTTGCTCTAAATCGTTAATATAACGACCGTTCATTTCATAGCGATGGCGATGACGTTCAGTAATCATAGGTGAGCCATAGATTTGACGAAGTTTGCTATCTTCTACCAATTGTGCTTGTTGAGCCCCCAGACGCATTGTTCCGCCCAAATCTGACGTGTCGCTACGCACTTGTAATTCGCCTTTTTCATCAAACCATTCGGTAATCAAGCCGATAAGTGGTGCTTTGGTTTTTTTGTCAAATTCGGTAGAATTGGCTTCTAATCCCAATACCTTGCGGGCAAACTCAATCACCGCTAACTGCATACCCAAGCAAATCCCCAAAAATGGCACATTGTTTTCACGAGCATAAGTAATGGCTTTCATTTTACCAAGTGTACCACGCTCACCAAAACCACCTGGTACTAAAATAGCATCGGCTTGTTTTAGCTCATGAAAAAGTTTATCATCAGTTTCTAGTTTTTCAGCATCGATGTAATGAATGCTAACTTTGACATCATTTTGAATGCCTGAAGCAAGCAGGGCCTCATTGATAGATTTATACGCATCAGGCAATTCCACATATTTACCAACCACTGCCACCGTTACATTTTCTTGATTGCTCAATAAAGAGCCAGTAACCTTGTCCCAGTCAGATAAATCGGCTGGCGGTGCTTGAATGCCAAAACGCTCACAAATTAACTCATCAAGCTGTTGCTCATGCAAAATGCGTGGAATTTGGTAAATGGTTTTTGCATCAGGACAAAGGATAACTGCACGCTCTTCCACATTGGTAAACAGGGCGATTTTTCGGCGATTGTCTTCGCTAATCGGCTGTTCACTACGGCAAATCAACACATCAGGCTGTAGCCCAATAGAGCGTAATTCTTTAACGGAGTGTTGGGTTGGTTTGGTTTTGCTTTCACCAGCACTAGAAATATATGGCACAAGCGTTAAGTGCATGAGCATGGCACGATTTCGCCCAAGTTCTACTTGTAACTGACGCACTGCTTCCATAAACGGCAAACTTTCAATATCACCCACCGTTCCGCCAATCTCAATCATGGCGATATCATATCCTTCGCCACTTTGTAGAATGCGGTGTTTGATTTCATCGGTGATATGCGGAATAACCTGTACAGTCGCCCCAAGATAGTCGCCACGGCGTTCTTTTTCAAGGACAGTTTGATAAATGCGACCACTGGTAAAGTTGTTTGCTTTGCTCATTTTGCTACGGCTTAAAAACCGCTCATAGTAGCCTAAGTCAAGGTCAGTTTCTGCCCCGTCTTCGGTTACAAATACCTCGCCATGTTGAAATGGACTCATCGTGCCAGGGTCAAGGTTAATATAGGGGTCAAGTTTGGTCATGGTTACTTTTAAACCACGAGCTTCAAGGGTAGATGCCACGGATGCTGCAGTGATGCCCTTTCCCAAAGAAGAAACAACACCGCCTGTTACAAAGATAAATTTTGTCATAAATTAAATTCGCTGTTAGGTAAAACAGAATTTTACTAAAAAATTGGCAATTTAGCAAAAAATTTCTGCAAGATTTTCACAAATTAAACTTCACGAGCCACAGAGCGTTGTAAATTTTCGGGTAGTGGCAAAATTTCAATGCTTGTTAAATCATTAGGACGAGCCACAACTAAGGCTTGATTGTTAAATTGATTGATAATTTGCACTTTTTCATTCAATTTATTTGACAAACTGACACGATGTAGCCACGCCTTTGGACTGGCTTTAAACCACAAACGTGCGACAATCTCCTGCCCCAAATAACAACCCTTATCATAATCCACGCCACCACGCTGATGTAGGCGTAATTCCTGCGGTTGGAACAGTTCGCTACTGTCTTTGCTGAGCCAATAATTGCCTTGCTCAATACTGATTTTTTGCCAATCTTCCACGTTTTTATCAGCAATATCGGTTGAAAAAGTGGGAAAATTGTCCACAACAGTTGGGAAAATTTCGTATTTTTCCGCCAACTCCACCTTAGAAAATGCCCCATATTTTTTGACATGATTGGCAAAATCTTCCGCCAAATCACTGCTTAATACGATATGATAGCCGTTTTCACATTGTTTTAGCCAAAGCCCAAATTGCACTCGCCCTTTTAAATTGCAAATGGCAGTTGGCAAAAAAGTATCAGTGATTTTGGCAACATTGGCGGTTAATTGACCTTGCAAAAATTTGGCAGTATCGGCAAGTTTATCCGTACTTTTGGCGTTGCCTGTGAGTAAAAATTGTACAAAATTTGGCATAATTTTTCCTTGAATATTTGCAAAAAATTAGGGTTTATTTTGGGGTTTTTTGCAAAAAATTACAAGTTTTTAGCAAAATCGGTTACAATATATGATTGTTTATCTAATTTTTTTTAACCAAACTTTAGGAAAATTTATGTCTTTACCAGCTTGCCCAAAATGTAGTGAAGAATATACTTACCAAGATGGCGATTTGCTGATTTGCCCCATGTGTAGCCATGAGTGGCAAGACGGCGAAAGTAGCGAAGTAGTTGCTGTGATTAAAGATGCTGTCGGCAATGTATTGGCGGACGGCGATAGCGTTACGGTGATAAAAGATTTAAAGGTAAAAGGCTCATCTACGCCGATTAAAGTTGGCACAAAAGTCAAATCCATTCGCTTAATTTATGATGCCCCAGACGACCATGATATTGATTGTAAAATTGATGGCTTTGGGGCGATGAAATTAAAGTCCAGCGTGGTAAAAAAAGCCTAAGAATGAAATAAATTAAAATGACAAAACATTAGAAATTTTACGCTATGTCTGCTGATTTTTTACCAAAAAATTCGCCACTTGCCATTGGGCTACGCCATTATCCTAGCACCATTTTGTTAATCATGCTGTGCGTTGTGCTGTTTTTAATCCAAATTGCCACAGGTGTGGACGCAAGTAACCCAAGCACCAAAGACCTGCTCCATTGGGGGGCAAACGCCATGCCCTTAAGTCTTGGCGATGAGCCGTTTCGCCTGGTTACGAGCTTGGTGTTGCACGTTGGTTTATTGCATTTGATGTTTAATATGTATGCGTTATATTATTTTGGACAGGTGGCGGAACGCATGATTGGCTCTGTTAACCTGTTAATTTTGTTTGTGTTATCAGGTATCGGCGGTAATTTACTCAACAATTTTTTGGCTTTACAAGCGATACTAGGCGGTGGTAAAATCGGGGTGAGTGCAGGGGCATCAGGCGGTATCATGGGTATTGGTTCGGCATTGTTAATGACTGCTTTATTACGCACTGAGATCAATCAGATTGGCTTAAATTTTCGCTCATTATTGTTAGTCATGGCGATAAATTTGGGCTATGGCTTTTTGGTGTCAGGTATTGATAATGCAGGGCATATCGGTGGGGCGTTGACAGGAGCGGTGTTGGGTTTGGTGTATGTGCTTAATGTCAAATCGCACAAAAATTCGCTCAATTTTGTCAAATTTTCGTCGTTAATGCTCAGTGCAGTGGCGGTGATTGCGGTTGTTTTTGGCATGATTTATTGGCAATTACATCAAAATATTATGGCGTTACTTTAAATTATTTTGAAAATTTTTGCAAAAACTTGTTAAAAAAACAATCAAATTTTTGATTTTGTAAAATCAATGGCGAAACATTGATTTTTGCGGTAAAATTAAACTGCAGTTTTAACGTTGTATTTTTCACTTTCCATTTTTAAAAGGACTAGCCAAATGACAGTCATCAAAAAAGAAGACTTTATCAGCTCAATCGCCAATGCCTTTCAATTTATCAGTTATTACCACCCAAAAGACTTTGTAGATGCGGTATATGACGCATGGCAAAAAGAAACCAATCCATCTGCCAAAAATGCGATGGGGCAAATTCTTGTCAATAGCCGTATGTCGGCGATGGGTCATCGTCCACTATGCCAAGATACAGGCAGTGCGGTGGTGTTTTTAGATATTGGTATGAATGTGCAATGGGATAGCGACATGAGCGTAGAAGATATGGTAAACGAAGGCGTTCGCCGTGCTTATACGAATCCTGATAATCCATTACGTGCGTCCATTTTGCTTGACCCAATTGGCAAACGCCAAAACACCAAAGACAACACCCCTGCCGTGGTGCATATGAATGTGGTAGCAGGTGATAAACTGGACGTTATTTGTGCAGCAAAAGGCGGTGGCTCTGAGAATAAAGCCAAATTTGCCATGTTAAATCCGTCAGATTCTATTGAAGAATGGATTTTAAAAACCATACCACAAATGGGGGCGGGCTGGTGTCCACCCGGGATTTTGGGCATTGGCGTGGGCGGTACGCCAGAAAAAGCCATGATGCTCGCCAAACGCTCGCTTATGGAGCACATTGACATTCACGAACTACAAGCCAAAGCCGACAGCGGGGCAGAGCTAAACAGCGTTGAACGTCTGCGTTTAAATATGTATGAAAAAGTAAACGAACTTGGCGTTGGGGCTCAGGGTCTGGGTGGTTTAACCACTGTGCTTGATGTCAAAGTGCTAGACTTTCCAACCCACGCCGCCAGTAAAGCGGTTGCCATGATTCCAAACTGTGCCGCCACTCGCCATGTGCATTTTACCCTAGACGGCAGTGGTGAAGCGGACATGCCTGTACCACCATTGTCAGACTGGCCAGAAGTAGAGTTTGGCTCAAACGATGTTATCCGTGTCAATGTCAATGAGTTAACCAAAGAAAAATTAAGCCAGTTTAAAATCGGTGATACCTTACTATTAAGCGGAAAAATCCTAACAGGACGTGATGCTGCTCATAAACGCATGGTTGATATGTTAGACAAAGGCGAGCAATTACCGGTTGAATTAAAAAATCGCTTTATTTACTATGTTGGACCAGTTGATGCGGTGGGCGATGAAGTAGTGGGTCCTGCTGGTCCTACCACCTCTACCCGTATGGACAAATTTACCGACAAAATTTTGCAACAAGGTTTAATCGGAATGATTGGCAAATCGGAACGTAGCCCAGCCACTTGTGAGGTGATTGCCAAACATGGGGCGATTTATCTGATTGCCGTTGGTGGAGCGGCCTACCTTGTATCAAAAGCGATTAAAGCATCAAAAACTTTGGCATTTCCAGAGCTTGGCATGGAAGCGATTTATGAGTTTGACATTGAAGATATGCCAGTCACCGTTGCGGTTGATAATCAAGGTAACAGTATTCACCGCTTTGACAAAGTGGCTGAACGTGCCAAAGACGTGATTGCACAGCCTGTGCGTTTTGTGCCTTAATTGTAACTGTTCATGAATTAAAAACTGTCAAAACTCTTGGCAGTTTTTTTTAGCAAAATTAATAAAAACCATTTTTTTGGGCATTGCCTATGTGATTTGGAGCGGTGTTGGCATTGTGATGACAGCTTTGGTCGGTTATGTTATGTTTGGCAATCATTTTAACACACCTGCAATTAATTATTGGTATGAGTTTAACTGTGTTGGTCGTGGTTATCATGAATATTTTTTCAAACACAACAGGATATAGCTAAAAACGCATGTTGCAAAATTGTAGCTAAGCCTTTATAGTAACGCCTTTCAATCTGGATAAAAGTGGTAAAAAATGACAACAGTTAATCAAATGCATGGTATTTTAGGGCAAAGCACCCATTATCCAAAGACCTATGCCCCTGATATTTTATTTCCAATCGCTCGTTCGCTAGGGCGAGAAAAATTGGCGTTAAAAGATTTTATTGGTGTAGATTATTGGCAAATTTTTGAATTATCATGGCTTAATCCACAAGGCATTTCCCAAGTGGCGACTGCTCGTTTAATCGTGCCTGCGACTTCGGAATTTATCATTGAATCAAAATCATTAAAGCTGTATTTAAATAGTTTAAATTTTACCATATTTGCCAGTGTAACTAATGTTCAAAAAACGGTTGAAAATGATTTGTCAAATTGCTTAAAAACGACAGTTCAATTACAGATTTTTTCGCTTGATGATGACACGTTAAAGATTGATAAAGCAATGGGCGAATGTTTGGATAATATTTTTGACGATTTGGATAAAAAGGTTACTTTAACCGATGATGTGAGTCCAGAGTTATTAAGTATTGCCAAAGATGAATATGCTTTACAACATTTTCACAGCCATTTATTACGGTCAAATTGTCCTGTTACCAATCAGCCAGATTGGGGAACGGTGGAGGTTTTGATGGATGGTTTAACAGCTGACAAAGCAGATTTATTACAATATATTTTAAGCTTTAGACAACATAATGGCTTTCATGAGCAATGTGTTGAGCAGATTTTTAGTGATTTAACAACCACTTATCAGCCAAAAAGCCTTATGGTACGAGCGTGGTACACTCGGCGTGGTGGCATTGACATTAACCCTGTGCGTGTGAGTGATGAAAGTTTAATGCCAAAATTTAGTCGTCTAGTACGTCAATGATTTTAGGATAATTTATGAAAAAATTAGTTTTTCTTGATGCAAAAATAAATATACGATTATGGCATTAAATCGTTTAAAACACGAATTTAAGCCAAAGTAATTAAATCTATGTCAATAATTTATTGAGAAAATTATGTCAAACAAGCAAACAATCGGTCAATTAATGTTAGATGTTGCAGGCACAGAATTGACCCATGATGATGAACAAATTTTACAACAAGCTCAAGTCGGTGGCGTGATTTTATTTGCTCGTAATGTAGCAAATCCAACCCAAGTGCGAGAACTCACCGACAGCATTCGAGCGGTTAATCCCAATATTTTAATTGCCGTAGACCAAGAAGGCGGGCGAGTGGCTCGTTTGCGTCAAGGTTTTTCGCCTTTGCCTGCGATGGGAAGATTGGGCGAACTCTTTGAAAAAGAGCCGATTTTGGCGTTAGAATTGGCGTTTTCTTGTGGTTATTTAATGGCAAGCGAAGTGTTAGCAGTTGGCATTGATTTTAGCTTTGCCCCTGTGCTTGATGTCAATGGCGTAAGCCAAGTGATTGGCGATAGGGCGTTTCACCAAAATCCAACTGCCATTACACCACTTTCTGCCCAATTTATGCGTGGTATGAAATCAGCAGGTATGGCGACCACTGGTAAACATTTTCCGGGGCATGGCTCGGTTGCCCCTGATTCACACGTTGCTGATGCGGTTGATGAACGGGAATTTGACGAGATTTTTAAATTTGATATGCAACCTTTTATCAATAATTTTTCATTGCTTGACGCGTTGATGCCCGCCCATGTGATTTTTAGCAAAGTTGATGATAAGCCTGCAGGTTTTTCTAAAGTTTGGTTACAAGATATTATTCGGCAAAAGTTGGGTTTTAATGGCGTGTTATTTTCCGATGATTTGTCCATGAAGGCCGCTCACATGGCAGGCGATGCTGATAAACGCATTGAATTTGCCTTAAATGCAGGGTGTGACATGGGCTTGGTGTGTAATGATAGAGAGTCGGCGTTACTTGCGTTAAACCATTTGCAGAAAAATTCTGAATTGGTGCAAACCGAAAGTGGCGAACGCTTGGCAAAAATGCGTGGCAAATTACCAACTTGGCAAACTTGTTTAACCAGCACTTGTGAAAATTTAACAGATTGGCAAGTGAGCGTTGAAAAAATTCAAGCCCAATTTTTTGTTGAATGATTTTTTTAAAACATTGAAAATATTGCTAAAAATTTGGTAAACTGGGTAAGTTTTAATTTTTTTTGCAAATAAGGGTTGACAAGGTTGTCGGTTTTGTATAGAATAGCACACCTAAGTTGTTGCGGGGTGGAGCAGTCTGGTAGCTCGTCGGGCTCATAACCCGAAGGTCGTTGGTTCAAATCCAGCCCCCGCTACCAATTTTTCTTAACTACTGTTAAGTAGTTAGATTAAATCAGCCTATTTTTGATTTAAACCCACCAAGTTAGTTTGTGGGTTTTTTTGTATCTATTGAATTTACAAGAATGTTATCAAGGAAATTATGAAACTATCAACCAAAGTTGCTGAATTGACCCAAATCATTGAGCCTGCGGTAACGGCTTGTGATGTTAGCTTGTGGGGGATTGAGTTTGTACCACAAGGGCGTAAATCGTTGCTTCGTATTTATATTGAAGCCTTGCCCGAAGACCGTGAAGCAGGCAGACAAGTCACCATTGAAGATTGTGCGAGTGTTACTCACCAAGTCAGTGGGGTGTTAGACGTGCATGACCCGATTGCGGGCGAATATATGCTAGAAGTGTCATCTCCGGGGCTTGACCGTTCTTTGTTCAGCCCTGAGCAGTTAGCGATGTATGTGGACGAAGTGGTCAATTTGCGTTTGATTCAGCCGATTGGTGAAGGCAGTGCCAAACGCCGTAAGGTTGAAGGTGAGTTACACGAGCTAATTGATAATGGTATTCGTGTGCGTACCAAAGATAATCTTGAGTTTGATATTTTGTTTGACAATATTGATAAGGCAAATTTGGTTTATCAGTTTAACTAGCTTTTAACTACTTTTTAACTTATTTTTAAATTTTATGCTTGCCTATTGTAGGGTAACGATTTAGGTGTTTAAGTGTTATGAATAAAGAAATTTTAACCGTTGTAGAAACCGTCAGTAATGAAAAGGGTTTGAACGCCGAAGATATTTTTCAGGCGATTGAACAAGCGTTGGTGGTTTCTACCAAGAAAAAAGTGTATAGCGAACAGCCAGAAGTTGCTATTCGTGTGCATATTGACCGTAAAACAGGGGATTATGACACCTATCGTTATTGGACGGTGGTGGCGGATGAAGATCACGAAATGCCTGCGTGTCAGCTTGCGATTAGTGATTTGGACGAAACTGAGTGGCAAATTGGCGATGTCAAAGAAGAACAAATTGAGTCCATTGAATTTGGGCGTATCGCTGCGACACAAGCCAAACAAGTGATTATCCAAAAAATCCGTGAAGCGGAGCGTTCATTGGTTGCTGATGCGTTTGAACATCGCCTTGGTGAGATGATTACAGGCGAAGTGAAAAAAGTTGCTCGTGATGGTTATATCATTGATTTGGGTGATAATGTAGAAGCCCATTTGCCACGTGATAAAATGTTGCCAAGAGAGCAGTTGCGTGTTAAAGCTCGTGTCAATGCGATTTTGGAACAAGTGAACCGTGATAATCGTGGTTCACAGTTAGTGCTATCTCGTACATCACCACAAATGTTAATCGCGTTAATGCAAAAAGAAATTCCAGAAATTGCCGAGCAAATCATTGAAATTCGGGATGTGGCTCGTCAACCAGGGATACGTGCAAAAATTTCGGTGAAAACCAACGACCACCGCATTGACCCTGTTGGGGCGTGTATCGGTATGCGTGGCACTCGTATCCAAGCGGTACAACAAGAGTTGGAAGGCGAACGCATTGATGTGGTGGTGTGGTCAGACGACCCTGTACAATATATCATCAGTGCCTTAGAGCCTGCTGATGTGGATAGAATTATCCTTGATGAAGATACCAAAACTGCAGACATTATCTTTGTTGCCAATGACCAGTTGGCACGAGCGATTGGCTCAGCAGGACAAAACGTCCGTTTGGCATCAGATTTGACAGGTTATCGTCTAAATATGATGCTAGAAGATGAGTACAACGCTCGCCAAGAGTCTGAAACCAAAGTTTATAAAGATTTATTCTATAGCCGTTTGGAAGTGGACGAAGATTTGGCTCAAGCCCTTGTGGACGTTGGTTTTACCAGTCTTGAAGAAGTGGCGTACGTGCCTGCCGAAACCTTCTATGATATTGACGGTTTAGACGATGATGCGATTGACGCTATCCAAGAACGTGCCAAAGAAGCGGTGATTGCCGATGAATTGGTCAAACAACAAAATATGAAAGAACCAAGCCCTGAACTATTGGCACTAGAAGGCATGACCCAAGCATGGGCGTACAAGCTTGCCGAACGTGATATTATCACGCTTGACGACTTAGCCGAGCAAGCCATTTTTGACATTAAAGACATTGAAGGCTTGGACGAAAAAACCGCAGGTCAACTCATTATGAAGGCCCGTGAATCATGGTTTAACGAATAAAAAAAGGTGAACGAATGGCAGATAAAACCGTCAAACAACTTGCAGAAATGACCCAAACAACCGTTGACACGATTAAAAAACAACTGGTTGATGCAGGGCTAAATGCACGTGGCGACAATGACATCGTCACCGAGACTGAACAGCAACAACTCGTTGGTTTTTTAAAACAAAGCCACGGAGAAGTGCAAAAATCTCGCATTAGCCTAAAAAGCAAAACCACCCAGACCGCAAAAGTAACGGGTACATCGGGCAAAGCCAAAAATATTAACGTAGAAGTGCGTAAAAAAAAGGTATTTGAAAAACCAAATGCCAACAAAATCGCTGAAGAACTTGCCCAACGTGAACAAGCGTTAAAACAAGAGCAAGAAAAAGCCCGTCTTGCCAAAGAGCAAGCCGACAAACAACAAGCGGAAAAACAAAAGGCAAAACAAGAAGCTGAAGCTCGCCAACAAGCAACTTTGGCAGCGATGCGTGCCAATCTTGGTAGTGGCAAAAAAGATAACCACAGCACCAACGCAACCAGCGTGGTGGTAAAAAAAGTCGCCAAAACCGATGAAACCGCCAACAAAACAACGGCAAAAACCGAAATCAAAGCGGATAAAAAATCGGCAAAAATTGACAAAAAGGCCCCTGTTAAAAAAGAAAACAGCGAGCAACGTAAAGCCCGTGAAGTCGAAGAAGAACGCTTGCGTCAAATTGAAGCAGAAAACCGCCGTAAACAGGCGGAAGAAGCCCAACAACGCACCTTAGAAAAAATGCGTGAAATGGCAAGCAAATACTCATCAGATGACAAAGACGGCGAAACCACTACCGTTGTGCGTCGTGATGCAGGTGAGCCATTGGCGGAAGGCTTGGTCGGTCAAGCATTAGAAGATTCGTTTGAAAAAGAACGCCGTGAAATCAAACGTGGCTCAACCACATCCGCCAATAAAAACCGCCGTCGTCGCCGTGATGATGACCACGAACAAGAAGTCAAAAATCGGGCTCGTGGCTTAAAATCATCTCATGCCAATAAACACAAGTTTGAAAAACCAGTGGAAAAAATCGTCCATAACGTTGAAATTGGCGAAACAATTGTCGTTTCTGATTTAGCCCAAAAAATGGCGGTTAAAGCCCGTGAAGTGGTTAAAATGCTCATGAAAATGGGCGAGTTAGTGCGTGAAACGGAAAGCATTGACCAAGAAACTGCTGCGTTATTGGTTGAAGAAATGGGGCATAACCCTGTGTTGGTTAGCTCAACCCAAGTAGAAGACTCACTGCGTGAAGCGGTTGGTGAAAAGAGCAGTAACGTACAAGCCCGTCCGCCTGTGGTTACCATTATGGGACACGTGGACCATGGTAAAACCTCTTTACTGGACAAAATCCGTTCAACCAAAGTCGCATCAGGCGAAGCAGGTGGTATTACCCAGCATATCGGTGCCTACCATGTCACCACAGAGCAAGGCGTGATTACCTTCCTTGACACGCCTGGTCATGCTGCCTTTACTGCTATGCGTTCTCGTGGGGCAAAAGCGACAGATATTGTCGTACTTGTGGTCGCAGCTGATGACGGCATGATGCCACAAACCGCTGAAGCGATTGACCATGCTCGTGCGGCAGGTACACCCATTATCGTTGCCATTAACAAAATGGACAAAGACACCGCAGACCCTGACCGTGTGTTAAACGATTTGACCACCAAAGAAGTTGTGCCAGAAGAGTGGGGCGGTGATACGCCTGTTGTCAAAGTTTCGGCTTTGACAGGGCAAGGTATTGATGAATTGCTAGAAGTCATTCACCTACAAGCAGAAGTTATGGAGCTAGAAGTAGCGACTGACGGTGCAGCACAAGGGGTAGTGATTGAATCTCGCCTAGAAAAAGGACGTGGTGCGGTTACCAGCTTGCTTGTGAAACAAGGCACGCTAAAACAGGGCGATTTGGTATTAGCAGGCGAATACTATGGTCGTGTGCGTGCGATGACCGATGAAAACGGCAAAAAAATCACGTCGGCAGGTCCATCAATCCCTGTTGAGATTTTAGGCTTGCCTGATACACCGATGGCAGGTAGTGAGTTCATGGTGGTTGATGATGAGAAAAAAGCCCGTGAAGTCGCTGAATACCGCATGGTACGTGAGCGTGAGCGAGTGCTTGAACGCCAAGCCAAATCTCGCCTTGAAAACTTGTTTGACCAAATGAATGATGCCAAATTGCCAACGGTGAATTTAATCTTAAAAACCGATGTGCGTGGATCGCTAGAAGCCTTGTTATCGGCCTTAGATGAATTATCAACCGATGAAGTGAAAGTCAGAGTCATCTCATCAGGCGTCGGTCCAATCTCTGAATCAGACGTGGTATTGGCAGAATCTAGTGAAGCGGTACTGTTAGGCTTTAACGTACGTGCTGATAGCACTGCTCGCCGTAAAGCAGACGAAGCAGGGTTAGATATCCGTTATTATAGTGTGATTTATGGCTTGATTGACGATGTCAAATCGGCGATGAGTGGCTTATTATCGCCAGAACACCGTGAAAAAATCTTGGGTATTGCTGAAGTGCGTGAAGTATTCCACTCTAGCCGTTTTGGTTATGCCGCTGGCTGTATGGTACAAGAAGGCACGATTATTCGTAACAAGCCAATCCGAGTATTGCGTGATGACCAAGTGATTTTTACAGGTCAATTACAATCATTACGCCGTTTTAAAGACGATGTCACCGAAGTGCGAGCAGGCATGGAATGTGGTCTTGCGGTAAAAGGCTACGAAGTCAAAGCAGGCGATAAAATTGAAGTGTTTGAAATTCAAGAAGTCAAACGCACATTGTAATTTTATAAAAACTAAAAAAAGGTCTAATGGATAATTAGACCTTTTTTGTCAAAAATAAGGATAAAAAAATGAACCAACGTTTACAACGTCTAGCTGACCAAATCCAACGTGAACTTGCCGTATTAATCCGTGATGAAATCAATGACCCACGTTTAACAGGATTGGTAACCATTTCAAATGTCAAAATCAGTCCAGATTTGGGCTATGCGGACATTTATGTTACTGTTATGGAAACCGAGCGTGATGATGCCATGGCAAAAGACTTTCATGAAGAGAGTCTGCAAGTATTAAACAAAGCATCAGGTTTTTTGCGTACCGAATTAAGCCATATTTTACGCACTCGCACTACGCCACGCTTGCGTTTTCATTACGATGAAGTAACCGCCAATACCAATTATATGTTAAATTTAATCTCAAAAGCGGTGCAAAAAACCGAAGATGATGATAATCAAGTTGTCTAAATCAAACCCTGCCCTAAAAGTTATCGCTATTTTGGGGTGATTTTTAAACGCTATGATTATCTTGTTTTACAAAATTTTTGGTATACAATGTGAACTAATGATTAGATGTAATCAAAGCCTACGCACCCGAATTATTTTATAAGGCGGGTAATTTTAAATGGACGGATTTTCAAACATTTTTAACTTAAACAGAGACCAAAGCTAATTTTGATGAAAATGCGTGGGCGAAAAAGCGGACAATAAAGTTTTGCCAAATAAGGTGTTGTTCAATAAAGTCATTGAGGTGTATTTGAGATTGATGGTCAAAATGGGCTATTTTAGCATAAATCATTACAATTTTTGTCTATTTGGGATATAATTAGCTGACAATATTATTTATGATAGGAAAAATATAATGGCGTTTAGTAAATCTGACAAACAAATCATCGTTTGGACGACCTTAGTTGGGGGGTTTATCAGCTCGTTGGTTAAATGGGGTTCGGAGGTCAATATGCCACCTCGTGTCAAAGGCGAAATCTCGCCCCCTGGTGCTCATATTGATGCTTGGCTTGGTCCGCTAGGATTTAATCAGCATTCATTGGACTATGTTTATCAAGGCAATGATATTTTGGGGGCGGTAACTTTATATCATTGGCTATTTAGTTTTGCCTTTGCGTTCGTGTATGTTTTGGGGTCAATGTATTGGTCAAAAACTCGTCTTTGGTATGGTGCTTTGTATGGTATTTTGATTAGTGTTATTTTTCACGGCTTTGTCATTCCTGCATTTGGTTTTCGCAATCCTGTCTATGCCGATGGCAAAGTTGGTTGGCTGTGGAATCTTAACTTTGCTGAAAATTTAAGTGAAATTGTGGGGCATATTTACTGGGCGGTGTCCATTGAGATTTGTATGATTGCTGTGTTGGCACATTTTGGCAAACCCATTTATGGTAAATGGTGGTCGTCAAAATAAGCCATAAAAAATATCAAAAAGCACCCAAGCGGTGCTTTTTTAAACGCTGTGTTTTAAATAGTTAAAAATATTGTTTTTGATGATTAATTAATTAAAACCGCTTGCTAACTCATCAATCAATTCTTTTACGCTTTTGATTTTGTCAATTTGTGATATGCCTGTACCCACCGACACATAGCCATTATCAAAATCGCCTTCTAGCATACCCAAACGCATTCCCGTGCCTGCGTTCATAACGGTGGCGATTTCAGAGCGGGTTGCCCCATTTTCACTCATTTCAAAGCATTTTTGGGCAAGTGTGGTTGGCAATGAGCGGTAATAATACGGCTCGGTGCGAAACAATAACAAATCATTAGCGGTTGCATTCACTATCCATTCTTTAACCTTTTGATGGCTTCGGCACTCGGTTGTGGCGATAAACGCTGTGCCAACCCACACGCCCTCCGCTCCCAACGCTTTGGCAGCCTGCACCGCTTTTTTGTCGCCAATGCCCCCTGCAAGCATTATGGGCAAATCCACCTTGCCAACAAACTCCGCCAAAACGCTAAAACTGCCCACTTCTTTCATCGGCAAAGTCCCGCCTTCGTCAAAGCCTGTCAAAACCAAAATATCCGCCCCAAGTTTTTGGGCTTTTAGGGCATCGGTCAAATTGGGATTGGGTAGACGGCAGATGATTTTGATGCCCGCAGTTTTGAGTTTGGCGTAAATAGCAGGGTCAAGCCAGCCGTTGTCTAGCACCACAGGCACGCTCTCGTCAATCAGCAAATCCACCATCAAGGGAATGAGCGACAAATCATAAGACAGCATAAACGGCACGCCAAAGGGCTTGTCGGTCAAGGCTTTGACCTTACGGATTTCGTTACGCATACGCTCCAAAACTTCTTGATTGGAGCTTGGGTTGGTCGTCTGCCCTGCATGTGGGGCTAAAAAGCCCAGTCCGCCTGCGTCTGCCACGCTTGCCACCAAATGTGCATCTGTCAGCCAGCTCATTGGGGCTTGGACAATGGGGTGTTTGATGTTTAAGATTTGGGTAATGCGGTTCATTGGATTTTCCTGTTTGAATGAAAAAATTAAGCGTATTTTAACAGTTTTGGATTTGGGAAGGAATGAGTGAAAATGGGAAGATGGTTTTTGGATTTGGAAAATTATCAACACTAAAATACTTGAAATACACACGCCAATCCTCATATCAACAAAATTGAATATTTAATTATGGTAAAAGAAAATGTCTATTAGATGGGAAAACATCAAGCCCTTACAAGGTTCTCAAAATGGTGCTTTTGAAGAGCTAGTATGCCAATTGGCACGCCAAGAATTTAAATCTCAAGGAAAATTTACTCGAATTTCTGCACCTGATGGTGGGATTGAAGCAATGTGTGAATTGCCAGATGGTTCCGTATACGGTTGGCAAGCCAAATATTTTTTAAGCTCATTTTCTTCATCACAATGGCAACAAATTGAAGATTCCTTTAAAGAATCTTTAAAAAACTATCCTAAACTAACCAAATACTATGTTTGTGTGGCAACCGATAGAGCAAATGCCAATGTATCTGGAAAGAAATCATTTCTTACCAAATGGGAGGAGCATACCCAAAGATGGAAAGACTTTGCTCAATCACAAGGTAGTGAAATAGAATTTGAATTTTGGGGAAGTTTTGAATTATCTGACTTATTATCAAAACCTGAAAATGCAGGCAAAAAATTCTTTTGGTTTAACGAAAGCGAATTATCTGACAAATGGTTTAAACAATACAATCAACAAGCCATTAATAATCTTGGCGTGCGTTATACACCTGAAATTAATGTTGATTTACCTATTGCAATGCAATTAGAGAGCTTGGCAAGAACCAAAATTTTCAAAAAACATCTGAGTGATAAATTTCATAAATTATTAATAGAAATCACATCACAATACGAATCTCTTTATGATTATGAAGCGTTGAAAAATCATTTTGAATCTGTATATGAACTTTTAATTAATAAACTTAATTTATTAAATATAAACAACTTAGAAACAACAATTGATATTCATCTAATAACTAAAAAAATTAATACACTCATAGAATACCTTCAAGATTTTTCAAAAAACAATCTAAATAACGAAAAACCCAATAATAATGACTACTATCATTTTAGAAAGTTAATTAATGGTTTAGAAAACATTATTGAGTTATTAGAATCATCTGAATTATCGCTATTTAATGGCAAAGTGCTTGTTTTAACGGGTTTGGCTGGTAGTGGAAAATCGCATTTATTAGGCGATTTTGTCCAAAAAAGAAAATCTTATGGAAAATATGCTTTATTGTTATTGGGTCAAGATTTTACAGAAAAATCGAATGTTTGGAATCAAATCTTATCCAAACAACTAAACCTTAATATCACACCCGAAGTATTTTTGTCCGCATTGGATAGCATAGGAGAAATGCAAAAAGAGCGAGTTATTTTAGCCATAGATGCATTAAATGAAGGTGAAGGAAAATCCTTATGGAATAACCAACTTAATGGATTGATTGAGTTGGTAAGTCAATATCCAAATATTGGGCTTGTTCTTAGTGTGCGAAATAGCTATCAAGAAATCATTTTGGAAAAATTAAATGCAAAAAATAAAGATAAATTATGTTATGTAAATCATACTGGATTTATGGATAATGAATTTGAAGCCATTCAAATATTTTTTCCTTATTATGGTTTGCAATTACCAAGCATTCCTTTGCTTAATCCAGAATTTTCCAACCCATTATATTTAAAATTATTTTGTGAATCTTTAAAATATCAAGGGGAAACCTGTGTTCCAAAAGGTCATAAGGGATTTAATCACATTGTAAAATCTTATTTAGATGGTGTTGAAAAACGCATTTGCGAACAAATTGAACAGGATATTGGCTCTCATCTGGTTCAAAGAGCAATTAATGTCATTACAAAATTACAATTGGAAGAAGATAAATATAGTTTGGATTATATGACAGCCAAGAGAAAAGTTCGTGATGAATTAATAGAAGATGTTTCTGAATCTGATGCCAAAAAATTCCTTGATTATTTAATCAAAAAAAATGTTATTAGTAAAAATGCTTACTATAACAGAGATGAAGAGTATATCTATTTTAATTATGAACGAATTGGGGATTATCAAAAAGCCAATTTAATATTAAAAAATATTCACAATCAAGACGATTTTGTTCAATGGTTAGGCACTGAACAAGGAAAAAAGCTATATAGTAGAGTTGGCTATGATAAGGGCGTATGGGAGGCATTAAGTGTATTGTTGCCAGAACGATTTGATTTTGAAGTATTTGAAGTGATTGATTATTCAAAGGAATGGTCTTGGTTTGAGATTATTGTAGAAAATCTCTTTTGGAGGCAACCTGAAAAAATCAATATGCAAAAACTATGGCAATTTTTCAAAAACAGTTCATATTTTAATCAAGCAACTTGGATTAATATTTTATATCAACTGGCTACCGAAATTAACCACCCATTAAATATAAAGTATTTGCATAACAAACTTTATTCTTTTTCTTTGGCGGATAGAGATGCAGTTTGGACGACTTTTATTGCTTTGGAGTCTTACCAATGCCCAGCAATTGAACGACTATTAACTTGGTGTCAGAAATCAAGTGGTCAAGAAAATATTGAACCTGAAGCACTATTATTGGGTGCAATTGCTGTTAGTTGGCTATTTACTTCTACCGATAAACGAAGTAGAAATGGCTATATTAATGCACTGGCTCATTTATTATGGAATAGATTGGAAATTGCATTGGCGTTATTTAAGGAATTTATAGAGGTTAATGACCCTTATGTTATGGAAGGTATTTTATCTGCCATTCACGGAGCTGTTGCTTATTCTGAAAATTTATCTGGCTTAAAAGCACTTGCATTAGAAATAGATAATCAAATATTTAATCAACCTGAAAAAGAAGAAATTTATCCCAACGTTTTGGTTCGTGATTATACTCGCCATATTATTGAATATTCTTTGCAAAAAGATGAGTATTCATCAGATGATATTGAGATAATCAAAGAAAGAATTACGCCACCTTATAGAAGTTCATTTCCCCAAAACTTACCAACCAATGAAGAGATTGATAAAAAATATCATTCTAATGGGCAAAAAATAATTATCCATTCAATGACAACTGAATATGGTCGTGGTGGCGGATATGGCGACTTTGGCAGATATACTTTTGAAGCCAAATTCCGAAATTGGGAGAGTTATAAATTTGGCAATCTCATCAATGTTGATTTATTAAGTAATTATGCTTGCCAAATGATTTTTGAGCAATTTGGCTATGATGACAAGAAGCACCTTAAATTTGATAAAGAAACTCGTTCAAGATATTGGCGAAGAGATGATGCCAGCAAAATTGAGCGAATTGGCAAAAAATATCAATGGCTGGCTTTATATGAAATTTTAGCAAGAGTGATGGATAATTTTCCTGCTTTTTCTAATCGCTATGCCGATGAAATAGGGCTTGAATATATTACTAATTTGGACAACTTTTATCTACCCAAAACCCAAATTAAAATTGTACCGCCAACTAAAACAGATGTATTTTTTCAATACATAAATCAAAAACAATGTAAAACAAAACACTATTTTACCATTCAAAATGATGAATTAATTGATGATTGGGTAAAAACAAATGATTTTCCTGATGTTGGTAATCTTTTGGAAGTAACGATTAATGATGAACAGTGGCTTGTTCTAGAAAGACACGATGATTTTCGTGAATTGGCAAAATTTGGACAAAAAGAAACTTATGATAGGCAAATGTGGTTACAAATTAGAAGTTATTTAGTTAAAGAATCTCAATTTTCAAAAGCAAAAAATTGGTTGGCACAACAAGATTTTATGGGGAGATGGATGCCAGAAGGTAATGAACACTATGGAATGAATATTCATCAATTTTTTGCCGAAAATACATTAAATGAGTGGCAAGAAATTTATCGACATAGGGAAAATGAATCGCCTTCATTTAAGGTAATGTCTAGTGTCGATTCTCACACTTGGGAATCTACTTATGGCAATGACGGCATTTCATTTTATGCACCAATTCCTATGCTTTATCACGGAATGAAAATGAAAAATGCGATTAAAGATGGTTATTGGGTTGATTTACAAAATAATTTGGTTTGCTTTAATCCAGAGATAAATGAAAAATTTCAAAATGGCTTACTGGTTAAAAAAGACAAATTTTTGGATTTTTTAAAAGAACATAAGTTAAAGTTGGTTTGGACTGTATTGGGTGAAAAACACGCTTATAAAGAAAGTAAATTTTTCCAAAAAATTTCAGGAATTTATTATCTATATGGTAAAAACCAACAAGTCCAAGGCAGTATTAAACATTTTATTCAAGAAATCGAACATTAGGGGGAAAAACAATGAACCTCAACACCCTCCGCCTTTTTGTTGCCGTTATCCAGCACGGCAGTCTCTCCAAAGCCTCTGAGCGACTCTCTGTGCCGATTGCCACCATCAGCCGTCAAATTGCCGAGCTGGAAAAACACTTACAAATTCAACTCTTTGACCGCCAAAAATCAGGCGTTAAACCGACAATGGCAGGGCAAAAACTCTATGATGAAGTGCATTTTTCCATTGATAATTTGTTGAATGCCAAGCAGGTTTTGTTTGATGATGAGCAAAATTTAAAAGGCATTTTGCGGATTTCTGCTCCGCCCAAATGCGAGCCTGTGCTGGCGTGGGTTAGCGAATTTGGGCAAAAATTCCCCAATGTGCAAATTCACGCCACGATGACTGAACGCATTTTGGATTTGAGTACCGACAGCATTGATGTGGCGTTTAGGATTGGCGAGCTTCACGGCGAGCATTTTATCGCCAAAAAAGTCGCCACGCTTGGCACAAAATGGGTGGCTCACTCCGAGTTATTGGCACGGCTTGGCACACCAAAAACCGTATCCGATTTGGCAAATTATCCGATTGCCAGTTGGGCAAAAAATGGCGAAAACGAAATTGTCATTCACATGAATAAAGAGAAAATCGCCTTGCCGATAGCATTTGCCAGCAATGACAGCTATGCGGTGGAATATATGATTGTGCAGGGGCTATATATCGGACAAATGTCTGCTGTTACCGCTGATGAATGGATAGCCAAAAAGCGTTTGGTGGAAATTTTGCCAGAACTTGCCAAGCCCAATTATGATTTGTTTATGCTCTATGCTTCACAGCGTTATCCGTCTGCGATAGTCAGAAAGTTTGTTGAATTTGTTTGGGAGAATGGTTAGGGCGTGTCAAACTTTTTTATTAAGGGGCTGTAGTAGATAAGCCCTAAATCCCACACCATTTTTTCAATATTTTAAGCTGATTACAGGCGAGCCGTCATTAAAACGAAACTCGCATTCTTTGATAAAAAGATAAAAGTTTTTCTTGTCAATACCATTATATTTTCTTAAAACACGCTTGGCTTGCGACCAGCAGTTTTCAATGCCACCCCGTGGTTATGATTTTGAGCAAATTCTTTAGAGTGATTAATCCTAAAATGCTTAAAATCACTCACATCAAGTGCATTATAACTTCGATAACTGTCTGTATAGACAACGCTGTCAGGCTTTATTTTACTGGCTATGATAGGTATTAGCGTGTTTGTTTTGGTGTCTTTAACAGCAACAGTATAAACGTTACCATTGCGTTTTAAAAGACCAAACACAGCTGTTTTGCCACCAGCTCCACGCCCACGCTTACCCTTTCGGACACCACCGAAATAGCTTTCATCAAGTTCAATCTTACCATCAAAGCGTTCCTTGGCATCTTGATTAAGATGATATTCTATAAAAGTTAAGATTTTATGGTAGAATAGAGCAGATGAATTATACTGAACACTTAATAAATCACAAAGCTGTTCTAGCGGTAACTTGTGCTACAAAGAATTCAAGTAGTTTTAGTTGCTGTTTTTTGGTTAATTTACAACGAATTATCTTTATTCTTGTAGTATATCACATTGTGTAATCTACTACAGCCCCAAAAAATTTAAATTATCATTTGATTTTTGGTGGATTACAAAAGCTAACCTACTACAAGATTTTGTGTTACAAAAACCTATTTATAATTAATTAAGCTTTAATATTTTTTAGAATATTTAATCAAAGTGATAGCTTTTTTTGCCAAAAATGGCTAAATCTTGCTTTACTCGTCAAAAACTTGCTTGGTAGAAAACTCACAACCTGCGTTTTTTTCTTAAAAAACTGCGATTTTTCTAGTTTTTAATCACAAATACCAAATTTTGATATACCCTAGGTTCTTAAACAGTTATAACAAAAACCCCAATTAACAAAATTGGGGTTTTGGTTTGATAGGCTTTTTTAAACAGAGTTGTTTTGGTTGCGTAAAATTGCTTTGGCAGAATCAACCATCGCCACAAAACCTGCTGCTGTCATCATGGCATCTTTTAAAACCAATCGCCCAGCCCCTGATAAATAAGGAAAGCCTGTATGGGCATCTGCTCCGTGTACCCAAGTTTCTGGCGTAAAAATTAAAAAAGTATAAGTTACAAATGGCGTTAAGAAGCACAGTGTTGCACCAACCAAGCCAACCTTAGGCGAGATATAATGCGATAATAAAAGAAGTGCAAAAGTAATCTCCACCACACCAAGCCCATTAGAATAGCCATAGGTGTTGTTCATTTCGTGCCAAGCACGGTTAGCCTCATTTAGCACACCCTCACCATTCATGTGCTGCAAATAATTAGCAGGGTCATTATAAAGCCAACTCATAAAGGGGCTATTAGCAACAAATGGTACAATACTGTCAGCTTCATAGGGAATAAATTTTAGCCATCCAATCCATAAAAACACAATGGCAATAGAAATACGGCACAGATGCACACCGATGTTTTCAGAGCGGGCTACTTTTTCAACAAAACTTTGATAGGCATCGTATAAACTCATAACATTCTCCATACTTAGCGTCCACATACAATCCCTTTATGTCTATACCAGATGTATAACCACCGCTAAGAATTATGGCATGCCATACTTGGCTTGGTTTCATTGTATATCTTTTTAATGCTGCATTCAATACAAATATTAACTTATTATAATTTTTTATAAGAAATAGATAGTTTAATACATATTGTTTTGATAATCATCATCAAAAGCAATCACTTTGAAGATTATCAATTAATAAACCACACCAAAGACAACATGGCAGGCACTTGCACAGCACGCCAATCAAGCAGACAAAAGACAGAAATCTTGTGTAAAGGCATAGCTTGGGTCTTATTACAATTAATACCTAAAAATAACATTGCCGTCTGTTTTGTCGTGCACGCCAAAATTATCCACCAGCGTTTTGCTGGCTTCGTTTAAGCCAAAAACTTGCACGCTTGCCCCCTGTTTTTTGTAGCGTGCCACCACTTTATCCAAAGCACTGACCGCCGAAATGTCCCAAAAATGGGCGTGGCTGACATCAATACTCACCGTTTTGACGGCTTTTTTGTCAAAATCAAAACTGGCGATAAACTCATCGGTGGACGCAAAAAACACCTGCCCTGTTACCCCATACGCCAAATCGCTCTCGTCTGCGGTCGGCAAATGTAGCACCTTCATATAACGCCCAATTTTATTGGCAAAAAACAACGCCGATAACAGCACCCCAAAAAACACGCCCAACGCCAAATTATGGCTGTACACCACAATGGCAACGGTGGTTATCATCACCACATTAAAGCCCAAAGGGTGCGTTTTTAGCTCTTTGATGGATTGCCATTTAAAGGTGCTAAGAGCCACCATAATCATCACGGCAACTAGTGCAGGCATTGGAATAATTTTAATCCAATCACCCAAAAACACCACCAAAATCAACAAAAATACCCCTGCCACTAGCGTAGAAAGCCGTGTGCGACCGCCTGATTTGATGTTAATCACCGACTGACCAATCATCGCACAACCTGCCATACCGCCAAACAGACCGCTGACAATGTTGGCGATGCCTTGCCCTTGGCATTCTTGGTTTTTGTTACTGTCGCTTTCGGTCATTTCATCAAGCAAATTGGCGGTCAATAACGATTCAAGCAAGCCGACCGCCGCAAGGCTAAACGAATAAGGCAAAATAATCCACAAAGTTTCCAAATTAAACGGTACATCAGGCAACAAAAACGCAGGCAAACTGTCAGGCAACTGCCCCATATCGCCCACCGTGCGAACATCAAAGCCAAGCCCTACCGCCACCAAAGTAACCAGCACCACCGTTGCCAAAGGCGATGGTATGACTTTGCCAATTTTGGGCAAATAACCAAAGCCATACACCACCAAAAGCCCCAAAGTGGTTAGGGCATAAGTTTGCCAAGACACGCCTGCTAAATTGGGGTTGAGTTCAGGCAGTTGTGCCAAAAAAATCAAAATCGCTAAAGCATTGATAAAACCAATCATCACCGCCTGCGAGATAAACCGCATCAAACTGCCCATTTTCAGCCAGCCTGCCACAATCTGAATCATGCCTGTTAAAAGTGTAGTGGCAAGCATATAGTCCACACCGTGATTTTTAACCAGACTTGCCAGCACCAACGCCATTGCCCCTGTAGCGGCACTAATCATCGCAGGGCGACCGCCAAAAAAGGCAATCACAATGGCAATGCAAAAAGACGCATACAAGCCCACCTGTGGCGAAACCCCTGCAATGATAGAAAACGCAATGGCTTCTGGAATCAACGCCAACGCTACCGCAAGCCCTGATAAAATATCTGCTCTAGGATTGGCAAGCCAGTTTTGCGAGAAATTTCTTATAGAAAAAGCAGAAAATAAAGCCGTCAAAATAATGTCCCAAATTGTCCAAAAAAACAGTAATTATAACACAGTCTAGAGTTTAATTTAAAAACACCTGCCAAATTTTCATTGAAGCGATGTTTTACGGTAAATTCTGTATTATAATGAACACAAAATAAAATATTGCAACAGTTTTTGGCAACACAAACGATTGGCTTATACCCAACTTAAGAGTCAAGTTCACCCAACGGCATTTACTGATGATAACGGCAATGTCAAAGAAAGTATAACATCATCGGATATTGGGCGTTTTAGTGAATAATCCTTGATATTTTGTGCAAATGTTTAAAAACACACGCATATTTTTGTTTTTACCCCAATCACATAACCAATAAAAAATCATCAATCATGAAAAAAATCATTTCAGGCGTATTACTCATTGACAAACCACAAGGCATGACATCGCAACAAGTGGTGTCAAAAGTAAAATATTTACTCAAATCGCCCAATCACGACAGCAAAAAAGCAGGGCATACAGGCACGCTAGACCCTATGGCGACAGGGCTTTTGCCGATTTGTTTGGGCGATGCGACAAAATTTAGCCATTATCAACTAGATGCTAACAAATCGTATGAGGCCATTGTTAGGCTTGGGCAAAAAACCGACACGGGCGATGCAGAGGGACAAATCATTGAAACCAAAGAAATTTTAGCCATAACATCTGATGATTTGATAAAAGTTACCCAACAATTTTTGGGAAAAATTGCTCAAATTCCGCCCATGTATTCTGCCTTAAAAAAAGACGGCAAAAAGCTGTATGAACTGGCTCGTGAAGGTATTGAGATAGAAAGGCAGGCGCGTGAAATCGAGATTTTTGCCTTAGAGTTATCCTTAATTGATAAGTATTTTTTAAAATTAATTGTTACTTGTTCTAAAGGGACTTATGTGCGTGTGCTTGGCGAAGATATTGCCGTTGCATTGGGTACAGTAGGGCATTTGATAGCTTTACGCCGTATTAAAACAGGTGATTTTGACATTGCCAATGCTATCACGCTTGCTGATTTTGAAAAGTTGGATTTTGATAAGCGTTTGGCGATGTTAAAACCTGCTGATGAATGTGTCAAGTTTTTGCCAAAACTTGTGTTAGACAATGAGCAAAGTTTTAGGATTTTACAAGGGCAACGCCTAAATGTCAAAACTTTGGCAAGCGAACAAAGCCTTTTAATAGAAAATAGCTTAACAGAAAACGTGCAAGAAATTCGCCTGTTTAATCACAATCACGAATTTTTGGGCGTGGCAAAGTTGGAAAGTAATGGACGCTTACAGCCGATAAAATTGGTAAATATTCATCAGTGATTAAGAAAATTTTTAGCAAATAAAAAGCCGTTTAATCGTATCAAACGGCTTTTTTGTTGGATTTTTAAAATCAGTTTGTGCCAAATTCTTGACGTTTTTTGGCAAAAAAACGTTCTAATCTATCCATGGCTTCGTTTAAATCCACTTCATTGGGCAAAAATACCACTCGAAAATGGTCAGGTTCGTGCCAGTTAAAGCCTGTGCCTTGTACCATAAGCACCTTTTCTTCTTCCAATAATTGCATTAAAAATTGCATATCGTCTTCAATCGGATATACCGTGCGGTCAATTTTGGGAAAACAGTAAAACGCCCCCTGTGGCATAGTGCAACTGATGCCTTTAATCGCATTAAGACGGCTAATCGCAATTTCACGCTGTTTATACAACCGCCCTGTTGGTGCCGTCAAGGCTTGCATACTTTGGTAGCCCCCCATGGCGGTCTGAATGGCGTGTTGGGCAGGGACGTTGGCACATAATCGCATACTAGCAAGCATGGTTAAGCCTTCAATAAAGTCACTGGCGTGGTCTTTTTTGCCAGAAATCATCAGCCAACCTGAGCGAAATCCTGCGATACGGTGCGATTTTGACAAGCCATTATAGCTTAAAACCAAACAATTTTTTGCCAATGTACAAAGCGGTATATGAACAGCATTATCATACAACACACGGTCATAAATTTCATCCGCCATCAACACAAGATTGTATTTTTCTGCTAACGCCACGATTTTTTGCAAATTTTCGGTAGCATACAACGCCCCTGTCGGATTATTGGGATTAATCACCACGATGCCTTTGGTCCGTTCTGTGATTTTGCTTTCAATATCGGCAATATCAGGTTGCCAATTATCATCTTCATTGCACAAATAATGCACCGCACGACCGCCCGCCAAATTCGCGGATGCCGTCCACAAAGGATAATCAGGCATCGGAATTAGTATTTCATCACCGTCATCGAGCAAGGCTTGCATGGTCATCACAATCAGCTCAGATACGCCATTGCCTACATACACATCATTGACATCCACTGCATCGAGCAAGCCTTTGCCTTGATAATATTGCAAAATCGCCTTACGAGCAGAAAAAATCCCCTTAGAATCAGAATAACCTGTGGCATTTGGTAAATTAACCGCAACATCTGACAGAATTTCTTGCGGTGCATCAAGGTTAAAGGGAGCAGGGTTGCCAATATTTAGCTTGATAATTTTATGCCCTTGTGCCTCCATTACTTGTGCTTTTTGTAGTAAAGGACCACGAATATCGTAACAAACGTTTTGTAATTTTGATGATTTTTTTAAGGTTTTCATAAGCCTACCTTCAATATTTTGACTAAAATGCGTTAAATGATGTTCAGAACTTGGCTTAACAACAGGCTCTTGTGTTATTTTTCCAAAGTCATTTTTAGTCGTGCCTGATAACAAATAACTTTCGCTACAATCTAAAATCGTTGCCAACACAGGCAGCTTGCTAGATACAATACCATTTTTGCCATTTTCCCAGTTAGAAATCCCTGCACGGCTGATTTTGGCCCCCGCTTCCGTCATCAGCCGTGCAAGTTCGGCGGTGGTTAGTCCCTTGGCTTTGCGTAACGTGGTTAGACGTTTGCCTTGTGAGAGCTTGTCAGCATTGTGGTCATTGAGTGAGTTTTCAAAAATAATTGTTGTCATAAATCCATTAAGCCTTTGTATTTAAGAACTTGTATTCACAATCTTACACAATCAAAAGTTACTATAAAACGATAATAAAAGTCTGCAATTGTATAAAAACTTACTTGAGAAAATAACTGTTAATGGGTGTCTTTTTTGAGAAAACAGGTAATGTCTTTCACTTTTTATCATAAACAAGATGTTAATGAATACATGTTTTAAGTTATTCTGTCAAAACAAATGTTACTAGGTTGGTTAAATCATTATATTAGTGTATAAATTACACCAATTACTTTAAAAACGCAAGAAATTCTTACATTAAATGGATATAAGAAAGCCCTTGTTTGAGCTTTGTCAATCAAGGGCTTTGTTTGAGAGGGCTAAATTATGGTTTGATACGAATAATACCGTTCATCGTCCCTTGCCAGTAACTATTATCTAAACCAAAATTACCTGCAGTTTGTAATGGATTAGATAATGCACCAAAACTCCAAAATTTTCTAGATTTTACTAATCCTGTATCCCAATTCATAGTAACAAAGTTATAGGTATCCAAGGCAGTGGCATCTTTGCTAGGACCTGTGCGTTCAATAGTGTAAATCAGGTTGTCAGGAATCGATAATTTTGGTAAGGCTGATGAACGTATTGGGCTTGTCCATTTGGTTTCACATCCCATGCCATCCGCTCTAACGTCAACACGGGTCATACCACCGATAAAGGCTGCTTTTTTTGGAATAGATTTTCCAGCCCCATCTGGGTATTTTGGATAAGGGTAACCATAAGTTGATGTAGTCACAATTCCTCTACCATAGGCAATTGACGAGTCTTCGGTTCCTGAATTATTATTGTTAAACAAAGGGACTTTACAGATTTGTTTACCATCGTGCGTGCGATAAACTAACAAATTCATGCGTTGAGCATTATCAGTTATCGTGATATATTCATCGTTGTTTGCATTTGTGCCAAAAAATGTCGGTGTTGCACCCGAACCCCAACTTAACTGCCCTGGTTTACGAGCAATACCACGATCATAGGCTTGTCGCCATTTTACAACAATTTGGTTGTTTTCCTTAGCTAATAAATAAGTTGCATGCGTGGTAACCACAGAAGCACGGTTGTTTAAAGCTGTAGAAAAAGAGTTAGCAATACTTTCCCCTTTGTTTAACTTCTTTGAAATGACACGTTTTGTAACTCTATCAACCACACCCACAACGCCGTGCTGAGTTGCAAACCAGATATCATTGGTACTACTACCAGGATTAATTGCAACCACGCTATCACAATGTTGCTTATAATTACAATGGGCAGTGATGGTGCGTGCAAGTTGGGCAATTGGTACTAGAGAATTATGCAATGTCCACTTACCATTTTGATTCAAAATACTGACCGTTTTTAAATTATGGAAAGCATCAACATAAACAATTTCATCTTTTTCATTGGCATAAGCATATACACTTCCTAATAGACTAGCAGAACTCAACATAATCTGTGATAATTGTTTACCATCACGGCTAAATAATGTCAGCTTTGGTTGTCGTGTTAAGTAATCCACACATAATGCGGCTACTTTACCATCAGATAAGACCATTAAATTAGGACAGGCTGCTGATAAGGAAATAAGTTGTGGTGCTTTTGATGTAAAGGCAGGACCACGTAAGGGTGAGGTATCAGAAGATAGCGTGTCTCCGTGACTGGTTGCTCCACCAGTTGTACCTAAACCTGCAAAAAAAGGAAGGGGGGCTGCCTGAGTAGCAGTGGCTAAGACACCCAAGGTAAGTGTCGTGAGAACTTTAGTAAAGTATTTTTGATATCGCATAGTCAAGGTATTCCAAGATTAAATATGGTTTAAAAACAATCATAGCTAGTGAACTAAATCTATCTATGGATAATTGTAGTAAAAAATTGATAAGGAAAAATTTTAGCTTCTAATTTTAACATTTTGTGGTCATAAGTGAAAGCTTTTTGTGTTAAAATTGATAAACATTTTTTAATAAAAAAACAGCGAGGCGTTATGTCAAATTTTTACCAATTATCAGCAACCGACTTAACAGGTCAAAATTTTGAATTTTCACAATTGGCGGGCAAAGTAGTTTTGATTGTCAATACTGCGAGCAGATGCGGTTTTACCCCACAATATCAAGGCTTACAAACACTTTTTGAAAAATACCAAGACAAAGGTTTGGTGATTATCGGCTTTCCGTGCAACCAGTTTGGACAACAAGAACCCGATGAAAATGACAAAATTGGCGAGTTTTGTCAGATAAATTATGGCGTGGGTTTTCCGATAATGGCAAAAATTGACGTGAATGGCGAGCAGACACACCCTGTTTATCAGTTTTTAAAATCGCAAATCCACGGCAAAGGCATTTTGACTGACAATATTAAGTGGAATTTTACCAAATTTTTAATCGATCGGAATGGCGACGTGGCAAATCGTTACGCACCGACCACCAAACCAGAAGCTTTGGCAAGCGAAATTGAAAAATATTTGTAAAAACTTCAGATCGTAATTATTTGATTTTTACCAATTTTTTAAAAATTTTATAAAATTTGTCAAAAAAACAAAAAATAATGCTTGACCTTGTCTAAAAAATCTATATAATACGCACCACACAACGACAATGGGTCGTTAGCTCAGTTGGTAGAGCGTCTGCCTTACACGCAGAATGTCGGCGGTTCGAATCCGTCACGACCCACCACTATCTGAGTGGGCGTCACAAAACTACTTGCAGTGGTAGTTCAGTTGGTTAGAATACCGGCCTGTCACGCCGGGGGTCGCGGGTTCGAGTCCCGTCCGCTGCGCCATATTTAAAACGTATTTTTAGTTTTTAGCTCAAATCTCCCCTGATTTGAGTTTTTTTCGTTCATCGTTTAGGTCGATTTTTGGCAAGATAACGTAAAAATGTCATAATTTATCAAACAATAACGAACACCCTTAAACAACAGTATGGTCGGAACGGCGTAAACCATACTCATAATATAAATCATTGATTTATATAATATTTTAAAAAAATAAAAATTTTTATACCAACAAATATACCAACAATTTTCAAAGTCACTTCAAATTTGGGCTATTTTGGGGATAAAAAGATATCTCTTTTAGTGGGCGGGCGTGTCTGTTTTTTATCCTGTGAAAATACTTTTTTATAACTTTGAAAAACCGCTTGATTTTTTCTTTGTATGGGGTTTGTTTTGCAAATACCGCCAAACAATAAAAAAGGCTATCATCTGATAACCTTTATTTGGTGCTATACAATCGCTACCTGCTCACCTGTTGGCATAATGGCGTTAATACGCAAATCACCGCCCAACGCCTTAATATAGCGTTTTAACGTGGATATATGCACATCTTTGCCGTTTTCTATCTTGCTAATGTTGGCTTGTGATACGCCCATTTTTACCGCTAATTCTGATTGTGATAGCTTGGCGGTTTGTCTAAGTTGTGATAACTCATAGGCTTGTTTTAGCTGTTCGGCTTTTGCTTGTATGCGTTCTTGTCGCTCTTTTGGTAAACGTGCTATAAATTCATCATGACTTATAAAACTCATTTGCTTAACTCCAACTGGTCTAAATAGCTTTGGTAAATGCTTTGTGCTAGCGGTATCATCTTTTTATAAAAGCGTTTATCCCCTGTTTTATCACCGCCACACAATACAACTGCTTGCCGTAATGGGTCAAATACAAAAAACGCCCTTAACGGCTTACCATTACTTTGTATTCTCAACTCTTTTAAATTGGTTAATTTACTGCCCTTGATTGTATCAGCATAGGGGCGGTTAAGGTTATAGCCATATTCTTTTAACAACTCAAGCACGGCTTCCACGTCATCAAAAGTATCATCATCTAGGGTATTTCACTTTTTAAATATATTTATCTAGAAAACGTGAAAATGGTGAAAACCCTTGTTATTACTAGCTTTGTAAAGGTTATTTTCACGTTTTCACACTTTATCATTATCAGATATGGCATTTTTGCAAAATAACCCTACATTTTTTGGCTTAAACTAAGCTGTAGCCCCATGCCTTGTATAATTCTAAAAATCGTGTCAAATCGTGGTTTTTCAGATGTTAGGCTTTTATACAGGCTCTCTCGCTTAATGCCTGTATCTTTTGCTAGATTATGCATACCCCTAGCTCTTGCCACGTCATTAAGGGCTTGGATAAACTCGTTTGGCGTGCCGTCTGCTAGAATTTCATTTAAATAAGCGTTAATAAGTGTTTCATCTGTTAAATAGTCTGCAACATCAAAACGGCTAATGGTATTATTCATTTTGTAACTCCTGTTGGATAGCTTGCCACATGGCTGTTGCTTTGTTAATGTCGGTTTGTTGTTTGTCTTTGCTACCGCCTAGCAATAACAAATAGATTTTTTCGCCTTGTTGTGCGTAATATACACGATAGCCGTTACCCTTAAATATACGCATTGTAGTGGTCAAGTTTAATTAGACAGCTTTTAAGAGATTTTGGTTAAAAAACTGATTTTCTTTCTCAACAGGTGTTAAATAATCATTAAAGCTATGTGGTCTAACTTGACAGTAATAACCTAAAATATAACTCGCTACATCGACTCTTGCTTGAGATAAATCGTCATAGCCTTTCTTGGGCATCCATTCTGTTTTAAAGCTCCTAAAGAACCGCTCGGTTGGAGCATTATCCCAACAATTACCACGTCTGCTCATACTATGCTTCATGCCTTTACACTGGGCAAG
>NZ_KB903810.1 GCF_000379845.1 Moraxella boevrei DSM 14165 | reverse complement strand
CTTGTTGGTCCCACCTGATCCCTTCCCGAACTCAGAAGTGAAACAACAATACGCCAATGATAGTGTGGTTCGCCCATGTGAAAGTAGGTCATCGTCAGCTCCCCCTATATCTACCCCCTTCAAATCTGAAGGGGGTTTCGTCTTTGGGGTGCTATAAACGAAACACAAATAAAAACATGGTAAAAACCATGTTTTGGAAAATAATTCATGAATACAGACTACTTGCCATGTCTTAATTTTGTCATCATTGCTTCTACTCACTAGATACGGTATTATCATGACTATTGCAAATCCTTTAAAACTAAAAAAGCGTGACCTGTTTAAACAAGCTAGCTTTATTGAAAACGAATTTAAAATTGCCACATCAGGCAAAGTCATTGATGTGTGTAATCCGTTTAATGGCGACTTTATCGGCAGTATTCCAAGCCTATCCAAAAGCGAAATTGAACACGCTGTTGGCTGTGCTGTTACTGCTCAGAAAGATTGGGCGAAAAAAACTGCCTTTGAGAGAGCCAAAATTCTGCACACATGGGCGGATTTGATTGACACGTACAAGGAAGATTTGGCGGTTATTATGACCACCGAGCAAGGTAAGCCCATTAAAGAAGCCCGTAGTGAGATTGATTATGCTAATAGCTACATTCGGTTTTTTGCCGAAGAAGGCAAACGCATCTACGGCGACACCCTGCCTGCCGATAAGGACGAGTTGCGATATATGGTGTTAAAACAGCCTGTTGGTGTGTGTGCGTGTATTACGCCATGGAATTTTCCGACTGCTATGTTTGCCCGTAAAGTTGCCCCTGCACTGGCATCAGGCTCGGTGATGCTGGTTAAACCTGCTAGCCAAACGCCGTTTTCTGCGTTAGCACTTGGGGTACTTGCCGTGCAAGCAGGACTACCAAAAGGCGTGTTTCAAGTTGTCACAGGCAAGGCAGACACGGTTGGACATGTGTTTACCAAAGATGAGCGTATTGCCAAATTTTCTTTTACAGGCTCAACCGAAGTTGGCAAAAATTTAATGGCACAATGTAGCGACACCGTGAAAAAAATCTCCATGGAACTCGGTGGCAATGCTCCATTCATCGTATTTGACGATGCGGATTTGGACAAGGCAACAGACGGATTGATTGCGTCAAAATACCGTAACGCAGGTCAGACCTGCGTGTGTGCCAACCGTGTTTATTTGCATAAAAATATTAAAGATGAATTTATTAAAATTTACAAGGAAAAAGTTGAAAAATTGGTGGTTGGTAATGGTTTGGACGAAAAAACTGACATCGGACCATTAATCAATCAAGATGCTATGGACAAAGCCCTAACACTGATGAAAGATGCGATAGATAAAGGGGCAACGCTTATCACAGGCGGTCAAATACACGACAGCTCAAAACTGTGCTTAACACCCACGATTTTGGACAATGTTAACGAAAATATGGACATGGCAAGCACCGAAATTTTTGCACCGATTACCGCCATTTATCAGTTTGATGATGAAAATGATGTGATACGTCGTGCCAATGATACGATTTTTGGCTTGGCGTGTTATTTTTATACCAATGATTTAGCACGTTCGTGGCGACTGTCGGAACAGTTGGAATATGGGATTGTTGGGCAAAATACAGGGCTAATTTCTAGCGCCGTTGCTCCATTTGGTGGGATTAAGCAGTCAGGTTTTGGGCGTGAAGGCTCAAAATATGGCATTGAAGATTATTTAAATGTGAAATATTGGGCGGTGAATGTGGGGTGATTTTACAATATAGTCAAAGAAATGAAAAAATGGTATATTTCCATTTGTGGTGTGAGCAATACCGTTTTGCAAGACGAAGCGTAGCGAAGTGGTCGGAACATAACGGAAACCAATCTTTCGAACATGCTCAGGGAGAACGGTTTCCGTATCAAAAATTAATTTCTTTTACTATCATTGTAAAAGTTTGACAAGTAAAAAATGCTAAATTTATTTAACAGTTTTTTGTTTGTTATTAACAATTTACATCAAGAAAAGATACGCCCACAATGCCACGATGATAATTGCCAGGACATTTAGTACCGCACCGACTCTCATCATATCACGTTGTGTTACGTCACCTGTTCCCATGACAATGGCATTTGGTGGAGTGGCGACAGGCATCATAAAGGCACAGCTTGCACCGATACCGATGATTAGTATCATCACTTCCACAGGCATACCCATTTGCACCGCAATCGTGGCAAATACAGGTACGAGCAGGGCGGCCGATGCGGTATTTGACGTAAACTCCGTCAACATAATGATAAAGGCAGACACCACCAAAATTACCATAAATTCAGGAGCAGATGAGAACGTATTGGCGATTTGTTCACCGAGTACCAAGGATGCACCCGATTTTTCCATAATCACACTTAACGTAATCCCACCACCGAACAACATCAACACGCCCCAATCTGTGCTATCGCTGACTTGTTTCCAGCTAACCAAACCTAAGCCAACCACCGCCACAGCAGCGGTTAACGCCACCACGGTATCAGGCGATTTAAAGCCAAAAGTTTCGCCCAATTGTTTGCCAAAAATCCATGAAACGGCTGCCAACACAAACACAAGAATTGTTAACACTCGTGGCAATGTCCACGGAATTGGCTGACTTTCTAGGCTAATACGGCGGTTTAAATTTGGACGTAGCACCAAATACATCGCCCCAAGCAAGGTTGGCAACAGCACAATCATCATTGGCAAACCAAACTTCATCCAACCTGCAAAATCCAATTCCAATGCTTTGGCGGCAATCGCATTTGGCGGTGAACCGACTAACGTGCCAAGCCCGCCAATACTAGCAGAATAGGCAATGCCAAGCAACACAAATACGTGAGTATTGCGGTCGGTAGTTTTGTCAACTTGGGTCAACATCCCCAACGCCAAGGGCAACATCATCGCCGCCGTCGCCGTGTTAGAAATCCACATGGACAAAAATGCGGTTACGCCGAAAATCATCGACACCGCCCCACCAAAATGTCCTTTTGACAAAGAAATCAACCACAACGCAATTTTTTTATCCAACTGCTGAACGTGTAAGGCAGTCGCCAACGCAAAGCCACCAAAAAACACAAAAATAATCGGGTCGGCAAAACTCACCAACGCTTTTTTGGTATCAAACTCAGGAAAACCTAGAAATACCGCCAAAATCGGCACAAGCAACGCCGTAATGGCAATATGTAATGCTTCGGTTAACCACAAAATCCCGACAAAACACAACAATGCCAAACCTTTGTTGACCGTTACATCATAGGGCAAGATCGTAAATAGCCCAAATGATACCAACCCTGCAATCAGAGTCAAAATTAGCCCACGTTTGTTTTGTTTTGGAATAGTTTCGGTAAAATCTACCAATTCATCATCACCAGGTGTATTTATTTCACTCATAGCCTATCCTTTTTTATCAATTTATGTTAACTCTTTGAAAACAATCAAAAAATAATTAACACCAGCCAAAAGACTGATAAGACTATTATAGAAAATAACACGCAAAAACACAAACTTACAATCTGCAAAAAAGTCGTAAATTTTGTAAGGTTTTGGCAAACTTATTGGAAATCTTGTTTTCGCTCAACGTTTAACCCATTTAACCCAATTTTTTTTTGTACCCAATAATGATACACATTGGCATAAGGGTCAGGGTCGGCAAGGTTGTTTGGGTTGATTCGCTCTTCTTGTGCTAACAAATTATGCCCCAAATGCCGACAAAAGTTGGGAATATCTCGGGTGGTAGCAGGGTCATTGGCAATAATATGAATGATGTCGCCTGCAGTGGCGGTGCGGATAGTTTTGTGTAATAGCATAATCGGCTCTGGACAGATAAGCCCAAGCGTGTCTAACTCATGGCTTACATCAAAGTGGTTCGTCGTGGTCATGAGAATGTTCCGTAGGTTGTTGTGATTGTAAAAAATTAAAAAAGCGTTTTAAGGTAGCCTTAAACATAAACGCCACGCCAATCCATGACGCAAACGCCACATAACTACTGATAAAAAACAAGCCAAACCCAACCGCCAAACAAGTGGCAATCATGCTTGGTTGGCTTAAGCGATAACGGTATAAAATAAATGCCACAAAACAAGACAATGGAATACTTAAGCCAATCACGCCATAAGGAATATAATAAAATCCTTGATAAATCAAGGTATTATCGTGAAATTTTGCCAAACTTTTTAACGTACCGAACATCAAAAAACTGGCAATCGCCACATAAATCAGATAAATGCTAAGTTGATTGGCTTTTTTGGTGGTGTTGATAATGGTAAGGACCGCAGGCGGGATAGTCTGACTCATAGATACGTTCCTTCGCCAGTTCGTAGCCAACTACCGAGCAAAATCGCCGAGGCGATGCTGTCAATGGGTTCACTTTCGCTCTTTATCAGCCCATATTCCCATGCCAAATTTTTGGCTTCACGACTGCTTAAGCGTTCATCAGCCACCACGACATCACAGCGATAGTGACTGGCTTGCAACTCGTGTTTGAGTCGTTTGGCAAATTTGTTGGCACGCAATCCCATGTGCGAAATCGTACCGTCCATATTCAGTGGTAAGCCGACCACAATGGTGTTTACTTGCCATTCTTGGATAAGGTTTAACAACGCTTGCCAATCAGGTTTGCCGTTGTTCATCGCAAATTGCATGAGCGGTTGGGCGGTTTGGGTTAAGGTATTGCCGAGCGAGATGCCCATTTTTGACACGCCAAAATCTAGCCCCATGATAGTTTGAATAGGTGTTTGAACCACATTTTCATTGTGAAGATTTGACATCATGCATATCCTATTTCGGTGCTAAAAATGTCGAAATTCACCCCTAATTTTTGGCAAACTTTCTCATAACGTTGTTCATACGGCGTATTAAACAAAATTTCACTATCCGCAGGGGCAACTAACCAATCGCCTTGTTCAATTTCATCTTCTAATTGCCCAACTCGCCAACGGCAATGCCCAAGACACAGCTCAACGTGTTGTACGCCATGCCCTGATGCGATATGTTGCAAAATATCTCGGCTCGTGGTGATACACACATTTTCCCGAATAATAAATGACGATGCCCACGCACCTTGCCCCGTGTGTAGCACAAATCCCACCTCAGGGCTAACAGGGCCACCTTTTAACGGAAAACGCTCGTGCAAATCAGCCATCGTCACTACCACGCCAAGCTCTTCAAACAGTTTAACAATGCGGTTATGGCGGTTAGGTTTATTAATCATTAAGCCCAAAATCCCTTGGCTATCATGGCGACACACATAAATGACGGCATTGGCAAAAATCCCTGTTGTAATATTCGGCGTGGCAAGCAAAAAATGATGGGTAAAATCAAAAATCGGTTTTTTCTTAGGTGTTAAAGGATAAAAATTGTTAAACATAAGTTAATATTTTCCAAAGAACGATAAGTTTATTTAAAAGATTTAATTAATTATTTCACCCATTTTGCCGATTTGTCAACAAACTGCGAGCGTGATCTAATGTGGTTTGGGTAATATTGACACCGCCTGACATTCTGGCTAATTCCTGCACTTGGGCATCATCGCTGATAATTTGTAAATGCGACTGGGCTTGTTCCTGTTGGGTTTTATACACCAAGATATGCTGGTGTGCTTGTGATGCAACTTGGGCTTGGTGGGTTATGGCAATAATTTGTTGCTCTTCGCCAAGTTCTCGTAACAACTCGCCCACCACTTGAGCCGTGCCACCACTAATCCCCACATCTACCTCATCAAAAACCAACAATTGTTTGGTTGAGTTAGGAGTTGGTGTGTTGTTTTGTTCTTTTTGATAACGACAAATCCCTTGTGCATCAATCACTTGCATCACTAATGCTAATCGAGATAATTCACCGCCTGAAGCGATTTTGTGAATCGGTTGCAACGGCATACCGACATTGGCACTAAACAAAAGTTCAATATTTGACAGACCAAAACTTTGTGGTTTTTCCAAGGTTTCAAAACAAAATTTGGCCTGCACATTGGGCAATGCCAATAATCTTAACCGCTCAACCAACACCGTTGCGAGTTTTTCAGCGTGCTGTTGGCGAACATCGTCTAGCTGTTTTGCCAAAGTTAGATACGCTTGATAGGCCCGTTCAATCTCTTCTGCCAAGGCTTCAGGCGACATCACGGCGGTTAATTCATCTAACTGGTTTTGCCAATCTGCACTATCTACCAACAATTGTTCAGGTGTGGTCTGATATTTGCGTGCCAAACGGTGAAAAGTAGACAACTGTTCGTCAAGTTCTGCTAAGCGTTCAGGGTCAAGGCTTTGCTCTTCGCCATAATCGGCAAGGCTACTGCTGACATCGCTTAGAATACTTTGAGCTTGGTATAATTGCTCTACACAGTCGGCATAAGTTTGGCTAATATCGGCTTGATTTTCGCACAGTTTAATCACACGGCTCAATAATGACATAATTGCAGGCTCGTCGCTGTCATTATCCAATAGTTGTAAAGAAATAGCTGCTTGTTGCATCAAATTTTCCAGATTAGATAATTCATCATATTCTGCTTCAAGCTGTTGATAGTTAATCTGTGCAATTGGTTCAATATCGGCTAGTTGATTTTCTAAAAGCTGGATTTGTTGTCGGCGTAATTGTTCATCTTTGGCAAGGCGTTCTGCTTGGGATTTGAGTTTATCATAGTGCAAAAATGCGTGGTGAACGGATGTGGCCAGTGAATTTAAGCCTGTGGCACTGTCTAGCCATTCCATGACAAATTGCGGACGTAATAGGCTATGTTGGGCGTGCTGACTGTGAATATTTACTAACAAATTACCCAGTGTTTTTAATTCACTCATGCTAATTGGTGAGCCATTGAGCCATACTTTACTGCGTACTGTGCCATTTTGTTGGCTTAATTGACGGCGAATTAACAGACAATTGTCATCTATTTCGTAGTTTTGGGCGTGTAACCATGCTTTTGCATTGGGTAATTGACTTAGGTCAAACTCGGCAAAGGCTTCGGCACTGGTTTTGCCATGACGGATAAGCCCTGCATCGGTACGTCCACCCAGGCAAAGTTGCAACGCATCTAGCAGTAAAGATTTTCCTGCCCCTGTTTCACCTGTAATTACGTTAAAGCCTTGGTGCATCTGTATTTCGGCGTGTTCCACCAGTGCCAAATTTTGTAAAGTCAGTTGGGTAAGCATACACATTTTTCCATGATTTGCCAATAAATAATCTGCCAATGAAGCGATATTTTACCATTTTTAAGCAAACTTTTAACCTTTTATCACAATAAATTTTAGCCAAGTGGAAAACTTACAATTTTTTGTGTAAAAAACAAATTTTCATCAACTATTTTTTTCAAAATTATGGTAAGATAAACCATCTTACTTATCGTGTTAAAGTCTAATTGTTAGGAAAATATCATGACTTCATCTAGCCGTTTTGACCATGTGTCGGTAGAAAAAATTGCCAATGTTTACTACGAAGGTCGTACCTTTAGCCGTACGGTATGGTTTGAAGATGGTCGCAAAAAAATGCTTGGCATCGTGATGCCCTGTGATAACGAAATTACCGAATACGAATTTAAAACCGAAACCTCAGAACGCATTGAAATCCTAGCGGGTGAATGCGAAGTCAAACGGGCGGGCGAGAGCGAATATAGTTATTACCGTGCAGGACAGGCATTTTTGGTAGAAGGGCATAGCAGTTACGTGATGAAAAACGAAGCGGTTGTACAATACATCTGTCATTTTGAAGGATAATTAAATTAATCGTTAAAAATTTTTGCTAAAAAATTGGAAAACATATGGCAAAACCTGTGTATTATTATGGTACTCATGCGGTACACGCAATCTTAGAACAACGTGGTATTGACGGACTAAATTTATTTGTCCAAGACAATAAACAAGATGGCAAAACCGATAAAACCGTACAAAAAATTTTGGAACTTGCCAAAAATTATGGCATTGGCGTGCAGTTTTCTGCTAAGGACAAGCTCACCAAACTTGCCGAAAGCCCACAACACCAAGGCATCGTACTACAGGCTCGCCCTGCTGAGGTCGCTGATGAAGGCGATTTAACCCAACTGATTGAACAATTTAAACAACAAAATAAAGCGATTTTGTTGTTAATCCTTGACCAAATTACTGACCCAAACAATCTCGGTGCTTGTCTAAGAACTGCCGTGGCAATGGGCGTATCGGCGGTAATTATTCCCAAAAATCACAGCTCTAGCATTACCCCTGCGGTGGCAAAAGTGGCGGTCGGTGCGACGGAATTAATTCCATTTATCCAAGTGACCAACCTTGCCCGTACCCTAAATGATATCAAAAAACAGGGAATTTTCGTGTATGGCACAGCATTGGACGACACGGCAAAATCGATGCAACAGATTGATTTAACAGGGAATGTGGCGATTGTCATGGGCTCAGAAGGCGATGGTATTCGCCGATTGACGGCGGATACATGCGACCAACTCGTGTATATTCCGATGTCGGGCAATGAACAGGGGGTTATCCAAAGTCTGAATGTCAGCGTGGCAACGGGTATGATGTTGTATGAAGCCAGTCGTCAGCGGAGCTAAACCATGACCGCCTATATTTTGGACACCGAAGCCCACGCTCTCAAAGACCCCCACGCCACCGAAATCGCCTACATCAAAGTCGGTTTTGGTGAGACAGGTTTGGCATATCTTGAAGCCAAAGCCTTTGAGCAACGCTATAACCCACAACAAAAGATTAGCTACGGCAGTATGGCAATCACACGGATTTTTGACGAAGACGTTGCCAATATGCCACCGCATACTGATTTTGTGTTGCCTGACGACTGCCAATATCTGATCGGACATCATATTGATTTTGACTGTGAAGTATTAGCTAATGCTAAATGTGACTTAAGTCCAACTAAACGGATCTGTACCCTAGCCTTGGCACGTTTTTGTTATCCTGACTTAGATAGTCATACGCTTGGGGCATTGCTTTGCTATTTATATCCAGAGATTGCCAAAAAAAATCTGTCTTACGCACATGGAGCAAAGTATGATATTTGGTTTACTTTTTTGGTTTTAAAAAGTATGTGCCAAAAACTGGGCATTGACAATATCGCTAAGTTATATCAGATGAGTGAAACCGCTCGTAAACCCACGCACATGACTTTTGGTAAGTATAAAGGCACAGCAATTGTGGATTTGCCAAGTGATTATGTGGATTGGTTACTCAAACAGTCCGAGATTGATGCTTATTTAAAATTAGCCTTAGAAAGCCTTTAAGTTGGCTTTTTGCTCAACCTTTTCACTTTTTTAAGTTTGGCATGATTGAGTTCTGTTAATAATTGCGATTGACTGCGATACGGTACAAGCCCAGACGGCACAAAGTTTTTGGCACGTTCAAAATGGGTCAATGAATCGTCAAAAAAGATATGCGGTTTAAAGGTTTTTAACACGTTGGTTTTTTCCAACCCACCCAAAAAAAATGCCAAATCCACATTAACCCCCCAATTTCGCAAGGTTTTAATCGCTCGCATATCGGCAGGGGCATTGCGAGCAGTAACGAGTGCAATCTGAATAGGTTGGTATTTGGGTTTTGATGGCAAGCGTTTTTGTAAATTGGACAATTTGATTAAAAAATCGGCATACGGACCTTTGTTCATCGGTGTATCGCTCATTTTGGCTTCTCGTTCGTGAAATGCCTGTAGACCATGCTGTTGGTAAATTAACTCGCCAGATTCGTCAAACAATACCGCATCGCCATCAAAAGCAATACGGAGTTGGTCAGTGTCAAGCTCGGTCATGTCAATCGGCGGTGCATCTAAAATCGCACAAGCACACACCCCTGCATCGGTCACTTTTTGGGCATCGCTGTGGTTGGTGGTTAAAAACAAATCCACGTTAAAATCCGCCACATAATCTGCCACGCCTTCACCAGATGTAAACGCCGAGCGAGTAATTGGCAACCCATGCGAGCGAATGGCGTTTAACACTTGAATGCCTGTATCAGGGCTGTTTTTGGACATAATCACCACCTCCACCAGCGGAGCAATCGTGGTATCTTTGCTTTCCACTTGCGGTAAATGTTTGTTAATATTGAGTAACGCCTTAATCAAATGATACCCCGTCCCTGTCTGTAACGGCTCATTCTCATGCTCAATCATATAGGCACGAAATTTCTCCACTGCTGTGTTAGGGTCATCGCGAATCGCTTGTTGAAAAAAGTTTTCAGATGCTGTTAAATCAAATAATGCTGTTGCTGAAATACCGACAATCAATGTCTGTGAAAAATCCACCGCCATGTTTTTCCCCAATTTATCCTAAAAATTTACTTAAAAAAGTCCAATTATACGCCAAAACAGGCAAAAAATTGTTGTTTTATTGCTAAAAGATTGATTAGCAATGATGAATATCAATTAGTTTTTTACTTTGGTGTTTGAATAAAAAAATGACTAACAATTGACACTATTTGTTCGTTGGTTTTATGCAGATGGCGGAGTGTTTGCTGTGGATAATAAACGAGACAATTGCTTGAATTAATTTTTGTCAAAATTCTGTGTAAATGTTAAAAATGAGTTTAGTAATTCTTTTGATGAGCCGTCAAATAACCAAATAAACGCACACATTAAATACAAACACAAAGACGGCAAAAAATTAGCGTCTCGCATAAAGCCCACCACTTCGGGATTTTTAATACACCAATATAGCCAATAAACGCCGTCCACCGAAAACCATAAACCAAAAATTGCTAAAATAATTAACCAAAAGGTGCGAAAATGTTTATAAAAAATCACACGACTGGTAATGGGCGAAAAAAGATAAGTGCTAATCGCCATTATAAAACTGATATTAAAATCCCACTCAATCGCTTGTTCTATTAACGAGCCAATTAACAAAATCCCAATACCACAAGCAAGGCTAAATAGTTTCCTCGCTCGTAGATAGTCTTTTAATGATACAATTTTCATAAATTTTTCTCAATTTTTAATAAAAATTTTATAAAAATAAAAATTTTATAAAATTGTCAAATTTAAGGCATTGTTCATCAATTATTTTTAAGCCAAAGATTTTCATTGAGTAACAACTCATTTTTTTGTCAATCCTATATTTTACACCATATATCAAATTATCCCCCATTATACCCCAAAACCCCCACCATTTACCGCTTTGTCCACCTTTTTTTAGCCCCAAAAACCTGCTATAATACCGCCTCTACCCAAAGCACTTAGGGCGTACCAAACCTTTATAACACTTCTTAAAAAAATAGAAATGCTGAAAAATAAAAATTTCGTTTTTGCATTAAAAATGGCTAAATCTTGTTTTTAATCGCAAATACAAAAGTTTGGTACGCCCTGTATGTGCTTTTTTGTCTTTTGAATTTAAATCCACTGGTAGCGGTCACATATTTGATGGTAGCAAATATCACTGCCAACGCCAATTTTAGGAGCCTTTTATGGTCGCAATCACTCTTCCCAATGGCGATGTTAAGCATTTTGACGGCACAACCACCGTTATGGACATCGCAAAGTCTATCGGAGCAGGACTTGCCAAAGCCACCGTTGCAGGCAAAGTTAATGGTAAACTTGTGGACGCCTGTGACCCAATCACCACGGACGCCACCGTACAAATCATCACACCAAAGGATAGCGAGGGTGTGGAGATTATCCGCCACAGCTGTGCCCACCTTTTGGGACACGCGGTCAAACAACTGTTCCCCGAAGTCAAAATGGTCATCGGGCCTGTGATTGAAGACGGCTTTTATTATGACATTTATAGCGACAAACCCTTTACCCAAGACGATATGGCAACGATTGAAGCTCGTATGATAGAGCTTATCAATCAAGACTACGATGTCATCAAAAAAATGACCCCAAGAGAGGAAGTCATTGAAGTCTTTAAGGCTCGTGGCGAAGAATACAAACTACGCTTGATTGACGATATGCCAGACGAAACCGCAATGGGGCTATATTATCATCAAGAATACATTGATATGTGTCGCGGGCCGCACGTGCCGAACACTCGCTTTTTAAAGGCGTTTAAGCTGACCAAAATGAGCGGTGCATACTGGCGAGGCGATGCCAAAAATGAACAACTCCAACGCATTTATGGCACGGCGTGGGCGGACAAAAAAGAGCTACAAGCCTACATCAAACGCATTGAAGAAGCCGAAAAAAGAGACCACCGCAAAATCGGTAAGGCCTTGAATTTGTTCCATTTGCAAGAAGAAGCCCCTGGCATGGTGTTTTGGCACCCCAACGGCTGGACGGTGTGGCAAGTGCTTGAACAATATATGCGTAAAGTCCAAAAAGACAACGGCTACCTTGAAATCAAAACCCCACAAGTCGTGGACAGAAGTCTGTGGGAAAAATCTGGGCATTGGGAAAATTATGGCGATATGATGTTTACCACATCAAGTGAGAAACGCGACTATGCCGTCAAGCCAATGAACTGCCCTTGCCACGTACAAGTCTTTAATCAAGGCTTAAAGTCGTATCGTGATTTGCCTCTACGCCTAGCCGAATTTGGCTCGTGCCACCGCAACGAACCGTCAGGCTCCTTGCACGGCATTATGCGGGTGCGTGGCTTTGTGCAGGACGATGCCCATATTTTCTGCTCGCACGAACAAATCCGAGACGAAGCCCAAGCCTTTATTAAGCTCACCTTACAAGTTTATAAAGATTTTGGCTTTGATGAAGTGCAAATGAAACTCTCCACCCGCCCCGAAAAACGAGTCGGTGCAGACGAGCTGTGGGACGATGCCGAAAAAGCCCTAGCGGACGCTTTGGACACCGCAGGGCTTGCGTGGGAGCTACAAGCAGGCGAAGGGGCGTTTTATGGCCCGAAAATTGAATTTAGCCTAAAAGACTGCTTGGGGCGTGTCTGGCAATGTGGCACACTACAACTGGATTTTAATTTGCCAGAGCGACTTGGGGCAGAATACATCAGCGAAACAGGCGAGCGAGTGCGTCCTGTGATGCTCCACCGTGCGATTTTGGGGTCGTTTGAACGCTTTATTGGTATTTTGATTGAGCATTATGCAGGTTGGTTCCCTGCGTGGCTCGCCCCAGAGCAGGTTGTGGTAATGAACATTACCGACAAACAGGCGGACGCAGTAGAAAGCACCGTGAAAGCCTTGCAAAATCAAGGATTTAGAGCGATTAGCGATTTACGAAACGAAAAAATCGGCTTTAAAATCCGTGAACGCACCCTTGAACGCATTCCCTTTATGCTCGTTTTGGGCGATAAAGAAGTGGAAAGTGGCACGGTCAATGTCCGCACCCGTGAAGGCGAGAACTTGGGCAGTATGTCGCTTGATGACTTTATGGCGGTGCTGGATACAGCGATTGATAAAAAGGGGCGGGTTGAGCCAAAAAGTGAGTGATTTTTAAATTAAAAAAATCCATTCAATCAATTGAGTGGATTTTTTATTTCAATTAAGTTATGATGTTAAAAATGGTTTTTAGGAAAAATTATGAAAATTTTTAAAATTTTAGCAGTTTGTGCATTGGTGGTGGTAAGCGGTCAAAGTTTTGCCAAACCGCCCAAAGACATAGAAATCAAATTTAAAAAGGGTGATTATTGTGCTACCTATGAAATTGACACCCGTAGCACGCTTCACATTTATTTAAACAAAAATCAAACATTTACAATTGACTTAATTGCAGGCATTGCAAAACCCTACCTCACCAATAGCAAAGGTGATGGCGTTGAATTTGATTATAGCAAAGTATACAGTCAAAAATACGACATTAAGCAAGCACAATGGAAATATCATATTGCAAACAAGGGAAAATACACAATTGGATTTGACATACCACACGACAGCCATACTTATGCCGAACTTGAATTTTGTGCTTATTGATTTTTTTAAATCCATTCAAGAAATTGAGTGGATTTTTTAAAAATTTTAAAAAATCGTTTTTTTGGTTTTTTAAGATATAATTTCTACAACCCATGTTAATACTAAGGATATTTTATGAAAACATTTAAAGTTTCAGCCTTTTGTGCGTTTATGGTGCTTAGTGGTCAAACTTTTGCCAAACCCATAAAATCAGAAGTTACCCCAATTGTTTTTGCAAAGGGAAGTCATTGTGGCAGTTTTAGTGGCGATATTGGCAATCGTCAATTCACACTTTATCTTAATCAATCCCAAGTGCTTGAAATTTTAATGGATGATGTTAGAGATATTTTCCCGATTGTCAAAAATTCAAAAAATAAAATAGTCCTTGATGAAGATCACCCACATTCAGAATATGTTGGTTATGCTTATTTTATTGAAACAAAAGGCAAACATACCATTACCTTTAAAACAGATAGGGAATATAAAGCAAATCCTTATACAAAGGTTGAGTTTTGTGCGTATTAATTTTAATCTAGTTGGATAAAATTGTAGCAATCTAAGAATTTTATTTTTAAAGGAAATTAATATGAAGTTCAAAGCTTTATTAACGATAACAGGTATCGCTTTAGCAACCACTTTACCAATTTCAGCATTTGCTGAAACCTGTTTAGTTGCCGATTCGTCTGGTACACCGTTAAAATACCGCTCAGCTCCCTATGGTAAAGTACTAGGTACTTTAAAAAATGGCACTTATGTATATATTACCGAATGGAAATATGATAGCAACGGAAAACCTTGGGTTAGAGCCTTTAGACATTCTGATGATAAATATTTGGGTTGGGTTTATTATGATTATTTAAGCTGTAATGAATAATTATATTTATTTTTAACAAAAAAGACGAATGCAAGATTGTGTTTTTAGCAAAACCACCTTGTAACTTAGCCAAAATTCAAGTACAATAAAGTTTTATATTTTATGGAGTAAGACCTATTAAACCGTCAAACCGTTTAAACATCAATGAAGACATCCGTGCCAAAGAAGTCCGCTTAGTAAAAGCTGACGGCGAACAAGCAGGCGTGGTTGATTTAAAAACCGCTTTAGCAACCGCTCGTGAAGCGAACCTTGACTTGGTTGAAATCGTTGCCGGTGCCAAACCACCTGTCTGTAAAGTGATGGATTACAAAAAATATCTATACGAGCAAAAGCAGAAAGCCAAAGAAGCTAAAAAGAACCAAAAACAGACCCAGTTAAAAGAAATCAAACTGCGTCCAGGTACAGAAGAAGCGGATTATCAAGTTAAACTACGCAAAATCATAGAGTTTTTGCAAGAACAAGACAAAGTCAAAGTATCTATTCGCTTTCGTGGGCGTGAAATGGCTCACCAACAAATTGGGTTACAACAGCTTGAGCGGATTATTGAGGACACGACCGAATACGGTAATGTGGAACAAGCCCCGAAGGTTGAAGGTCGCCAAATGGGGATGTTACTTGGACCTACCAAGAAAAAATAAAATCATTTTTATTTTTGATAAAAATCAATTAAAAGGTGGACCTTTCCACCTTTTTTATTTGAGCTTTTAAAGATTTTGGCTAACTTATGCTGAGTTTTTTAAATATTGTTTTTATTTATCCGCAGGAAACGCATTCGGTTTATCGGTTGGTTCTGTGGCGTATTGTTTGGTTGGTTTTTTTGGTAAATCTAACTCATAAACCGCCATGCCAATAATGCCTGTGTTGTCAATTGAGCCTGATACGTTGTGGTTGGCGTAGCTATCTTCAGGTTTGCTAAAAGTAAATGATGCAACGGCTTCTTGGCTTTTGCGAAAGCCTTCAATGACCAAATCACTGTTGGGATACAATATATAGCCGTTATTATAACGTGATGCTGATGAACCATCTAGCACATCCAAACCATCCACACTGGCGACGATTTCATAGGTCGTATTGCTGTTGTTGTGGTAGTGTAATTGGTAGCTATCACCTGCATTGGCTTTTAGATAATAAGCTTGATTATTACGAAATAATGGGAGTGTTGTACCGTTGTCTTTTTGAATGCTAAACTGAATTTTTCCTGCTACTAACGAGATATCATTTAGTGATTTACCTTGGAATGATTTGTTAGCATAACGTACTTGTTTCTCATCAATTGGTTCAACTGTTAGTCGCTCTGCCTCTATCACTTCGGAATTTGACTGAATTTCATCGCCCCATTTTGTACCGAGTTTTTCTGTAGTTTGGATATCTGTACTTTGTGGCATAGGGGCAGGATTATCAGACACGACAACAGCAGTGCTATCAGGTGCAGGAGCGTTGCTACAGGCGGTTAAGGCAAAATTTGCAACTAAAACACTGACAAACTGCGTCATTAAAATTAAAGATGATTTTTGAGTAAACATGGTATAACTTCCAATAATTTTTTTCAGATAGTTCTGTCAAAATAATGTTAAGAATTGGTTAAAAACTTGTAAAAAAAATCAAAAAAACCCTAACCGAAATTTGGTTAGGGTTTTTGCTACCACCACTGTTAAACTAATTAGTTACGTTTATCAACTGGCACAAAATCACGTTGTTTTTCGCCAGTATAAAGCTGACGTGGGCGACCGATTTTGTGTGGTGCTGCGTGCATTTCTAACCAGTGGCTAATCCAACCAGAAGTACGAGCCAAGGCAAAGATTACCGTAAACATTGACGTTGGAATACCAATTGCTTTTAGAATAATACCAGAGTAGAAGTCAACATTTGGATAGAGATTACGCTCTTTAAAGTACGGATCATTTAATGCGATTTGCTCAAGTTTCATCGCAAGCTCAAGTTGTGGGTCTTTAATCCCTAACTCGCCCAATACTTCATCACAGGTTTCTTTCATGACTTTGGCACGTGGGTCAAAGTTTTTGTAAACACGATGCCCAAAGCCCATGAGTTTGACTTCTTTACGTTTTACTTTTTCCATGAATTCTTCTACGTGTTCCACGCTTCCGATTTCATCAAGCATTTTTAACACCGCTTCGTTTGCACCACCGTGAGCTGGTCCCCATAGTGCGGCGATACCTGCTGAGATACACGCATAAGGATTTGCACCAGTAGAACCAACCAAACGCACTGTTGAAGTAGAAGCGTTTTGTTCATGGTCTGCGTGTAGGGTAAAGATTTTATCCATGGCTTTGGCGTGGATTGGATTCACTTTGTAATTGACATCTGCAGGGGTTGCAAACATCATGTGTAAAAAGTTTTCAGCATAGCTTAAGTCATTGCGGGGATAGGTAAACGGCTGACCTTGACTATATTTATAAGACATCGCCGCAATGGTTGGTACTTTTGAAATCAGGCGAATTGCCGTATACTCACGGTGGTCTTGTTTACTGACATCAAGGTTGTTATGATAAAACGCTGACAACGCACCCATAACCCCAACCATAATCGCCATTGGGTGAGCATCACGGCGAAAACCTTCAAAGAACTTACGCAGTTGGTCATTTACCATAGAATGCTTACGGATTTTTTCATAGAAGTCAGCTTTTTGCTCGGCATTTGGTAAATCACCATGAATTAACGCATAGGCAACTTCTAGGTATTCCGCTTTGTCTGCTAGTTGCTCAATTGGGTAGCCACGATGTAGTAGGACGCCTTTGTCACCGTCAATAAAGGTGATTTTTGATTCTGTTGAAGCGGTTACCATAAAGCCTGGGTCAAAAGACCAAAAGCCCTCGTCTTGTAACGCTTTTATTTCAACGACTGGATTGCCTAAAGTGCCTTCATGGATAGGTAATTCATGTTCTTTACCATTAACGTTCAATGTTACTTTGTTCTCTGACATACATTCCTCGCAGATTGTTTTGTGATGAAAAAACCAACATTAATGTGACCAAATTTGAAATTTGGATATCCTTTTTTATAGTAATGTTGGCGGTTGGGATATAACGATACTTGCTATATTAACAGCATTTTGCCAAAAAAGTAAAAGATTTTTTTGAAAATTGTGAGAAAAAAGAAAAAATTTTTGTAAAAATAAACTTTTGTCTATTAATTTAATTATTATCGTAAATATTGGTTATTTTTTTAATAAATATTTGCAAAAATTTCAAGTTTTTTGCGGTTTTTATTTGTATTTGTAAGAAAAGCCTTTTATAATTAACAAAATTTTAATTGGTGGCTAGCTTTGCTATCGGTCAGCTATTGATAACTTATTTTTATATAAAACATAAAGATAGGTTATGAGTGGCTTTTTGTCTGTTTTTTAAATCATTTAATAAAAATAAATTATTATGTTTTTTTAATAATTTTTTAAATGATGGTGTTAAAAAATAATCAGAGCAAAGTACGCTAGCTATTCCTTTCATGAAGATTTTTGTGTCGGCTGGGATTTTGATACAAAAATCATAACGACAAATAAAGGATGCCCGCTGTGAAAAGCAACCGAAGACCTGTTGTGTTACCATTAAGTCATGTGATTGAGGTGAACTCAAAAAATCCTGTCGCAATGGCTTCAATTACCCACCGTGTGTCGGGTATTGTGTTATTTTTGTTAGTGCCTGTGGTGTTGTGGATTTTTCAAACATCGCTTGCGACCCCAGAAGGTTTTGAGCAGATTTTTAGCAATGTGCTGGTAAAACTGTTGGCGTGGGTATTTGTGGCTGCACTTGGCTATCACTTTGTGATGGGTGTGAAGCATTTGCTTGCGGATATGGGGTTGAATGAAGAGTTAAAAAGCGGTCGCACGGCGACTATTATTGGCTTTGTGCTTGCGGCGATTTGGGTCGTGGGTTCATTTGTATGGGTGATGTTCTGATGAAAAGTGCAACAGGTTTAACTGGTTCAGGCTCTCGTGACTGGGTCGTACAGCGTATTAGTGCGGTGGTTTTGGGTGTGTATGCGTTGGTGATGCTTGGATGGTTTTTGACCCATCAACCAACCTTTGAGCTATGGCGTGGCTTTGTGTTAAGTTTGCCAATGCGTCTGTTTACTTTGCTTGCGATGTTGTCTTTAGTGGGGCACGCATGGGTTGGTATGTGGACGGTTTTGACTGATTATATTAAGTCAGGTGGATTGCGTTTTGTGCTTCAGTCAGCCATGATTATTGCAGTTATCGTATATTTATTCTGGGGTGTGATGATTTTCTTTTAATTTTTAGTAAAATTTAAAGAAAATTTTATCCATATTCGTAATTTATGATGTTTGTTAACATTTAGATAAAAAATAACTTAGGAAGTTTAGCAATGGCTACAACACAAGATAATACCATTAGCAATATCCAAACGCTAAGTTTTGATGCGGTCATCGTTGGTGGTGGCGGTTCAGGTATGCGTGCGTCACTACAGTTGGCTCGTGGCGGTATGAATGTCGCTGTTTTGACCAAAGTTTTCCCAACACGTTCGCACACGGTGGCAGCTCAGGGCGGCATTGGTGCATCTTTGGGTAATATGAGTGAGGATAATTGGCATTTTCACTTTTATGACACGATTAAAGGTTCTGACTGGCTTGGCGACCAAGATGCGATTGAATATATGTGTCGTGAAGCCCCAAAAGTGGTTTATGAGTTAGAGCATATGGGAATGCCGTTTGACCGTAATGCGGATGGTACGATTTATCAACGTCCGTTTGGTGGTCATACTGCCAATTATGGTGAAAAAGCGGTACAACGTGCGTGTGCGGCGGCTGACCGTACAGGTCATGCGTTGTTACATACTCTTTATCAAAAAAATCTGGAGCAAGGCACGCAGTTTTTTATTGAGTGGATTGCGTTGGATTTGGTAAAAGATGAAGATGGCAATATCAATGGCGTGATTGCCCTGGAGCAAGAAACTGGGCGTATTGCGGTATTCCAGTCAAAAACAACCGTGTTGGCAACGGGTGGTGCGGGTCGTATTTTTGCGGCGTCAACCAATGCGTTTATTAACACAGGCGACGGCTTGGGCATGGCGGTGCGTGCAGGTATTCCATTACAAGATATGGAGTTTTGGCAATTCCACCCAACAGGTGTGGCAGGTGCAGGCGTGTTGTTGACCGAAGGTTGTCGTGGCGAAGGTGCGTTACTGCGTAACAAAGACGGGGAAGCGTTTATGGAGCGGTATGCCCCAACCTTAAAAGACTTAGCACCTCGTGATTTCGTATCTCGTTCAATGGACCAAGAAATCAAAGAAGGTCGTGGCTGTGGCCCGAACGGTGATTATGTGGTACTTGACATGACCCATTTGGGTGCAGAAACCATTATGAAGCGTTTGCCTTCGGTATATGAAATTGGTAAAAACTTTGCCAATGTGGATATTACCAAAGAGCCAATCCCAGTTGTGCCAACCATTCACTATCAAATGGGTGGTATCCCAACCAATATTCACGGTCAAGTGGTAAAACCAAACCTTGAAGCAGGGACAGATGCAGACGGCTTATATGCTGAGCAAACCATTGTGAAAGGCTTGTATGCAATTGGCGAATGTTCGTGCGTATCGGTACACGGTGCGAACCGTTTGGGTACTAACTCATTACTTGACTTGGTAGTATTTGGACGTGCAGCAGGACAACATATTATTGATGAGTTCCATGCAAGCGACCGTTCAGCCTACAAACCATTAGCGCCAAATGTTTTAGAAAAAACCTTAGCACGCATTCAAAAATTAGAAGCCGACAAAGCGGACGGTTTAAATGCTCAAGATGTGGCTGATGAGATCCGCCGTACCATGCAACAACACGCAGGTGTATTCCGTACCCAAGCGTCAATGAACGAAGGCGTACAAAAAATCTTGGCATTAGAAGAAAAAGTGAACCGCGTGCAACTACTTGATAAATCACAAGTATTTAACACCGCTCGTATTGAGGCGTTAGAAGTGGCAAACCTTTACGAAGTGGCGAAAGCGACTATGATTTCGGCATCACTGCGTCAAGAGTGTCGTGGTGCTCACACGGTGGTGGACTATGAACGCCCAGCCGATGATAGCTATGCACCGCTTGGGCGTAACGACCACGAGTGGATGAAACATACACTTTGGTACTCTGAAGGTAATAAAGTGATTTATAAGCCTGTGCGTAAGAGCCCGTTGACCGTTGAGTACGTTGAGCCAAAAGTTCGTACGTTCTAATCGGATACCCCTTTATAAATGGGTAAAAGCTTACCCATTTTAACAAATTTATCAAATTAACTTAGCGAATTATTTATAAAAATTAAATAATAGCCAATGGAGTTTAGTAATATGAGCCGAGGCAAACGTATTATTGAGATTTTCCGCTACGACCCTGATAAGGACGCAGCTCCAAGAATGCAAACTTACGAAATTGAGCTGTTAGACTCAGACCGTATGCTTTTGGATGTGTTAGTTCGTTTGAAAAAAATGGACGAAACCTTGAGTTTTCGCCGTTCGTGCCGTGAAGGTATTTGCGGCTCTGACGGTATGAACATTAACGGTAAAAATGGTTTATCCTGTTTGATTAACATGAACACGTTGCCAAATAAAATTACCTTACGCCCGTTACCAGGGTTACCTGTAATTCGTGATTTGGTGGTGGACATGAACCAGTTTTATGCCCAATACGAAAAAGTACATCCGTATTTGATTAACGACCAGCCAGCACCGCCGACCGAGCGTTTACAATCACCTGAAGACCGTGAAAAATTAAACGGTCTATATGAGTGCATCTTGTGTGCGTGCTGTTCAACGTCATGTCCATCATTCTGGTGGAACCCTGACAAATTCTTAGGACCTTCTGCATTGATAAATGGTTATCGTTTTATTATTGATAGTCGTGATACCAATACGGCACAGCGTTTGTCAGATTTAGACGACCCATTTAGTTTGTTCCGTTGCCGTGGTATTATGAACTGTGTGAATGTGTGTCCAAAAGGGTTGAACCCAACCAAAGCGATTGGTCATATCCGTGGTATGTTGTTAAGCCGTGCAGGATAATTTGAACTTGTTCATTAATTAACCTTGATAATTAGATGAATATTTAAGCACCTAGCTGATTATTTAGTTAGGTGTTTTTGCATTTTTAATACAAAGTTTTGGCATTAAAAATCCGCCATTTTGTTGTTAAAAATGGTATAATATGATAATTTTACGATTTTTAGTATTTGTTGATAAAATTTTGCTAAAAATTGTTAATAGTATGCAATAAGATTATGCACACGATGGAATGGGTAATATGTGCGTTTTGTATTACCGATTGTAAATTTTAAATAAACAATAGAAGAGTACGACAATGACCACTCAAAATTCTAATATTGCACATCGGTTCACCGAGCTGTCTGCAGATAATGCAGTTTACCTTGAGTCTTTGTACGAGGATTATTTACAAGACCCAACCAGTGTTGATGAAAAATATGCTCCTTACTTTGAGCAATTTGCTAAGGAAGACAATAAAAATTCATTACACCATGCCATTCAAGACCAGTTTCTGTTATTAGCACGCAATACCACGTCAGCCAAAGTGTCAGCAAATACCGCAGGTGGTTCAGGTGCGTGTAGCCCAAGCGAGTTGGCTCAGTTTAGTCAAAATCAAATGGGCGTACAAAAGTTGATTACTAGCTATCGCCGTCGTGGGCATCGTCATGCCAAACTTGACCCGCTAGGATTGATGGCACGTCCACAAGCCGAAGAGCTAACCCTTGCGTATCATGGCTTGAGCGAAGCGGATTTGGATACGGTGTATCCGACCAGCGATTTTAATATTGGCAAGGATAAAGCGACCTTGCGTGAGATTATTGAAATCCTTGAGCGTGTGTATTGCGGTAGTGTGGGTGCAGAATATATGCACGTGACTACGGCAACTGAAAAAGCGTGGATTGAAAAATATCTTGAGCAAAATCATGGTTTTATCAAATTTGATAACGAAAAACGTAAGACAATTTTGGAGCGTTTGACGGCTGCCGAAGGGTTGGAAAAATATCTTGCTCGTAAATATACGGGTGTTAAACGTTTTGGTTTGGAAGGTGGCGAGAGTTTTATTCCCATGGTACATGAGATGATTCAACGTGCGGGCGAGCATGGCACAAAAGAGATGGTCATCGGCATGGCTCACCGTGGACGATTGAATTTGTTGGTTAACATTTTGGGTAAAAATCCAAAAGATTTGTTTGATGAGTTTGACGGTAAGAAACAACCAACCGTGGGTTCTGGTGATGTAAAATATCATAATGGTTTTAGCTCAAATGTGATGACACCCGGCGGGGAAGCTCACTTGGCATTGGCATTTAATCCATCGCACCTTGAAATCGTGTCACCCGTGTTAATCGGTTCGGTACGAGCCAGACAAGTACGTCGTAACGACACAACAGGCAATGAAGTATTGCCAATCGTGGTACACGGTGATGCGGCGTTCGCAGGTCAAGGGGTGAATCAAGAAACTTTCCAAATGTCGCAAACGCGTGCGTATGCTACAGGCGGTACGTTGCACATTGTGATTAACAACCAAGTAGGTTTTACCACAAGCCGTATTGAAGATGCTCGTTCTACCGAATATTGTACCGATGTGGCAAAAATGGTTCACGCGCCGATTTTCCATGTGAATGGTGATGATCCTGAAGCAGTGGTATTTATCGCTCAGCTTGCTCATGATTATCGTCAAGAATTTCACAAAGATATCGTGATTGATATGTATTGTTACCGCCGTAACGGTCATAACGAAGCGGATGAGCCGTCAGCGACACAACCATTAATGTATTCAGTGATTAAAAAATTGGCAACCACGCGTGAGATGTATGCCCAAAAATTGGCAAAAGAAGGCGTGATTACGAGCGAAGACGCAATTAGCTATGACGATGCGTATCGTAATTCTTTGGATAAAGGTGACTATGTTGCCAGTGCATTGGTACATGAGCCAAACAAAGAATTGTTCGTGGATTGGACGCCTTATTTGGGTCATAACTTAGAAGATGACTGGGATACCACGGTTGATATTGAAAAATTAAAAACTTATGGCGAACGTATGGCAGTGATGCCAGAAGGCTACGAATTACAACGTCAAGTTGCCAAAGTGGTTGAACAACGCCTTGCCATGCAAACAGGTCAAGAGCCACTTAACTGGGGTGCAGCAGAAACCTTAGCGTACGCAACCTTAGTAGAAGAGGGCTACCCTGTGCGTATCACAGGTGAAGATGTGGGTCGTGGTACATTCTCACACCGTCATTCAGAGCTTTACAATATCAAAGACGGTAGTATGTACATTCCATTGGCAAACTTGAGTGAAAATCAAGCACGTTTTGATACCTTTAACTCATTATTGTCAGAAGAAGCCGTATTGGCATTTGAATACGGCTACTCAACCACCACCCCAAATGCGTTGGTGATTTGGGAAGCTCAATTTGGTGACTTTGCCAACGGTGCTCAAGTGGTGATTGACCAGTTTATCTCATCTGGTGAAACCAAGTGGCAACGTTTGTCAGGCTTGACCATGCTATTGCCACACGGCTACGAAGGTCAAGGTCCAGAACACTCATCAGCCCGTTTGGAGCGTTATTTACAGCTATGTGCCGAAGACAATATGCAAGTGATTACCCCAACCACACCTGCTCAAATCTTCCACGCCCTACGCCGTCAAGTGAAACGCCCTGCTCGTAAGCCGTTGATTGTCATGTCGCCAAAATCATTGCTCCGTCATAAATTGGCAACGTCAACTTTGGAAGAATTGGCAACCGGTAAATTTGAAACCGTTATCAGTGAAATTGACAGCTTGGATAACAGTAAAGTAACCCGTTTGGTACTTTGTGGTGGTAAAGTTTATTATGACTTGTTAGAAAAACGCCGTGAATTGGGCTTGGAAAACGTGGCGATTGTGCGTATTGAACAATTGTACCCATTACCAGAAGCACGCATTTTGGAAGAAGTGGCAAAATACAGCAACTTAGAAGAAATCGTATGGGCTCAAGAAGAACCGCTTAACCAAGGGGCTTGGTACTACTTAGCACCACACTTGTTCCGCTTAATCGCACCGCCAAAAGTTAGCCGTACTGAACGCTTGACCAAAGCCACGCTATTGCCAGCCGTTGCACGTCCGTCATCGGCAGCCCCAGCCGCAGGTTCAATGCAAATGCACACGACACAGCAAAAAGCCGTCATTAACGGTGCATTAGGCGTTAGCGAATAAAATTTGATTGTCAAAAAATAATTGGGTAAAAATTAAGCAATTATTTTAAACTGTATTTAAAGTTTTTTAATCAATGTAAATAAATCGTTTAAGTAATTCTTTATTTTTTAATCACTTTTAAAGTGTTGTTTAAAAAAAGTTACTTAGATTTTAAAAGTTTTTAAGTTAAAATTTGCCGATATATTAGGAGTTTACCATGGCAGAAATTAAAGCCCCCGTGTTCCCAGAATCAGTTGCTGACGGTACCATTGTAGAATGGCATTTTGCTGAAGGTGACGCAGTTACCCGTGATGCCATTTTGGCAGAAATTGAAACCGATAAAGTGGTTTTAGAAGTCGTTGCCCCAGCGGATGGCGTATTGACTAAAATCGTTAAAAGCGTTGATGATACGGTATTGTCAGCTGAAGTAATTGGCGAATTTACCGAAGGTGCAGCTACTGAACCAAAAGCCCCTACACAAGAAGCACCACAAGCAGAAGCAAGCACCACCGTACCCCCTGATTCAGTGGCTGCCCCTGTTCAAGCAAAAGGGGGAGAACAAGCCCATAAAGACCAAAGCCCAGCCGTTCGCAAAATCGCAAACACCACAGGCGTAAATCCTGCTGATGTGGAAGGCACGGGTCGTGGTGGTCGTGTTACCAAATCTGACATGATTAACCCAACCTTAAAAACGAACTCTGGTAGTGTAATTGCAACCGCAGTGGGTGAGCGTGCTGAATCTCGTGTGCCAATGACCCGTTTGCGTGCAAGAATCGCAGAACGTTTGTTGTCAGCAACGCAAGAAACAGCCATGTTAACCACATTTAACGAGGTCAACATGAAACCAATCATGGACTTACGTTCAGAGTTTAAAGACCGTTTTGAAAAACGTCATGGTGTAAAATTAGGCTTTATGTCAATTTTTGTGAAAGCGGCGACAGAGGCTCTAAAACGTTTCCCTGCGGTGAATGCGTCTATTGACGGTAACGATATCGTGTATCATGGCTACTATGATGTGGGTGTGGCGGTGTCTTCTGACCGTGGCTTGGTAGTGCCAGTTCTGCGTGATACTGACCAAATGAGTATGGCAGATATTGAAAAAGGTATCGGCGACATGGCGAGCAAAGCCCGTGAAGGTAAATTAGCAATTGAAGACATGACTGGCGGTACATTTACTATTACCAATGGTGGTGTGTTCGGTTCGTTGATGTCTACACCAATTATCAATCCACCACAAACCGCAATTTTGGGTATGCACGCCACCAAAGAGCGTCCAATGGCAGTAAATGGCGAAGTGGTAATCTTACCAATGATGTATTTGGCATTAAGCTATGACCATCGTTTGATTGATGGTAAAGAAGCGGTACAATTCTTGGTAACCATTAAAGAATTGGTTGAAAATCCTGCAATGTTGTTGCTTGATTTATAATCCAAAAGGGCAAGGTAATGAAGGTTGCTTTGCCTTTTTATCATGTGAATAATTCAGACGGATTGATTATGGCAAATTTAGCATTACATCATACGACACTGGTTAAATTGCGACAATTTTTGCAACAAATGTCAATGCCATTATCAGAAAAGTTTACGGTTATTTTTGATAAAAATGTGGATGATTTACCCATTTTAAATGAATCATCAAAAGCTCAATTAGAAAGCAAGATTAGTGAATCTGTTGATTTTAATCAATTGCTTGCTGTTGGTATGTGGGCAGATAGAGCAGAGATGACAGATACTGTAGCGTATGTACGCCAATTGCGTCAAGAGCAATGGAACCGTCAGCATGACTAAATTGCTTATTGATACTGATGTGATGATTAAATTAACAAGGGGTAATAATCAAGCCATTCAATTACTCAATACATATCAAAAACAACATCAACTTTGCGTAAGCAGTATCAACCGTTATGAATTGTTGATTGGTAGTAGAAATAAATCAGAATTAAAAGATTTATTAGAATTATTGACATTTTTTAACACGCTCTCTTTAAACAATGAAATCGCACAAATGGCTGAAAAGCTTATTATTGATTATAATTTAAGCCATAATTTACAATTAGCGGATGCTTTGATTGCAAGCACCGCTTTGGTGAATGATGTGGGTTTATTGTCAAGAAACAAAAAAGATTTTCAATATACTGATAAAATTAACTTAATCTCTTATCCAAACTCCTAATTTTTAAGGAATTTTTTATGAAAAATACTTATGACTTAATCGTAATCGGTGGCGGACCTGGTGGCTACGAAGCTGCTATTCGTGGTGCTCAATTGGGCTTTTCAGTTGCCTGTATTGAAAAACGTGTACACAAAGGCGAGCCTGCACTTGGCGGTACTTGCTTAAATGTGGGCTGTATCCCATCAAAAGCCCTTTTAGAAAGCTCACACCGCTACGAAGCGACCAAACATGAACTTGCTGAACACGGCATCACCACAGGCGATGTAAATATTGACATTAGCAAAATGCTTGCTCGTAAAGATGCGATTGTGAAAGGCTTAACCGCAGGCGTTGCAGGTCTTTTAAAAGGCAATGGCGTGGACTGGTTACAAGGTACTGGTAAACTACTAGACGGTAAATCAAACGACAAACAAGTAGAATTTGCCCCACTGGACGGCTCTGCACCAAGCACCATCACTGCAAAATATGTGATTTTGGCAGCAGGTTCTGTGCCAATTGATATTCCAGTTGCCAAAGTAGATAATAAGCACATCGTAGATAGCACAGGTGCGTTAGAATTTAGCGAAGTGCCAAAACGCTTGGGCGTGATTGGGGCAGGCGTAATCGGTTTGGAATTGGGTTCAGTGTGGCGTCGTTTGGGTAGCGAGGTGGTTGTGTATGAGGCAATGCCACAGTTCCTAGCTGCTGCAGACAAAGCAGTCAGTAAAGAAGCTGAAAAACTATTGAAAAAACAAGGTCTTGATATCCGTGTGGATACCAAAGTTACCAACGCAGAAGTGGTAAATGGTGAAGTTGTGGTAACGACTGATGTTAAAGGTGAAACCAAGACTGAAACGTTTGACAAATTGATTGTTTGCGTGGGTCGCCGTGCTTATAAAGAAGGCTTGCTTGGTGAAAACTCAGGCGTAGAACTCACCGAACGTGGTTTGGTTGCCGTTGATGACCAATGCAAAACCAACCTTGACGGTGTGTATGCGATTGGCGATTTGGTGCGTGGTCCAATGCTTGCACACAAAGCAATGGAAGAAGGTATGATGGCGGTTGAACGTTTACATGGCGAAAAAGCCCAAGTAAACTATGACACCATTATTAGCGTGATTTATACACACCCTGAAATTGCTTGGGTTGGCTTAACAGAAGAGCAAGCCAAAGAAAAAGGGCATGAAGTCAAAACGGGTCAATTTAGCCTAGCGGCGAATGGTCGTGCATTGGCAGCGGGCGAAGGTCAAGGTTTTGTAAAAGTTGTCGCAGACGCCAAAACTGACCGTTTACTGGGTATGCACGTTGTAGCAGCAGGAGCAGGCGAGATTGTTCATCAAGGTATGATTGCGATGGAGTTTGTTTCTAGCATTGAAGATTTGCAATTAATGACATTTGCTCACCCAACCGTATCAGAAGCAGTACACGAAGCGGTATTGTCGGCAGATGGTCGTGCCATTCATGCCATTCAACGTAAGAAAAAATAATACTGTGTTTTGCTAAATTTTAACCAAAACAGCTAGTATTTGAGCCAAAACATCTCTATAATTTTAGAGATGTTTTGTTATTTTAGGTCTTTATGAAAAAAATCCTTTTTATCACAGGTACACGAGCAGATTTTGGCAAAATTAAAAATCTGATGAGCCAAATTGAACAATCCGAGCAATTTGAGTTGCACATTCTGGTAACAGGTATGCACATGATGCCCCTGTATGGGGCGACTTTTCATGAAGTCAAACGTCAAAATTACCAGAATATTTACCTGATTGCCAATCAACATCTCAACGAACCGATGGATTCCATTTTGGCAAATACCATTAGCGTCACTGCAAAACTGGTACACACCATACAGCCTGATATGCTGGTGGTACATGGCGATAGGGTGGAGGCTCTGGCTGGGGCAACTGTTGGGGCTTTAAATCATTTACTGGTTTGCCATATTGAAGGGGGTGAGTTATCAGGGACGATTGATGACGCTATTCGCCATGCCATTAGTAAGTTATCCCACATTCACATGGTAGCAAATCTTGAAGCAAAACAACGCCTGATACAACTGGGTGAAAATGAAAAACATATTTTTATTATCGGCTCGCCAGATTTGGATATTATGAATTCGCACTCACTACCAAGTTTAGCAGAAGTAAAAAAATATTATGACATAGTGTTTGATAAATTTGCCATTGTCATGTTTCACCCAGTTACCAGTGAAGAAGAACATATTGATTTATATGCAAAAAATTTATTTTCGGCTTTGCAAAAATTACCCAATAATTATATCGTCATTTACCCAAATAATGATGCAGGCAGTAGCAAAATTTTAAGCGTGATAGAAAATTATCAACAAAAGCCCAATTTTAAAATTTATCCCTCTATTCGCTTCGAGTATTTTTTAACTTTGCTAAAAAATGCTGATTTTATCGTTGGTAACTCCAGTGCGGGCGTACGAGAAGCCCCATTTTACAGCTTGCCAAGCATTAACATCGGTACTCGGCAAAATGCCCGTTTTCGTGGTAAATCGGTGATTGATTGCGGTTATGATGAAAGCGATATTTTGCAAGCAATTGCCAAAATTGACACGTTAAATTTGGAAAAATCTACTCATTTTGGCGAAGGTAATAGCACCGAATTGTTTGAAAAATTTATCAATAGCGATGAATTGTGGCAAATTCCTGTGCAAAAAGTGTTTGTGGATTTAAAAAAATGACCAACAACTATGTAGCGATTATCCCTGCTCGTGGCGGTTCTAAAGGGATTAAAGATAAAAATTTACAAACGGTAGGTGGTGTGTCGCTCGTCGCTCGTGCCATTATACAAGCCCAAAAAGTGAGTCAAATTAGCCAGATTATCGTCTCTACCGATAGCCAAAAAATTGCTGATGAAGCGATAAAATATGGGGCAAAAGTACATTTTCGCAGTGAACAAACCGCCAGCGATACCACCAAAACCATTGATGTGATTGCTGAAATGGCACAAGATTTGCAATTAAGTCATGAAATCTGCGTTTTGTTACAGCCAACTAGCCCGTTACGAACGAGTGAGCATATTTTACAAACGATTGATTTATTTGAGAAAAATAATAATCAAGGCTCAGCAATCACGATTACACCAAGTGAACATCACCCTTATAAAATGGTGGTGCTAAACGAAATGGGCGAGTTTGCCCCTGTGCGTGAGTTGGCTGATTTGGAAATGCCACGCCAAGCCTTGCCAAAAGCCTATCGGATTAACGGTGCAGTGTATGTCAAAAAAATGGCGGATTTAGTAAACGAACAGTCTTTTTTTGGCAATCCGCAAGCCTTTGTAGAAATGGATGAGCGGTCTTCTATTGATATTGACACATTGGCAGATTTGCAGTTGGCAAATGAGTATGTCAAAGATACTACAAATTTAACGATTTAATATTATTAAAAACTATTGTAAGGAAATATTATGAGTTCTATTAAACCAAGTTTTAAAATTGGCAATCGTATGATTGGTTATGACTACGAACCACTTGTTATTGCCGAAATTGGCATTAACCACGAAGGTTCGTTAGAAGTTGCCAAGCAAATGGTGGATGCTGCTCACCGTGCAGGGGCGGAAATGGTGAAACACCAAACTCACGTCGTGGAAGACGAAATGTCAGACGAGGCCAAAAAAGTCATTCCAGGCAACGCGACTGTGTCTATTTATGACATTATGGCTCGTTGTGCCTTAAACGAAGAAGATGAAATTGCCCTAAAAGCGTATGTAGAATCTAAAGGCATGATGTTTATCAGTACACCGTTTTCTCGTGAAGCAGCTTATCGCCTAGAAAGAATGGGTGTGCAAGCCTACAAAATTGGCTCTGGTGAGTGTAATAACTATCCGCTGATTAAATTGGTAGCATCCTTTGGTAAGCCGATGATTGTTTCAACAGGCATGAATAGCATTGAAAGTGTGAAAAAATCGGTGCAAATCATGGAAGAGGCAGGCGTGCCATATGCTCTACTTCATTGTACTAATGTGTATCCAACACCACCAGAATTGGTGCGATTAGGTGCGATGAATGAGCTTGAAGAAGCCTTCCCAAATGCGGTCATCGGTCTATCCGATCACTGTATAGATAACTATGTCTGTATGGGTGCGGTGGCGTTGGGTGCGAGCATCTTAGAACGCCACTTTACCGACAGCTTTGACCGCCCAGGTCCTGATATCAACTGCTCTATGGATAGCAAAGGTATGGCAGAATTGATTAAAGCCAGTCGTCAAATTGCCAAAGCCCGTGGTGGCAAAAAAGGTGCAGTACAAGAAGAGCAAGTAACCATTGACTTTGCCTTTGCATCGGTAGTGGCTTATAAGGATATCAAAGCAGGTGAAGTGTTTACTGAAGATAACCTGTGGGTACGTCGTCCAGGTACGGGCGACTTTTTGGTGGACAAATATGACGAACTGCTTGGCAAAGTAGCGACAATGGACATCAAAAAAGGCGAACAGCTGAAAAAAGCGTGGGTGGGGTAAAATCCATTGAAATATGGTTAAAGTTTAGCATAACTTTACATATAGCCCCTTTTATTTCTATGTGGTATCGTGTATGATAAGCAATTTATAAATATGATATTTTATTGTTGGTGGCAAGGTATGATTTTACAAAAAACTAGACTTTATGTTTGTAGTTTGATGGCTATACTCAGTCTAAATGGTTGTCAATCTGTGAAAAATGCAATACCAAATGCAGGTCCAACATTATCACAAGTAAAACATAATACCATACAATCCGACATAGCAGAAGAGTCGAGTGTTGAAGAACAAGATGCGAATTATCGTCTAACGATTATTGATATTGATAATAAAACGGTAAAGCGAATGAGTGAATTATCATCAACACAACGCTTTTCAGATTTTTACAGTACCAATAGCCCAGCGGTTCAAGAAGTGATACGAGCAGGTGATGTGGTTAATGTCAATTTGTACGAAGCACCACCAGCATTATTATTTGGAGCCACAGATACCCTAAGTACGGGTGGTGCTGCAGAAATTAAACTGCCTGAACAGATGGTGGATAGCAGAGGGCAACTGACTATTCCCTTTTTAGGTAAATTGTTGGTGGTCGGCAAAACGCCACACCAAGTTCAAGATATGATTGTGAATGGGTTAGCACGCAAAGCGAATAAACCAAGTGCGATTGTTGGCATTGGTAAAAATAATTCGGCAAATATCACCGTTGTTGGCGAAGTCAATAACAGCTTACGTATGCCATTGACCGGTAAAGGTGAACGTGTTTTAGATGCGATTGCGGCTGCGGGTGGTTTAAAGTATCCAAGTAGTAAAGTAACCGTTCAGCTCAATCGGGGTAGTAAATCGGTTGAAATGCCCATGGATATGCTGATAAAAGATATCAAACAAAATATCATGCTTCAATCAGGCGATGTGGTATCAGTCAATTATCAATCAAAAAGCTTTACTGTTTTGGGTGCAACGGTTAAAAATGATGAAATTAGTTTTGAGTCTAATGGTATCTCGCTGATGCAAGCATTAGCACGCTCTGGTGGTTTAAACGACAACCGTGCTGATTCTAGAGGTGTGTTTATTTTTCGTTATGAAACACCTTATATGCTAACCAATAACCAAATGAAACAAGTACCTGTAGAAGCAATTAAAAATGGTCAAGTGCCAGTTGTTTATCGGTTAAATTTAAAAGAACCAATGAATTACATCATTGCACAGAATTTTATAATTAAAAATAATGATGTTATTTATGTATCAAATGCACCATCGACAGAATTCGCGAAATTCTTAAATATGATAAGTCAGTCAGTCTATTCGATCAGAGCAATTAGAGATTTATAATTTATTTTACTAAATTTTAATTGATAGCTATAAATAATCAAGTAGGTACAAGTTTTGAAATCATCTTCTAATATTTTTAAAAAATTAGACCCGCTATTTTTTCTGTGTGTGGTTATTCCTACCATTGTTTTAACAATTTATTATGGGTTAATTGCGTCAGATGTTTACATTTCTGAGTCTAAGTTTGTGATTAGAAGTCCAAATCAGCAATCGGTTTCTGGTTTAGGGGTTATGCTAAAAAATATTGGATTTAATGCTTCGCAAGATGATAGCTATATTGTTAGAGATTATTTGACCTCTCGAGATTCTGTCAAAAGTTTAAATCAAAATCTTAAAATTGAAGCAAAATATTCCGCTAATAGCATTGATGCAGTGAGTCGATTCGGTTTTTTGTTGCAAGATAAAACCTTTGAGCAGTTTTATGAATATTTTACCAACAAAGTAAAAATTGTCTATGATCCGTCATCATCGATTTCAACTTTACAGGTAAGAGCTTATACACCAGAAGATGCTCAAAAAATTAATGCTGAGCTATTAAAGACCAGTGAGGCAGTTGTTAATAAAATTAACAGTGAAGCCAAAAATGACATACTATTATATTCACAACAAGAAGTACAAAATGCTCAGGAAGCATCAACTGCAGCAGCTGAAGAACTAGCGAATTACCGTACGGGTAAAGAAGTGTTTAACCCTGAAGGGCAGTCAATGATTGTGCTTCAAGAGATTTCTAAGCTACAAGATGCTTTGATACAATCACAAGCTCAGCTTAGCCAAGTGCAAACATTAACACCAGATAACCCACAAATTCAAGCAATTCAGCTAAGAATCAAAACTTTAGAAAAGAAAATTAAAGAAAAATCTGATTTGGTAACAGGTCCTAGTGACCGTTCTTTGAGTAATCGCTCAGCAGGTTATCAGCGTCTACAGCTTGAGAAAGAATTAGCAGATAGGCAACTAGCATCCGCAATTGCCTCTTATGAACAAGCAAAAAATGATTTTAGCCAAAAACAGCTTTATTTAGCAACATTGGCTCAGCCATCACTACCTGATGAAGCGTTGGAGCCGAATCGTCTTAAAAATATCCTATCAGGCTTTGTGTTTGGGCTACTTGCGTGGGGGGTGTTAAGATTGTTTGTGGCTGGGGTGAAAGAGCATAATGACTAGTATTGCTACGTCCATAAAGGATTTTAATAAGTCTTTTGCGATACAACTTAGAGTAATTTATGCACTTTTGATGCGTGAAATCATCACTCGCTATGGACGGCATAATATTGGTTTTGCTTGGTTGTTTGTAGAGCCGATGTTATTTACCATAGGTATTGCTACTTTATGGTACACCTTAAAAAATACACATGGTAGTGATTTGCCCATTATTCCATTTGCAATAACGGGATATTCAACGGTTTTATTGTGGCGTAATGTTGCTAATAGAGTGACTCATGCAGTGGAGGCGAATACTGGGCTGTTATATCATAGAAATGTTAAAGTAATCGATGTATTTCTCGCACGAATGCTCTTAGAAGTATCTGGGGCGACTATGTCATTTTTAATATTGTCAGCATTGTGCATCATTGTTGGACTTATGAGCCTGCCTTATGATTTCTTGATTATTGTACAAGGTTGGGGGCTGCTAATCTGGTTTTCTTTGGCCTTGGGTTTGATTGTTGGCTCGCTTGCTACCTTGTCAGACATTGTTGACAGATTGTGGCACACCTTTACTTATTTACTGTTTCCACTTTCAGGTGCTGCCTACATGGCGTCTTGGCTACCTAGTCAGCTTCGAGAATATGTACTTTATTTGCCAATGGTTAATGCTACAGAAATCATTAGATTTGGCTATTACGGAAGTATGGTTGAAACCTACGGGAATGCAATTTATTTAATAAAATGCAACTTGGTGTTTTCATTTTTGGGGTTGCTTGCAGTTCGCTATGTGAGCAAACGGGTGGAGAGTCATCATTGATAGAACTTGTAAATATTGTTAAATACTATCCTGTCAGAGACGGAAAAAGAAAGGTTTTGGATGGTATCAATTTGATTGTTAATCCTGGTGAAAAGATTGGTATTTTGGGTAAAAATGGGGCGGGTAAATCCACTCTTATTCGTATATTGAGTGGTGCAGAAGAACCTAGCTCTGGTATCATCAGAAGAAATATAAATATTTCTTGGCCACTTGCCTTTACGGGTGCATTTCAGGGTAGTTTGACAGGTGCCGACAATGTTCGTTTTGTATGTCGCATATATAATGTTGATTACAAACAGGCAATGGAGATGGTGGATTCTTTTGCTGAGCTTGGTAAATATCTGTACGAGCCGGTTAAAGTGTACTCATCTGGCATGAGAGCAAGATTGGCATTTGCTATTTCATTGGCGGTGGATTTTGACTGTTACCTAATTGATGAGGTGATTTCAGTAGGCGACGCCAGCTTTCATCGAAAGTGTGAAATTGAGCTGTTTGAAAAAAGAGCACATAAAGCAATGGTGATTGTCTCTCACGAATTGCATAACATCCGAGAATACTGTGACAAAGTTGCGGTTCTTAACAATGGCGTACTAACTGTATTTGAAAATTTAGAAGATGCGATAAGTTTATACAATACTCTATAATGGTGCAATTATATGATTTACATTTCCATCCCCATTCATGAGAAGCTTGATGTTGTTAAAAATCAAGCAGATAATTTTAAGCAGTTTTTCCCTGAGGCAAGGATTGTTTATCATGTTTCGAAGCAGGCAACTTTTACTATTGGAGAAGCTAATGATTTTATGCTTAAAAATAAAGTTGACAATGTCTTGATAAATCCCAAGCAGGTGGATACAGGATGGGGTAGTATTATTCAGGCACATATTCAAAATATCCTATTTATTCTGGAGCAAAAAGATGCCACTAAGATATGTTTTCATTCGTCTAATGACATGATAGTACGTAGTGGTCTCTATAATTACTTAAGAGATAAAGATTACGTTTTCCACAATCGTTATGTTAGAAAGCCATCCTATTGGTGGGTGGGGAATGTTGCATATGATGATTATCGCTTGTTGGATTGGCTAGCAATACATGGAGGGGGGAGGATAGTTGCTTCTCAGATTGAAGGTTCGATGTATCATATTGCATTTCTAAAAGAATTTGTTGATGAGTTGTTAAATTGCCAACCTGTGTTGCAGTCAGGTCTGTTTTATCCTCGAGAAGAGATTCTATTTTCTTCTTTTGCCGTTGCTAAAAACCTAAAATCACAAGGTTTGCCTTATATCTTGTCAGAAGTCCATCGTTTTGATAAGAAGCTCTGGAGTTATTTTGATCATTATCGTTTTGTTTTTAATGACAATAGTCGCATAACCCGAATGATGAAAAAAAGGTTAAATGATAAGTTGTTTGATTCAACCTTTTATAAAATTAGCAAAAAAGATATTGAAGCCATACGCGGTCAGGATACTAAATTTTTGGCCGAATCTTTCGAGATGAGCGATGGTGGTAATCATTGGCAAGTTTATGAATTAAATGCATTATTTGGTGTTAAAAGGATTGAAAGAAACATGAACGATCCACTTCGCCAATATATTTTAGGATTAAAGTCATGAAAATTTTACAAAATATTGTATATCCAGAAACATCAATTTATGAAAATGATCGAGAGGCTTATATCAGGGGGTCTGATAAAATGCGTCTGATTGATGGTCATCTTGTTCTATATGCTTATGAAAAAGTTGATTTTAATACCTATCATAACTTTTTCTCACTGAAAAAGTGGCGTCTTTACGCACGGCTTCAAAATATTTTTTTAAGCATATCAACTGTGGGAGATGTTCAGGTTGATGTGGTCGGTATTATGGATAGAGGGCATTATTTTCCTGAACAGGTCTTGGTTAGTGCTAGTGTCAAGAGCAAACAGGAAGCGGCGTTGGACATCCCTGACCATGAAAAATTTGATATTCTTTACCTGCGAGTGCAAGCATTGAATAAGCCCGTGGAAATCATCCATTGTGGTTTCGGCACAAAAGACTCTGCTCAACAAAAAGTATCGTTGGGAGCTTGTATATGTACTTTTAATCGTCAGCCTTACTTGAAGAAAAATTTTGAAAAATTAGTGCCTCTGATAAAGAAGCATAATTTAGATGTTGAATTTTTTGTTTCTAATAATGGTGATCCATTGGGTTTTGAAACACCTGAGAGAATCGACGTGGAGAAAAATCGCAATCTTGGTGGTGCGGGCGGCTTTACTCGAGCAATTACGATGGCACTTAGAAAAAGTAAATCACATATTGTACTGATGGATGACGATATTCAGTTGCCTTTTGAGTCTTTGTTTAGAACAGTGCGTTTTTTTGAAATGATTATTCCAGAACGAAGAGATGTATTCTTGTCTGGTTCTATGTTGTCATCCGAAGAGCGTTGGCTTCAGTATGAAAGAAATACTGTGCTTGATAACAATGGCTTTCATCATCAAGGGCATGCGCAGAATACTAGAGATTTTGGTGTTGCTCTAGAAAATGCTTTAAATGACAGTATTCGTGGTTTGGCTGGCTGGTGGTTCTGTGCATTTAGTTCAAAAATTCTGCGGGATTATGGTTTGCCAATGCCGATTTTTGTACGAGGTGATGATGTTGAATTTTCTCTTAGATGCTCAAAAGAAATTGTCAGCTTAAATGGCGTGTGTGTATGGCATGACCCATTTATCAACAAATATTCAGAAATTATGGAGGATTATTATCTTCCTAGAAACATGATCATTAATGCACTGCTTACCCCAAAACCAATGACGGGATTAATTAATAGGTTTGTATTAAAAAAATTTTGGGAGAATATCAGAAAATATAACTACGCTGCCGCTCGTTTAAATATATATGCAGTAGATCATGTTTTGCGTCAAACTTACAAAGAAGATGCAGAGTCTATTCACCGATGGGCATCCAACCTACTTAAAAAAGAAAAAGAACAGGTGCAAAATCTTGGTTTTGGCAGATTTTATCCAGTCAAAAGGAATGCTAAATCAAAATATTCTCGCTATGTATTTCTAGCAAATGTTGCTGGATTGACTAAGGGTAATTTTGGCACAGCACAAGCAGGATTTAACAGAAATATTCACGATTTTGCAGGTCGAAAAGAGGTGCATATTTTTGACCATCTAACAGGTCGTATTGAAGTCGCTAAACTTGATCGCAAAAAAATTGCTCAGTTATCAGTTAAGATGGCAAAATCGTATGGTCTTTTAATGAAAAATATGGCACGAATCAGAAAAGATTTGATTGAATATCGTGAAGTAGCTACCCAAAATGAATTTTGGCAAGAAATATTTAATGCGTCGAACGAGAAAAAATAGGAATATTGTTTTATGAAGCGCTTAATTTTTGATCTAGACGACACTCTGTCAAAAACCACCGGCGGCGATTATCGAAATGCTGAGCCAATCATGCCAGTGGTAGAAAAATTAAAAGAATATAAACAATTAGGTTTTACTATTGTCATTAACACAAGCCGAAATATGAGAACCTATAAAGGCAATGTGGGTGAAATTAATAAAAATACTTTGCCAATTATTATTGAATGGTTAAATAAGCATGATATTCCATTTGATGAAATCTACACAGGCAAACCATGGTGTGGTATGGAGGGTTTTTATATTGATGATAAAGCCATACGTCCTAATGAGCTAGTTGAGCTATCCTATGAAGAGATTAAAAAGTTAATAGGAGAGTCATAATGATTCTAATTAACTCCGCTGCTTATGTCAGTCCAGAGTTTCAGGCTGAAGTTGGGGTTATTCCGCCTTGTATGTTACCGATTGGCAATAAAAAGATTATTGAATTGCAAGTGGATAAGTTGCGAGAAATTTTTGGTAATGAAAAAATTGTTTTATCCTTACCAAAAAGTTACAAACTTGCTATCAATGAGGCGAATACGCTTTCGGAATTAAACATTAAGACTCGTTATGTGCCAGACGAATTTACGCTTGCCGAAGCAATCTTATATGTTTTAAATACCGAGACGGATAGTTTTGAGGAGCAGGTGCGCTTATTGCACGGTGACACTTTGATTGGTAACATTCCTAGCACGTGTAATGTGGTAACAGTTTCAAAATTTCCTCGAGCTTATAATTGGCATAAAGAAAAACTTACCACAGGTGAAGAGGTTATCTGGAATGGGTATTTCTGTTTTGCTGACCGTCTAAATTTTGTTAAGTCTTTGGCGATCGCTCGTGGCGAATTTGTCAAAGCGGTGAACCATTATCGCGAAACACATGCAGTAGAGTTATACGAAACCAAAGAATGGCACGACTGTGGACATATTAACCCTTATTTTAATGCCCGAGCCAGTATTACTACGCAGCGTTCTTTTAATTCTTTACTTATCAATCGTGGTCTGGTAACTAAAAGCAGTACCAATCACAAAAAAATGCAGGCGGAGATTAACTGGTTTAAGTCATTGCCAGCGAATTTGAAAAAATTTGCACCGCAACTGATCGATGATGGCATCGGGCAAGATGGTGTTACGCCTTATTATTGTTTGGAATTTATGCCAATTTTGCCATTAAATGAACTGTATGTACACGGTAGAAATCCAGCAATTTTTTGGAAGAATATTTTTGGTTTGGTGAAAAATTATTTTGAAGAAGCCAGAAAATCTGATTTAATGTTGGAAAAAAATTTTGATAAAATCAAAAGTTCATCAGACCGACTTTATAAAGATAAAACCTTATTCAGAATCGCTAAATATGCCGAAGATAATAATTTGGACTTAAATAAGCAAATTATTTATCAAAATAAATCACTGGGTTCTATCAATGATGTGATTCATGATAGTATTCGGAAAACGCTCGACTTGCCTTGTGTGGCAACCATTATGCACGGTGATTTGTGTTTTAGTAATATGCTATTTGATGCTCGCGGACAAAGAATTAAAGTAATTGATCCACGAGGTATTGATGAAGATGATAATCTGACCATACTTGGCAATCAAACTTATGATTTGGCGAAATTAACGCATTCCGTGATTGGTATGTATGATTTTATTATCGCAGGGCGTTACCGTTTAATTGAGAATGGTGACAATCTTAAAATAGAGTTTGATATTGATGACAGATTGACACTCATTCAGCAAAATTATTTAAATACAGTGTTTTTTCAGAATATTACTGTAAAAGAAGTGATGCCTGCGGTTGTACTGTTGTTTTTGTCAATGCTACCGCTGCATGATGATAGACCTGACCGTCAAAGGGCAATGCTAACCAATGCATTTAGGTTGTATCACGATTTTGTGTTGTGATAAAAATTAATAAGGAAAAAAAGATGATTGTTATTCCAATGGCAGGACTTTCTAGCCGTTTTTTTAAAGCGGGTTATGATGTGCCAAAATATCAGTTAGATATGGGTGGCAAGACAGTTTTCGCTCGTTCGCTAGAATCATTCAAGGCGTATTTTGAGACAGATTTGTTTGTCATTATTTTGCGTGATGTGTATGAAACCAAAGCCTTTGTTGAGCGTGAAATGCGAAATCTTGGCATTAAAAATTATGAGCTGTGCGTGCTAGATGGTGAAACCGAAGGTCAAGCAGAGACGGTGTATTTGGGCATTCAAAAGATGACTGATGATGAGGAATTGTATATTTTTAATATTGATACATTCCGCCACGACTTTAAAAAGCCTGATTTTGTCAAAGACTGCGATGGTTATTTAGAAGTCTTTAAAGGCAAGGGGGATCATTGGTCGTTTGTCAGTATTGATGAAGATGATAAAGTGATTCGCACGACCGAAAAAGAGCGTATTTCAGATTTGTGTAGCGATGGGCTTTATTATTTTAAAAGAGCGGGTGATTTCAAATCATTGTTTGAAAAAACCAAAACCGAAAAACTCTATGTCAAAGGTGAGCTGTATATCGCCCCAATGTATAATTTGATGTTGGAGCAAGGTGCGGACATTCGCTATGATTTGATAGAGCTATTACAGATTGATTTTTGCGGGACGCCAGATGAGTATGACTTATTGATGAAAAATGGTCTAAAAGGATAGTTTATGAGTGAACTAATTGTAACAAATGAAGATAACTATGTTATCAGTTTTTTGGATGGAGCGGTAATTTGTCCTAGCTTTTCTTTTGGTGAGGATGGTTACATAGAAAGGTATTTAAATTTAGACTTTTACAAATATAGTGTCTTGGGAAGCAGAATAGAATTTTTCAATCCTAGAGGTGAAAATACGGCTTGGATTGATATATCGAATCGTTCATTTTTTGGTGTTTGGACTGTATATGATATACCTATTCAAATGAAAATATTTCGTCAAAAATTCTACGAACCGTATTGTAGTGATGAAAGTCTTAGGGAATACCTTTCAAATACACGTTGGAGATTTAGGGGAAAAAATGGTAATATTATTTCTGATAACTTGTGGCTCTGCCAAAATGGTTTAGTAGGTGGTTATACTCATCATAATGAATTCTCTTGGGGTATTGTTAATGGTTGTTTGAGTTTTTACACAAAAGATGGCGTGTTGAGTTCAACTTTTAATTATAAGTTACTAGATGGTAAGCATATCAGGCATTTTAAAGGCGATTTTCTTCTAGGTGCTAATCCTACAAATCATGCACTGGATTTTTTAAGTGATGAGGGTTCATATTTTTTAAGTGAGCTAAATACTGAATTAACTTTAAGTAATATATCTAAAACTTTATTTGTAGTTTTTAATGGTAACGCTCATTTGTATGATGGTTCCAAGACTGGTTATTGGGAGTTTTTTTCTATACCATTAATGGAAGGCGTGGATATTTGTAGAATTTCGGAGGGCTCTATTGTTGGTTGGTATATTGATAAGACCAAAAGGGTATTGTCAGTCTTACGGAGCATAGTGACAAACTATCATAAGGTTGTATTTTGTGGTATGTCAGCAGGTGGATTTGCTTCAATTTATTTTAGTGAAGTGCTAGCTAGTGAGTATAAAAATATTAATTTCTATACGTTTACTTTTAATCCTCAGACAACACTTGAGAGATTACATCGTAGAAAACTAGTTGAATTGTTCGATATGCCAAGAAGACCAGCTGTATTAAATGATTTCACTTTTAATAACAGAGATAGTGAGATTTGTAGTCTCAATTCCTTCATTGATAATTGTGAAATTACAAATGTTATCCATAATATTTACTATGATTGTGGAAATCCCTGTGAGCAGTACTATATTGATTGCCTTAACTTTTCAAATAGGTTAATTATAAATTCATACAATTTTGGGCTTAACCACTCTGATGGTATTGAGAGGATTTATAGAACCTATGATGCTCATAGAGAAATTGAAGCGTTGCTGAAATAAAATTTGATTCTTTTGGAGCTTCTTATGAATGCAAATAAAAAAATCCTAATCATCGGTGCAGGCTTTTCAGGTGCAGTTATTGCTCGTGAGCTTGCTGAACAAGGTTATCAAATTGAAGTTATTGACCAGCGTTCGCATATTGCAGGTAACTGCTACACCGAACGTGACAAAGACACCGAAGTCATGGTACACCAATACGGTCCGCACATTTTCCACACCGATGATAAAGAGGTGTGGGAATATGTGGGTAAGCACGGCACATTTATGCCTTACACTAACCGTGTCAAGTCAACGGTTGGCGGACAGGTATATTCTTTGCCTGTGAATTTGCATACCATTAACCAATTTTTTGGCAAAGCATTTAGCCCCAAAGAAGCCCATAATTTTATTGTGAATGAACAAGCGGATAAAAGTATTGGCGAGCCACAAAATTTTGAAGAGCAGGCTTTAAAATTTGTCGGCAAAGATTTATATGAAGCCTTTTTTAAAGGTTATACCCAAAAACAATGGGGAATGTCGCCAACCAAGCTGCCAGCGAGTATTTTAAAACGTTTGCCTGTACGTTTTAATTATAATGACAATTACTTTTTTCATAAATTCCAAGGTATGCCAAAAGACGGCTATACACCGATTATAGAGAGTATTTTAACTCATGATAATATCACGGTAAAATTAAATACCAGTTTTGATGATTATCGTGATAAACTTGATAGTTATGAGCATCTTTTTTACACAGGTGCCCTAGACGGTTTTTATAATTACAAACTCGGTCGTTTGGGTTATCGTACGCTCGATTTTGAACGCCATATCGAAGACGGCGATTTTCAGGGCTGTGCGGTGATGAATTACGGCGAAGAGAGCGTGCCATATACTCGCATTGCCGAGCATAAGCATTTTACCCCTTGGGAAAATCACGACAAAACGGTGTATTTTAAAGAATTTAGCCGTTTGGCTGAAGAAAAAGACATTCCATATTATCCCATTCGCTTGGTTGATGAAAAAACCATGCTTGAAAAATATGTGGATTTAGCAAAACAAGAAACAAAAGTAACCTTTGTGGGGCGGCTTGCCACTTATCGTTATTTAGACATGGATGTGACTATTCGTGAGGCTTTAGATGTGACAAAAAGTTTTTTAAATGCCCAAAAGTCTGGCGGAAAAATGCCGGCATTTATGGTTACCGTTCTTTGATATTTGCTAAATATATTCAGTAAATGTCTAGTAAATTTACTGAACATGAATACTTATGTCTATTGTTAGTGTCGTGATTGTTACCTTTAATTCAAAAGCTTTTATCCAAAGGCTTTTGGACTGTCTATTGTCACAAACTTATCAGCCTAATTATATTGTGATTATTGATAATCATAGCACCGATAACACGTGTGAACTGATTAAAAATTACAATAACCCAATTATAAAATTAGTTGAACTACACAACAACTTAGGTGGGGCGGGAGGTTTTGCAAAAGGATTAAAAGAAGCCATTCACTTAAATAGTGATTTTATATTTAGTTTTGATGATGACGCTTATCCAAAAGACAATGATTTTATTGAAAAAATGCTATCTTTTAAGACTAATCATAATTTAGATGTAGTTGCACCCTTAGTCGTGGATACGCACAATCATGATAAAACTGCTTACGAATACCTAGTTGATAATCAAAAATCAAGCGATGTTAATAGTATTCAAAAACATGAAAAGATTGATGAATTAAAATTATTCAACGGCGTGCTATTTGATAAAAAGGTTTTACTAAAGTTGAAAGGTCCACGCCCTGAGTTTTTTATTCGTGGAGATGAAGAAGAGTTTCGCCAAAGAATTGTACGAGCAGGATTCAAATTTGCAACCTTTACCGAGCAAATTGTCTATCACCCAAGTTCTGTTGACGAATATTACTATATCAAAGGTAAGCGTTATCATCATATCAAAAATACCTTTAAGCTATTTTATTCCACCAGAAATCGATTTTATATGTTAAAATTGCGAGAAGATTTTACGCTACGCAAAAAAATAACTGTTGCTTTTAAGGAGTTCTGGCGATACAGTTGGTTTTATTTAATTTATCAAAAAAATATACAGCACTATTATGTTTGGTTAAAAGCCTTTATTTTTGGATTACTTGGTTATGTGAAAAACCAAAAACAATAATTTGGAGATATTATGAAAGTAACCCACGCCATTATCCCCACCGCAGGCTTTGGCACTCGTATGCTCCCACTTTCAAAAGCCGTGCCAAAAGAGCTATTACCGCTTGGTAATCGCCCAAGTATTCATTACGTCATTGATGAGGCGATAAAAGCAGGGATTAAGCACATCGTGCTTGTCAATCACGCCCAGAAATCAGCGATTGAAAATTATTTTGACATTAACGGCGAATTGGATATTCAGCTTCGCAATAAAGGCAAAAATGAGCTTGCTGATAGTTTGGACTTCTTACCTGACGATGTCAAAATCACATCGGTGCGTCAAGGCAAACCGCTTGGTTTAGGTCATGCGGTTTTGCAGGCTCAATCAGTCGTTGGCGACAATCCTTTTGCGGTATTACTGCCAGATGTGGTGCTTGACCCATTTCTTCCAAGTTTTGGTGAGAATAATTTGACGTATATGCTAGATGAATTTAGTAAATCTGGTCGTAGTCAAATTCTTGTTGACCCAGTTGCCGAGAATGATATTCATAAATACGGTATTGCTCGCCTTGATAACAAACAAACCATTGAAAAAAATGATAAAAATCAATCGTTTGATGTTAAGGGCTTTGTGGAAAAGCCATCGGCAGATGTTGCACCGTCTAATTTGGCAGTGGTGGGGCGTTATGTGTTTGATGCTAAGATTTTTAATTATCTTGCCAAAACTGCTCCAAGCGTAGGCGGTGAAATTCAGCTCACTGATGCCATTGACGCACTCATCGGTGAGCAGGGAATGGATGTGGTCACTATGGTGGGCGACAGCTTTGATGCAGGCGATATGACAAGCTATATGCAGGCATTTGTGTATTTTGCTAGTAAGCAGTTAGGTTAATATATTGATTTTAAAAGACTTTCTAAGGAAAAATCATGAGCCAAACAATGCCTGTCACTTGGCAAGCCTTACAATCTCTTGCCAAAAACGACCTTGATTTAAATACGTTTTTTGCTACTGATAGCGAACGTGGCAAGAATTTTACCGCCAGTGCTTGCGACATTTACATAGATTTTAGTAAGCAAGCGATTGACAAGACGGTTTTAGATAATTTATTAACGCTTGCCAACGAATTTGATTTATCCAAAAAAATCAATGACTTATTAATAGGAAAAAAAGTCAACGATACCGAAAACCGTGAAGCCCTACACACTGCTTTACGAGCTCCAAAAGGTGAAAGCCTTATGATAAATGGTATCGATGTCAATCAAGATGTGCATGACAGTCTAGCAAAAGCGGAGATTTTGGTTAATCGTATTCGTCAAAAAATATGGCGTGGCTACTCAGGCAAGGCAATCACGGATGTGGTAAATATCGGCGTGGGAGGGTCTGACCTTGGACCTTTAATGGCGACCACCGCTCTATCCGAATGGGCGGACACCGACATCAGCGTGCATTTTGTCTCCAACATGGATGGCACTCAGTTAGATGTTCTTTTGAAAGTTTTAAATCCACAAACCACATTATTTATTATTTCTTCAAAATCATTTGGTACGATTGATACACTATCTAATGCTAAAACTGCCTTGCACTGGCTGCTCACTGCCCATGATAACCGCACCACGATTTTACGTCGTCATTTTATTGGCATTTCTACGCGTCCTGATAAGATGAGTGAGTGGGGCATTCATACAGATAATCAACTGCTACTTTGGGATTGGGTTGGTGGACGGTTTTCCATGTGGTCGGTGATTGGGCTTGCCATTGCCATTAAAGTTGGTGTGGATAATTTCTATGAATTGCTCGCGGGGGCAAATATCATGGATAAGCATTTTGCCACCGCTGATTTTGCGCATAATTTGCCTGTACTTTTGGGCTTGATTGGCGTGTGGAATGCAACATTTTTAAACATCAATGCCCATTCCGTTTTGCCTTATGATGGACGACTTAGTTTTTTCCCCAACTATCTGACGCAATTAGAAATGGAATCCAACGGCAAATCAGTCACTCGTAAGGGTGTGGCGGTCGATTATAATACCTGTCCGATTTTGTGGGGAGATATAGGCTCGAATGCTCAGCACGCTTTTTATCAACTGTTACATCAAGGCACGCAAAGGGTGTCGTGCGATTTTATTACGCCAATTCATCGTTATGACGGCTCGCAAATTTACAATTCATCGCTTGCCAATCAGCATAAATTATCGCTGTCAAACTGTCTTGCGCAGTCGCAAGTGATGGCATTTGGTAATCAAGCCTTGCCTGATGAACTAAAAAATAAACGAGACGAATTTAGCCATTTTAAACAATACCGTGGTAATCAGCCGTCTACAACGTTGTTGTTAAATAGCTTATCGCCAAAAACTTTGGGTTCGCTGATTGCACTATATGAGCACAAAGTATATGTCATGAGTGTGATTTGGCAGATTAATCCTTTTGACCAGTGGGGTGTGGAAGTCGGCAAAGTCATGGCAAATAGTGTGTATGATGAGCTACAAACCACTGATTTTACAGATAAATTTGATTCATCGACCAATCAGTTATTGGCGGTTATAAAAGGAACTGCTTAAATGTCAAATGAAGTTTATATTTTTGGTTCTAGTCATGAAGCGATAAATACCGCCATTTTTCTTGCCAATCTCGACAAGATTGTATATCTGTACGCCAAAGATGGTGAAATTGATGAAACTTTGTTGTATTATAAATTTGACCGTCAAATGGGTTTGGCTTGGTCGTTGTATACAAGTAAACAAAAAATTATCCTGCACCACGAGCTTGATTTGGTATTTGCTCAAAAAATAGAGGGGCAGACAATTTGGCTATTTTTGGATAATTTCAATGATGATAAGTTAGACCTGCTTGCTCAAAAACAGACAAGTCCACATACCCACATTATCCTAAGCGGTACGAAAAAAATTGGCAAGATCAATGATATAGCCAAACAGTTCAAAACAAATTGGGTCTATTATCTACCGTTTATTTTTATGAAAGAAGGGGCGAATTTTAGTTCATTTTATCAGCCTGATTTGGTATTGATTGGTGAAAAAATACCCAATAGTGTGGTAAAATCTGATATTTTATTATTTTTAAAAAATCAAGCCAAAACTTGTGAAATTAGCGACATTAAAACCAGCGAATTTGCTAGAAGCTCTATCATGGCAATGCTTGGCACCCGCTTGTCGCTGATGAATGAACTTGCTCGTCTTGCCGATAGTGAACGGGTGAATATAAAAACTGTAGAACGTATTATGGGTAATGACAGCCGAGTGGGGCATGCCTATTTGGGTGCAGGTTGGGGCTTTGGTGGCAAATCGTTGCCGAATGAATTAGCATTATTAAAAGAAAAATTTGAACAAAATCAAGTGGATAATCACTTATTGTCATCAGTATTGATGATTAACGAAGACCAAAAAGAGCTGTGTTTTCGTAAGTTTTGGCAATATTTTGATGGCAATATTGAGCAAAAGACGGTAGCAATTTGGGGAGCGGGTTATCGCATTGGGGCGGGCATTACCACCAATTCTGCCATTCACCCATTACTCAAGCTGTTGTGGTCGTATCACATCAAAACCAATGTCTATTTAAATAACACCAGTTTTGAATTAGAACAATTGTACGGCGACAATCGGTTGTTAAGCATTACGAATGAGCCGTACGAGATTTTAAAGAACGCCGATGCGTTATTTATTATTAACTGGTCAGGATTAACACCACCTGATATCAATCAATTAAACAAAATTGCTTTGCCAATTTTTGATGCCAAAAATATTTTAACAGATAGTCAAGTGACTGATTTTAAAGGCGAATATTTTGGCATTGGGCGTTAAATTAAAAAGGTAAAAATCGATGAAAAAAATATTAGTTACTGGTGGTGCAGGTTATATCGGCACGCACACGCTTATTGAGCTTGTAAACGCAGGTTTTACGCCTGTGATTTATGATAATTTGTCTAATTCTAGCCCTGTTGCAGTTGAGCGAGTCGAAAACATCATCGATCAAAAATTAACCTTTATTCAGGGTGATATTTTGGATAGGAATTTGCTTGTTAAAACGTTTAATGAGCATAATTTTTTTGCGGTTATTCATTTTGCAGGACTAAAAGCGGTGGGCGAATCGGTTGCCAAACCTTTAAAATATTATCAAAATAACGTGTCAGGTACGCTAAATTTATTGGACGTGATGAAAGAAAAAGGTGTAAAAAACTTTGTCTTTTCATCATCTGCTACCGTCTATGGTGACCCAGAAATCTTGCCGATTGTGGAAACGGCAAAACGCTCGGCAACCAACCCCTACGGTCAAAGTAAATTGATGGTTGAGTACATTTTAGAAGATTTGGCAAAGGCGGATAGTGAGTTCAATATCATTTCACTGCGGTATTTTAATCCGATTGGAGCGTATAAGACGGGTATGATTGGCGAAGACCCAAGCGATATTCCTAATAATTTAATGCCTTACATCAGTCAAGTAGCGGTGGGTAAATTACAAACGTTATCGGTTTTTGGCGATGATTACGATACGCTGGACGGCACAGGTGTGCGCGATTATATTCATGTCGTTGATTTGGCAAAAGGGCATGTATCGGCGTTGCAATTTATTGAAAAACAAGACAAATCTATTGGATTTGAACCGATTAATCTGGGTACAGGTAATGGTACGTCTGTATTAGAGCTTGTTAATGCTTTTATCAAAACCACAGGCGTAAACGTACCGTTTAAAATTGTGGATAGACGAGCAGGGGATATTGCCACTTGTTACGCCAGTTCCGATAAAGCCAAGACTTTGCTAAATTGGGAAGCAAAATTAAACATTGAAGCAATGTGTGCCGATACTTGGCGTTGGCAATCGAATAACCCACAGGGTTATCGTGGGTGAACGTAGAACCGCACCCATTCGCTCCCGTATTACCGCCACATGCTACCGCACTCATGATGGGGACGATGCCACCCACGCCCGAGAAATGGTGTATGGCGTTTCATTACCCTAATTTTTACAATGATATGTGGCGGATTTATGGTAAGGTATTTTTTGACGATGTGGATTATTTTCGCATTGGCGACGAAAAACGCTTTGATGCTGACAAAATCCAAGACTTTTTAATCAAAAAAGGTATTGGTCAGCTACCGACCGTTACCCACGTTATCCGTGAGAAAGGCAATGCCTCCGATGCCCATTTAACGGTAGTCAGGCGTGTGGATTTAGCAAGTGTGTTGGCAAAATTACCCCATGTCAAATGGCTGTTTACCACAGGTGGTAAGGCAACCGATGTGCTAATGGAATTGGTAAACGAATATTTATCGGCAAATCAACAAAAACCGTTAAAATCTCCAAAAACTAACCAAATGTTAAATGTCTTAATCTTTGGGCGACATCTTACGATTTATCGCTTGCCGTCTAGCTCTCGGGCGTATCCGATGAGCCTTGACAATAAAGTTTCGGCTTATCGGCAGTTTTTTGAATTAGCAGGATTGCTTTGATAAATAGTTAAAATTTTTAAAAATCAATTACTTATTCTTTGACAAAATCGCCACCTGACGAATATAAGTGTTCAAATCATTTTCACTTTCTTCTAACAATTCATCATCTTGCGTGTGTTTGGCATAAGCAACCCAAACCAATAACTGTTTAATGGTATTAAACTCACTTTGAAAAAATGATTTGGTAAATTGTTTTAAGGTGTTTTCGTCTTGCAAATTTAACCGAGTTTGCCAGCTTTCAATTTTCGCCTGTTGCTCTGGGCTAAAGGTACAGCGAAACAGGTATTCCACGATATCATGCGGATTTTCTTCCGCCAATAATTTGCCAAGACGTTTCACATGACGTTTGCGGGCTTCATGGCTGGTGATGTCGTTTAATTGCAATAAATCGTCCAAAAAAAACTCACTGGCTGGCAAGTTTTTCATCTGTTTTTTTGACAAATTGGCAAGCGGTTCTGCCAATAGTTGCAAGCGTTCACGCGATTTTTTTTGTTCAGTACGGCTCACCACCATATCCATTTCTGCAAAATTTAGCATAATTGTTACCTTTATTTATTAATGTTCTTGCCAATAAATTTTTTCACGGTGTTTGATATTCACCGTCATTGCTTTGGGTAATTGCTCGCTTAATAATTTGCCCACAAATTCGCTGATAAACACCGAGCGGTGTTTACCGCCTGTACAGCCAATGGCGATGGTTATTGTGTGGCGATTGTTATTTAAAAACTCTGGCAACCATTTTATTAAAAAATTGCCAATGTCAGCTACCATGTCATTGACTTGTGGATAATTGGCAAAAAAGTCTTTAATTTCATTATCCAAGCCTGTTTTTACCTTTAATTCTTTTTGCCAATGTGGATTGGGTAAAATGCGTACATCAAACAAAAAATCAGCATCAATGGGAGAGCCATATTTAAAACCAAAGGATAAAACATTGACCGTAATTACATTATTCACACCGAAATGATTGCGTACCAATTCTTTTAATTCGTGGATATTTAAGCTTGTGGTATCAATTTTAATATCACAAAGTTTAAAAATGGGCGATAACAATTCTCTTTCGGTTTTAATCGCATTGGGTAGATTTTTGATTGTGCCATTTGCCATGAGTGGGTGTACTCGGCGTGTGGCATCAAAACGAGAAATTAAGCTATTGTCATTGGCAGTGGTATAAAGGATTTTAATTGCTGACTGCCCATAAAGGTCTATTAAGGCTTGATAAATGGTTTCAAAATCTTTTAAATCTGCCTTTGGGGTTCTCACATCAATGCCAAGAGCGATTTTTTTGATGTCGGTTTCGGTTAATTTTTCAAGGGCGGTAATGACAAGCGATAAAGGCAAATTATCCAAACAATAATACCCAAAATCCTCTAAAATATTTAAAACCGAAGTTTTGCCAGAACCCGACCGCCCTGAAACGATGATGATATTGGGGGTGTTTGTTGTCATAATTGTACCTATTTACTTATAATTTTATAACCCAATTTCTAAATTATCCAAAAGCCGTGCCTTGCCTACAAATACCGCCGTTAATACCACCAAATTTTTATCGCTCGGCTTGACAGCTTGTAATTTGTCATTATATAGTGATAAATAATCTACTTTTAACCCTGTATTGGTTAATTCATCGTGATGTTTTTGCATAATATCGGCATAATTCTCAAAGCTTGAATGTTGAATATCGGCTTTAATTTTTTGTAGCGTCTGTTGGATAACAGGCGCGATTGCCCGCTCATCAGGCGTTAAATAGCCATTTCTTGATGACAATGCCAAGCCGTCATCGGCTCGCACAATTTCCGCTCCAATAATTTCAATACCAAAATTTAATTCATCATTTAACTGGCGGATAATGGCTAATTGCTGATAATCTTTTTTACCAAAAATCGCCATATCAGGGCGGACAATATTAAATAATTTACTCACTACCAATCCCACACCGTCAAAATGCGTGGGGCGAGACTTTCCGCATAAGATTTTGGTAATCTCGCCACTTAATACCTGCACATTGGGTGGATAAGAGGGATACATTTCATTGACACTTGGGGCAAATACAATGTCGACATTGGCAGTTTTTAATTTATCCAAATCGTCATCAAGCGTACGTGGATAACTGTCAAAATCCTCATCCACGCCAAATTGCGTGGGATTGACAAAAATACTCACCACGACCATATCGGCTTTTTGTTTGGCAAGTTTGACCAGTGATATATGCCCATCATGCAAATTGCCCATTGTCGCAACCAATGCAATGTTGGGGGTAGTTTTTTTATCACGCTGTGTTTTTAATTCGGCTTGGAGTTCTAAAATGGTATTAAAAATTTTCATGATGATATCAAAAACTATGCTCTATACTTGGAAAGGTTTTTTGTTTAACGGTGTGATGATAATTTTTAAACGCACCCAATATATCGCCTGTTTCATTGCCACCATCTTTTAAAAAGTCTTTGACAAATCTAGCAGGTTTTTTGGTATAAATGCCCAGCATATCGTGCATGACCAAAACTTGTCCGTCTGTGTCCACGCCCGCCCCAATGCCAACGACAGGCACGGCAAAGCTTTTGGTTACTTTTTTGGCAAGCTTGGCAGGCACGCACTCTAATAAAATCATGCTCGCCCCCGCATTCACCAAAATTTCACAGTCTTTTAATAATTGGTCGGCTTGCTCGTCTGTTTTGCCTTGTACTTTATAGCCACCAAACACATTGACCGATTGGGGAGTTAAGCCCAAATGCACGCAAGTCGGTACGCCATTTTTGGCTAAAACCGTGACAATCTCGGCGAGTTCACTACCGCCTTCAATTTTTACCATATTCGCCCCTGCTTGCATGACCGCACGGCTATTTTTAATCGCATCAGTTAAAGTTGCATAACTCATAAAGGGCAAATCGCAAATAATTAGGGCGTGATGATTGGCACGCACGACATTTTGGGTGTGATAGACCATATCATTGACAGTAACGGGCAAAGTAGACGATTGCCCCTGCACTACCATTCCTAAACTATCACCCACCAAAATCGTGTCAATCTCGGCAAGCTCCATCAAATGGGCAAAGGAAGCATCATAACAGGTTAAACACGAAAACTTTTCGCCATTTTGCTTGTACTTTTGTAGGGTGGGTAGGGTGATGGGGGATTTGGGTTTTTGGTCGGCTTTAGTTGTAGTTTCTGGTTTTAAGTTGGCTAGGTAGGTCATGGGTCGCCTTATTAATCATGAAAATATTGTATTTAAAATGCGTTGTTTGTTGAATAGTTTCAAGGGATAACGTTGTAATTTTAATGTGTTTTTTGCTAATGTTAATAAATTTTTGGTTGTTATTTTAGCATATTTCTCATTTTTTTGTTGTAAGTTGTTGCAAGTAATTTTTTGCAACCGTTTGAAAAAACAATTGCCACAAAAAAACAGACCTTTAATCACTTAAATGTCTGTTTATCAAAAATTTTTAACCAAAAAATCAAGCGTGTGGCACAATTGCAGGCATCAAATCGTTAAAGGTACGACCGTTTGCCGTCTCACCAATGGCGTGCATTTTCCACTCGCCGTTGTGACGATAAACTTTTGCCATAATCATCGCTGTATGCGAGCCTTGAGCAGACAGGTTATAACGAGCCACTTCGCCATTGTTACCCGCATTAACGATACGGCAATAGGCATTGGCAACTTTTTCAAACGACTGCCCTGTAAAGCTGTTTACCGTAAAAACAAGCGACTGTACGCTAGCAGGCACACGAGATAAATCCACGCTAATGACTTCATCATCGCCATCGCCTGCCCCTGTGCGGTTGTCGCCAGAGTGCGAAATTGAGCCGTCTTTTGAGTGTAATTGTCCAAAATATACAACGTCAATCGGCTGTTTGTTGCTGTCAAATAGTACAACAGAGGCATCTAAATCAATGCTGTCGTGGCCACCACCGCCACCAAACAAACCGCCCAAAAATCCGCCTGATTTACCAGAACTGGCAACGTCCCAGCCTAAACCCATATTGACACGGGTTAATGCACCGCCTGCTTCTTTTTCCAAAGAAATTTTTTGACCTTTTTGTAGATTAACTGCCATATTAAGCTCCTAGTGCTTATTAAAAAATTGTTAAAATTCAAAGATATACAATAAATTATTAGGTTAATAACCCACCAAATAACCCGCCACCGCTTGTGCCACTACCGCTATTGCCAGCACCTAACACTTTACTCAGCCAGCCTTGATAATTATCACGGTTACGAGAGCATAACACCACTTTGCCTGCACCGCTAAATTTTAGCACCATGCCTTCGCCACTGGTTACCGAATTGATAATATTGCCCAAAAATCCCTTACTTTGACTGGTAGAAACCGACAATTCATAAGCCAAACGGCTATCCCAACAGACCACATGACCGTTGTCAATCAAAACTGGTTTGTCAGGGGTAACTTCAATCTCAAACAACGAGCCAAAGCCTGAAACCACAACCTGTCCATGACCTTCGGTTCGCATGACCAAAAATCCGCCCGTATCGCCAAACACCGCTCCGCCCAGACTACTGTTGATACTTGCTTTAATATCTACCGTGCCAGAGCTTGCCACAAACGCACCGTCCGATAGCGTATACTGCACCGCTCCCACATCAAGAATTTGCATATCGCCGTCAAGCGTTGGGGCAAGTAGGCAATCGCCTTCGCCTTTGGTGGCTTCAATTTTTTGTTGAAATAGCGATTCACCATTGGCAAAACGTCTCATTAAGGCTCGCATGATACCGCCTTGTAGCGAGCCTTTTAATTCAAGGTTAGACTCCATCATCACCATGGCGTTGGCTTCACAATGTACGATGTCGCCTTGTTTTAGGTTGCAATGCAAAAACGGTTCATTTTCGCCAAGTAGGGTAAAAGTTACTGCCATTTTTAGCTGTTCCTATTGCTCGTTTGTACCAAACCATTGTTGATTGATTTTGTTATAAGTGCCATCTTGTTTGATATCAGCCAAACCTTGATTAAGTTTTTTGATAAGATCCATATTACCTTTTTTAACCGCAATGCCTAAATTGCCGTCTTTACCACCAGCATTTGCTAAGTCTATATTAAAAGTTCGGAGATTGTATTCAGGGTACTGTTTAACATTATATTGTAAAACACGGTTATTATTGATAAAAGCATCCGCATTATCGGTCAAAATTGCCTTCATGGCTAAAAAACTTGTTGATACACCGTGTAGATTTTCAGGGTTTTTCACCAATGTTTTGGCATAGTCAAAATCAATCGTGCTTTCTAAAGCAATCAAACGTTGTTCAGCTAGGTTGGCTTGATTGATTGCCATACCTTTTGCATTATTTTTGGTTAAAACCCCTGTTTTATAGGTCAAGTAAGGCTCGCTATAATCAATAATTGCTTTGCGTTCTTCGGAAATAGAAATGCCTGCAATCCATAAATCCACTTGATCCTCATTTAATGCTTGTGGAAATTCCGACCATTTTTTTGTAAGGATTTGGACGTTCATATTTGCTTTATTGGCGATGGCGTTAATTAAGTCAACATCATAACCAATAGGTTTGCCATTTTCATCAAGGTATGAAAATGGAGGAAAATTTGAATCTACGGCAACAGTATAAATTTTACCTGATGTAGGAGTAGTATTAGATGTGCTTGCGGTAATTGAGCTAGTCGTTTCAGTTGTGGTCGTTTCGGTTTTTGCAGGTTCACTTTGTGAACAACCTGTTAACGTACACAATGATGCAAAAGCCAAAGATGGAATAATATACTTCATAAAATTGCTCCAAATAATTTTAAAAAATAATCTATTTATTAACCAGTATTCAAACAAAATTATCCTATAACACGAAATTTCGTAGGGTTGGTTGGTTTGTATAACCCGCCAAAGTTCAAATTATAATTTAAATTTGCCTACTACTTATTAGTTATTTTATGACTAACTATAAGAAATAAAAAAACGGCACAAAAAGTGACATAAAGATTATTATGCCACTTTTTATTATAAAATCAATTAAGTTTGTATCAATGCAAGGTTGATATCAAACCGCCACGCCATACGAGCTTGCCAATGACCCTAAACCACCTGCAAAGCCTTGACCCACAGCACGGAATTTCCACTCGCCATTGTGTTTGTACAATTCACCAAAAATCATCGCGGTTTCGGTTGAGCTGTCTTCTGACAAGTCATAACGAGCCACTTCGCTACCGCCGTTGCTATTCACGATACGGATATAGGCATCACCCACTTGACCAAAGTTTTGGTTACGAGCCTGACCGTCATAAATTACCGCACAAAATGCGATTTTGCTAACGTCTGCAGGCACTTTGCTCAAATCTACTTTGATAACTTCGTCATCGCCATCGCCTTCACCTGTGCGGTTGTCGCCTGTGTGTTCAACTGAACCGTCTGCTGATTTTAAGTTGTTAAAAAAGATAAAGTCACTGTCAGCACGCACTTTGCCAGCATCGTTCAATAAAAATGCAATCGCATCAAGGTCAAAGGCTTGACCGTCTGTGGCACGAGGATTCCAACCTAAGCCGACCGTCATTGCGGTTAAAGTTGGTGCTTCTTTTGATAGGTTTACGTTACCGCCTTTGGTTAAGCTAATTGCCATATTTTTTTCCTTTAATGTTTAAAAATGGAGGTTAAAATTGATTAAAAAGCGTTTAAAAACACAAAAAATTGTGTCTGACTAAGGTAAAACAAAATGTAAATTTTCGCAAGGTTCTGATGTTATTTTTTGCCAAAATTGTGTTGTATAAATGTATCTTTTATCAACTGATGTTTACCAATGATGGTGAACTTTTACAACAACCATTCAATTGGTAATTTTGCCATGAGCCAGACCATGCCACGCTCGAAAGCGGTGGTGTGTGGTTCGTTGTGGTATTCTACCCATTGCCCATTTTCAAAGGTTTGCCATCGCAAATTGCCGTGGTTACCCAGTGACACATGATAGCTATTTTCGCCAAGAGCTTGCTGTAGTCGTTGTGCCAACTGCTCGGCAATCTGTGGATTTTCAATGATGATGCCCATTTCGGTATTCAGATTTGCTGAGCGTGGGTCAAGGTTATACGAGCCGATAAATAACCGTTCACGGTCTATCTCAAAGGTTTTGGCGTGTAGACTCGTGCCTGTATGTCCCGTCAGATAGGTATCTTTGATGTTTCCGATACCGATATCGGGTTTTAACTCATTGATTTTTATGCCATTTTCTAGCAATAATTTGCGGTATTTGGCATAACCTGAATGCACGATTTTAACATCGGTGGCACTCATGGCGTTGGTCAAAATTTGGATATCAATCCCTTGTTTGGCAAGTTGGATGAGGTGATTTGCCCCTGTTTTGGTTGGGATAAAATAAGGTGATACAATTGTCAAGTTTCGTTGTGGATTGCCCATATTGTCAAAAATTAACTGGGAGATTAACGCTTGCTTGTTCAAATGATTTAGCGTTTTTCGTGGATTATCGCTGACGAGTTTGGCCGTTGCCCAATCAAAAGTTAAGCGGTTATTTTGTACTTGTTCGGTAAAATCAAGCTGTTGTAATGATGTCAAATATTGCTGTTCAATCTGTTGAAATTTGGGATTTTGCCGTTGTTGGGTTTGTAATAATTGTTGCAAAATATCGTTTTGACTGGCTTTGTTTTCGGTGTATTCACCAAGCAAACTTTTATCAATAATTTGCCCAAGTGGATACGCCGATGCACTGTTCCAATAACGGTCAAAATCTTGCGAAATCTCTGGAACAATATGCCCAATTAGCAAGGTGTCAAGGTCGGCAAACACAGGATTGCCCGCCACATGAAAATACTCATCGCCGATATTGCGTCCCCCTGTGATGCTGATTTGGTTGTCAGCGGTCATGGATTTGTTGTGCATTCGGCGGTTTAAACGGGAAAAATTTGCCAAAAATCCCAAACTGCGAATTTGCCGATATTTGTTGGGATTATACAGTCGCACCTCAATATTTGAGTGTTTGTCTAATGCCAACAAAATCGTGTCCAAACCCTTGGTGTTATTGTCATCGAGCAATAGCCGTACTCGTACGCCACGTTCGGCAGATTGTTGAATGGCTTGGAATAATAACACGCCTGTCAAATCTTTTTTCCAAATATAATATTGAATATCAAGGGTTTTTTTGGCATTTTTGGCAAGCATCAACCGACTGGCGAACGCATCTTTACCATCATTGAGCAGGTATACCCCTGTTTGGTTAGGATGCGTGTCGTTAAGTTGTTGTAATAGCGGATGCACCATCTCGTCATTGACAGCGATGTGGTAACTGCTGGTGTGAGTATTAGGTGGTAATTTACCAAAATAATAAATGCCAATTTGCGCCAACACGCACACCGCCATTAATGCAAAAAAATGTTGGCGTGTCGGTGTATAACTTGGTAAATCATTGAATAAATTTTTTAAATTATTTTTAAAAAATTGACAAAAATTTGACAAACTAAAACCTGGCATCAATCACCACGCTTAATCAAATTGTCGTGCCAAAAATTGCACGGTGCGGTCTTTGGCTTTTTTGACGGCTAATTTTTGGTTATTGCCAAGTAATAGCTTGATTTGCCAAATTTTTTCGTTGTACAAAGCGGTCGTAGATTGACGGTACATACGATTAATGACACGTTTGCTGGCAAGCATGGCATCAGGCGAACGCTCGGCAAGTTCCGCGACTAGCTTGTCGGCAAGTTCTAGCGGATTAGCCGAAATTTGTGAAATAAAACCATATTGTAAAGCGGTGTCAGCATCAAAAGTACGTGCGGTCATCGCAAGGATTTTTAGGGTGTCAGGGGCAATGCCAATCGCCGACTGGGTCAGTCCCATATCAGGCACTAAGCCCCATTTGCTTTCCATAATCGCAAATTGACAATCAGGCGTGGCAAATCGCACATCGCACGCCATTGCCAACTGCAACCCTGCCCCGATACAATGCCCATGCACCACGGCAATCACAGGTACACCAAGCTCTCGCCACAGCAGACACACCTGTTGATAAGTACTTAATGTCGGTTTGATGAGTTGCCAAGCGACTTTGCTGATATTTTTGGGATTGTTCAAATCGCCCAAATCTATCCCTGCACAAAAACTTTCGCCATCGCCTTGCAAAATCACCGCTCGTACATCGTGCCACGTTTGGATTTGTTTGGCAACCCAAATTAACTTGTCCATCATCGCAAAGCTTAGGGCATTGCGTTTGTCGGCTCGTTGTAAACTTACTCTCACGCTATTGTGCTTGCCAAGTTCAATGTGAACAAAGGGGGCAAGTGTTTGATTGGCATCGGCAATCCGCTCGCTTAGCGATTTTGGCGTTGTGTGAGTTTTGGTAAAATGTTGGCAAATCTGGGTAATTGGCAAAGCAAAAGGCAACGTTGGCATAGGACACCATTTGGCAAAAAGACAAAAATCATTAATCATCATGAATAGTTTTGATTAAAAATGATTAATGATATTGTTGGTTAAAATTTGGTGAAAAGGTATTATTTCACTCGCACACGGTATTTGACAGTGGCGACTTCATTTAAGCCCAAGCCTGCGATATCCCATTGCACCGCTTTATAATATTGCATTGGCAAATCTTGCAAAACGCCGTTGATATTGGTTTTTAGTGGCATATTTTGGAATTTGACACCGTCAGCACTGCCTTTGGCACGCGTAGGGGATAGCCCTTCGAGGCTCAGTAATTCAGTGTTGGCAGGTATATCAAGGGTTACCGTGACGTTACGGATGCGTTCTGGACTTTTGTTGGTAATATAACCGTGATATTCAATCACATTGCCCGATGTGAGCTTAGTTTGGGCAGTGATTGGGCTAAGGACTTGTTGCCCTTGGGCATCGGTTGACAATGCAGATGCCAAAATACGGGTTTCTAACTGTACATTTTGGGTTGGTGACGTGTTTTGCACAGGGTTAGCGTTCATGTCGGTGGTTGCCATCCCTGACACAGGCATTACCGCTAGGGCTTGGGTGCTAACGCCTGCTAACAATCCTGATAATGCTAAGGCAGGCAAGGCAATTTTGTGAAAACGTTTCATAAAAAAACTCCGTTAAGCGTTTTGTAAATTTCAAACTACATTAAAATTGAAAAAAAGACACCATAGCATACCAAAAAATCACTGCAAACACACCTATAACTTCGCATTTACTGACCGCTTTTAACAAATAAAAACAGCTTGATGAAATTTTGTAATAATTTTGCTTGTGTTTTTGTGAAAATTTGGTAAGTTATCGTTTTCAATTTTATTTTTTTGTTAACCATTATGTCAAACAAAACGCCCCAAGTCACCGAGACCACACAGTCAATCATCCATGCTACCGAGGGCTTTAGCCAATATGTACAATGGTTTCGTCATGTAGCCCCTTATATTAATACACATCGTGGTAAAACCTTTGTCATTATGTTTGACGGTGATGCGGTATTACACCCAAATTTTGGGCATTTAATTCATGATTTTGCGTTACTGCAAAGTCTCGGCATTCATTTGGTTTTGGTACATGGAGCAAGACCGCAGATTGAGGCTAATTTAGCATTACTGAACATTGACCCAAGTCAAACACCTTTGTATCATGACGTGCGGGTTACCCCAAAAGATGCGTTGCCTGCGGTGATTAATGCGATGGGGGCAATTCGTTTACAAATAGAAGCCCAACTATCAATGGGTTTGGCAAATTCGCCCATGCATGGGGCAAAAATAGACGTGGTGTCAGGCAATTTTGTAACCGCTAAACCGTATGGCGTGCGAAGTGGCGTGGATTATCAGTTTACAGGGGAGGTGCGTCGCATTGACCGTGATGCCATTGAGCCTAACTTGGCAAATGGGCATATCGTGCTATTAAGTGCCATGGGCTATTCGGCGACAGGCGAGATGTTTAACCTATTGGTAGAAGACGTGGCAGTACAGACGGCGATTGGTTTACAGGCAGATAAATTAATTTTTTTGCAAAAAGCATTAGGCATTTATTCGTCTTTTAACAGCCAAAAAGCAACCCTAATCCGAGAAATTAGCCAATCACAAATTGAACAATTATTGCCAACGGTGTCAACGCACGCCAAAACATTGTTAAGATTTGCTAATCAAGCCTGTGAGCAAGGCATTGAACGTACCCATGTGTTATCGTATGCCAATAATGGGGCGTTACTTGCCGAATTATTTAGTCGTGATGGTTCAGGGACGTTGATTACCCAAGGAGCGTATGACCATATCCGCCCTGCACAGATTAGTGATATTGTTGGTCTGCAAAAACTGCTTGCTCCCTTAGAACAACAAGGGATTTTGGTCAGACGCTCCCAAGAAAGACTTGAAAGTGAATTAAATTATTTCTCAATCATAGAACGAGATGGCATGGTGATTGGTTGTGGTGCATTGTATCCACTCATAGCAGATGACGGCTCACACCACCAAGCCGAAATCGCCTGTGTCGCCATTCACCCAGATTACCGTCAGGGCAGTCGTGGGGCGGATTTGATTGCTTTTTTGCAACAGCGAGCCATTGAACAACATCGCACTGAAATTTTTGTATTAACTACTCGCACCGCTCATTGGTTTATAGAATTAGGTTTTACTGAAATTCCTGCCAAAAACTTGCCAAGTCAACGTTTTGCTAGCTATGACCCACAGCGAAAATCCAAAGTTTTGTTTAAAAAATTATAATTTATTTTAAAAGAATGTTAAATAAAATGCAACTAACTGCCCCAAAACAACGCCAAGGCGAAAAATTTGAACAACTTGCGAATTGGTATTTACAAGCACAAGGCTTAACATTTGTTGGTAAAAATTGGCAATTTGCCCCCTTTGGTGAGCTAGATTTGGTGATGTTGGACAACCAGACCACACCGCCAACGCTCGTAGTTGTGGAAGTTCGCCAACGCAAACATAGCCAATTTGGTAACGCCTGCGACAGCATTACTGTGAGCAAACAACGCAAATTAATTCGCACGACCCAAGCCATGTTACAGCGACATCCTGAATTTGGCGACTATGACATTCGCTTTGATATTGTTAGTTTTGACGTGGCGTTATCGCAGGTGAATTGGCAACAGCCACCGATACCGACTTGGCTAAAATCAGCATTTATTGTTAGCCAATAATTTGTTAAAATAAACTTAACTTGATTAAAATTTTCAAAAATTGATAAAAAAGGTAAATACCATGTTTAAAAAAACACTAATCAGTCTGCTGATGATTAGCACATTTAGTCTAACTGCTTGTGATAAAATCAAAGCCATGACCGAAAAAACCGTCGCCTGTAATGACCCTGCGGTGCTAGACAGCATTGAAGCGACTTTACAAAAACAAATCTTGGCAGAAACCAAAAATTACCTACAATATACCGATGTGAACACCGATGTCGGTCTTATCAAACAAGCAGTCAGCCATTTAAAAGTGAGTGTAGACGACATCGGCAATCCACAAAAAGCCCCTGACAGCAGTAAAAATCTGTGCAATGCCACGTTGGTAATTGGTTTAAACAATGAGCTGTTGCAACGTGCCGAAGCCAACCGTAAAGCCAATGGTGAGCTACCAATTCAAGATTTTGCCTTTCGTCAAGACGTGGACCTGATGGGTGATCAATTGCAAAAAGCTGTAACTTATAGCACCCAACCGACTGCCACGCCTGATAAACCCACGGTAGAACTTACCAATGTGGCAGATTTGCAAACATTTGTTGCTAAAATTATTGTGGATGCGAGCCAACAGCCAAATAGTATGAACCAAGCGACCAAAATCGCATCCACTGTCGCCAGTACCCCAATCGTGGCATCAGCCGTCATTGCCCCTGCTCCAAGCGTAGCATCAGCCCCAACAAACCCAAATACCGCAACGCCAAACCCGTCAACCGTTGGGCCAGCAGGACAAGCAAGAGCCGAAGCCGATAAGGTGGATAATCACCAAGCAGAATTTGATAGCCAAGCAGTTAGCAAAGCGGAAATGTTAAAACTTGCTAAAGAAAAAGCCAAAGCCCAAGCCCAAGTGGACTTTAAACGCAAAGAATTTAATCAGTTATGGAACAGTGCCAGCCCCGACGCCCAAGCATCGCTCACCGATGACCAAAAACAATGGGTTGCCGACCGTGATGAAGCCTGTATCAGCGAAGCCCAAGAGGCCGAACCTGCCGAGCAAGAAACCGTGCGACTGCAATGCGTGGCACGTAAACTTGGCGAGCGTTATTACGAAGTGAAAGAGTATTTTGATAATTATGAATAATCATAACCAAAAAAGAAAGCCTATTGCAGGAGGTGGACAATAGGCTTTTGAGGTAAAAGGTAAAGTGATTGTTGTTATTATATCAATAAAATGGGGTAAGTTTTTATCATTTCAAGTAAAAAATGCTCATTTTCTGATAATTTTGGTATAAAAATGGCTTAAATGTTGCAAAATGATGAATAATTATCCGTTACATACTGCCAGTTGTTGTCACAAGTTACATTTTAAAATGTTAAAAAAAGTGATTTTGCCTTACAATGCCAACATTAAATTTTATTGATTATTTTTACTTTTAAATGCCAATTATTTTGGAACAACCGCATGACCGACCAATCGCCAAACTCTCAATCAATCGCCACGACCGCCACGCAACGCAGTATTTTTAACTTGCCAAATAATTTGACGATTGCCCGCATTGTGATGATACCGCTGTTTGTAGCGATTGCGTATTGGCCACCTGCCATGGGGATTAATCAGCCTGCGATTAGTGATAATGCGATTGCTAATATTGGGATGTATCATTTTAGCGATAGTTTGTTACGGCATTTTTTGTTGACATTTGTGTTTGTGCTGGCGGCAATTACCGATTGGTTAGACGGTTATTTTGCTAGAAAAATGAACCTAAGTTCGGCATTTGGACGGTTTCTTGACCCTGTAGCGGATAAATTAATGGTGGCTGCGGCGTTGATTATTTTGGTACAATGGCACCCTGATATTATCATGGCGATGTCGGCGATTGTGATTATTTCTCGTGAAATTGCGGTTTCAGCGTTGCGTGAATGGATGGCGGAACTGGGCAATCGCACGAGCGTTGCGGTGTCATATGTCGGCAAACTCAAAACCGCCTTTCAGATGATAGCGATTACGGTGTTATTGCTAAATTGGCAATCGCTCGAAAAAGTCGGCTACATGTTGATGATAATTTCGGTAATTTTGACTCTTTGGTCAATGATGATTTATCTAAAAGCGGCATGGCCGTATTTAAAACAAGCTTAACAATCACATCAAAAAGGAGAACACTATGCCAACATCAACGATTACTTATCAAGGCAGTTTACGCACCCAAGCTGTGCATCTGCAATCTAACAACAAAATTGTCACTGATGCCCCCACCGATAATCACGGTCGTGGGGAAGCGTTTTCACCGACAGATTTGTTAGCGACAAGTTTGGCTTGCTGTATGCTAACAGTTATGGGTATCAAAGCCGAGAGTATGGGATTAGATTTGACAGGCACGCAAGCGGATGTTGTCAAAATCATGGCAACTGACCCACGCCGAGTGGCACAAATTGACGTAATGCTGATAGTAAAAGGTGTAGCCACCGATAAAGACCAACAAATTTTGACAAATACCGCCCTAACCTGTCCTGTGGCAAAAAGTTTGCATCCAGATTTGCTCCAAAACGTCACTTTTAATTTTATCTAATAATGTTTTAAGTGACTGATTTTATTTGAGATTGGAGCTTTATTAGTGGGTTGTATAAATAAACCCACTTTGTGTTTTATTTGGCGATTTATTGTCGCAAATCTTGTAACGGTTTTGACATATTTTTCACGACTTTACCAGTAACACCCTGATAATACGCATAAATTTTTGGCAAATCTTCATCAATATTGCCAGTTGGGTAAAATAATGGCAAAAAGCGGATTTCTTTGCTAGGATAATCTATCGCCACAGGAAAAATCGGCACGCCAGCCCCAACCGCCAGATAATAAAAACCTGTTTTCCAGTTTTCGGTATAGCCACGAGTGCCTTCTGGTGCAAGCCCCAAAAACAATTGTTCTTCGCTGTTAAAACGGTCAATGCTGGCTTGCAGGGTTGAGCCTTTTTTCTCACGGTCAATGGCGATAATGCCCGCCCATCGCAAAAAATGGGACAAAATCGGTAGTTTAAATAATTCTTTTTTACCCATAAGTTTGATATCAACATCAAGGGCGAGTAAAGTTGGAATAGCAAACACGCCGTCCATGTTAGACGTGTGTGGCACGGCAAGCAGTACGGCTTTTTTGACGTTGGGTATTTCGCCAACGATTTTCCAACCCTTTGCTTTTAAAAAAGTTTTTGCGATTTTTGGGGCGATTGTACCGTTACGTTTTGGCACATTTTCGCCAATTTTATCTGGGTCAATTTCTGGTAAATTGTCTGAATTCATGGGTTTTTCCTAATAAATTTTACTTAGTTTATACAAGTGTAAACTCAAGTTCAAGTGTTTTTCCTACCCTTTAACCAATTCATAAAACTAAAACTTGCCTGTTCTTTTTGGTTGTCACCAAAGTGATAAAATTGCACATTGATGTTATCAGGCAAATAGCGTTGTGGATAATAATGATAGGGATAATCGTGCGGATAGACGTAATCCGCCCCATAGCCTGATTGCTTCATAAATGAAGTTACGCCATTACGCAAATGCAATGGCACAGGTGTGTTGTCATTTTCAGCAAATTTCATCGCATCATTGATTGCTTTATAAGTGGAATTGGATTTTGGCGAAGTTGCCAAATACACCACCACTTGCCCTAGAATAATTCGTGCTTCTGGCATTCCAATTTCTTTGACACTTCTTAACGCTGTATCCGCCAAAAGTAGGGCATTGGGGTTGGCAAGCCCAATGTCTTCACTTGCCAAAATCACAAGTCGCCTTGCAATAAATGCAGGGTCTTCGCCTGCGGTGAGCATTCTGGCAAGCCAGTACAATGACGCATCAGGCTCAGAGCCACGCACCGATTTTATCATCGCAGAAATCAAATCATAATGATTGTCACTATTTTTATCATAGCGAACTAACGCTTGCCCTGAAACTTTACTAATACTGTCAAAATCAATCACAATCGGCTCACCTTGATAGGCATAAATCGCCAATTCTAATAGATTTAATGCCTTTCTTGCATCGCCTTGGGCTAATTGATAAATCGCTTTGACATCGTGCAAAATGATGGATAATGGTTTTAATTTTTCATCAATCGTTATCGCACGTTGCAACACTTGCAAAATTTCATCATCGCTTAATGCTTCTAGCTGATACACTTGACAACGTGATAACAAGGCATTATTCACGCTAAAAGATGGATTTTCGGTGGTTGCCCCAATTAAGGTAATTTGTCCGCTTTCTACCGTCCCCAAAAGTGCGTCTTGTTGGGCTTTATTAAAACGGTGAATTTCGTCCACAAATACCACAGGCGACTGGCTAAATAATCCGTCATCGGTCGTTAAGACTTCTCGCAATTCTTTGACACCGCTATTGATGGCGGATAAGGGGCGAAATTCTCGTCCCACGCTATCTGCCAACAAATTTGCGATTGTGGTTTTGCCAATGCCTGCATTACCGTGCAAAATCATTGACGGTAAATAACCCTCACGCACCATTTTGGTAATGGGGGCATTTTCACCCAATAAATGAGTCTGTCCGATAATATCCGCTAGGACTTTTGGGCGAACCCTTTCTGCTAAGGGGATTGAACTGGTTAAATAAGCCATTTTGGGGTCTTAAGAAAAATAAAACGATGAACTAAAAATACTGTCAGCAACAGACCGCCAAAAACAATCAACCATAAAAGCCCATCTTTTTCATAATCAATCATACCATTAAAAACTATCATAAAAGCAACCATAATCGTCAATTTTATTGTATGATAATGTTTGATTTTTTGATTAAACCTTAACTCACGCCGACAATGCTCACAATGATAAATTTGCTTGGATTTTTGTATAATACGTTGCGATTGGAAATGTGGACAATGACAGGCAAAGAGATAAAAATTATCTTCCAAATTTTCTCTATACACTTGATGTTTGGAGTTGGATTGTATGTCAGACAAACTATCCACACTTTGAAAAATCGGATTGCCAGAGAGATTATAAAACTCTCTTTTGTTCACATCTATCCCAAACCAACACACCAAAAATACCATAACACCAATCATCAGCGTTGAAATTAGCGTAAAACCCACAAAATCATTAATATAACCGCTTAAACCTTCCATTGCCACGATTATCGCACAACAAATCAGCAAAAGTTTATAATATTTTTTAAAATAATTTTTTACAAACTCAAAAAAACTTTGATTTTCCAATACTTTGGTCAAAGGATTAACCAAGATATTTTTTTTGCAATACGGACAAAAAACCATGCCTTGATGACTTTCTACGCAATCAAAACTTTTTCCACAATCAACATGCGGACAAGTACGAGATTTAACAACAAATAAATTATCTACCAATCTATCCAACCTTACCTCCCATTTTGACAACGTTTACCAAAAATTTGCATATATTTTCCACTTTTTTATCAACTATTCAATTAAAACTTAGCATAACACAAAACGTCTAAAATTCAACCGTTAAATATGTTAAAATAAATACCGTATTTTCACCAATTATTAAGAAAAGATAACAAATATGTCAATTTTTCGTTTTTTTGAAAACCGTTTAAATCCCTATCCTGATGACGATTACCAGTTACCAACCGACAATTTTTTAAAATTTTTATGGGCGTGTAGCAAGGGCTTGCGTGGTTGGCTATTTGCCTTGATGTTTTTCACTGCTCTGATTGGTATTTACGAGTCTTTGCTATTTGCATGGATTGGCAAAATTGTGGACTGGCTAGGCACTTACACGCCCACGCAACTGATTGCCGAAAAAGGCAACGATTTAATGCTGATGGCAGGCGTGTTAATCGTCAGTCCGTTGGTGGTTATGCTTAGTTCATGGATACATTTTCAAACCCTTCAAGGTGTATTTCCCATGCAAATGCGGTGGCGATTTCACCGACAAATGCTCGGTCAATCCATGCAGTTTTATCAAGATGAATTTTCTGGGCGAGTGTCCTCAAAGGTGATGCAAACTGCCTTGTCTGTGCGTGATACCATCATGAGCATTGCCGATATGTTTGTTTATGTTATTGTCTATTTTGTCAGTAGTGGCGTGATTTTGGCGAGTTTGGATAATTGGTTGTTACTGCCATTTTTGCTGTGGTTAGCGATGTTTATCACAACCATTGGCTATTTTATCCCAAAATTAAAACAATCCGCCAGTCGTCAAGCAGACGCAAGGGCATTGATGACAGGGCGGATTACCGATGCCTATGCCAATATCATGACGGTAAAGTTATTTAGCCATTCTCGGCGAGAGTTAAGCTATGCCAAAGATGCCATGAGCCAATTTATGACAACTGTCCATGACCAAATGCGTTGGGTGAGCAAATTGGAAGTGATTATTCATACTATCAGTGTGGTTTTGGTGTCTAGCACGGTGGGGATTGGCTTGTATCTGTGGTTTTATCAGGGTTTAAGCGTGGGAGCGATTGCGGCGGCAACGGCAATGGCACTTAGATTAAACGGCTTGACCCATTGGATTATGTGGCAAACTGCCAGTTTGTTTGAACATATTGGCACGGTGCAAGACGGCATGAAAACCTTGTCAAAACCGCATACCATTGTTGATAAACCAAACGCTGATGAATTGACCGTAAAACATGGCAATATTGTGTTTGACAATGTCAGTTTTAGTTATGGTAAAAATCAAGAAATTAAACTGTTAGATAATTTTAATTTAACAATTAAAGCAGGTGAAAAAGTTGGCTTAGTTGGTCGTAGCGGTGCAGGAAAATCCACCTTAGTTAATCTGTTATTGCGTTTTTATGATGTGAATGCTGGCAAAATCAGCATTGACGGACAAAATATTGCCAATGTCAGCCAACAAAGTTTACGCCAACATATCGGCATGGTAACCCAAGACACGTCATTATTACACCGCACCGTGCGAGAAAATATCAATTACGGTCGCCCAACTGCCAGCGAAGATGAGATTATCCAAGCCACTAAACAAGCCCATGCGTTTGATTTTATTAATAATCTTGCTGATGCCAAAGGCAATCAAGGTTTGGATACACAAGTGGGCGAACGTGGTGTAAAACTCTCTGGCGGACAACGCCAACGTATCGCCATTGCTCGTGTGATGTTAAAAAATGCCCCAATTTTATTGCTTGATGAAGCAACCAGTGCGTTGGATAGCGAAGTAGAACACGCCATTACCGAAAGCTTAAATGAAATGATGTCAGGCAAGACGGTGATTGCCATTGCTCACCGATTATCAACCATTGCGTCTATGGATAGGCTTGTCGTTATGGATAAAGGCAAAATTGTGGAAATGGGTAGTCATGATGAATTATTGCAATTAAATGGCGTATATGCCAAACTATGGGCGAGACAAAGTGGCGGATTTTTGGGTGAAGAGTTGGGGGAATACTAAGTGCTAAAAACCTTTTTCGCTACTCTAAACGTATTGCAATGTGCTTCTACCACATCATCAAGATTGGTAGAATAACCACCACCCATGGTAACGGCTATCGGTATGCCATACTGTTTAGCCGTTGTAAATACAATCTTATCACGTTCAGCACAGCCCTGCCTTGTCAAAGCCAATTTCCCCAAAACATCTTTCGCAAGCACGTCCACCCCTGCCAAAAACAACAGCATATCAGGTCGAACTTGTTTGATTAATATTTCTAAGGTTTTATTTAACCGTTCTAAATATTCATCATCACCCGTACCGTCCGCTAAATCAATGTCCAAATCAGACAATTGTTTACGGAACGGATAATTTTTCGCACCATGCATACTAAAAGTAAACACACGTTCATCATTGGCAAAAATATGAGCCGTGCCATTGCCCTGATGTACGTCCAAATCTATGATAAGGATTTGTTTACTAAGTCCTTGATTTAACAAAAGATTGCTAGTAATTGCAAAATCATTCAAAATGCAAAACCCTTCACCATGGTCGGCAAACGCATGATGCGTACCGCCTGATGTACTCATCGCCACGCCATACTGTTTGGCATATAACGCACATTGATAACTGGCACAAGCAATCGCTCTCTCTCGTGCTATCAACCGTTCAGACAACTCAAAACCGATAGCTCTGGCGTCTTTTTTGGGTAAAGTCAAATTTTTTAACTGTTGCCAATATTCAGCCGTATGCGTAGTTAAAATCTCGGCTTCACTTAACGATTTTGGCAAAAAAATCTGCTCATGTGTGATGGTGCTTTCTGCTAACAGACGCTTGGGGATTTCGTCATATTTTTGCATAGGAAAGCGGTGCTTGTCTGGCACAGGGTGATTAAATAGCGGTGAATGGGCGATTTTTAACATAAAAATCAGATTTGTTTACCGAGTGTTCTAGCTTTTTCGCTGATACCACTTTGTTGTTGTTCATCATTGATTTCGGCACATTTATTGGGGTCGTTACCACAAAATTGGCAAAACTCATCGCCCATTAGGGTTGCCACGCCACCGCATGAGCCTTTTAGCGGTTGTTTTTTAACCATATAACCAATACCCATAAACAAAAAAAACAGCCCAAATACGGTAAATGTAATCAAAAATAGGGGTAAAAATTGGATTAACATAGTCGTTCTCAATCTGTCAATTATTTATAAATAAAGTCAATTTAACATCAAATTTGCCAATTTGCAACTCGTTTTAAGCCTTTTTACTGTGCAAAATCGCACTGCTAATCGTTGAGCTAATTACCAAAAACACGCCAACAGCAGTGAGCCATTGTAGGTTTTCGCCCAAAATCAGCATCGCCGACAAGACGCCAAATACAGGCTCAAGCGGAATAACCATGGCGGACATTTTGGCAGGCGTGTATTGCAAGCCCTTGTTAAACAGCCAATAAGCCAACCAGCTACACGCCACGCCAAGATATAGCACCGCCCCCACGGCAAGCGGTTGCATAGGCTTTAAAAAAATGCTCCAACTTTGGGTAAAAATTAGGGTAAATGGCACGCAAGCCACCGCCCCAAGCACCAAAATCGCTGATGTATAGATGCTTGCGTCAATCTTTTGCATCACATCTTTGCCCCAAAACATAGAAAACACAAACGCCAAACCTGCCAAAATCAACAGCAACGAGCCAAACACACTCACCGTACCATCTGAGCTACCACCTGCCACCAACAAAATAATGCCAAAAAACGCCAAACCACCTAACGCCCAATCATACCAATAATTTTTTTGCCCAAAAAATAATGCCCCAACTAACATGACAAATAATGGCTCAGCCCCGACAATCGTTACCGCACTAGACGCTGATGTGTATTTTAAGCCGACAAACTGTAACATTAACGCAATCGGAAAATTTAACACCGCCAACCACCACAATTTTTTGCGTAACGCCTTATCAAGGCGGTGGTAATGTTTGACAAAAATCGGTAAGGCAATCAGCCCTGCAATCAACAGGCGAAACTGCACTGTGAGTACTGGGTCAATGGCGGTGTAGGCGTATTTACCTGCGGTAAATGAGCTTGCCCAAATCAATAATGCCAAAATCATGTACCACATTTTACACAGCCTATTTTTTATTTTTTGTTAAAAAATTTATTAGAAAAAGTTGTTTATATCCAATAAAATCAGTTATCACAAATATTCATCAATGTGCTATTTGACAAAAGCAACAAACTCAGTTATGTTAACCACTAAATGGGATAAAAAAGGTTATAATTATGTCATATATCACGTTAGATAACAATATTGATGATTGATATTTGCCAATAACTAAACCCATGTAAACCCTAAAAAAAGGAAATCTTATGCGAATTTTAAACAGCCAAAATCCAAGGTTTAATAAGGATTTAAGCGATTTACTTGCTTTTGAAACCGTCAATGACCCACAATTGCTCTCAACCGTAGATGACATTATCGCCAAAGTGCGACAAGGGGGTGATGATGTGATTTTAGCATTGACCCAAAAATTTGACAATCACCCTGCCAAAACCTTTGATGCGTTAATCATTTCTCAAGATAAGCTAAAAACTGCTTTTGATAATTTAAACGATGATGTCAAAACAGCGTTACAATTATCGGCAAATCGTATTAAAAGCTTTCACAAAAAACAGTTACAACAAAGTTGGACTTATACCGATGATTTAGGTAATACGTTGGGGCAAAAAGTTACGCCTTTAGACAAGGTTGGTATTTATGTACCGGGTGGATTGGCAAGCTATCCATCATCTGTCTTGATGAATGCCATTCCTGCCAAAGTGGCTGGTGTGGGCGAGATTATCATGGTCGTGCCTGCCCCAAATGGTGAGTTAAATCCACTCGTTTTGGCAGCCAGTTATTTGGCAGGGGTGGATAAAGTATTTACCATTGGTGGGGCTCAAGCGGTGGCAGGACTTGCATATGGGACACAAAATATTCCAAAAGTGGACAAAATCACAGGGCCGGGTAACAAATATGTGGCGTGTGCCAAACGTGCGGTATTTGGTCAGGTGGGTATTGATATGATTGCAGGGCCGTCCGAAGTGCTTGTTTATGCTGAAGGGGTGGCTAGTGATAGAGCGGATTGGCTTGCCATGGATTTATTATCGCAAGCAGAGCATGATACGGTAGCACAGGCGATTTTTGTAACCACCAGTGAAACATTATTAAAAGACGTTAAACAAGAGATTGAAAAAGCTTTGCAATATTTGCCAAAAGCAGACATTGCCAAAACTGCCATAGCCAATCGTGGGGCATTAATTTTGGTAAAAGATAGACAACAGGGCGTTGATGTGATTAATCAAATTGCCCCAGAACATTTAGAATTGTCCGTTAATGACCCAGAAAATATGCTAGACAACATTCGCCATGCAGGGGCAATTTTTATGGGGCGTTATACCCCTGAAGCGATTGGTGATTATTGTGCAGGTCCAAACCACGTGTTGCCAACATCAGGCACAGCCCGTTTTAGCTCACCGCTTGGGGTGTATGATTTTCAAAAAAAATCTTCTATCATTCATTGTAGCGAACAAGGTAGCCAAGGGCTCGCCAAAACTGCAGGCATTTTGGCAATAGAGGAAAACTTAGAAGCTCACGCTTTGTCAGCCAAATATCGTTTACAATAACGGATAAAAGAAAAACCACAAAAAAGTCATTGATTTTTTTGTGTGATTTGTTATTGTATGCGGTCTAATATCAAAATTTTCACCCATTTAATCACAAAATCACCTTATGATAGAACTTTTCACCGACCCGTCTGCATGGTTGGGACTTTTCACCCTTGTCATACTTGAGATTGTACTCGGCATTGACAATTTAGTATTTATCGCCATTTTAGCCAATAAGCTACCGCCACAGCAACGTGCCAAAGCCCGTAATTTGGGCTTAGGCTTAGCCCTTATTATGCGGTTGATTTTACTGTCCATGATGTCATGGCTGATTACGCTGACTGACCCATTGGTGAGTTATGGTAATTTTGACTTATCGGTGCGGGACGTGATTTTGATTGTGGGTGGGGTATTTTTGTTATTTAAAGCCACTCACGAACTGCATGAACGCTTAGAGGGCAAACCTGAAAATGTGAGCGAAAGCCAAGTGTATGCAGGGTTTTGGGCGGTGGTCGCTCAGATTGTGATTTTGGATGCGGTGTTTTCTTTTGATGCGGTGATTACCGCTGTTGGCATGGTAAAACACCTTGAAATCATGATGACAGCGGTGATTATTGCCATGGGTGTGATGATAATCGCTGCCAAATCTTTGACCGAATTTGTCGGCAAACACCCAACGGTAGTGATTTTGTGTTTAAGTTTTTTACTCATGATTGGCTTTAGCTTAATCGTAGAAGGCTTGGGCTTTCATATTCCAAAAGGCTATTTATATGCGGCGATTGGTTTTTCTATTTTGATTGAAATGTTTAACCAATTTGCCCAACGTAACCGCACCAAATACGAAAATCAAATCCCAATCCGTGATAGAACGGCCGATGCGATTTTAAAACTCATGGGCGGAAAAACCCAACAAGAAAACACATTAACAGAAAATACCGAAAAACCTTTTGACGTGGATAGCCTACCCTTTGCTCAAGAAGAACGCTATATGATTAGTGGGGTTTTGGCGTTAAATGACCGTGATGTTCAAACCATCATGACCCCACGCACCGAAATTTCTTGGGTAAATATTAACGCAAGCCCTGACGAAATCCGCTCGCAACTATTAGATACACCACACAGCCTATTTCCTGTATGCCGTGATAATATTGACAAAGTGCTGGGCGTGGTGCGTGCCAAAGATATTTTAGCCCTGCTAGAAAGTGGTGAAACAGACATTGACACCGCCATAAAACCGCTACTTGCCAAACAGCAACCCGTATTTGTCTCTGAAACCATTGATAACCTAAAGTTATTAAATATGTTAAAAAATGCCAAAGGCAACCTTGCGATGGTGATTGATGAATATGGACAAGTGGCAGGCTTGGTAACACCGCTTGATGTGCTTGAAGCGATTGCAGGTGAGTTCCCTGATGAAGATGAGACCCCAGAAATCATCAAACAAGGCGATGATTGGTTGGTTGAGGGTACAGCCAGTTTACATCAGTTACGCTTAGAGCTGGATAATCCTGACTTTTTGATTGATGCTGACCAGTTTACCATTGGCGGTTATATTATTTCGCAACTGGCAGATATGCCACAGCTTGATGACAAAATTGAGATTGAAGGGTTTTTGTTTACCATTTTGGAAACGTCGCAATCACGCATTTTAAAATTAAAAGTGGAGCAAATGTCTTGATGATGTGATTTTTTTACCAAAAAAAATTCCCAACATCAAATTGGGAATTTTTATTTTCAACACGCACTTACTGGGTACTGGCAAGCACTCGTTTGCCAAAAATCACCAAAGTCGCCACAAATAAGAAAAGACCGATAAACTCACCTGTGGTTTCCCAGTTTTCCAAGCTTAGGGCTAATGGTGCATCCGAGCCACCTGCTGTTACTGACCCTGCGATGATAAACGCCAAAATCACACCAATCAAACTTTCGCCAACAATCAAGCCTGCGGCAAACAAGGTGCCTGTACGCTCTACATTTTTTAGGTTGGTTTTGCGGTTGCTATCGGTGCTGTGTTTTTCCACACGAGATTTAACCCACCATGCCAAAACCGTACCGATAAAAATCGGCATATTGACTGAAGGTGGTAAATAAATCCCCATACCTACCGCCAAAACAGGCAAGCTATAACGAGCATTTGAGCTTTTACGAAGCATTAAATCCACAACAATCAATGCCACGCCAATGGCTACACCCATTAAGATATAGTTCCATTGCAAATTATGGGCAAAAATCCCTTTAGCAATGGTCGTCATCAAGGTCGCTTGCGGTGCTCCCAAGGCTTGCGACTCGTCCATACCCGCACGAGGCATCGCCCCTGTAAAACCGTAAGCGTTGTACAATAAATCAAGCACAGGGGCGATAACCACAGCACCCACCACACAGCCAATAATCAAGGCAACTTGCTGACGCCATGGCGTGGCTTTTACCAAATAACCTGTTTTTAAATCTTGCAAATTGTCATTGGAAATCGTTGCCACACACAATACCGCCGAACCACAAAATAACGCCAATGCAGTGACAAACTGTCCATCAGCTTGCGTCAATAAATCAGGGTTCATATTGCCAATCACCAAAAGCACAAGCGAGATAACCACGATAGAGATGATACCAATGCCTGAAATCGGACTTGATGACGAGCCAACCAAACCTGCCATATATCCACACGCCGCCGCCACCAAAAAGCCAATGCCAAAAGTCAAAACGGTACAAACAATTACCAAGAGCCACGCAAGTCCTGCAGGCAAGCTACTATCCGCCACAAATTGATAAAAAGTCACCGCCAAAATCAGCGTCATACCCGCCATATAGCCAATCATCGCCTTAGGCGATAAATCCTGCTCGGTGCGGTGTAGCCCTACATTATTGCCACTTTTTAAGGCACGCACCGACAGTTTTAGTCCTTCAAGCATCGGTTTCATCAAGGTAATCAGCGTCCAAATCGCCGCAATGCCAATCGTCCCTGCCCCAATAAAACGTACTTTTTCTTTCCAAATTTGCATGGCAAAGGGTATCATTTCTACATCAGCAGGTTGCACGGTTTGACTGGTAAATATCGGTACAGCAACGCCCCACGCAATAAAAATCCCCAGCAAAATCGCAATACCGCCTGCCAAACCAACCAAATACCCCGCTCCTAGCAAAGCAACTGAAAAACCCATTGGCAACTGAAAAATCGCACCGCCTGCCTTAAACCAAACACTTGCTGCATCGGATGACACCTTTAATGCATTGGTCAAAAAGCTGATAGCCCCTGCCAACAACACTCCAATACCAATCTCTTTAATGCCTGTATTTTGTTCAGCATGGGCTTGTATCACATTGCCGTCATCATCCTCTACAATGCCTTCACCTGCCTTTAAAATCTCAGCCGCCGCCACGCCCTCAGGATAGGGTAAATCACTATTGACCACCATGGCATAACGCAAAGGAATGGTAAAAATTACCCCCAAAATACCGCCTCCGATACACAAAAAAGCGGTCTGCCAAAACGGAAAACCTGTCCAATAACCCACCATCAATAACGCAGGCAACATAAAAATAATGGACGACAAGGTCCCTGCTGCCGATGCTTGGGTCTGCACCATATTATTTTCCAAAATATTACTGTCTTTGGCAAATTTTAAAATCGCCATAGAAATCACCGCTGCAGGAATGGCGGATGCAAAAGTCAGCCCCACTTTTAGCCCCAAATAAAGATTTGAAGCAGTAAATATAACGGTGATGAATGCCCCTAGAACCATACCACGAAGCGTTAGCTCACGTTGGTTGGCGTAGGGGTCTCGTTCCATTGCTTTTGTCATCAGTTTTTCTCCAAAATAAGTAACCTAAAACCCGCCAATTATACGCAATTTTTGCTAGTTTGTCGCTTTTTTTATCAATTTTTGTGATGTTAAAATCAAAAAATTAACAATTATCTGTTTTTTATTAATCACGCATATTTTGGGTAAAATTATTCTTGTAAAATATCTGCAAAACTACCACCAACCGCAGTTGCCAATGCCACAGGTGACAACTCAATTTCCAAACCACGCCGTCCTGCACTACAAAAAATTGTGCCAAAATTTTTGGCAGTTTCATCAATGACCGTTGGCAATCGCTTTTTTTGTCCAAGCGGACTGACGCCACCCAACACATAGCCTGTCGTACGTTCTACTAGTTTTGGCTCAGCCATTTGAACTTTTTTACAGCCCAACGCTTTGGCGATTTTTTTTAAATTTAACAAATGTTGCACAGGCACGCACGCCACGGCTAATTTGCCATGCTCATCTTGCACGACTAAGGTTTTAAACACTTGAGCAGGATTTACCCCAAGTTTTTCAGACGCTTCTAGCCCATAGCTGTCAATATTTGGGTCGTGTTCGTACTCATGCAAACAAAAGTCTAGTTTTAAGTTTTTGGCGGTGCTAACAGCAGGCGTCATTTTTTTTCCCAGTTTTCATAAAAATTATTAAATAGTTTATCAAAATATTTTTAAATAAAAAACCAGCTCAAATTGAACTGGTTGATTGTTAAACTTAAACAAAGTGAAAAAAAGCCAAATCTTAGCTATTTTTTGAGACCATATAGTCAACGGCAGATTTAACTTCATCATCAGAGGCGTTACTCCCCCCTTTAGGTGGCATTGTACCTGATTTACCTGTAAAGCCTTCAATCGCATGTTTGTAAAGGGTGTCTTTACCTTGTGCGATACGTGGTGCCCAGTTGGCTTTATCACCTGATTTTGGTGCACCTAACAAGCCGGCTTCATGGCAGGTTTTACACGTGGTGTTGTATAATTTTTCACCCACCGCACTGTCGCTTGCGGTTGTAGTCGCCGTAACGGTTTCGCTAGATGATGTTGTCGCTGTTGCGGTGGTCGCAGGGGCAACTGATGCGACAGGGGTTGCAGACTCTGTGGCTTGTGGAGCAGGGTTATTTGCACGGGCGATTTCGCCTTGCTCTGCGGCGATATCTTCAGTTGGGTGATGAGCGGTTTCATGCTTGTTACAGGCGGTTAGGGTCATGCCCATTGCCAAAAGACTTGCCATTAAAACGGATAATTTTGCCATGGTGATATCCTCAAAAAAAGATTTAGCGGTTGGCTATAAAATGGTTAAAGCAGGCTTATTATAACACTTTTTTTAACGTGTTACAGCATTGTAACCCTAAAACCCCAATCTTGAAAAGGATTTTTCACCAAAAACCACAAAATTTTAGCAAAAATCGTTGAAATCATCAAAAAGATTGACTTTTTTTGTCAAAAATGCTAACATTTTCGTCTATTTTTATATTTTATCCTAATCTGAGCTGATGCCTTATAGGGCGTGCAAGGCTAAATAACTTACTATACAGCCAGATTAATGTTCCTTGCCCACTCAACTTTTAGACTTAAAGGAGTCTTCATGCCAGCAGTTAAGGTAAAAGAAAACGAACCTGTTGATATCGCTATCCGCCGTTTTAAACGTGCGTGTGAAAAAGCAGGTATTTTAGCAGACGTTCGTAAACACGAATTCTACGAAAAACCAACCCAAGAGCGTAAACGCAAAAAAGCGGCTGCGGTAAAACGTTACAAAAAGAAAGTATCTCGTGAATCTATCCGCACCACGCGTCTTTACTAATTTGGCGTGATGTATTAACATTATTGCAAAATATGAAGATGATAAAAGCCACTTTTGTTAAAGTGGTTTTTTTTTGAAAAAAATTTTAAAGCTGTTAAAAAAGGAGCTCAAAATGTCCGCCCTAAAAGATACCCTTAACGAAACCGTAAAAACCGCCATGAAAGCCCGTGAGCTAGAAAAAGTCAAAGTGCTACGCAATGTGCAAGCGGTGATTAAGCAAATTGAAATTGACCGCCAAACTACCCTTGATGATGCGGGGGTGCTAGAGATTTTACAAAAACAAACCAAACAACGCCAAGAGTCGTTGGCAATTTTTACCGCCAATGGACGAGAAGATTTGGCACAAAAAGAACAGTTTGAAATTGATGTGATTAGCGAGTTTTTGCCCCAAGCGATGAGTGAAGATGAAGTGGTGGCGTTGGTGAATGCCGAAATCGCCAAGCAAGGGGCAACTTCTATGCAACAAATGGGCAGTGTCATGAATGCGTTAAAAGTGCAGACTGCAGGACGTGCCGATCCAGCGATAATTTCAAAATTGGTAAAACAAGCCCTACAAGGTTAATTTTGTTAAATTTTTGCTTAAGCAAAAAAAATCTCAACACTTGGTTGAGATTTTTTTTGAGAAGATAAAATGGCTGAAAAACTAACCGCCAAAATTGTCTAGCATGATGTTTTCATCTTCTACGCCCAGTGATTTGAGCATTTTGATGACAGCATCATTCATGACTGGTGGTCCACACATATAAAATTCGCAATCTTCTGGGGCAGGGTGGTCTTTTAGGTATTCTTCATAAAGTACGTTATGAATAAAGCCTGTGTAGCCGTCCCAGTTATCTTCTGGCATTGGGTCAGAGAGTGCCACGTGCCATTCAAAGTTGTCAAATTGCTCTTCTAAACTGTCGTAATCTTCTACATAGAACATTTCACGTTTAGAGCGAGCACCGTACCAAAAGCTGATTTTACGGTCAGAGTTTAGGCGTTTTAATTGGTCAAAAATGTGAGACCGCATTGGGGCCATACCTGCACCACCGCCGATAAAAATCATCTCATTTTTGGTGTCTTTGGCAAAAAATTCGCCATAAGGCCCAGAAACCGTCACTTTATCCCCCGGTTTTAGGCTAAATACCCAAGATGACATTTTACCTGGTGGGATGCCTTCACCGCCTCGTGGTGGTGGGCTTGCGATACGAATGTTAAATTTGATGATGCCTTTTTCTTCAGGATAGTTTGCCATTGAGTAGGCACGAATAACAGGCTCGTCCACTTTTGACACATATTGCCAAAGGTTAAATTTGTCCCAATCTTCGTGGTATTCTTTGTCAATGACAAAGTCTTTATAATGCACTTCATGAGCAGGGGCTTCGAGTTGTACATAACCACCTGCACGGAAGTTGACTGCTTCGCCTTCTGGGATTTTTAACACCAATTCTTTGATAAAAGTGGCAACATTGTCATTAGAGATGACGGTACATTCCCATTTTTTCACATCAAAGAATTCTGGATCAATCTCAATCGCCATGTCTTGTTTAACCGCAACTTGACAGGCTAGACGCATACCGTCACGGATTTCACCTTGGGTAAAATGGCTCTCTTCGGTAGGCAAAATATCACCACCACCAGAGACCACTTTACAGCGACATTGACCGCATGAACCACCACCACCGCAAGCTGATGATAAAAAGATACCTTCGCCAGCCAGCGTCTGTAGTAACTTACCACCTGCTTCCACAGACAGCGTATTATCAACATTGTCGTTAATGTTAATATTGACTTTGCCTGTATTTACAAGCCGACTGCGTGCCATTAAGATAACGACCACAAGGCTCATAATGATGGCGACAAACATACCCACGCCACCAAATAATTCACCAAAATTCATATTGTCTCCTTATAACGACATACCACCAAAGCTCATAAAGCCTAACGCCATAAGCCCTGCGGTGATAAAGGTAATGCCAATGCCACGCAAAGGAGCTGGCACATCAGAGTATTTGAGCTTTTCACGGATACCTGCCATAGCGGTAATCGCCAGTGCCCAGCCAAGTCCTGAACTAAATCCATACACCACCGATTCGCCAAAGTTGTAATCTCGCTCCACCATAAATAGCACACCGCCCATAATCGCACAGTTGACCGTAATCAGTGGTAAGAAAATCCCCAACGCATTGTACAAAGAAGGCATAAACTTGTCCATAAACATTTCTAGGACTTGCACGACTGCTGCAATCAAGGCGATATAAGACAAAAAGCCCAAAAATGATAAATCTAGATTGCCAAACCCTGCCCAAGCGAGTGCCCCATCTTTTAACAAATATTGATACAATAAGTTATTTAAAGGAACTGTCAGCCCCATTACAAAGGTTACGGCAATGCCAAGCCCCAAGGCGGTAGAGACTTTTTTGGAGACAGCAATAAACGTACACATACCAAAAAAGTATGCCAACGCCATATTTTGAATAAAAACAGACGTAATAAATAAATTAATATAATGTTCCATAATCCTGCTCCTTATTTACCACTTTTATCACGGTGTGGGTCGTGAGCGGTATGTAGCATGCCTTTTGATTGTGGTTTCATGACAAAATCGGCAGGTTCTTGCAAATTTTTATACTTCATACGCAACAATGCAATAAATAATGCAATCACAAAAAACGCAGACGGCGGCAACAATAGCAAGCCATTTGGCACATACCAACCGCCGTCTGTTACCTTTTGCAAAATCTGAATGTCAAACAAAGAACCATTGCCAAACAGCTCACGAATGACCGCCACCAAAAACAGCATGACTGAATAGCCCAAACCATTGCCAAAGCCGTCCAAAAAGCTCGGCACAGGCGGATTACTCATGGCAAATGCTTCGGCACGCCCCATGACAATACAGTTGGTAATGATAAGCCCAATAAACACTGACAAGGATTTGGAGACATCATAGACCACCGCTTTTAGCACTTGGTCCACGACAATCACAAGGCTTGCAATCACTACCATTTGTACAATAATACGAATGCTTGACGGAATTTTATTGCGAATAAGCGAGATAAAAAAGCTAGAAAATGCGGTAACAAGGGTCAAGGCAATGCCCATAACCAGTGCATTTTTGATAGAAATGGTCACTGCCAATGCGGAGCAAATACCCAGTACTTGCACACCGATTGGGTTGTTTTGAAAAATTGGCGTTAGCAGAAGTTTTTTTGTGTCTGACATCTTAGCCCCCTGTCGCAGTATTACGTAAATTGTCCAAAAACGGCTTATACGCTCTATCAGACAACCAAAACTGAATCATATTGTTTACCCCAGCACTGGTTAAAGTCGCCCCTGTGATACCGTCCACATAGTTGGGATTGGGTTTAGGACTGCCTGACTTAACCACACCTGTGATAATTTTATCACCATCATAAGCTTTTTTGTCGGTCCATAAGGCACGCCATTTTGGCGTTTCAATCAACGCCCCTAAACCTGGGGTTTCTTTGTGCTGATAAAATGAAATGCCTTCAATGGTGTTAATATCTGCTTTTAAGGTCAAAAAGCCGTAAATTTGTCCCCAAAGCCCATTGCCGTTAATCGGTAGGACGACATTTTTAAGTTTACCTGCTTCGTCATTGATGATATAGACTTTTAGATATTTTGGCAAACCACCCACTTGGGCAGGGTCATCATCACCCAAATCAATGCGACTACCGATATCTTTGGATGCTTTCACCACATCATACGCACCGACATCGCTGATGTTGTCAGCTTTTAGCATTTCGTCTGTGGCAAATTGCCCTGTTTTGGTATCAATGAGCTTGATTTGTACATTTTTAAACATCGCTTCGGCATCAGCAGGCGAGTTTTTGGCAGGGTCAAACATATTAGCGGCCATTAAAATATTTTTATTGCGGTCAAGCTCAATGTTGGATAACTGTTTTGGTTTCATGCTAATTGCTGCTGTTGATACCATAACCGAACAGAACAAACATAATACCAAAGCGGTCATCATCGTGCTGATATTACTATTTTTGGCTGACATAACGTTTTCTCCGTTTGATATTGGCTTGAGTGACAAAGTAATCAAAAAGCGGTGCAAATAAGTTGGCAAACAAAATCGCCAGCATAATGCCTTCAGGGAATGCAGGGTTAATCACACGGATAATCACGGTCATAAACCCAATCAAAATCCCATACCACCATCGTCCGATATTGGTCATCGCCGCCGACACAGGGTCAGTTGCCATAAATACCATACCAAAAGCAAAACCACCCAACACAAAATGCCACCAAAAAGGCATCATCTGTAAGGCACTGTTGTTATCACCAAATATATTGAACAACAAGCTGGTAGCAACCATACCAATCATCACGCCTGCCATAATCCGCCATGACGCAATCTTTGTCCATAACAAACCAACCGCACCGATTAAAATTGCCAAGGTTGACACTTCGCCGATAGAGCCTTGCATATTGCCTAAAAACGCATTTGTCCAAGTCAAGGTCTGGTCAAAACCATTGTGAAACGTATTTGACATCGTGCCAACGGCGGCTTGTCCCAATGGCGTTGCCCCTGTATAGCCGTCCACGGCTGTCCAAACCGCATCGCCTGAAATACTGGCAGGATAAGCAAAATACAAAAACGCACGACCTGCCAAAGCAGGGTTTAAAAAGTTTTTGCCCGTACCGCCAAACACTTCTTTGGCAACCACGACACCAAAACTAATCCCAAGTGCCACCTGCCAAAGTGGAATACTCGCTGGCAACGTCAAGGCAAACAAAATAGACGTGACGAAAAAACCTTCATTCACTTCATGCTTACGATAAATGGCAAACACCGTTTCCCAAAAAATCCCCACCACAAAGGTCACGATATAAATCGGTAAAAACTGCATTGCTCCATAGGTAAAACACGCCAAAATACTGTCCGCATTATAACCCACCAAATCGGTAATCATGGTTCGCCAACCAGAAGCCGTCGCCCCAGTTTTTGCCATTGCCGTTAAGGCTTGAAAACCCGTGTTATACATTCCCCAAAACATCGCAGGAAACGCACACAGCCACACGGTAATCATGATGCGTTTTAAATCAATCCCATCACGAACGTGCGATGCACTGTAACTTTTGTTTGCAGGCTGACGAAAAAATGTGTCAAACATCTCAAACACAGCAAAGTATTTTTCATACTTACCACCATGTGTAAAATGTGGCTCAGCCTTATCAAACATATCATGAATAAATTTCAATGTTTAGCCCTCCTGCTCAATGCGTGTCAGATTGTCCCGCAAAATATCACCAAACTCGTATTTACCAGGGCTGACAAACGTACACAACGCCAAATCTTCTTCATCTAGCTCAAGCACACCCAAATCTTCCGCCGTCAAAATATCTTCTACGATAATTGCACGGAGCAACTGAGTTGCCAAAATATCCAACGGCATCACTTTTTCATAACTGCCAATCGGCACCATCGCACGGGGTGAACCGTTGGTACTGGTGGTCATCGCAAATTTTTTGCCTTTAAAAAACTGGGATAAATAAATCGGCATAGCCGAAAAACGATTGGCCCCAAGCGTAAAAAAGTGCATCGCAGGACGTTCATGCCCTTCTGCCAAGGCTGACACTTGATAATGAAAACGCCCCAAAAAGCGTAATGTACCAACCGCTTTGCGTCCTGACAATACCGACCCTGAAATCACACGGTTATCGCCTTGAGCGAGTTCATTTTGGGTCAGCTCACGCAAATCTGCCCCACGGTCAGTGATGATTAAACGTGGTTTATTCACCGAAGGTCCTGCCAAACTTAGCATTCGCACCGTATAAAGCTCACCTGTGGTAAACAATTTACCAAACGCAATCACGTCTTGATAACCAATCGTCCACACCGTTACCCCACGTCCAACAGGACGCAAAAAGTGAATGTGCGTGCCTGACAATCCTGCAGGATGCACCCCTGCAAAACCGTGATAACTCACATTTGTCAAGCTAACTTTTGCTACATTGGCATTGCCTTCATGACACACAAACACTTTGTCAGTCAAACGAGATAACACCGCCAAGCCATCGTCAAACGCTTGCTGTTCTTCTTTTATCATCAGCAATGGGTCAAAGGCGAGTGGATTGGTGTCCATCATATTGACAAAAATCGCCACAGGCACGCTATCAATCTGTGGCGTACGGCTAAATGGACGCGTACGAAACGCTGTCCATTCACCCGAATCAACCAACTGACTAACCACGCTTTCACGCGATAAACTGGCTAACTCATCAGAACGATATTGCCCAAATCTTTTGGCAGTGATGCTGTCATCCACTTCAATCACAAGGCTTTCAAACACACGGCGTTCGCCACGATTGACCGCCACCACACGCCCTGATGCAGGTGCAGTAAACACCACGCCATCACGTTTTTTGTCGGTAAAAACCGCTTGCCCTTTGGCAACCGTATCGCCTTCTTGCACAAGCATGGACGGTTTCATGCCGATATAGTCATAACCGATTAACGCAACGTGCTTTGGATTAAACTGGCTAATGTCGCTACTATTGCTACTTGGCGAGCCACTAATGGGGATATCTAGCCCCTTTTTGATGGTAATCATAAGCAATCTTCTATTTTGAAAAATTTAAAAAAAGTCCAAAAATAACATCGTGTAACATAAAAACTCATACAAATGAAAAGCAAAAACTTTTCTAATTTGTATCAGTTTATAAAAAAATATTACCTAACCTGCCATTATACGGTAAAATTACGCAAAAATTCTAGCAAATATGACATTTCTTTTACATAAAAGCCAAAATTTTTGTGCAAAAATTAACAAAAGTTTGTTAAAGTAAATATTTTTCACTTTTTTTTAACAAAAGGATATCTTTTTATGAATAAAATCTTAACAACCAAACCCACGTTAATCATTCCTGCCATTGACCTAAAAGACGGCAAATGTGTCCGTTTAAAGCAAGGTCGCATGGAAGATGACACCGTGTTTAGCGATGACCCTGTGGCGATGGCGAGCCGTTGGGTGAATGAAGGGGCAAGACGTCTGCACTTGGTGGATTTAAATGGGGCATTTGACGGCGTGCCTGTGCATAAAGATGTGGTAACAGCGATTGCCAAAGCCCACCCAAATCTGCCCATTCAGCTCGGCGGTGGCGTGCGTAGTCTTGACACCATTCGCCATTATCTCGAAGCAGGTTTGACTTATATTATCATTGGCACAAAAGCGGTGGAACAGCCTGAATTTGTGGAACAAGCCTGTCAAGAATTTGCAGGGCATATCATCGTTGGGATTGATGCCATAGACGGCTATGTGGCAACGCACGGCTGGGCAAATGTAACTGATGTGAAAGCGGTGGATTTGGCAAAACGTTTTGCTGATGCAGGCGTATCGTCCATCGTCTATACCGACATCGCTCGTGATGGCATGATGCAAGGGGTAAACGTAGAGCAAACGGTGAATTTGGCAAAATATAGCGGATTGCCTGTGATTGCATCAGGTGGCGTAACTGATTTGCAAGATATTGAAAATTTAAAACCGTATAGCGAGTATTTAGAAGGCATTATCACAGGGCGAGCGATTTATGAAGGCACGCTAGATATCGCATCGGCTCAGGTGTTGCTTGATAATTGATAAAAGAAATTTTGTTGGGTTGTTTGAAAAAAACACAAAAAACCTAGTGATTTGTCAAAAAATGTGTTAAAATATTGTCCTTTTTGGTGTACCTAAACGGCGTAAATCGCTTTTAACAGCAGAAAATACACACGTTTGGGTCTTTATTTACCCTGTTTTTTGACAAAAACAACAGGTTTTTTAGGCTCTAACCACTGAATTTACATTCATAGAGAGAACATTATGGTAGTTATCCGTTTAGCACGGGGCGGTGCAAAGAAACGCCCATTTTATCAAATCGTGGTAACCGACTCACGTAGCCCACGTGATGGTCGTTACATTGAAAACATCGGTTTTTTTAACCCAATCGCAAAAGGTCAAGAAGTACCTGTTCGTATTGACATTGAAACTTATGAAGCGTGGGTTAACAAAGGTGCACAACCAACTGACCGTGTAAAAGCCTTATTCAAAGCCTACAAAAAAGAGAACGCATCTGCCTAATTTGGCGTTGCAAAATTAACACGCTAAAACGGTGTCATCATGGATAACTTGATAAAAATCGGCGAGCTAAAGAAACCTTATGGTATTCAAGGTTGGCTGTGGCTATTTAGTTATACCGAAGACCGTGAAGCGGTGTTTGCCATGCAACCTTGGGTTATCAAAACGGCGTTGGGACAAAAAACCTTAACGGTAAAAAATTGGCGACCACAGGGCAAAGGCTATGTGGTGCAACTCAACGAAGTACCCGACCGCAATGTCGCCGAAACCATGTTTGGCGTAACCTTGTGGGCGGATAGACAGCATTTAAGTCGCTTGGCAGACGATGAATATTATTGGGCAGATTTGGTTGGTTTGACGGTAAAAAGTCAGACAGACGATGTGATTTTGGGACGTGTCAAAGAGTTGTTTGAAACGGGAGCTCACGCTATCATGGTAGTTGAACCGACCGATGACAGCGTAGATAGCGAAGAGCGTTTAATCCCTTGGCACAAACAAACGGTTTTGGATGTCAATTTAGCCGAAAAAATGATAACGGTGGATTGGGGTTCTGATTACTAATTAAGTTTAATAGCCATGTTTTAATGGTTTTAATAGTAGTTTTAACAAAAGCAAAACGCTTAGGTGCAACTGAATGTTTTTTGCCGTGATTAGCATTTTACCACAAATGTTTGACAGCGTTTGCCAATATGGTATTACAGGACGGGCAATTGCTCGGCAACAAACCGAAATTTTGCTGATTAACCCAAGAGATTTTACCACGGATAATTATCGGCGGATTGATGACCGTCCTTTTGGTGGCGGGCCGGGCATGGTAATGATGGCAGAGCCGTTGCAAAAAGCGATTGTGTTTGCCAAAAACCAAGCTCAGCAACGTGGCAAAAACTGTCCTGTGGTGTACCTCTCGCCACAAGGCAAAACCTTAAATGAAGCGGGGGTGCTGGATTTTTGTCGATATGACGGATTGATTTTGTTATGTGGACGTTATGAAGGCATTGACGAACGCTTGATTGCCAACTATGTGGATATTGAATGTTCTATTGGCGATTATGTGTTGACAGGTGGTGAGTTGCCAGCGATGGTGTTAATGGACAGCTTGATAAGACGTTTGCCCGATGTCATGGGTGATGATTTATCAGCGGTGCAAGACTCGTTTGTGGATGGGTTGTTAGATTGTCCACAATATACCAAACCTGTTGATTTTGAGGGCAATATTGTCCCTGACGTGTTATTATCAGGACATCATGCCAATATTGCCAAATGGCGATTTATTGAGCAAGCCAAACGTACCAAAAACCGCCGCCCTGATTTGTGGCAAGATTTTTTGCCCAATAAACAGCAACAAAAATGGTTAGCCGATGCCAAGTTGTCGGATGACTGATAGCATTATCCACTTGACGGATATCTAACGTGTACGAAATACATAAAAACTAACGGGGAAAATGCGATTTAGCTTAATTTTAGCGTTGCTATCAGCCTATATCCCCCTATAAATGAGGAAATTCTCATGAGTAATAAACACCCATTGGTTCAAGAAATTGAAAACAAACAATTAAAAACTGACGTACCTGCATTTGCACCGGGTGATACCGTTGTGGTACAAGTAAAAGTACGTGAGGGCGACCGTGAGCGTCTGCAAGCGTTTGAAGGTGTGGTTATCGCAAAACGTAATCGTGGTTTGAACTCAGCATTCACCGTGCGTAAAATCTCTAGCGGTGTTGGCGTTGAGCGTGCATTCCAAACGCATTCACCTTTGATTGCGGGTATTGAAGTAAAACGCCGTGGTGATGTACGCCGTGCCAAACTTTACTACTTGCGTGAGCGTTCAGGTAAATCTGCTCGTATTAAAGAAAAATTGTCATATCGTAAGGCGACTGAAGCCTAATTGCGATAAACCACCAAAAATCGTTGCAAATTTCGCAATGATTTTTGGTGGTAGGGTACACCAAAAAGCAAAATCCCAATCTGTCCTAGATTGGGATTTTTTTTTGGTCAATGTTTAATGTTAAAAGTTACTGTTAAAAGTTATTGACAATTAGCTTGAATACGGCTGATTTGATGGGCTTGGTAGCTGGTATCGCCAATATAGCCTTGGGCTTGAGCAGGCGTAATCGCAGTAATCATGGTCTGATTATCAGTGTTCACATTCACCAAAAAATAATGGTTTTGTTTGGCGTGCAGGTTTAAGGTTTGGGCTTGGGCGTTTAAGTCGTTAGATTTTTTGCCTGTGATTTGACTGCTTAGGTTTGCTGAACCTGCACACACTTGGGTTTGGGTGTAATGATTGCCTTGCAAACTCACCAAATATTCACCGTTTAGGGCGATATTTACGCCAGATTGTTCGCCAAGTTCGCTCGCAGGGCGGATAAATATAAGGTTGGCTTGTTTGTCGGCGATATCGGTTTGTTTGAGTAGTGGACTGTTGCCTGAATTTTGCCAATTCACATGACCGACACGGCTGGCGTGGGCGTTGGTAGCAATATCCGATTTTTTAGCAAAAGGTAGGCTTGTGCTTTGACAAGCGGTCAATCCAAGTAAGGCGATAGTGAAAACTGACGTGCGAAAGGCGGTGTTTAACATAACAAATCCTATTTAAAAAATTAAAGGGTTATTTTAGCATAATTTTAGATTTTTGGGTTGAGATTTTGTATTTTATCATAGATAAGCTGTAGGATTAGCCAACCTATCATATATCCTAGGCTTAGTAATAGCCATATGCTACCTAAAGTTAATAATGAAAATCTTTGCCAGTATATACCTAACATCGTAACGCCCCATAAACTAAACCCATTCACGATAACTACCAACCAACCTTTATCAATTGCACGTAAATGAAAGGCAGATAAGGTCTGTAATGATTCTACAATAGCACGTAGTAAAATAACTGGGATAATGCTAATGGCAAGCGAGGTTTGGGTATGATTGATATCATATAAGGATAGCCATTGATATTTAAAAGCCCAAACTAAACCAAAGAGCATGATACAAAATCCGATTAATAGCTTATCGCATAATGATTTGATATATTTGGCAGTTATAAAATTATATTGATAAAGTTGCCTAGCCAAAATACTACTTGCTAATGCAGTAGCAATTGGTAAAGACATAAGCCAATCGTAAACACTGGATAAAATCTCGTGTATGACTAGTAGATGTTCATTATGACTGGCTATCAAGCTAGTAATCATTGGAACTATCGAAAACTCTGACCAATAAGCAATGCCAATAGGCAATCCATAGCGAAGAATTTGGCATTGTTCATGAATATTGAGCTGATAATGAATTGAGTTTGTTGTAGTATAAGAGGTATTATGCTCATGATAATCTTGGCGGATTGATATCAATAACGCAAAAAATATAAACCAGAACATCAAATTATTGGCAAAAACCACGCCACTAATATTTTGCCAATATTGACCAAAAACGCCCATAATGAATAGTTTGGTTAAAAAAACTTTGATAATAATACCAATGATAAACCATTTTGCCAATAATCCTGCAAGACTGACACCTTGATACCATGCTGACAGTGCACGCACACCTAGAACAGCAGGAACACCAAACATTGCAATATATAAGTATTGCCAAGATAAGTGCTTTAAAGTATTACTGATAGGCAGGTGTTGTATGCCAATACCGCTCAGATATAGTAACATCCAAGCAATAAGGGTTAATATTACAACCAAATATAACGATTGAATGGCTAAATTTTGTTGGTTATCGTGATTGTAAACATTAGCTATTACTGCAACACGGAAGCTAATACCTTGCAAAATCCCCTTACATACTAAAATCCATAAGCCATAAAATGAACTGCCTAGGGCATACGATGCGACATTTTGGTTAGAGATACCAATAAGAAAATACGTATCTAACATAGGAATAACCAAAATAATCATTTGGATTAACCAAATGGCAAATGTTTGTTTAGCAAGAGTGTGATATAAAATCGTCTTTTTCACAAATAATACTTGCTGGCAAGATAACTAGTAAGCAACTTGAGCGGTGCGTACAATAATGCTTAAAGATAAACCGACACCATCTGGAAAACATAATTTGCCATGATTATCCACCATTTTCCAATAAGCAATATAATGCCCTGCAATCTTTGGAGCAATACAAACTGCCTCTAATGTTACGGTTTGTTGTGGCAAGGTTTTAACAATATTGATTGATTTTTCAACGACAATGAGTTGATGCTCTTCTAACAACGTACTGTTTGGGTATTGATTTTGCATGGGAGCATTTTGATACACAAGTTTACGCCCTTCCCAAGTTGTTTTTCCGACATTTTGAATCGTCCAAGTCTTAGAAAACTTTGCACCTGCAGGCATAATTGTACCATCAGGTATGGTTTCACCAATAAATGCACTGGCATCATTTAATTGTTTGTTAAAGCTTTCTACTTGTTCAGATTTAGTGTGAAAAGAGAGCATCGACCATTTGAGATTGAGTAAAACTAAGGGATGCACCCCCATTGCTTCGCCTAGCTGAATAAAATAACCAATTTTAGGATTACTATTCACAGCAATCAAGTCGTACATTGTGCTACGTCGAATACCTACTTTTTTACAAAACTCAATAAAAGTTAAATTATGTTGATTACAATATTGTCTTAAATAATTCAAAAATACGTTATCCATGGCAGGGCTATCATTTTTGGGTAAAGACTCAAAAGTGGATTTCATATAGAAAAAACTCAACAATAATTGAAATTTTGGATAAAAAATAGACTATTTTATAGTAATATGGAAATTTTGAATATTCAACAAAATTTTTGCAAATAATGAAAAATTGTCCGATTTTTCGGACATTTTTGATAAATTTGTGGTTATTTATCATGAAAAATATGGTATAAATATACAAAAAATTTCGGAGCGAAAAACTATGGTAACAATTTTACGTCTTGCTATCGGTGTAGCTTTATTAACAGCCACCCACCTTGGTATGGCACAAGCATGGCAAACCAACAACCGTACTATATCCATTACCACAGGGTTAATGCAACAAGATTATCAAGAATACGATAACCATCAACGTGTGGACAACGGCATTCTCAACACCGAAAAATCCGATATACACGAATTTGCCATTAACACACGCTACCAACACACACATCAAGGCTTATGGTTACAGGGACGAGCCACCCACGTGACAGGGGCGACCAACTATGACGGTTTTTTGCAACAAGGCAATCAGCTTATCCCTTATCAATCTATCACCGATAACACCATGTATAAGTTATCCGCTAATGTTGGCTATGCCCTACCAGTGGGAGAAAAAATCCAACTCATACCCAACATCGGCGGACAACACCAACGTTGGGACAGACAGCTTAGCCAGTATGATGAACGCTTTACTCAGCGAAGCGTATCGGCTGGGATTGTCGCTCAATACCAAGCCACGCCAAACATCGGCTTAGAAGTATCGGTAGATGTTGGCAAACAAATCATCAGTGACATCAAAGTCCCCTAGCATAACTTTGAACAAGAGTTAGACAAAAAAACAGTCTGGCAAGTCGGTGCAAAAGCCAGTTATCAGCTGAGTGATAGTTTGGCGATATTGGGGGAAGCCACGCATCAAGTGAATGAGTATGGCAAAAGCCTTGTTCAAGATGACCTACAATATCCAAGCGGTAAAGCCAAACACACAAGCTGGCTGTTGGGTGTGAGAAGTTCGCTTTAGGTTTTGAGTTTTATGAGTTTTATCAAGTGGTTTAATTTTTTTGCATAAAGGAGAAAGTTATGCAACCAAGTTCTAAAAATCTGTCGTTGTTAGCGGTAGCGGTGTCGTCCGCTATGGCGTTGTCGGCGTGTAGTAATGGGAATAGTGTCAATAAATCTCATCAAACATCAAACCAGCAAACCCCAAGCGTTTATGAAGGTCGGTTGATTGATGCTCAAATTGAAGGCGTTACTTATAAAACAGCGACACGCACAGGTGTAACTGATAAAAATGGTAAGTTTTTTTATGATAAAATGGGCGAAAAAATAGAATTTTTTGTTGGTAACCAAAATATTGGTGAAGCAATAGCAACAAGTGAAGTTCATATTTATGATATAGAGCCAACGATTAGTAGTAGAAGTGATGAAAGAAAACGCTATGTTGAAAGACTCGCCCAAACTTTGCAAATATTAGACAGTGATAACAACCCTGAAAATGGCATACAGTTAACTGATGCTAACAGATATAAATTAGAAAAAATTCTTGATGTTGATGTTGGCTCAACCAGTTTGCAAGAAATTTTACTCAAAAGCCCAACTGAATATGTACAAGATAGTCTAAAAAAATATGCAGAAGAAGTAGGTGGTTTTGCTAAAACTTGGGTATCACCAGAACAAGCCAATCAGCACGCTAATCGCAATAAAGTTTGTACATCTATTGCAGATTCAACGTATTATTTGCCAGGTGTGCAGGATAAATTTTCAACACAAGGTCGTACTTGTCGTGAAAAAGCCCAAGCCATTGCTTTTTATGAAGATGTCGCCTTAGATATAGGAAGCACGGCTGTACAATTTCACAGTGATTTTTTAGAAAATACCAATGAGCAAACCATTCATGCAGGCATTAAACACGCTGTAGAAAGTAATATTGTTGCAAATGCTATAGGAGCTACTACCAAATACATGAAAGCATATGCAACGGAACTTCCTACGACATCAACGGAAACTAGAGAAAATGCCATGAAAAGAATGCTAGGTTTTGCTGGCAATTATGTGGGTGCTTTATCAGATTATGCACAAACATGGCAGTGTTCTGGCAAGTCAGACGCTGAATGTGTGGAAATAAAAGATAAATTTAAGAAAACAGTAATACCTGCTATTTTTGATGCATTAGTTAGTGCATCTGAATGTAAGGTTACAACTTCTCAACCAAATATCGATAAATGTGTTGAAGTTGTAACAAAAGTTTTAGATGCTTCATTTGAACATATGAGTAATGAGCAATTAAAAAAAGATGCAAAAGATATTACAAATATTATTTTAACCAGTTTTAAAAGTGGGGCTAATATAGCAAGATTGTTGCAAGAAAGAGATGCTACTTATAATGCCATGAAAATTGGCACAGAAATGGTTGATGATATTGTTAAATTTACTACAGGTTATAATGTTCGTGGCGATGAAGAAAGTGCTGTACGTAATGGTTGGGTCAATACACTTGAAATTACTAGTGAAATTATGAAAACAGGTGGGGCTTGTGCGGAAGCTTTAAATTATGGTGTAGGTATTTCAGGAACGGCGGATTGCGTAGAAAATGTTACAAAATTTGCCAATCAACATATTACTGAAATTGCTCACTATTCTATTGCCATCATACAAATCAGCAAGGCAAACGCTAGTTTAAAAGAAAACTTGACAGCTCAAGCTTTTATTGCTGAATATATTCGTTTGGGCAAAAATGGTAATGATAGATTGTGCGATAGTGCCTTACGTGGTTGTGATTTGCGTGGTAATAGTAATTTATTTTTCCAAACCTATGCCAATATACCCAATTATAATCAGCTAAATAACTCACAAAAAATACGAGCTTGGAACTCAGCAATTATTAATATTGCCAACAAAACCGACAATAAAACACTCCTTATGAACCCAAGCAAAATTCAAACCATCATTGAACTGTACGCAGGTTCTATTGCAACTAAGTCAGACCAAGTTTTAGCAGGAAAAGCAGGTAGCAAAGCCACCATTGAACTTGGTAATATCACATCGCCACAGCTGATTAAATATGCCAGACCGCCAAAACTAACAGCGGATAGCTACCGTGTGGATATCAACAAACCCATTTATTTTACCGCAACGCATAAATTGGATAAATCTATCATCGGCTATCAAATTAGTATTTTGGGAGCTGAGAATAAAACCATTTATTCTGATTTGCCTGTGTTACAATATACCTTTACCAAAGCAGGCGACTATCAATTAACAATGACCCCTGTCATTAGAAAAACCAATGGCGGTACATTCCCAATACCTGCAAAATCTCAGACATTAGCCTTTAATGTCTTAGAAGATAAAACAACCAAAATCACCAATATCACCACCACCCCACAGCAAATTACGACAGGGCAACCGTTTGAACTCATCATCACAGGGCAAAATCTACCCACGGATAAAATGCTCACCGTAAACGGCTGTAACGCCCAAACCCAAGTCAGCCTAGCGGTGGATAAACATATCTACCAATGTACCGCTCCTGCCACGGCAACGGATAACTACAATCTATCAGTTGTAGGGACAGACGGTAAAACCACAATCTTTAATAAACAATTTAAAGTAACAGCGACAACCTTACCGCCAATCACCCCAACCGCCACCAAACTCACCGCCACAGGTATCACACGTTGCGGTACGGAGAGAAGTAGTAGAGCCTTTTGTAACCTACTAGACAACAACTGGCGTGGGCTACTGCAAGACGGCGAAGTACAAGCAGGGCAACCGATGAGCTATGAGCTACGTCAGTACAACAATGAAACCTGCGTGATAGACAAGGTAACAGGACTGACATGGGAACAAAAAACCGATGACGGTGGACTGCGTGATAAAGACAATACCTACACATGGTACAACCCAGACCCAAAAACCAATGGTGGTGATGCAGGTAGTGAAAACAACAGTAACAACACCCACCAATATATCCAACAGCTCAACAACAGCAACTACTGTGGTTACAGCGACTGGCGACTACCAAATTTAGATGAACTACATAGTATTGTGGATTACAGTCGCTCCTATCCTGCAATTGATCCAATATTTACTTATACACAAAGTAATATTCAGAGCGGTCAGCAAAGTTACTTGTATTGGTCTTCATCTCCACATACATTTAGCAAAGATTCTGTATGGGGAGTATATTTCAGTTCTGGATATGACTACGATTATAATTCTCGTAAGAATAATTCTCATTATGTGCGTGCCGTGCGGTGAGAGCCGTTAAAGCAAGGCACGGCTTTGCTAGGTTCGCAAGAGAAAATCCCTTAAAGGGGATTTTCTGTGAGTAGTGAGTAGGGTGGGCTTAGTCCACCATTTACCAACAGATAGAAAAGCATGATAGGTAGGTTTGTTGGGTGGAAGCATGACAACTAACAGAACGTATACATAAGCCCTGACCTATCTTTAATACACTCAAGGTGGGCGTAGCCCACCCTACCAAAGGAAAGCGATAACATGAAAAAAATACTTAACATCTCTAGCTATGCTTTGATTTTGGCGATGACAGCCACCACCAGCTACGCCCAAACCTGTAGCCCCAACATTCAACAAACTCGCCCAGACAGTCGCTATCAAGACATGGGAGCAGAAGTCAAAGATAATGTAACAGGCTTGATATGGCAACGCTGTAGTATCGGGCAAACATGGAACGGTAATACCTGTACAGGTACAGCAACCGAACATACATGGAAACAGGCTTTAACCGTTGCCAAAAACTTAGGCAAAGGCTACCGCCTGCCCAATATCAAAGAGCTACAGTCCTTGATAGAAACCAAATGCTATAGCCCTGCTATTAATACAAGTATATTCCCAAATACAGAAACTGCTTTTTATTGGTCTTCATCTCCTTATGTGCAATTTGATGACCTTGCATGGGGTGTAAATTTTAATCTTGGCAATAGTAATGTTGGGTCTAGATATGGTACAAATATGAAGAATGCGTATGCACGTGCCGTCCGGTCAGAGTAAGGAGACGTATCATGTCAATTTTACTAGATATCGCATCTGCGATTATCAGTGGCGGATTGGTATCGTGTACGATTTATGCCATGCAACAAGCCTACACCAAAAAACAACGAGCGATTGATGTGCAGAACCAACTACAGAGCATTGATTTTTATCGCCAAATCTATGTGCCTGTATGGGGTATCTATGTAAAATGGCAATACCTACCTGAATCAAAAAAGACTGAGTACCGCACAGCAGTGGTAGATGCTTGGGTAAACTATGATAACCAACCAGGTACCCAGCATATTTATGAACATGACCCAGATTTTAAAATTGAAGAAAATATGCGAGAACTGCATTTTTCTAAAGATATCAAAAGGGAAAAACTGACTGAGCATGAAAGTCTCAGTCTGTTTTTAACATATTGGACAGGTGTTTGGCAACAGATAGACAGAAAATTAATAGACAAAAAAGATGTCGGCTTGTTTTACGAAAGTTACCATTACTTTGAAAAGTTTATGGAGAGTTTTAGGCAAGCAGTACTTAATGCCAACCAAGATAGCAACCCAGAATTACCTGCTTGGTATGACGCAACGATAAAATTAGAAAAGGCTTTTAAGCAAAACTTATCTTGACGACCAAAACAATCAGATTTTTTATGATAAATTTACCCTTGTCTATTTTGAAATGCCAAAATTTGACAAGAGCGAAAATGAACTACAAACCAATCTTGACAAATGGTTGTTTTATATCAAAAACCTAAAGGATTTACAGATGATACCGCAAGTATTTCAAGGCAACGAAGTGTTTGAACAAGCCTTTAAAACCGCCCAAATCGCCAACATGAACTGTGAAGAATGGCAAAATTATGAGTATAGTTTAAAGACTTATAGAGATAATTTAGCAACGATTTTATCAAAATTCTAAATTTATCCGCCTACCCACCGTTAAAGTTACCAAGCATTGATTATTTAACGTAAATCTTCCATAAACCTTTTCGCCTTATTTATTGTCAATGGCAACAAATCCATGCTATAATAGCAGTTTGTCTTTGTAAAAAATTTACAAAACAAAAATTTAATCTTAACATGACACACACACCGCCACTGTTTTTGTTGATTTTTTTTAAAATTATCAAAACAATACTTAAACTGGGTGTTTGGTTATTTTGCTAAATTTCTAAAATTTACAAACTGGCTAAATCGGTTTAATAGGCGATGTGGAGGCATAACCCAACATTTTTTTAAGGAACTATCATGTCAAATGCAACTCAAGTTTCAATGCGTGACCTACTAGAAGCAGGTGCACACTTCGGTCACCAAACCCGTTTTTGGAACCCAAAAATGGGCAAATATATCTTTGGTGCTCGCAACAAAATTCATATCATCAACCTAGAGCATACCGTAAAGGCATTGAACGAAGCATTAACCTATGCCAATCGTGAAGCCTCTCGTGGTAACAAAATCTTATTTGTTGGGACAAAGCGTGCTGCCAGCCAAGTGATTAGCGAACAAGCGACCCGTGCAGGTATGCCATACGTTGACCATCGTTGGTTAGGGGGTATGCTTACGAACTGGAAAACCATTCGCCAGTCAATCACTCGCCTAAAAGAGTACGAGCGTCAAGCTGAAGATGGTACGTTTGCGAAACTAACCAAACGTGAAGCCCTAGAGCGTACCCGTGAAATGGAAAAACTTGAGCGTGCATTGGGCGGTATCAAAAACATGAATGGCTTGCCAGATGCGATTTTTGTTGTGGGCGTTGACCATGAAGCGATTGCCATTCAAGAAGCCAAAAACCTAGGTATTCCTGTAATCGGTGTGGTGGATACCAACGCAAGCCCAGACAACGTGGATTATGTTATCCCTGCAAATGATGACGCAATCCGTGCGATTACGTTGTACGTGACCGCTATGGCAGATGCGATTTTGGCAGGTAAAGAATATGCCAAAGCCCAAGCAGGTGGCAAAGATTCTACCCCACAAAACGCTCAACAAGCGAATGCCACAGCACCTGTTGAAAATAAAATTGACCAAGCAGGTCAAGTGGTAAACAACTATTAATCTTGATTAAGCGTAAATAAAATAGTAACGCATGCTAAGCGATCTCTAAAGCGTGGCAACGCCCAAAAAAGTGTTGTGGCTTTTTCAACCAAAGCCCAACCTTTTTCAAAAATTGATACGATACTGCAAAATCACCCAAACAAGGTATAGCTTGGGTGATGCACAACAAGAAAAAAGGTAATTTTATGACACAAATCTCAGCACAACTGGTAAAAGAACTGCGTGACCGTACGGGTCTTGGCATGATGGAATGTAAAAAAGCCCTACAAGAAGCCAACGGTGATATCGAACTTGCCATTGACAACTTACGTAAATCAGGTCAAGCAAAAGCTGCTAAAAAAGCAGGTAACATCGCAGCTGACGGTGCAATCACTATTGTACAAGACGGCAACAAAGCATTATTATTAGAAGTGAACTGTCAAACTGACTTTGTGGCAAAAGATGCAAACTTCACTGCATTTGCCAACAAAGTTGCAGAACTTGCCCTTGCAAACAATACCACTGATGTTGCAACTATTTCAGCATTGGCTTATGAAGACGGTCAAAACGTTGAAGAAGCCCGTGTTGCGTTGGTACAAAAAATCGGTGAAAATATCCAAATCCGCCGTGCTGAAGTGATTGAAGGCGAAAACCTAGCGACTTACCGTCATGGTATCCGTATTGGTGTGGTGGTATCTTACCAAGGTGGTAACGAAGCAACGGGTAAATCAGTTGCGATGCAAGTGGCTGCATTTAATCCAATCGCCGTTGACGAAGCCAATATGCCTGCAGATATCTTGGCTCGTGAAACTGATATCATCACTGCAAAAGCCAAAGAGTCTGGCAAACCAGACAACGTGGTAGAAAAAATGATTTCAGGTGGCGTACAAAAATACCTAAACGAAGTAACTTTGGTCAACCAACCTTATGTCATTGACAACGAGAAAAAGGTTGGCGATGTGCTAAAATCAGAAGGTATGACGGTCGTTGCTTACAAACGTTTAGAAGTGGGTGAGGGTATTGAGAAAAAACAAGAAAACTTCGCAGAAGAAGTGGCTGCTGCACAGGCTGCTGCTGCTAAATAATTGTTTTTTAAATACTACTAAATACAAACGTCCAATTATTAAGATTGGGCGTTTTATTTTTTATCCTCTGTTGCTGTAAAACCACCGACTTCAGGCGGTGGATATAAGGCAACTCCGTAACCATGCTTACGCACAGAAAGTTGTTTAATAATCTAATCCGTTGTATTGTCAAAAAATCCTTGTCAATTGGCAAGGATTTTTTGTTGAATAGTGTTTAATGATTTTTTAAGGAGAAAAAACTACTCGTAACTAATCACCACTTTCATGGCTTTGTTTTCCGATGCGTGTTTAAACACATCGTAGGCTTTTTCCATTTCGCTAAACTTAAAATGATGGGTGGCAAGTTTGTCCATTGGTAATTTGCTACATTCGCACGATTTTAACAGCATGCCTGTAGTGTTTGCATTGACAAGCCCTGTGGTAATCGTCAAGTTTTTAATCCATAATTTTTCAATTGCCAAACTTACCGATTGCCCATGTACGCCCACGTTGGCGAGATTTCCGCCTTCTTTGACAATTTGTTGGCAAATATCCCAAGTCGCAGGTACGCCCACCGCTTCCATGGCACAGTCCACGCCACGCCCGTTTGTGATTTCTAGCACACGAGCTACCGCATCTTCTTTGCCAGAATTAATCGTATGGGTTGCCCCCATTTGTTTTGCCATTTCAAGACGATTATCGTCCAAATCAATCACAATCATGGTCGCAGGTGAGTACAATTGAGCGGTTAACAAACAGCCCATACCGACAGGGCCTGCACCGACAATCGCAATGGTATCTCCTGGTTTGACTTCGCCATATTGTACGCCGATTTCATGTCCAGTTGGTAACGCATCTGATAAGAAAACCGCCGTGTCCGTGTTCAAATTTTCTGGCAATAAATACAAGGAATTATCCGCAAATGGCGTGCGTACAAACTCCGCTTGTGTGCCGTCAATCATATAGCCCATAATCCAACCACCCTCTTTTTGACAATGGGCGTATAGTTGTTTTTGGCAATTTTCGCACGAACCGCAACGGCTGATGCACGACACGATGACTTTGTCACCTTTTTTAAAGTTTTTTACCGCAGAGCCGACTTCTTCTATGATACCAATGCCTTCATGTCCCAAAATACGTCCGTTCCATTCGCCAGTTTTTTCACGAGCCGTGGCTTCAATTTCAGGATTTTTGCCTTTCCAAATCCCCAAATCTGTCCCACAAATGGTCGTCTTAGTCATGCGGATAATCGCATCAGTCGGCTCAATAATAGTCGGTACAGGACGTTCTTCAAAACGAATGTCATCTTTGCCGTAGTAGGTCATGGCTTTCATTGTACCCATGGTTGCTTCCTTTTTTGCTAAAAAATGGTTAATTAAAAATCGTGTTAAAAAAAATAACATTTTCACTGTTATTCTAGCATTTTTTTTGTGATGAATACACTAAAAATAACAAAAAAATTTTTTAAAAACAGTATGTTATATCATTTTATTTTATCAAAAATTTTAAAGCATGGTTTTAAACATGATTAAAATTAGCAAAACAACTGATAACTCGCTATAATACGTACAAATTTTTGTTTTATACAATCACTTATGTCAAACCAACCAACAACCCTAACGCCTTTGTTGGCGTGTCATGACGTTACCATTCAGCGGGGTGAATTTGCCCTGTGTGAAAATGTGGTATTGCAACTGTATCAAGGTGATATTTGTCATTTGATTGGTGAAAATGGTACAGGAAAAACCACGTTTATCATGCAGTTGGCAGGGTTAATTCCGCTAATCCAAGGGGAAATTTTGTGGCAAGGCACGCCAAATTTGCCCATACAACCGCTATACATTGCTCACCAAGTTGGCATTCATTTGCAACTGACGGTTGAACAAAATTTACGATTTTTGCTGGGTTTATATGGGATTAAACCAACCACCGATGAACTCTGGCAAGCCTTAGACTGGGTAGGCTTGTCAGGCTACGAAGACATCGCCTGTTATCAGCTATCAGCAGGGCAAACTCGGCGAGTAGGTTTGTCTCGGTTATGGTTTGGTGTAAGCCGAGCCGATAGTATCCCGTTTTGGTTACTGGATGAGCCTTTGACGGCGTTGGATATCAATATGATTGCTAAGGTTGAAAAAATCATGCATGATTTTGCCAATCAAGGTGGCACAGTGCTGTTAACCAGCCATCAAGCGGTAGCAGTCGCAAATAAAACCTTAAATTTACAAACATTTATCCGATAATTTTTTAAAAAATCATCATTTATCTTTAAATTCTCTTTCTAATTTTTTAAGGCAAGCACAAATTTCCCATGAATACGGTTGATTTTTCTACCCTTTGGCAACGTGAATGGCAAATCAAACAACAAAACAAAGTGCAATGGCTGTATCCGTTGGTATTGTTTTTGATAATTATTACCCTGTTTCCGCTCGCCATGGGGACGGAGCCAAAACTTTTGCAAAAGCTTGGGGTACCTGCCGTATGGATTGCAGGGCTGTTGTCGCTAATTATTGGTATGGACAATCTGTTTCGCCCTGCGTTGGATAATGGCACGCTTGCTCAGCTCGTGGTGGCTCGTGCTTCGTTACCGTTATGGGTGTTGGTGCGGTTAATGGTGCATTGGCTAACCAGTGCAGGCATGGTGGCGATGCTCTCTTTGTTGGCAATGCCGTTATTTGGGCTTGGCGGTCGGGATACCTTGATTTTGAGCGTGTCAATCATTGTTGGCAGTCCGCTGTTGCTGTGTCTGTCGGCGATTGCCAGTAGTTTGACCTTATCGCTAAAAAATGGGGCGGTACTCGTGCCGTTGATTGCGTTGCCAATGCAGTTGCCGGTGTTGATTTTTGCGACAGGGGCGGTAGACTTATTTGCCACGGGCATGAATGGCTTACCGATTTTGGCGTTATTGTTGGCAGGCAGTATCATTGCGATTATCGTATCGCCTTTGGTAATTGCTTATGCGTTAAAAATGGCATGGTTAAGCTAACGACAGTTAAACTAAAATCTTGATAAAAATCAAGAAAAATAAAAATTTTGCAAAAAAATTGTAACAAACAAAAAAAATACTATACAACACCTGATTTTGTATATTATAATAAGCGTTACGAAGTTTTTTTAAAAAAGATATCTTTTTTAAAAAGTTAAATATCTTGTTACACTTTAGCCAAAAAAAAGATTTTCTTTTACAAAAAAACTGAGCTAAAATACGCTCGCTTTATGTCCCGTGCATATTCCATTAACAAACCCCTTAATAGGGTTTAACAGTTTTAACCAGAGTAAAGACGGGGTTAAATTCTTTTTAAGGAGAAATTGTATGAAATTTCAATCAATCGTATTATCTGCATTGTTAGCAACGCTAGCATTAACGGGTTGCTCAAAACCAGCTGAAGAAGCTCAAGAAGCGAAAGTAGAAGCAGTAGAAGCGGCTTCTGTTGCTTTGGCTGATGCTGCATCTGCTCCGAATGATGCTGCTGCACAACAAGCCGCATCTGTTGCTGTTGCTGCTGCCTCAACTGCCTCTGTTGCTGCTGCAAACGCATCTGCTGCGGTTGCTGTAGGTAACGACGCTGCTGCTGAACAATCAGAAGCTGTTGCTGAAAATGCAGAAGAAGCTGCTAAAGAAGCTGCTGACGCAACCAAAGATGCCGTTGATGGTGCTAAAGAAGCAAACCCAGCCAGTGTAGCTCATGCTCACTAATCAAATTTTAAGATTTGATATAAAAAAGGAACATTATGTTCCTTTTTTTTCAGCTAAAATTTAAAAATTCGTATTTTTCATGATTTTTATTCTGAGTTGAATTTTACTCACTTTTTGTCAAAATTTTATCGTTTGTCAAATTTGCCAAAAGTTTCTATCATGACGCTTTTTACAGATTTGAGAAAAACAACGGTAATTTTATGTCCTACACGCAACCCACCGACCTACGCCACATTATCGCCAACAGTCCCATGTCCGCCTATCAATGGCTAATTGTCGCCTTGGCGGTGATTTTAAATATGCTAGACGGCTTTGATGTGCTTGCAATTGCCTTTACCGCTAAAAGCATTCAGGCAGAATTAGGCTTGGACGGTGTGGCGATTGGCAGTCTGATGAGTGCAGGCTTTATTGGCATGGCGATTGGTTCGTTTGGACTTGCCCCATTTGCCGATAAATTTGGTCGCAGACCTGTTTTGATTGTCGCCACCACCTTGTCCGCTGTGGGAATGCTCATGACCTATTTTTCGCATGAGTTTGCCACGATTGGCTTTTGGCGGATTGTCACAGGCATAGGCGTGGGCGGGATTTTACCGTGTACGAATGTCATCGTCAGCGAATACGCCAATAACAAATGGCGTGGGCTAGCGATTGCCATCTATGCCTGTGGATTTGGCGTGGGGGCGACGCTTGGCGGGCTGTCAGCGGTGGTGCTACAAAACGCTTACGGCTTTCGCTCGGTGTTTTTAACAGGGGCGATTTTGACCGCTTTGGCACTTATCGCACTCATCGCTTTATTGCCCGAATCGGTGGATTTTATTGCCAATAAACGACCAAAAAATGCCCTTGAGAAACTACAAAATATCGCCAAAAAAATAGGCAAATCAGGCAATTTTGCTCTGCCAAACACCACCGAAAAATCAGTACAAAAAGTATCGATTTTAAGATTATTTGAACCAAAATTTCGCAAAAATACGCTACTGATTTGGGTTGGTTTTATCGTCATTTCGGCGTCATTTTATTTTATCAGTTCGTGGACACCTGCGTTACTTGAAGCGTCAGGGTTAGAGAAATCCAAAAGCCAGCTTGTTGGCATGGCAATATCCTTAGGCGGTACGGTCGGCTCGCTAATTTTTGGTACGCTTGTGGGGAAATTGACCGCTAAAAAGACATTATTATTGTTCATCGCTTTATCATCTTTGGCGATTGTCGGTTTTATTTTTAGCCCAACTTTGGCGGTGGCTCTTGTCTTTGCCGTGTTGGTCGGTGGTGTGATGAACGGCTGTATCACAGGTCTTTACACCATCAACCCTACGCTTTATGAAACTGATTTTAGAAGTACGGGCGTGGGTGTTGCAATTGGTGTGGGGCGGATTGGGGCGATTAGCTCGCCAATTTTGGCAGGGCATTTGCTTGATTTAGGCTTTACCAAAAATCATCTGTATCTGGGGGCAAGTGTGTTTTTGGTGCTGGCGTTTTTGGCGATTTGGCAGATAAAAAATCCAACAAAAATTCTCACTTCATGATGATTTTTGTTGGGAATTGTGCAGTTTAAAAGGCGGATTTTTTTCTTCTTTTTTATTGGGAATTTTTGGGGTGATAATAATACAAATATATCAATCCTTTGAAACTCAATCAAATAATTGTTAGAAAAAATCATTTGATTGGTAAAATCATGAATTTTATTCATTTTAATCTGAAAATTCCCCATTTGCCAAATTTGCCCTAAAATTTTAAAATAATTCGTTTTTTCAATCAGTTAAATTAAAACAAGTGAGATAAGTTATGAGTAATTTATTCCCAAATACCACCCCACGCACCACTGCCCCTTATCGCAATGATGTGGTCGGTTCGTTTTTGCGTACCGAAAATCTACAAAATGCCAAAGCAGACCTAAAGGCAGGCAAAATTTCCCAAGATGAGTTTGACACCGTTTTAAAAACAGAAGTACAAAAATTGGTGGATTTACAAAAACAGCATGGCTTACACGCAGTTACAGACGGTGAATTTAGCCGTGTGTGGTGGCATTTGGACTTTTTGGCAGGTCTCACTGGCGTGGAAATGATTGACCTTGAAAATTTTCCTGTGGATTTTAAAGGGGCGAAACCTAAGGCAAACACCGTTAAAATCGTGGATAAAGTGGACTTTTCGGACGACCACCCATTTGTCAAAGCCTATCAGATTTTAAAGGACTGTGCGGGTGATTATCCGACCAAATTCACCATTCCATCGCCATGTATGCTCCACATTATCGCCACCATTAGAGATGAAAGTTACGCACCGCTTGACATCTACAAAGACGAAGAAAAACTGTACGATGATATTGCGAACGCCTATATTAAAGCGATGAATAAATTTTATGCAATGGGTTTGCGTAATTTACAGCTTGATGACACGAGCTGGGGGCAATTTTGCTCACTGGACAAGCGTGCCGAATACGAAGCTCGTGGCATTGATTTGACCAAAACCACCCAAAATTACGTCAAACTCTTAAACCGTATCGTGGACGCAAAACCGAGCGACATGGCAATCACCATGCACATCTGCCGTGGTAATTTTCGCTCAGCGTGGTTCTCAGAAGGCGGTTATGCCCCTGTTGCCGAAGAATTGTTTGGGCATTGTAGAATTGACGGCTTTTTCTTAGAGTATGACTCCGACCGTGCAGGCGGATTTGAGCCATTAAAACACATTAAAAATCAACAAGTTGTGCTAGGTTTAATCACTTCAAAAACAGGCGATTTGGAAAATAAAGATGACGTGATTGCCCGCATTAAAGAAGCCACGCAATACGTGGATATTAATCAGCTGTGCCTGTCGCCACAATGCGGATTTGCCAGCACCGAAGAGGGTAATATCTTGACCGAAGAAGCCCAGTGGAAAAAAGTGGATTTGGTGAGAGAGATTGCCGATGAAGTGTGGGGATAATATTTATCATTATCCATACCACAAAAAGCCAACTTTGATAAGTTGGCTTTTTTAAATGGGATAGTATAAGCTAGACTATAACAAATTTTAATTTGCGTAAGGGCTGAGCGGGTTCTTATTTTAATTCAATCAAACGTAATATTTTTGGTAGTGTAAAAATTATAAGTTCTTTGGTAGGGTGGGTTAGCGATAGCGTAGCCCACCGAATTAGGCGAAATATTAATCTTTTTATGGTGGGTTACGCCCAAAAAGACGGGCTAACCCACCCTATAAGTCGCTTTTTAAAAACTTCATAATTGCACATTACCATATTTTTTACTCTTGCGGACTTTTCCTATCTAATAAATCAGGCTCACCTGTTTCATTCAAAATTGCTTCCTCCACCTTTGCAATAATCTTAGGGTCAGGGGTGGCATTTAGTATATCGCTGATATTGTCATTGCCTAAAATGGTTTTGGCACGAGCCTTGGCTTGTTTTTTGCTAGGCGTATCTTTTTGCTGATTTTCTTTGCTGTCCGTTGGGTTGGATTGTATAACATCACTCACACGATTATCAAAACGACTGCCAAAACGATTACCAAGCCTGATTAGAGCATCTTCCAAATTTTGATCAAAATTAACCATATAAATTGGCTCAGGCAAGCTAAATCCATGGTTTTCAAGGGCATGTTTGGTTTCACGGATAGCGATACTACGTGCCTTGGCAAAGTCGGTTTTGGATTGATTGACCCAAACTTGAAATTCTAGTATGATATTTGAGTCGCCAATTTCGTTGATAATTGCAATGGCTTTGGGTTGTTTTAGTACAAAATCAAGTTCATGAATGGCATCAAGCCCCACTTTAATACCGGCCAATGGGTCGTTGTTGGCGTCCACGCCGATCTTAAAGGTAAAACGCCTTTCAGGATTTTTGGTGTAATTTAAAATCACACCTTTGAAAACTTCTGAATTAGGAATTCGCAAATGATTGCCGTCAAGTGTCATTAAAACCGTTGCACGGCTTGTCAAACGCATAACGATCCCTTCTTTATCGTTAATAATTACATGGTCTTTGGCACGAAACGGTTGGCGAATACTTAGCATGAGACTTGCAATGTAGTTTTCAATGGTATCTTTAACGGCAAAACCGATGGCAATCCCAAGCACGCCCGCCCCGCCCAGTAATGTGCTAATCAAATTTTGGGCACCGATAAGACTAAGTGCTAAGATCAGCCCTAAGATAATAAACACGAATTTCGCAGTGCCAGAGAGTAGTTCTGCCACAAAGGGATTTGGTGTGATACTTCGCCAAAGTGCGTGGCGATTTGCCAAAAAACTACCAAATTTTGCAACCATCAAAAACGCTAAGATTGCTACTAAAAATAGTGGTAGAGCATTGAGCCATGATTTACTTGTTTCTACAAAATCATTGAACACAGGTGTAACGTTATCCTGCACACTAAGTGTACGATTGATGTTGTCCTGTACAGCCACCACGTCGCTGATACGATTGGCAAGATTGACGGCTTGTACTGCTTTGGCTTCATTCGGTACTGTGCCAGATAGACGTACCACGCCCTGATTAACATTAATGCTAACCGTGCCTAAACCATCAATTTCACTAAAAATCCCAGTAATACGTGCATGGATATCTTGGTCACTGGCTGATTTGCCAGTATTTGTAGCGTTGCTATCAGCTACGGTAGTAATCGGTGTGTTATCATCAGGTTCAGATTTTTTTTGAGTGAGTTCACTGACAACGGCGGTTAAAATCCCTTCATCGGCAAAACTAGGCGATAAGAAAAATATACTGCTTAAAAAGATAATTTTTTTCATACATACATACTAAATAAGTTATTAACTATTTTGCTAAAATTGCCCAGCAATTTGCTAATTATAAGGTATCAACTATCACACTTTGGCATGGGGTATTTTTTTGCCAATCTATCAACGTTTGTTCACCAATTTGATTTTTTATCTGCATTGGCAACGGCAAAAACACACAACTGCCAGAGCCCGTCATGCGTGGCGTGGTGTTGGTAAAGCTCGCCAAACCTTGCAAATACTGCAACGCCTGATGGACAGGTTGCGATAACAACGTGACAATCGGCTCAAATACATTGCCAAAATTATCACTTAAACGGTCGGTAAAATCTGCCTTATGCTCTCGCAAAAACGCATGGGGCAGGGCAGGGCAATCCCGCTTTAAATCAGCATTAGCAAATAATTGTGCGGTATTGATATGCGAGTTTGGCATGAGCAATAACAAACGTTGTGACGGTAACTCAATCGGTGTTAACCGTTCGCCAATCCCCTCTGCAATCACATCTTGCCCAAACACAAAAATCGGCACATCCGCCCCCAAACTTGCCCCAATTTGGATTAACTCATGTTGGCTAAAGTGCAGTTGCCAAAGCTCATTGAGCGTGGTTAAGGTCGTGGCACAATTAGACGAACCGCCGCCAAGCCCTGCTCCCATCGGCAGTTTTTTATTAAGCTGAATGTCAATCATGGGCAGTTGGCTAATTTGTTCAATGCTCAACTTTTGCTGATTTCTGGCAAATTCTAGCAAAGCAAGACTGGCTCTAGCGATTAAATTATCTGATAAATTTTTAGTAATCGCTTGAGTTGAGCCATTTTGTTGTTGAATGCTTAAATCAATAGGCAAATTATCAGGGCTAAAATTTGCAGAAATTTGTTGGCTTGTTTGGCGAAAGGTGAGCGTATCATACAGATTAATCAAACGAAAGACACTTTGTAAATTATGATAACCGTCATCTCGTTTGTTTGTGATGTGCAAAAATAGGTTGATTTTGGCAGGGGAAAGTTTGTGAATTGGTTGGTGGGTTATATTTGGCATCATTTTTAGGGATAAAAATTTTTGTTGATGGTAGATTTTAGCAGTTTAGCCCAAAAATTGGCGGATTACAATCCAGTTTTAGTGTTTAATCGGCAATTTACTAGGTTTTTGCCAAATTTTATGCTAAATTGCCATTTATTTATTCAGTCGGTGTCATGGGCTAAAAAGGTGAAAATTATGGTATCAGAATTGCCAACATTGGAGAAAGCAGATTTACACAGCAATATAATTATTAAATTATATTTAAAAAATTGTGAAATTTTTTTTGACAACTTGTTGTTAAAAAATAAAATGGCAATTCGCCAAATTGTACAAAGTCGCAGTCAAATCATGGATAAATTGCTCGTGGCGTTGTTTGATTTTTATGAATTAAATCAAACAGATATGGCATTATTTGCTACAGGTGGTTATGGGCGTGGTGAGTTGCATCCGCACTCAGATGTGGATATTTTGTTGTTAAATGACGGTGAAATTGACGAAGCGTTGAACCAAAAAATTTCGCCATTTTTGACAAATTTGTGGGATATTGGCATTGAGCCTGCGATTGTGGTGCGGTCGGTGGCGGAATGTGATGTGGCGTGCCAAGATATTACGGTGGCGACGAGTTTATTAGAGGCACGTTGTTTGGCAGGGCAAACACGTTTGGCAAAAATACTGCTACAGTTATTGGCAAAAAATTGGACGCAGGCGAGTTTTTATCATGCCAAAATGGAGGAAGCCAAGGCACGATATTACAAGCATAACGCAACAGAATACAACCTTGAGCCTGATATCAAAAATGCCCCCGGTGGCTTGCGAGACATTCACATGATTGGTTGGGTGTGGAAACAATATGTGCGGGTTAATCGGCTGTATGACTTGGTGCAACAGGGTTTTATCACCGAAAAAGAGTTTGATGAAATCCAATCGGCAGAAGATTTTTTGTGGCAAATGCGTCATCATTTGCACCGCATAACGGCACGAAACGAAAACCGACTTTTGTTTGATTATCAACGCAGTATCGCCGAAAAAATGGGCTATACCCAAACCGCAGACGATAGTAAAAATGCAGGCGTGGAGCGATTTATGCGAGATTATTATCGCTTTGCGATGTCTAATGCCAATTTATCAGAAATGCTAACCCAGCATTATTATGAAGTCGTCTTTGAAAAATATTTAAATGATGATGAAAAACCTGTGCATAAAGTGATTAATGAACGCTTTAAATTGGTAGGCAATCAGATTGCGGTGGTGCATAATAAAGTGTTTGCTCAGTCGCCACAGGCGATTTTGGAATTGTTTTTGTTAATGGGGCAGATGAATATTAAACATATTCGCACTCGCACGTTGCGAGTCTTGGCGATAGCCAGTCGTGGGATTGATAATAATTTTCGGCAAAACTCACAACACCAACAATTATTTATGGCAAATTTAAAAGAACAAAATTTGTTATTTTGGCGACTTAGAGTGATGAAACGTTATGGCGTTTTGGGGCGATATTTACCTGCGTTTGGTCAGATTGTGGGTTTAATGCAATACGATTTATTTCATCGTTACACCGTGGATGCTCATATTTTACTGTTGGTGCGGATGCTTCATCGTTTTACCGATGACAATTATCAGCAGTCGTTACCCTTGGTGAGTAGTATTTATCGGCGGATTGAACGCAAAGAATTGTTAATTATTTCGGCGATTTTTCATGATATTGCCAAAGGGCGTGGGGGCGACCATAGTACGCTTGGTGAAAAAGATGCGATTGCGTTTTGTTTGGCACATGGGTTAAGTCAGGCGGATGCGGATTTGGTGGGTTGGCTTGTGCGACAGCATTTGTTAATGTCGCTGACTGCCCAAAAAAAGGATATCTCTGACCCTGCGGTGGTGGCGGATTTTGCAGAACAAGTCGGCAATGTAACCTATCTTAATCATTTGTATGTTTTGACGGTTGCCGATATGAATGCGACCAATCCACAACTGTGGAATAGCTGGCGGGCGAGTTTGCTAAGACAGTTATATACCCAAACTCGGCGGATTTTGCGTGCAGACATTGATGCACCGATGAACCGTCAAGCTATGATTGCCAATAACAAACAAACGGCTAACAATTTACTGGAAAATGACACCCAATTATCTGCCAAAGATGTTGCCCAAATTGAAAATTTGTGGCAAGAGCTGGGTGATGAATATTTTTTACGAGAAACGCCAAATGATATCATTTGGCAGTCCAGAGCCATTATTGAACATGAAAAAACCCAAAAAGATGAGCCGTTGATTATTTTGCGAGAACACCGAGAACTGGCGTTAGATGCGGTGCAAGTGTTTATTTATACCAAAGACCAAGCCAATCTGTTTGCGACCACCGTGTCGGTGTTTGACCAAATGAATTTGGACGTGTTGGATGCACGGATTATTACCGCCAGTCGTGATTTTGCCTTGGACTCGTATGTGTTGCTTGACCGCTATGGCACAATTTTAACGGATAACTTACGCCAACAGGATTTGATGGAGTATTTAAATAAATCTTTTAGTAATTTTAATAAACCAAGTGTTATCAAAAAAATATTACCCAGAGCGTTAAAATATTTTAACGTGCCAACCAAGGTTAATTTTGAATTTAACCCTGAAACTCAGCAACACATGATGGTGTTAGAAACCTTAGACCAGCCTGCGTTGCTTGCTCGTGTGGGGCAGGTATTTTTGCAACATGAAATTGAAGTGCATTTTGCCCGTATTACCACGCTTGGTGAGCGTGTGGAAGATATGTTTCTTATCAGCGACCAACAAGGTGGTGCTTTGGCTGATGATATTTTAGAAAGATTGAGAAACGATTTGATTAAAATTTTACAAATTTAATCTTTCACTGCCATGGTAACGGTATAAGTTTTACCTTGTTTGATTTTATCCGCATTGCCAAACACTTCGGTAAATGAACGTTTCATAAAATCACGCAAGCCATTAATCGTTACCACATAAAACCGTCCGCCTGTTTGCATGGCGTTATAAGCGTCCAATAGGTACAAATAATGCTGTTCCTTGCTGGCTTTTGCAGGTAAATTACTCATCACAAGGCTAAATTTTAACAATTTATCCACATGATAAAAACCATTGGAAAGCTGAACGGTTGCATTGGTTAAACCATTTTTTTGGCAGTTGATTTTGGCATATTCTACTGCTACAAAGTCTTTATCAATCAGTAAATGCTGACCATTGGGGCATTCACGGCTTGCGGTCATGCCAAGCACACCATAACCACAGCCTAAATCAATGCTATTGTCATCTGCTTTAAAGTCTATATAATCTAATAACATCAGACTGCCTTCGTCCAGTTTTTCAGGGGAAAAAATCCCCCAAGTGCTGACAAAGTCAAACGGTTTGCCAAGCACTTCTTGGCGAAACTGAATATCTTGTCGCCAATGTTTTGATTTGGCTAATAAGTCAGTTGGGATTTGATGCATTTTTTTATCCTAAAAGTTTAATCAGTTACATTTTTTCCAATAGCGTTTGTACCAAATTGGCTTACCTATTTCATTTTGGTCATTTCGGTAAAGCTCTATCAATTCACCATTTTTAAGGGTAAATTCAATCTTGCGATTTAAGATGATGTCTTTATCTATTAAATTACCTTCCTCATCTCCTACAAACCCGCTTTGCACAAATCTTGCTGTTCCTAATATATAATTTGGTTTAACTTGACTGAATTTAAAGTTATTAACCGTTTCGCTGGCTTCCCAGTAGTTCATTTCCATGTTCTTGTTGGAAACTGTCAAAATAACAGCCCCATCACTCTCCATTTTTGGATTACAATAGTGTTTTACAAGTTTAGGGCTGAGTTGTTCATATTTAATGGCGGAAGTTACCCATTTACCTTGAAACGCCTTTGGAATATCTTGAGCATTGGCAAAACTGGTAACGGCAACCAAAGTAATTAATGCAAATTTTTCCATAATTTAACCTTTATCAAATCACCTTACTAAACCGATTTTGATGTTTTTTGTTTAAATACTCATCAAACACCATCGCCACATTACGCCCCAAGAGTCGCCCTTTTGGCAACACACGAATGCCCTTAGCGTCCATATCTACCAAACCGTCCTGTTGCATTTGCCCAAGCTCGCTGATTTCATCAATAAAATAGGTTACCGCATCAACGCTAAATCGCATATTCACATCTTTAAAATCAACATAATCATGACATAACAAATTCATAATCACATAACGGCGTAACGCATCGGTGAGTTTTACCGCAATATGCTTCACCGCAGGTAGTTGGTGATTATCAATTTTTGCTTGATATTCAGATAGAACTGTATCATTTTGTAAAAAATGCTGACCAATCTGACTGATAGACGACACGCCAAAACCCAGCAAATCACAGTCGCCATGCGTAGTATAGCCCTGAAAATTGCGGTGTAATTTGCCTTCACGTTGGGCGATTGCCAATTCATCATCAGGGAGGGCAAAATGGTCAATGCCAATATATTGATAACCTGCCTGATTTAATGCCAAAATCGTGTTGCCAAGCATGGTCAATTTGTCAGCAGGAGACGGCAAATGTTCATCTTTAATCTGTTTTTGTGGGGTAAAACGCTCTGGCAAATGGGCATAATTAAACACTGACAGTCTATCAGGGGCGATGTCAATGATTTTTGCAACCGTGTTGGCAAGCGTGTCCACCGTCTGATGTGGCAAACCATAAATCAAATCAATATTAATGGAACGAAAACCCAATCTTCGGCTTTCCGTCATCACATTTCTAATCAATTCTTCAGATTGAATGCGATTAACCGCAATTTGTACTTTTTCTTCCAAATCCTGCACGCCAAAGCTAACACGGTTAAAACCTGCTTTTCTCAGCGTTTCAAGCGTGGTTGGGCGTAATTCTCGTGGGTCAATTTCAATGCCAAAATCTGCTGTATCTTTATCGCTAAATGTAAACTGTTCATGCAAAAAATCCCACAGTTGCACCAGTTCATCATCACTTAAAAAAGTCGGTGTACCACCACCAAAATGTACCTGTTCTATAATCGGATTGCCCTTTAATAGTGAGCGTTTGTGCTTAATTTCTTGAAATAAATAGTCTAAATAATCACCCGAATTGCTATTTTTTTTGGTAATAATTTTGTTGCAAGCACAGTAATAACACAGCGTACGGCAAAATGGAATATGAAAATATAAGGATAATGGCACTTTTTCATCACGGTTTTGCAAAATTTCGCTTTCTTTGCCGTCCATGATTGGCACAAATTCCAATGCGGTCGGATAAGATGTGTAACGTGGCCCTGCTCGGTTGTATTTTTTGATTAAGTCCTCGTCAAACAATCGCATTTGGGCGTGAAAATCTCGGTTGGCATTGGCGTATGGATTTTCCAAAATTTCTACAGGACGACTGGTAAAAGGCTGTTCGTTTGGCGGTAGTTGGCTCATGGCTTTCTCGTTATTGTGTATTGTGTCTTTTAAAATGAACCTATTATAACATAGCTACACTAAAGCGGAGAAAAAGGTTTTTATGCCAACGTTTAATTTTGTAAATTACCACGATAGCTCAAGGCTTCTGTCAAATGTGAGTTGTCAATGTTTTCACCACCTGCCAGGTCTGCAATGGTACGAGCCACTCGTAACACTCGATGATAACCACGAGCAGATAAGTTTAACCGTTGCCCTGCCATGGCTAACAGATTACGCTGTTGTTCGCCCAGCTTGGCAAATTGTTCTAGTTCAACTGGGGTTAGTTCAGCATTTGGTTTACCTTGACGGTTTTGTTGGATTTGGTAGGCTTGTATCACTCGCTCACGCACGACTGCCGAGCTTTCACCTGTTTTGGCAGATTGTAAATCGCTCATGGGTAGATTTGGCACAGTAACAAACAAATCAATACGGTCAAGCAAAGGGCCTGACAGTTTTTCTTGATAACGGCGGACTTGTTCAGGACGGCAGTTACAGCGTCCCGATTTATCGCCATAATAACCACAAGGACAAGGATTCATTGCTCCAATCAGTTGAAAATTGGCAGGAAAACTGGTTTGATGATTGGCACGGCTAATGATAATTTGCTTATTTTCAATGGGTTGGCGTAATACTTCCAACACTTTTCGGTCAAATTCTGGCATTTCGTCCAAAAATAACACACCAAAATTCGCCAAAGAAATCTCACCTGGTTTTGGGTTTGAGCCACCACCGACCAATGCTACGGCGGATGTGGTGTGATGCACTTGCCGAAACGGACGTGTCCCAAAATCATAAGCCACATTGGCAATGGAATAAATGCTTGCTACTTCTAAGGCTTGATTATCGGTTAAAGGCGGTAAAATACTCGGCAGGCGTGAAGCCATCAAAGTTTTACCACTCCCTGGTGAACCGCAGAACAATAACGAATGCCCACCGCTGGCACAAATTTCTAACGCTCGGCGTGCTTGATATTGTCCTTTAACATCGGCTAAATCTAGTTGCTTGCTTGCGACTTGATAACTTGCTTTAAACTCAGCATAAGGCAAACTTTGTTCGCCATTTAGGTGTTGGCAAACTTGTTTTAAATTATCCGCTTGCAACACATCAATGCCCTGCACTTTTACCGCTTCTTGGGCGTTGTCTTTGGGGGCAATCAAGGTATGCTTGCTATTTTTAATGGCTCTTGCCACCGCCAACGCCCCAAAAACTGGTCGCAACTCACCATTTAATGCCAATTCACCAATAAATTCAAAATCCTTTACTTTACTGTCGTCAATTTGGCCACTTGCCACCAAAATACCAATCGCTATTGGCAAATCTAGCCTTGCACCGTCTTTTGGCAAGTCAGCAGGGGCAAGGTTAATGGTGAGTTTACGGTTGGGGAATTGAAAGCCTGAGTTAATAATGGCTGAACGCACCCTGTCTTTACTCTCTCGCACGCTCGCCTCTGGCAATCCGACGATGGTAATGGACGGCAAGCCTTGCGACAAATGCACTTCTACCATGACACTTGGGGCATTTAAACCAACCACAGAACGGGTAAAAATTTGAGCAAATGACATGACATTCCTTTTGGTAGATTTAAATTTATGATTAAATAAATTTAAATAGTTGTTAAATTATTTTTCTTTTTGCACAATTTCTACGATATTTAAATCAAAGCCTGACAACGCATTAAATTTTAGTGCACTGGATAACAATTTCATATCTTTTACCCCCAAATGGCGTAAAATCTGAGCCCCAACCCCAATCGTGCTATACGGCTGACGTTTTACATTGCGAGCAGTTGGCGTTTCGTGGTTGACTTTCTTGGTAAGATTATCAAGGGCGTTTGCCATTTCCATATCATCGCCATGCCCAATCCACACAAACACGCCACGCTCACATTTTGCCAAAAACTCAAGGCTAGCATGGCTGTCCCAGTTAGATTTATTGTTTAACGAAATCCCAAACAAATCTCGTAATGGCTCAAAGGTATGCACTCGCACCGCCGTTACGCCCTGTTTTGGGTCGCCTTTGACAAGAGCAAAATGCACATCGTCCGAACCATATTCACAAAAACGGTAAAAATCAAACTCGCCAAATGTTGTCGTTAATGGAAAATGGGCGATTTCTTCCACCGTTTGCTCATTAGCAAGGCGATACTCAATCAAATCGGCAATCGTGCCGATTTTTAACCCATGTTCTTTGGCAAACATTTCCAAATCATCACGGCGAGCCATCGTACCGTCTGGCTTAATAATTTCCACAATCACACTCGCTGGCTCAAGCCCTGCCAAGCGTGCCAAATCACAGCCTGCTTCGGTATGCCCCGCACGGTGCAATACCCCACCTTTTTTTGCCATAATTGGAAAAATATGCCCTGGTTGTACGATGTCAGACGGCTTGGCATTCGGAGCGACTGCACTTAAAATCGTGGTGGCACGGTCAGTCGCTGAAATCCCTGTGGTAACGCCTTCTGACGCTTCAATTGACAAAGTAAAATTGGTACTAAATTTTGCCCCATTTTTATCGCTCATCAACGCCAAATCCAACTGTTGGCAACGAGCTTCAGTCAGTGTCAAACACACCAAACCACGAGCGTGGGTAATCATAAAATTAATCGCTTCAGGTGTGATGTGGCTCGCCGCCATAATCAAATCGCCTTCATTTTCACGGTTTTCGTCATCCATTAAAATGACCATTTTACCGTGTTTAATGTCATCAATAATCTCAGAAATGCTATTAAGTGCCATAAATTGCCTACTTTTATTGTTGTGAATAGGGTTAAAAATCGGTTTAAAAAAATAATTTTTAAAAAATTGCTAAATTATAGGCTTAAATAAGGATAATTACCATAAAAACAATCTTAACGATTATGTTTTTGCTAAAAACCTTACTAAAAATGTTGACGAAACATCGTTGCAAAGCAGATACAAATCCTTGATAAATTTCAAAAATTGTAAACCTTTGGTAAGGCTGTGTTATTGCTTGGCAAAAATGATTGTATTGGTAAAAAAATCTGTTATAATGCTATTAAACCAACAAAACAAGGTAAAATGTATGAAAAAATTACTGTTAACCAGTCTCGCCTCAGCATTTTTTTTAATGGGAATGGGCATGGCTCACGCCGATTTAAACGCCCATCAAGATTTGGATGACCAAATTGAAAACCAAGTGTATCAAGACAAAAATTTTAATGTTACCAAAGAAAAAGCCATTACACTTTTGCAACAAAAAGGCTATAATGTAGTGGACGTGGATGCTGACGATTACCGTGGTAAACCGTCATTAAGCGTTGAAGCCACCAAAAACGGACAAGAATACGACATTGAAATGTTGTATCCAAGCCTAAAAATCGTTAAAGAGAAAATTGACCGTTAATTTTATGTTTGACAACTATTAAAACCCATAATTTTTTGATTATGGGTTTTTGTTTGTCTGATAAAAATATTTTGTTTAAATTTTTTAAAAATTAAGCATTATATTTGTAATTAAATCGGTTATAATAGACGATTATTTTTCATGTTTATTGTTATTGACTATCAGAGGCTGTATGTTAAAAGAAGAATCGCTCCTTTCCTTTGCTGAAGAATCCTTGCACGAAGCACGCAATATTATGTTTAATATGCTCGGTAAAGTCGTGGAAATCGGTGGCTCGGATTTGTTTATTACAGCTGAATTTCCGCCAAGTGTCAAGCATCAAGGCTTGATGAAACCGCTGAGCCAAAAAACCTTGACCGCTGATAAAACCAAATTATTTGCTTATAGTTTGATGAATGATTTACAGCGTGAAGAATTTGAACAGCATTTAGAGTGTAATTTTGCGATTAACGTGCCAGGCGTTTCACGTTTTCGTGTTAATGTATTTCAGCAACAACTGCAAGTTGGCATGGTTATTCGTACCATTGCTGCCGAAATTCCTAATTTTGAAAAATTACGCTTGCCAATTAAACTAAAAGACGTAATTATGGAAAAACGTGGCTTGGTACTTGTGGTTGGTGGTACAGGCTCGGGGAAGTCTACGTCATTGGCGGCGATGATTGATTTTCGTAATGAAAACTCAGCAGGGCATATTATCACTGTGGAAGACCCTGTAGAATATGTGCATAAACACAAAAAATCCATGATTACCCACCGTGAGGTGGGCGTGGATAGCCATTCTTGGCACAATGCGTTGAAAAATACCTTGCGTCAAGCCCCAGACGTGATTTTGATTGGCGAAATCCGTGATACCGAAACTATGGAGCATGCGATTGCCTTTGCCGAAACTGGGCATTTGTGCTTAGGCACGTTGCATGCCAATAACGCCAACCAAACCCTTGACCGTATTATTAACTTTTTCCCAGAAGAGCGTAAAGGTCAGCTATTGATGGATTTGTCGTCCAATATGAAAGCGATTATTTCGCAACGTCTTATCCGAACCGAAGACGGCAAAGGTCGTCGTGCGGCCGTGGAAATCATGTTAAACACGCCACTGGTTGCTGATTTGATTTTAAAAGGCGAAATGCACGAATTAAAAGGCATTATGACCAAATCTCGTGAACTTGGCATGCAAACCTTTGACCAAGCCCTATTTGACTTGTACAACGAAGGGGCGATTAGTTACGATGAAGCCATTCGTAACGCTGACTCTGCCAATGAATTACGCTTACAAATCAAACTAAAATCTACCCGTGGCTCTGCGGAAAAAGAAGACGCCTTGTCGCTATCACTGCACCAAGACGTTGAAGAAAAAAAAGAAGACGGCGATAAAAAATGATTTTTTATCAAACCGTAAAAAAATTGAGAATACAATGCTATTCTCAATTTTTTAGCTTTTATTCCACTAACGCCACCAAATCGCCATAGCCTTCTTTTTCCATATCTGCCAATGGCACAAAACGTAATGCCGAGCCATTGATACAGTATCGCATACCGCCCAACTCTGGCAAACCGTCATTAAACACATGACCCAAATGCGAATCCGCTACACGGCTACGCACTTCGGTGCGAGTGCGGGCGAGTGAATTGTCTTCAAACTCGTTAATCACCGCCATGTCAATGGGTTTGCTAAACGCAGGCCAACCACAACCCGAATCATATTTATCAGTAGAACTAAACAAAGGTTCGCCACTGACGATATCCACATAAATGCCTTTTTCAAAATGGTGGTCGTATGCGTGGCTAAATGGGCGTTCTGTGCCGTTTTGTTGTGTGATGTAAAACTGTTCATCGCTCAGATTTTGGCGGATTTGTTCATCGCTTGGTTTTTGGTAAGCGTTTGCGTTGATTTTGCTCATTTTTTCCCCTAATTGATTTTGTCAAAAATAGGAATTTAACAGATTTTGTGAAAAATTACCACATAGTTTTGTGAAAAAGCCAAAAACAACGTATAATAGCGGTTTTTATTCACTGATTAAGACAAAATTTTTATGAAAACACTTGCAAATAATCCAGAAGCTGTCAAAAAAATGCGAATTGCAGGCAAGCTGGCATCTGACGTGCTGGTTATGTTGGACGAATACGTTAAAGAAGGCATTAGTACAGGGGCATTAGACAAAATCGCCCATGATTATATCGTCAATGTACAAAAAGCCATACCTGCCAATGTCGGCTACCATGGCTACCCAAAAACCCTTTGTACCTCTATCAATCATGTGGTTTGCCACGGTATTCCAGACGATGAGCGTATTTTAAAAGATGGCGACATCATTAATATAGACATTACCGTGATTAAAGACGGCTATCATGGCGATACGTCACGTATGTGGATTATCGGCGAAGGGTCTATCATGGCTCAACGCATTTGCAAAGTCGCCCAAGATGCCCTGTACGCAGGCATGAAAGCGGTTCGCAATGGAGCCTATATGGGGGATATTGGCGAAGCCATTCAAAAAGTTGCCGAAGCCGAGCGTTTTAGCGTGGTGCGTGAATATTGTGGACATGGTATCAGCGATGTATACCATGATGAACCACAAGTGTTACATTATGGCAAAAAAAATACAGGCATACAGCTAAAAACAGGCATGACCTTTACCATTGAACCTATGATAAATCAAGGCGTTTGGCAAACCAAAGTTATGCCTGACAAATGGACTGTTATTACCAAAGACCGCAAACTTTCTGCCCAATGGGAACACACGCTGATGGTAACAGAAAATGGTTGCGAAGTCTTTACCACTCGCCCAGACGAAGACTTGAGTTTTTTAACCACTTAATCTAAAAATAATTTGATTGGTAACATACGGTTGATTGATAATCGCAATAATAAAATTAGTGGGTTGATTTATCTAACCCACCAATTTTTTGAAAAAACTCAAAATAAAAAAGCTTTAAAAACAATAATTTAGAAACCAACCCAACAAAAAACCCGATTTTTTTCACAAAAACTGCTTGACTGGAATTAAAAAGACTATATAATACGCACCCACGATAGGGGCAAAGCGAAAGTATAAGGTATAGCGAGCTTTCTTTCAAAGAGAAATCTTTTTTATATTAAATATTTATTTTTTTTTAAAAAAGAAAATAAAAAAAAGCATAAAAAAGAAAACAAAAAAAGCGAAAAAAGTTCTTGACAGCTTAAAAAACTGTGATAGAATATGCGACCTA
>NZ_KB903809.1 GCF_000379845.1 Moraxella boevrei DSM 14165 | reverse complement strand
TAGAAACTATCAGCCCTACAAAGCCAACACCTGTGCCACCCAAAGACGAAACAACCAAACCAGCACCAACAGAAGAAGAAACAAAACCACCTGTTACACCAAAACCGCCTGTAGAAACTATCAGCCCTACAGAGCCGACACCTGTGCCACCCAAAGACGAAACAACCAAACCAGCACCAATAGAAGAAGAAACAAAACCACCTGTTGCACCAAAACCGCCTGTAGAAACTATCAGCCCTACAGAGCCGACACCTGTGCCACCCAAAGACGAAATAACCAAACCAGCACCAACAGAAGAAGAAACTAAACCACCTGTTACACCAAAACCGCCTGTAGAAACTATCAGCCCTATAGAGCCGGCACCTGTGCCGCCCAAAGAGCAAGTAACCATTACGATTGAAAAGATTGCTAATGACAATTTTATCAATGTCAGTGAAAGTCATGGCGTAGTCACAGTAACAGGGCGAGTAAGTGGCGGTGATGCCAAAGAAGGTCAGACGGTTACTATCAAAGTTGGCAACCATAGTCAACAAGCACAACTACAAAAAGATTTAAGCTTTACTGCTAATATTCAAGGCAAACATTTCAAATACTTAACCAACGACAGTTACCAAGTAATTGCTGAACTTAACGAAACAAGTGCTACAGATAGTCAATCTTATCAAATCGCTGACAATGCGTTAGCAGGCATTCAGATTACGAGTATGGGTGGCGATAATGCGATTGGAATTGATGATTTGTCAGCGACAACCCGCTTGAGTGGCAAGGTGAATTTAACTGGTGATTTTGCCAAAGGCTTAAATCCACATCGTCTAAATGCCATTGATATGATTATCAATAACAAAGCCTACACCATCGGTGTGAACGAAGAAAATCAGACATTTTTTGTTGACATACCAAATCATGAACTTATCAAAGCCAATGGTCAAAAAATTAGTTACAAGTTTCATACCGATGATACGATTGTAGCATTGAGCGAAAAACCCAACGATGGCACAACTATCTTTAACCGAGAGGGCAAAGTCACACATTATGCTAAGGCGATTACCACGCCAGCCTTGACTGCTGATAATGTTTCGCTGGATAATGATTTTGTGAATGATGGCATCATTAACGCAAACAATTTTTCCACACCACAAAGCACGATTACGGGTATTGTCTCTGGCATTGCCAAACAAGGCGATGAGGTGATTATAATGACTAATGATAATCAAGAACATCGTGCCTATGTCGATGAAAATCAATCATTTAGTTTAACCATCAGTAGCGAGTTATTAAAAAATAACACACAAATTCGTGCAAAAGTGATTACTAAAAACGCAATCAATCAAGTTGTTGAAGTCAGTGATATAGCACACTTTAGCAGTGAGATGCCAACTAATAGCAGTTTTGTGAGTCAGACAGGCAAATTACCATATGACCAACTACCGATTTTTATCAAAATACTAGAAAACCACCAATTCCGTGAAGAAGTAAAAAAAGAGGCAACTCGAGATTATTTCCCAAATTATACTTACGGTGGTATGGATGAAAAATTAGTACTTAACTTTTATTTTAAACAAGAAAAAGACTTCAGATCAATTGAAAAATTGACGTTTAGTCCAATTGAAATGACCAATAGTGATAAACAAGTCGTCAGAGAAGCCCTTAAAGCGATTGAATACTACACGAAAGTGAAGTTCGTGGAAGTTACCGACTGGAAAAGAGGACAAGGCGATACAATCACCTATTATAAGCAGACAATTCTGCCAGGCTCAAGGCTTGATGCTGAAGGTGTCGCAAATGGCACTGACATTATATTAAGCAAAAACCACTTTGCTGGTGAAAACGGAATGGACAACCTAAAAGGGTTTTTAACCACTGTGCATGAGACTCTGCACTCACTTGGTATGGGGCACCCTCATAGTGAGACGGGTCGTGACAAAGACAAGCCATTTTATACATCAGACATTGAAAGTAAAGGCACGACCGTGATGTCTTATGATAATTCTGACGATTTTGTACAAACCAAAGATTTACGTATTCTAGATTTGGCTTATTTACATTATCGTTACGGGGTTAATCAAGAAACCAGAAGTACTGACGATACTTACCGCTTTGCCACAATTAATACAACAAAGTCTGACCTTGATGCTTATATTTGGGATGGAGCTGGTATAGATACCTTTGATGCTAGCAACGAACAACAAGGTGTTTATGTCAATTTAACAGGTGGTAGCTATATTTATCAAGATAAAACTCAAAGAGATAAACATGATTTAACAAACTTCCCATTGGCAGGCTCTTTTGGCAAAAACGGTGTTATCAATAGCTTTTTTAACCTTGATTCCGATGCCCAACAAGTCAATGCTGCATTTTTAAATAATGATGATGCCAAGGGCGTGTACTACATCAATGAGCCTGATTTTATCCAAGGTGTATCTTTTATCGGCTATAATACCCAATTAGAAAACCTAATCGGCTCAGCTCATGACGATATATTGATTGGCAACAACGCCAACAATCATATTTATGGTGGTAATGGTGATGATGAGATTTCAGGTGGTCATGGCGATGATTACTTAGACGGTGGAATCGGTGATGATACCTTAATCGGCGGTGATGGTAACGACATTTATATCATTGACAATCAAAATGATAAAATTACCGAAAATGCGAATGAAGGTGACAATGACACCGTGTACAGCAGTGCTAATCGCTTTACGTTATCAGAGCATATAGAAAATCTCCACTTAATGGGGGATGCGGTAGTGGGTATTGGCAATACCGCTAATAATACCATTTATACCAACTCACAAAGCAACACATTAACAGGCAATGGCGGTGCAGACAAATTTATCTTTAATACGCCATTAAATGGCAATGTGGATAGCATTACAGACTTTAGCAACGATGATAAACTTGTTCTTGCCAAAGATATTTTTATAGGCTTAACAGATAGTATGGACAATTTATTCAAGCACATTGTTTACAATCAAGACACTGGCATGGTTAGTTTTGATGAAGATGCCTCAGGCGAAAAAGATGCGGTAGATTTTGTTCAGTTAACTAATTTTAACGGTAAATTAGAAATACAAAATTTTGAACTTATCTAAACAATTGTTGTTCCGTGGTAAAGACCCTATTTTTAGCAGAAATAGGGTCAACAAACCCAATCTGTTTCGCCAATAATTGTAATGGACGATGAAAATCAGCCGTGCCTTGGGGTTTAACCATGGGATAAAAATTATCATGCAACAAAGGCATACCAAGCGATGCCATATGCACTCGCAACTGATGTTTTTTGCCTGTTAAAGGTGTTAAACGATAACGGCTAAAGCCCGTCAATTTACCTTGCAAGACTTCAAGATGTTCAATCGTGGTTATCGCATTAATTTCCCCTGCCACCGTCTTTGTCAAAAAGAACGGCTCACCACGTACTAGCCTTGATGAGACTTGGTAAGGATAAACCAAATCCAACCGAGTTGGAGCAATCGCTTCATACACTTTTTGCACTTGCTTTTTTTCAAACAATTGTTGATAATCAGCACGAGTTTTGGGGTGATGCGAAAACAACATTACACCTGCTGTATCTTTGTCCAAGCGGTGAATAGGCGAAATCGCCATAACATCCAACTGCTGTAATTCAGGGTGTAATCGCAAGCGTGCGAGCAACGTCTGTTGAACAAACTGCCCAGTCGGAATGACAGGTAAAAAATGTGGTTTATCCACCACAATCAAATGCTCATCCACCGCCAAAATCCGCTCCATAAACGGCACAATCGGCTCTTGCCCTACATCACGATAATATAGCAAAGTCTGCCCTGCTTGATAAGGCATATCTGCAGACATCGGCTGATGATTTTCAGCTAAAATCAAGCCACTATTAAACCGTTGTTGCCAAGTTGATTTGTCAATATGGCTAAATTTTTTAGCAAAAAAATCTAACAAATTACCATGTAAAAATGCGTTATCATGAGCCAAATACACACGACTTGGCTTAACGCCTTGTTTTAATAAATTTTTTTCTAAGGTGGTTGTCATTGAATAAAATCCACCAAAATCTGAATATCCTCCGCATTTACATCGCCGTTGCTTAGTTGGGCAATATCGTGGCTCGTGGTTTTGGCTTTGGTTTTTAGCTCAAACTGTAAATCATCAGTTATCATTATTGCCTTTTTTGCCAATGCAGGTTTTAACCATTCTAAACCAAATGACGGCATATCAAGGCTATCTGCAGTATTTCGCTGATGAAAACTGTTAAAAACTTGTTCAATAAAAGCACGGCTTAGCCCACTTTGTGGACGTAACACAATTTTGCTAATCATTTGCTCGTTCGCTGTGTCGGTTGCTCGCACCGCTTGACAAATTTGACTCACCAAAAGCTGATAATACGGTTGCATTCGTTGGTTTATGCTTGGCAATTTTTGCACCGCTGTCTTTGGCATTGGTTGGGGTTTGGCTGTTGCACTTTGGCGGTATGATTGGGATTGATTGCCCATTGGATTTTGCGGTTTTAGGCTTGGTTTTATTGTTGCTTGTGGCTGTGGTTGCACCTTAGGTATTGGTTGTGGTCTTGGTTGGGATTTTGGTTGGGGCGTTGGGTTTGGGTGTAAGCCCGTTTCTGATTTTTTACCGATAAAGGTCGGAAAAATTTTGGTAAAAAAACCTTTGCTTGCCGATTTTTCCGCCATTTCATCTTGAAAATATTGAATAAGCAAAATGACTGCTTGATAATCATTTTCTGCAACGGTCTCTGACAATTCTATTACATCATTACTTAGGCTATTTTTGGATTTTTGATGAATTTTAAACGGCAAAATATTGACATCAGGCACGATATACCGCACCATTTGACAAAATTGGCGATAGGCTTGACTTCGCTCATTATCAGCGTTAATATCAAATTCGCTCGGCACGCTAAGACCGATGCTCAGGCGTGGTAATTGGTTGATATCACTGCTATAAGCACTAAAAAATGTCTCTAACTCGCCAAAGACATCGGCGGAATACGCATCATCAATTAAAAAGCTGTGCGTTTGGGATATATAAGGCATAGACACCACTTTTACAAAGGCAGATTGTCACTTGAAAACAAAAATAAAAAGTAGTGTCATTATACCCAAATTTTGACAAATTTGATGGTTTTTTGTTGTAAGTCTGACTTAAAAAGCCAATTTTTGCTCAAAATTACGTTTGATTTATTCTTGGCTTGTACCTAATGTTTGAATTTTTTTGGTTAAAACCAAGGCAATTGGCAACGATGCAATAATCCCACCAACCCCTGCAATGATAATGTGGGGAATTTCGTCAAAGCCTACAACCAACGCAATGGTAATTAACACGCCTGCCAAAACCGTTGACGCAATACTTGAAATCACGCTAAAAAGTTGCCAGTTCATAACATCCTCACAAAACCATGACAACATGGTACTCAATTAAAAATAGTTAAAAAGTTAATCATTTATTTAATAGATATGTTACGCCAATTCCATACTAATATCAAGGAAATAAAAGTTCGCTTTTTTGTAGATTGATGATATTTTTTTATGAATGGATTTGTTTAAAAAAATAGTGATTTTTTCTGATCTATTTATGTTAAAATAAACAGTTATTTTTATTTTTCGTAGGATTTTTTTATGCAAGCTGTTTTACCAAAAAAAATGACCAGCAACGAGCTACGCCAAGCCTTTATTGATTTTTTTGCCAAAAATGGGCATACACCAGTTGCGTCATCAAGCCTTGTGCCACATAATGACCCAACCTTGCTATTTACCAATGCGGGTATGAATCAGTTTAAAGACACCTTTTTGGGGCTAGAAAAACGAGACTACACCCGTGCGGTCACTTCCCAAAAATGCGTGCGTGCAGGGGGCAAGCACAATGACCTTGACAATGTGGGTTACACCGCGCGTCATCACACTTTTTTTGAAATGCTGGGTAATTTTTCTTTTGGTGATTATTTTAAAGAAACTGCTATTCCATTGGCATGGGAGTTTTTGACATCGCCTGATTATTTGGCTTTGCCAAAAGAACGCCTGTATGTCACCGTATATCAAACCGATGATGAAGCGTTTGACATTTGGCATAAAGTGGTTGGCTTATCGCCTGAACGCATTATCCGCATTGGTGATAATAAAGGCGGAGAATACCAGTCGGACAACTTCTGGGCAATGGGCGATACAGGACCTTGCGGACCTTGTACGGAAGTGTTTTTTGACCATGGCGAGCATATTTGGGGCGGTTTACCTGGAACGCCTGAAGAAGACGGCGACCGTTATGTAGAAATTTGGAACAATGTCTTTATGCAATTTAACCGCCAAAAAGACGGTACGCTAGAAAAACTACCTGCTCCAAGTGTAGATACAGGTATGGGTTTAGAGCGTATTAGTGCGATTATACAGGGCGTGCATAGCAATTATGAAATAGACATTTTTACCCATTTAATGAGCCATGCCAGAGATATTATCGGTTTGCCAAAAGACACCGATATGCAAAATGAGCCATCGTTAAAGGTGCTTGCTGATCATATTCGTTCGGTGGCTTTTTTGATTGCGGACGGCGTTATTCCAAGTAATGAAGGACGTGGTTATGTATTACGCCGTATCATTCGCCGTGCGGTACGTCATGGTAACAAACTGGGTGCAACCGATAATTTCTTTTATAAATTGGTTGCTCCACTTGCCAGTATTATGGGCGATGCCTACCCTGAATTGGTACAACATACGGCAAAAATTGAACAAGCCATTTTAAAAGAAGAAGAACAATTTGCCAAAACTTTATCACAAGGCTTAAAACTGTTATCAACTGAACTGGAAAATCTCAAACAAGGCGATACCTTAAATGGTGAAACCGTGTTTAAATTATACGACACTTATGGATTTCCTGCGGATTTAACCGCTGATATTTTGCGTGAAAAAGGTTTAAATATTGATGAAATTGGCTTTGAAAATAGCATGAATGAACAACGCCAACGAGCCAGAGATGCAGGTAAATTTGGCGTGGATTATAATGAATTTATCCAAGTAGATAGTGCAACCGAATTTTTGGGTTATGAAAAACTCAATAATGAAAGCTCAATCACCCATTTATACCAAGCAGGAAAACCTGTGGAACAAATGAATGAAGGCGATGAAGGGGTGATTATCCTTGATAAAACGCCATTTTATGCTGAAAGTGGTGGACAAGTTGGCGAATTGGGCGAAATTTCTACGCCAAGCGGTGTATTTGAAGTGTTAGATACCAAAAAATCAGGGCAAGCTTTTATCCATCATGGCATTGTTAAAATGGGTCAAATTACCATTGGTCAAAACAGCCGCGCCCAAGTTGCTGAACAAGTGCGTGCGTCCAGTGCCAAAAACCATTCAGCAACACATTTGCTACACGCAAGTTTACGTCAAGTATTTGGTGATACGGTTACCCAAAAAGGTTCGCTCGTGAGTGCTGATTTGCTTAGATTTGACTTTTCTTATGACAAACCTTTGACTGAGCAAGACATTATCACCATTGAAAATCTGGTTAATCAACAAATTTTGTCCAATACTACCACCCAAATTGAAATCTTAGACATTGAAACCGCCAAAAACAAAGGGGCGATGATGTTGTTTGGTGAAAAATATGGCGATGTGGTGCGTGTGTTGTCAATGGGTACGATTGACAAAGATGGCAGACCATTTTCTATTGAGCTATGTGGTGGTATCCATGTTAAACAAACGGGCGATATTGGCTTGTTTAAAATCATCAGTGAACAGGGCATTTCGGCAGGTGTTCGCCGTATTGAAGCGGTGACAGGTATGGGTGCGTTAAAATATGTGCAACAAGGCGAAAAAACCTTGTCACATCTAGCCAACCAATTTAAGGCCAAACGCCATGAAATTAGTGACCGTGTCGCCCAACTAAACGACAAAAATCGTGATTTGGAAAAACAGCTTGAACGCCTAAATCAAAAAATGGCAAGCCTGCAAGCCAAATCGTTAAGCGATAATGTGCAAACAATTCACGGTGAAAAAGTATTAATCGCCACGATGAATGGCTTGGACGGCAAGGGGCTTCGTTCTGTGGCAGACGATATGAAATCAAAACTACCAGACGGTGTCGTGGTACTATCTAGCGTACATGAAGATAAAATTGCGATTACCGCAAGTGTGGGTAAAAATTTGACCGACAAGGTAAAAGCAGGCGATATTATCAAAGATGTTTGCGAAAAATTGGGTGGTAAAGGTGGTGGTAAACCTGACTTTGCTCAAGGTGGTGCTACCGATGTCGCTAATCTTGATACGGCGTTAAGTGAGATTAAAGATGTGATTGGCGAGAAATTGGCGTAATTATTATAGCACTTTATTGTTTTAAGCCAAAAATCCGAGTAAAATGATTGCTCGGATTTTTTAAAATTTATCTTGAATTAAGGACAAACAAAATGACCTACACCCCACCAAAAACTTGGACAAATGATTCAGAAAATGGCGGAAAATTTGCCAGTATTAACCGCCCAACCGCAGGGGCAAGATTTGACAAGGCTCTGCCCATTGGCAATAATCCACTACAACTGTACTCTATGAATACGCCCAACGGCATTAAGGTTAATATCATGCTGTTAGAGCTCGCAAAATTAGGCTTGACAGGGGCAAAATTTGATGCTTATAAGATTGATATTATGAATGGCGACCAGTTTGGCTCAGGCTTTGTTGATATTAATCCCAATTCAAAAATCCCTGCTTTACTTGATAATTCGGCAAATCCACCGATAAAGCTGTTTGAATCGGGTGCGATTTTGTTGTATTTAGCTGAAAAATTCCAAAAATTTATCCCAACTGATGCCACAAAACGTGCCGAATGTTTAAATTGGCTGTTTTGGCAAATGGCCTCTACACCGTATGTAGGCGGTGGTTTTGGGCATTTTTATGCCTACGCACCCAAGAAATTTGAATATCCCATTAATCGCTTTACCATGGAAACCAAGCGTCAGCTTGATTTATTAAACACGCATTTGGCGGATAAAACTTATATTTGTGGTGAAGAATATACAATTAGCGACATGGCGATTTGGGCGTGGTATGGGCGATTGGTGCTTGGGGATTTATATAATGCTGGTGAATTTTTAGATGTAAAAAGTTACACGCATCTTATAAAATGGGCGACCATGATGGCAGAAAAACAGTCGGTAAAACAAGCGGTTAACTTAGAACTTCAGGTGATTGAATCATGATTAGCACTTTTGATTTATTTAAAATCGGTATTGGACCATCAAGCTCTCACACCGTCGGACCGATGAAAGCAGGCAATTTATTTATTCAAGATTTAATCAAGAAAAATTTGCTTGAAAAAGTCAATAAAATCCACGTCGTGCTGTATGGCTCGCTTGGGGCGACAGGCCGTGGGCATGGCAGTGATATTGCAGTGATGCTAGGTCTTATGGGCGAAGAACCGCATTTGACCGATGTCAAACTGATTGGCGAGAAAATTACCCATATACGCACGCACAAAAGATTGTCACTTAATCATCAAGTTGAGATTGCATTTAATCCTGACACGGATTTGATTTTAAACGGAGCGGAGTTTTTACCCTATCACCCCAACGCCTTGACAATTGACGCTTTTGACGACGATAAATTATTGCTTACAGACACCTTTTATTCTATCGGTGGCGGATTTGTCAAAACTGAACAAGAGGCCAAAAATGATGACCCTGTGATTGACACTGTCAAAAAACAAGTACCCTATCCGTTTAACACTGCCGAAGAATTATTAAGTATTTGTAAACAAAACAAGTTATCCATCGCTGATGTTGTCAAAGCGAATGAACTTGCTAATATGAGCGAAACCGATCTTTGTCAAGGTTTGCAAGCGATTTGGCAAGTCATGCAAGATTGCGTCACAGATGGTTGTCACAATGACGGCATTTTACCTGGCGGGCTAAACGTCAAACGCCGTGCCAAGGCGATTTATCGCCAGTTATCAGGCATTGACAGCCGAAAAGTATTCCACGACTTGCTTGGCGTGATGGATTGGATAAACCTATATGCCCTAGCCGTGAACGAAGAAAACGCCAGTGGCGGACGCGTGGTCACCGCCCCAACCAACGGAGCGGCAGGGGTCATTCCTGCGGTGATGCACTATTATCGGGACTTTTGCCAAAACTATACTGAGAACAAAATTTACGAATTTTTATTAACCGCCAGTGCCATCGGCATCATCATCAAAGAAAATGCGTCCATCTCTGGAGCGGAAGTCGGCTGTCAGGGCGAAGTTGGCTCGGCGTGTGCAATGGCGGCGGCTGGTCTTACTCATGTTTTGGGCGGTACACCTGAGCAATGTTGCAACGCCGCCGAGATTGGCATTGAACACCATCTTGGCATGACCTGCGACCCCATTGCAGGGCTTGTGCAAGTGCCATGCATTGAGCGTAATGCCATGGCAGCGGTCAAAGCCATCAATGCGTCCCGCCTTGCTTTAAAAGGCGATGGCTTGCATGTTGTGTCGCTTGACAAAGTCATCAAAACCATGAAAGAAACAGGGCAAGACATGATGGCAAAATACAAAGAAACTGCGTTAGGAGGGCTTGCGACCAATGTATTAGACAGCCAAAAAATCCCTGTATTAGACGTCACGGTAAACTACAGTCAATGCTAATACTGTTAAGCAAAATTTATCAATAACTGTGGGGATAATGTGCAAAAATCCGCTCTACTAAGGCTTCAACCGCTTGAATACGTTCAGTTTGTTCGGTATTATCCCAGCCTTGCTCACTGCGTTTGCTAAGGTTTCGCTCAGTATGGTCTTTCCACGTTTGCAACGCATTTAGAAGTAGATCTAATTCAGCGGTGTTAAATTGAATCGTGCTATCCATTGTCGGCATCCTGTTGATTTTGCAGTAATTGTTGATATTTTCGAGTTAGGGTATTTCGCCCCCAACCAAGCAATTCGGCAGTTTTCCCCTTGTGATTATCGGTAAAATCTAGCACGGTTTTTAGCAAAATTTGCTCAAACATAGGTATTGCTTGTTGCAAAGCTATCTGTTCGCCTTGTGCTAAGGTTGATTTTATCCAATTTTTTAACGGCGTTTGCCAATCGCTATTATTGGTTTGCTCATTAATTGCGTTGTTTTCTTTATCTAAGTTTATTGTAGCAGAATTGGCAAAATTTTCCTGCTCTTTTTTGACAATAGCCGTTAAATTATTTAGATTTTCTAATTGAAAGTTTTGAACATTATTTAGATTATTATCAAAATTGGTTAAATTATTTGTTTGAATGAAATTTATAATTTCGTTCGGTAGATCATCCGTTTGAATAACATTTCCCGTGGTCATCACCATCAGCCAACGGCAAATATTTTCCAATTCTCGCACATTGCCTTGCCAAGGGTAATCGGTCAAATACCGCAAGGCATCAGAGTTAAGCGTTTTGTGTGGTAACTGCATTTGACTCGCCAATTTTTGCATAAAAAAATCCAAGAGTAGCGGAATATCTTCCTGACGTTCTCGCAAAGCAGGCAACTGCAAGCGAATGACATTGAGCCGATAAAACAAATCTTCCCGAAATTTGCCGAGTTTTACCAAATTTTCCAACGGTTGATGCGTGGCGGCAATGATACGCACATCAACTTTTATCGGTTTTTGTCCGCCCACTCGAAAAAACTCACCATTAGCAAGCACTCGCAACAGCCGAGTTTGTGTGGATAAGGGCATATCACCGATTTCATCCAAAAACAACGTACCGCCATGTGCCTGCTCAAAACGCCCTTGACGAGCGGTAATTGCCCCTGTAAACGCCCCCTTTTCATGCCCAAACAGCTCCGACTCAATCAACTCATGCGGGATTGCAGACATATTTAAGGCGATAAATGGGCTATTTTTGCGTGGCGAATGCTGGTGTAACGCATGGGCAATTAGCTCTTTTCCTGTACCTGACTCACCTGTTATCAGTACAGTCATTGGGATACTTGCCAACCGTCCAATCGCACGAAATACTTGCTGCATCGCAGGGCTTGTGCCAATAATGCCTGAAATCGGTTGATAATTTTGGCTTTTTTTATCGTTTTTCACTTGATTATGATTTAAATTTTTATCAAAATTATCATCAAGGTAATTATTTGGTTTTTGTTGACTATCATATTGCTTTTGGTTGTTTTCTTGATAACATTGCCACGCTTTTTCCACGATTGCCAACATCGTGTCAAGGTCAAACGGCTTTGGCAAATACTCAAACGCACCTGTCTGATAGCTGTCCACGGCTGACTGCACGTCCGCATGGGCGGTCATAATAATCAGCGGAATGCGGGGAAATTGTTCGCTAACTTTGCTACTAAAATCCAAACCATTCATCAATGGCATACGAATATCGGTCAAAATTACATGGGGAAAATGAGCAAAATCTTTTGTATTTTCAAGCAGTTGCCAAGCCAATTTTGCATTGCCAAACGTTTGCACATCAAACCCTGCATCGTCAAGCGTATCTTGCAAAATCGTGCGTAACGCCACATCATCATCAATCACCCAAATTTTTTTAGCATTGTTCATTGTTTTATCCTTTATTATTTTTTATTTAAAAATTCTAAATAGTCAAGCTATTTTGTTGAAATGGTAAAAACATCTGAAATTCGGTTTTGCCACACACCGATTGTACCTTAATTAGCCCTTGATGCCGATGTACGATATCTTGCACTACCGCAAGCCCCAAGCCTATACCGCCCGCACGCCCTGTTACCAACGGATAAAAAATCTGTGGCAACAAGGTTTTATCAATGCCAAAACCATTATCTATCACATTGATTTGTAATACATTTTTGTGGCGAATGTGATTAATCGTATATTGATAGGCAATGCGAGTTTGTACGGTTATGGTTGGCTGTGGCTCGTTCACAACTGCTTGGATAGCATTGTTTAGCAAATTAAAAAAAACTTGAATAAGCTGGTCTTTATCTGCCATAATTTCAGGCAATGACAAATCATAATCTTTAACAAAATCAATACTTTGATGTTGATTTTCCAACAAAGTTAATATTTGCTGTATCGGTTCGTGAATATTTAGGCGTTGCCAATTTGGTAAGGTTGGTTTACCAAGTAATTGCCCAACCAAGCTATCTAATCGTTTGGTTTCACTAATAATAATATTTAAATAATTTTCAATTTTCACAAGTTGTTTTTGATTATCATTTTCTAAATTTATTAAACTCTGCTTATCAATTAGCTTTGGTAAGGTGCGTTGTAACAGTTGAGTTGCCCCCAAAATCCCTGCCAATGGATTTTTGACTTCGTGAGCCATACTGCGGATAAGTTGGCGAGTGATATGGTGCTGAGCCTGTTGCTGTTGTTCTTGTTGTATCAAAGTTTGTCGGTCTTTCCCCCATAACTCAATTACAAAACCAACACCTTGTTTTAATTCAATCGGCGAAACTCCATAATCCACCAAAATCGGCTGAGTTACGCCATGAATTTTGATATCATGTTGGATAAACACTTGATAAACTTGTTTGGCATTATTAAGCTGTTGTGTAAAATCATGGGTAAAATTATCCCTCTCTGCTGATGTATCAATCGGTTGTAAAATATGAAAAATAGACACAGCTAATATTTGGCTGAAACTTGCCGATAAAATCTGCTCGGCGGTACTATTGGCAAATATAATTTGATAATTTTCATCTAATAATAATACGCCTGTTAATAAGTTTTGCAATAAGTTAATAGATAATTGTTGTGAAATAAGCGGTAAATTGGAATATATCATTTGGTTTAACAGTGCTTAGTTAACAAGGGTCTAGTGGGCTTTAATGATGGTTGGTAATGTATCACAGTTGCACGAAAAACAAAAGTCTAGCGTGGCAAATTTTCGCCGAATTTCAGCAAAAATTTCGTGCTTTTGGGCAAAATTATTTTTACAATAATGTTAAAAAACGTTAAAATAGACGGTTTAATTTTTATTACAAATTAAGTGAACATCATGAGCCAACCGCAAATTTTTAATCCACAACAAAAAAACCACCACCAAGCTAACCATAATGAAAACCGCTCAGTTTCCCAAACCGCTCAATTTGCTGAAGGGCTAGAAATTCATCACGACAAAACGCCAAAAATCGGCTTTGTGTCGCTTGGTTGCCCAAAAGCATTGGTAGATAGTGAACGTATCATCACCGAATTGACCAAAGATGGTTATCAAGTCGCCAGTAACTATGACGGTGCGGATTTGGTCGTGGTCAATACGTGTGGTTTTATTGAAAGTGCAGTACAAGAAAGCCTTGACGCCATTGGCGAAGCGATTAGCAAAAATGGCAAAGTCATCGTAACAGGATGTCTTGGCAAAGATGCAGACAAAATCCGCAGTATGCACCCTGCTGTTTTGGCAGTGACAGGGGCTCATGCTTATGAAGAAGTGATTAATGCGGTCAGCCACCATGTGCCAAAACCACAAAAAAACAAAACTTACGACCCAAAAATTGACCTGATTAATGATGCAGGCATCAAATTAACCCCAAAACATTATGCTTATGTGAAAATCTCTGAAGGCTGTAATCATCGTTGTACCTTTTGTATTATTCCGTCTTTGCGTGGCGATTTGGTGAGCCGTCCGATTAATAGCGTGATGAAAGAAGCGTCCGCCCTTGCCAAATCAGGCGTAAAAGAATTACTCGTCATTTCGCAAGATACATCAGCCTATGGCGTTGATTTAAAATATAAAATGACGTTTTGGGACGGTATGCCAATCAAATCAAAGTTTTATGATATGTGCGAAGCATTAAACCGTCTGGGCGTGTGGGTGCGTTTGCATTATATTTACCCTTATCCGCACGTTGATGATGTGGTAAAACTGATGAGTGAAGATAGATTGTTGCCTTATTTGGACATTCCATTTCAACACGCCAGCCCAAATGTGCTAAAAGCCATGAAACGCCCTGCTCACAGCGAAAATGTGCTAGAACGCATTGCCAAATGGCGAGAAATCTGCCCTGATATCGTCATTCGCTCTACCTTTGTGGTCGGTTTTCCGGGAGAAACAGAAGAAGATTTTGAGTATTTGTTAGACTGGCTAAAACAAGCTCGCCTTGACAGAGTGGGCTGTTTTACTTATTCAGAGATTGACGGAGCGGTTGCTAACGATTTGCCAAATCCTGTGCCTGAAGCTATCAAACAACAACGTTATGAAAGACTTATGGCACTACAACAACAAATTTCAGCCGAAAAACTGCAAGAAAAAGTTGGCAGAACCTTAAAAGTCTTGGTTGATGAAATTGATGAAGAAGAAAATATCGCCATTTGCCGTAGTTATGCGGACGCACCAGAGATTGACGGTCATGTGTATGTGGATAACCTACCTTTAAGTGGGGATGATACAGTCAAAGTTGGTGATTTTTTGACGGTTACCATTGATGAAGCAAGTGAGTATGATTTATTTGCCAGTTTTAACTAATGGCTTTTTTGCAAGTTCCACAGGTTAATTAAGGATAATCAATGAAACATTTGCTAAGTTTGCTATTATTGAGCGTGTGTTTTATCGGTATACGCCAAAGTTTTGCCCAATTACAAGGCTATTCAGCTTATACAAATTTAAACAAATGTGAATCTGTACCTACGGAAGCAAGCGAATTATACACCGAGCGATGTCAAAGTTTAGATAAAAATTATACAGTTATTCAACACGCTTATGAATTTCAAATTTGGTTAAAATTAATGTATCAAGATGCGAGTTTGGCTTATCAAACCACATTTAGACCAATGAATTTGGGTGAAAAATTAGAGTGGCGGTATCATTTAAAAGATAAACAAAAACAATATTATGCGTTAATTTATCGTGTTAATGAATATGATGATGTTAATCCAACCATTTTGATGCACCCACCAACAATCTCAAATCTTTTGATAATAAAACTGTATAAAGAGAAAAGTTGCATTATCGGCAAAGTTGATGCTCATCAAAACAATGCCAATCAAATCGCAAGACAAATCGCTGACCATAGTTTAACCCAAAAAATGCCATGCTTACAAACAATGGCTAAACCCGAACCTAGCAGAGAATATTAATTTTTATATGAAAATTCCACCCCAAAAAATCGGCACACTCACCCATGTCCGCACAGGCAAAGCCATGCCATTTACCCGAGAAAAACTCAGTGCCATTGACAAAACCCCCACCACCGAAGTCCGATTTGTCAACGAACTTGGTATCGCCGAAGACGAACAAGCCGACCGCCGTCATCATGGCGGGCATCTAAAAGCCGTGCATCAAATGTCCACTGAAACTTACCAACGCATTAACGCCCACTTTGGCACAAACGTGGCTGTCGGTGCGTTGGGCGAAAATCTCACCGTACAAGACCCCAACTTTAACATGAATGAAACCAACGTCTGTATCGGTGATATTTACCGTTTTGGCGACGGTGCGGATGCGGTGGAATTGCAAGTCATTCAACCACGCCGTCCGTGTTATAAAATCAATGACGTGATTAATATGGTTGAACCAACTAAGCACCTTGTCGCATCGTGGCTCACCGCTAACGGTATTAGCGGTTGGTATTATAAAGTGGTAAAAACAGGCAACATGCAAGCAGGGGCGAATGTGGTTTTGGTGGCTCGTCCCTACCCATTTGCCAATTTACAAACCCTTTGGCAACTCACCAACCAAAAAGGCAACATTGACAAAGCCATTCTTGACCCTTGGCTCAATATTGAGTGTTTAGAAAATAGTTGGAAAGAAAATTTAGCCAAAAAAATGCTTTAATTTTTGGCAAAAATTTGTTATTTTATCCGTTTTAAATCAATTAATAACTAGGAAAAATTTATGACTCTCAAATGGTCTGACACGCTAGACATCGCCATTGCATTGGCAGAAAAACATCCCAACGAAGATGTGCAATATATTCGTTTTACCGATTTGCACCGTTATGTTACTGAATTAGAAGAATTTGACGATAATCCAGAAAAATCCAACGAAAAAATTTTAGAAGCCATTCAAATGGCGTGGTTAGATGAATTATAATCAAAAAAATCGTTCGTCTTCAGTTTGTCGAAAGATGACGATAAAGATGACGATAAAGATGACGATTTTGCTATAGTTTGACAGGCTTATTAAAAACGGAAAACCATCTTATCCTAAAACCGCTGTTTACGCTGAGTGGACGAGCCGATATTCATCGCTTCACGATATTTGGTAACAGTTCGCCGTGCGATATCAATGCCTTGGGCTTTTAGATTTTCGACAATGGTATTATCAGACAGCGGTTTTTTTGGGTCTTCATCATCAATCATTTGCTCAATCATCGCACTAATCGCGGTAGATGAAACACCTTCGCCGTCTTCGCTCATCACATGACTTGAGAAAAAATATTTTAAATTAAACAATCCCTTAGGCGTGAGCATGGTTTTGCTCGTAGTAATGCGTGACACGGTGGACTCATGCAAGCCGACTTCGTCCGCCACATCCTTTAAAATCATCGGTTGCATGGCGGTCGCTCCGTGGTCAAAAAACCCTTGCTGACGTTTGACAATACAAGAGGCGACTTTAAGCAGGTTTTGATTACGCTCTTCAATACTACGAATAAATAGGCGTGCATCGTACAAATTTTCACGCAAATACAGATTTTGCTCGCTTTCATCATTGCGTTTGATTAAGTTTGCGTAATCTTGATTAACACGCAACTTTGGCAAGGTGTCAGGATTTAGACTTACTTGCCAACCGTCTTTATTTTGAGCCACCAAAATATCAGGGATATCATAACTTTCTGGGGCAAAATCAAACTGACTCTGGCTTTGCTGATACGCCAATGCAGGATTGGGGTCTAAAGTGCGGATAAGTGTTAACGCAGGTTGAATATCTTCAATATTCAAACCTGTTTCTTTTAGCAAGGCATTGATATTATTAGAAATAAAAAATTCAGGATAACTTAACAGTTTTTTGGCATTTTCTAAATTTTCGGTATGCTTTGGCAAACGATTTAGTTGTAATAACAAACATTCTGGTAAGCCTCTCGCCCCCACGCCGAGCGGTTCACAGCTTTGGATTTGCTTAATCACCACCTCAATATCTTCGGGCGTAATTTCCACCTCGTCAATCTGATAAAACGACAACATCATATCCAAACTGTGGAATAACTCCTCGGTCGGCAGATGAATAAAGCCCCTATCGTCCATGCTATCGATCAAATATTCGGCAATCACCATTTCAATATCAGACAAGTGTTTAAAATTTAACTGCCAACGTACGTGGTCTTGGATATTGCCCTGCGTACTAAATTTATAATCATCATCCAGCTCATCAGCATCCACTTGCGACAAGCCCGTCGGCTCATGGATATAAACTTGATCCCACTCAGTATCAATGGACATTTCTAAGTTATCACTAGCAAAATGCTCGCTACTATCCACCGCATCATTGCCATACTCTTGATAATCACTATCTTGGTTGCTTTCATCGCTTGTATCAGATTGGCTTAATTTGCTTAGGCTATTTTTTTGCCAATTATCAAATGTTTCCACATAGTTGTCATGATTTTCAAAGTCATTCGCACCCTTGTCAACGTTGCTAAAATCGCTAACATCATCTTGCGAAAAGTCATCTTTGCCAAAATCTTGTCCTGTATTGCTAAAATCATTTTCATAATTAGCATCAAAATCCGCATCAAAATCATTGTCAATGTCATTGCCAAATTCATCTTGTTCCACCCGCTCCAACAGTGGATTATTATCCAACTTTTGTTGAACTTCTTGCTCAAGCTCAAGACTTGACAACTGCAACAACCGAATCGCTTGTTGCATCTGGGGGGTTAGGCTTAAACCCGTTGTAAGTTTTGTTCCCAGTGCCATTTTCATAACAAATCACCACATTTTTTAGCAAAAATATTATTTTGTTTGACAATATCAATCGGTGCGTTTATTTTAACCAATATTAGAAAAAATCACACAACTAGCCGATATTTTAACATTTTTTGGCTAATATCGGCAAAAAACGTGCTAAAATGCGGTAAAATTTTTACAAAAAACCGATAAAAAGGGTAAAATCCATGCTGAAAGTTGCGTGTGTTCAATTAAACAGCCAAACCGATATTCTGGCAAATCTTATCCAAATTGAAAGTGCGGTAAAAACAGCGGTCAGCCTTGGCGTGTCGCTCGTGGTGTTGCCTGAAAATGCGTTTTGTTTTGGCAAACAAGGTTTGGCAAGTCGGCATTTTCACGCCTTGCAAGATTGGTGTGGCAAATTGGCAGAACATCATAAAACTCATCTGCTTGCAGGGACGTTGCCGTGTCCGTTTCGCCCTGACGGAACGCCTGTCGCAGACGGCAAATTTCGTCAAAGCTCGCTATTATTTGAGCCGTCAGGCGATTGCGTGGCACGTTATGACAAAATTCATCTGTTTAAAGCCACCGTCAACGACCGCACTGCCAACTATGATGAAGGGCAAACCTTTGAAGCGGGCAACGAGCCTGTGGTCGCCAAAACCGCCATTGGCAACATCGGCATGATGGTGTGTTTTGATTTGCGTTTTGCCAGTTTAGCGGTACGCTTGCGACAGCTTGGGGCACAGTTACTCACCGCACCGTCCGCCTTTACTTACACCACAGGCAAGGCACATTGGCAAGCATTGCTCACCGCTCGGGCATTGGATAGCCAATGTTTGATGCTTGGTGCGGGGCAAACAGGCACGCATTTAATTAACACATCACAAAAACAGCAACAGCGAGAAACATGGGGACACAGCCAAATTGTCAATGCTTGTGGCGAAATAGTAGGTAAAATCGTGGGTGAAAAAGGGGATGAAAATATTGCCAACAATATTGCCGAATTGCCAATTACTCAACAAGCCACGTCTTGGCTCAGTTTTAGTGACAATCCTGCTGATAAAAAACCCGATAATTATCAGTTAGTTATTGCAAGCTTTGACAAATCTCAACAACAGATTTGGCGAGAAAATATTGACTTAATGGCAAGTCAACATTTTATCATTAATAACCCTTGTTAATTAATTAATTTATACAAAGTAAAAATTATGAATAGTACCTTATTTGATTATTTGAAAAAAAGTCCATTGTTTGCCAATTTTGACCCTTATATGTTTCAAATATTGGAACAACGCTTGATTTTTAAAGAACTTTCAGCCCATGAATTTTTATTTCACGAAGGCGAACACGGCGACTATGTCGCATTTGTGTTGGTCGGTAGTTTAGATGTTTTAAAAAAAGACTTAAAATTAACTAACGAAAAAACAACCAAAAATTCGCAAAATTTTATCCATATCGGCAATATTGAGCAAGGCGATACAATCGGCGAAATGGCGTTAATTGACACGCTGACACGCTCAGCAACCGTGCGTGCATCAGAAACCACGGCATTGGTATTACTGACCAAAAAAGATTTTGAAAATTTGCTAAGCGATTACCCAAGGGTAGCGGTTGAGATTTTGCGTGGCATTGCGATTTTGCTCAGTTTGAAATTGCGAAAAACCACCGAAAATTTAAGTCGTTCGCATTAATTTTTTTTAAAAAACTCATTTAAAAAACCCATCAATCAAGAACGGCGAGAACGTGGGTGAGCGTTGTCATATACCTTTGACAAATGCCCAAAATTCAGATGGGTGTAAACTTGGGTGGTACTAATGTCGCTGTGTCCGAGCAATTCTTGCACACCACGCAAGTCGCCACTATCGCTTAAAATATGCGATGCAAAACAATGTCGGAGCAAATGCGGATACACGTCTTGCGACAGATTGGCAAGTTTGGTATGGTGTTTGATGCGTAACTGTACGGTTCTGGTTGTCAAGCGTTTGCCAAATTTTTCACTGATAAAGACCGCATTATCGGCGGTATGTTCGTTTTGCCATAACTGACGGTAGGGCAAATAATCTTGTAAGGCTTGCCACGATTTTTGTCCGATTGGCACAAGGCGAGTTTTGCCACCTTTACCCAATACTCTCAATATTTGTTGGTTTTTATCAATATCGCTAAAGTTTAGCCCCACCAATTCCCCCACCCGCAAGCCACTGCCATACAACAACTCCAGCATGGCTTTATCTCTCACCCAAAGCGGAAGTTGCTTGTCATCGTCAGGCGGTGGTTGGTCTAATAATTGGTTAATAACATCCACATCGAGCAAAGTCGGTAAAGGACGTGGCGAACGTTTTAAACGGTGGGCGGTGGTGGGATTTTTTTGGATAAGTTTTTGTTTTAACAACCATTTAAATAATTGACGTAACACGGTTAATTCGTGCTGAACACTCGTTTTTGACAGTTTGTCCCTGTCTAAGCGATTGGCAAGATAATCGCTAATATTTTGACGGTGAACTTGGTGAAACTCATGATAACCAAGCTGTTGTAAAAACTGCAAAAAAGGACGTAACGCTTGCCGATAAGTGCGTATCGTGGCAAGTGTGTAATGCTGTGTGGTTAAAGTGGTGAGCCATTGCTCGGTTAACGTCAGAATATTACGCATCTTCTACCGATATTGGGGCAACAGGTTTCATGCCTGCCCCTGCCATTAAGCCTTCTGGGCTAAATACACCTTCATACACAAAGGTCGCAGGGCCGGTCATATACACAGGATAGCCGTCTTGCCAACGTATAATCAAGCTACCGCCGTACAGCTGAGCCCGAATATCCACACCTTCATCTAGCCAGCCTTCACGCACACCTGTCGCTACCGCCGCACACGCCCCTGTGCCACAAGATTGGGTTTCGCCCACGCCACGCTCATAGACACGCAGACGGATATGACGGTCGTTCATCACTTGCACAAAGCCAACATTCACCCGTTCAGGAAAGGCAGGATGCGATTCAATCGCTTTACCAAGTCGCTCCACATCCGCCGTTAAAATATCATCCACCTTAATCACCGCGTGCGGATTACCCATATTTGCCACATACAGGGTGACAGGCGTACCGTCCACATTCAGACGATAGGAATTTTGTACTTTGGTAATGGCTTTTGGGGTAAATGGAATATCATCAGGCTCAAATTTTGGCTTGCCCATATCTACTTGTACCCAGCCGTAATTATCAGTGCTTAAGGTAATCACCCCGCTTGCGGTTTCTACACGGATACGCTGTTTAAAGGATAACTTGCGAGCTTGCACAAACCGAGCAAAACATCTTGCACCATTCCCACATTGCTGAACTTCTGAGCCGTCTTGGTTAAAAATACGGTATTTAAAATCCACGTCAGGGCGAGTTGGCGGTTCAACGATTAACAACTGGTCAAACCCAATCCCCAAATGACGATCGCCCAACAACCTAACAAAATCTGACGTTAAATCAAGGCGTTGGGTAACCAAGTCAATCAGCATAAAATCATTGCCCAAACCGTGCATTTTTGTAAATTCAATCAACATACTATTTCCTTAACATTTTTAGTTTTCTTGATTTATCTAATACTATATTAACATGATATGCCATAATTGATAAGTGTTTTGTCAAATTTACCCCAATTTATCTAATTTTTAACAAAAATCAATCCAACAAATGTTCACACTTCCACAGACTTTCGAGTGTTTCACGTTCACGGATTAGGTGAGCCTGTCCGTCGTCAATTAACACTTCGCACGCTCGTGGACGGCTGTTATAATTGCTTGACATGGTAAAGCCATACGCCCCTGCCCCTGTAATAGCAAGCAGGTCATTTTCCACCAAGCTTAATACACGATTTTTTGCCAAAAAATCCCCTGTTTCACAAATTGCCCCAACGATATCCCACGTTTTTGGCTCACAGTTAGTATTTAGAGTAACAGGCACAACCGCCATCACCGCTTCATACAACGTTGGACGGATTAAGTCATTCATGGCACAATCCACCACTGCAAAATTTTTGTGATTGGTCGGTTTTAAAATATCCACTTTGGTAACTAAAACCCCTGCATTCGCCACGATACTCCGTCCTGGTTCTAAATACACTTTTAAGCCTAATTTTTGTAATTTCGGCAATAAAGCATTGGCAAAATCCGCTAAATCTACAGGAATTTCATCAGTATAACGCACGCCAAGACCACCGCCCAAATCAATATGTTTTAAGTGAATGTCTTGTTGCTTTAATTGCTCGATCAATTCAATCACTTTATCCAATGCGTCCATAAATGGGCGAATTTCGGTGAGTTGCGAACCGATATGACAATCAATACCAATAATGTCAAGATTGGGTAAATCTTTAGCGATTTTATACACATTTACGGCATCATCGTGGCTAATGCCAAATTTATTTTCTTTTAAACCTGTAGAAATATAAGGGTGGGTTTTGGCGTCCACATCAGGATTGACACGCAATGAAATCGGAGCGGTTTTGCTTAATTTTACCGCCACTTCACTAATGCGATTTAGCTCGCTTACCGACTCCACATTAAAGCATGCGATACCAACGTCCAACGCTTTTTCAATATCGGCATGACTTTTACCAAGCCCTGAAAACACGATTTTTGTTGGGTCGCCACCTGCTTTTAATACACGAGCCAGCTCACCACCTGTTACCAAGTCAAACCCTGCCCCAACTTTTGCCAAGGCTTGCAACACGGCAAGGTTGGAATTTGCTTTCACCGCATAGCAAATTTGGTGAGAAATGTCAGAAAAACTGTCATCATAGGCTTGATAATTTGCCAAAATCGCTTGTTTGCTGTATACATATACAGGCGTGCCAAACTCATTAGCAACGGTGTTTAGATCCACGCCGTCCATCGTCAAACGGTTATCGGCATATTCCAAAAATGGCAAATGGGCAACGTGCTTTCTTGGATTAACGGTAACAATATCATCGTGAGTCATGGGCTTTCCTTTTGTTTTTTTAAATTATTTATAAATTAAAATTAATAAGATTGTGAATTTTCGTCCGAAATTTCATCCGCTTTATTTTCCAAATTATTGTCTAAACGATTTTCGCTATTGCTCAAATTATCAATGTCGGCTTGCTGTTGACGGTTTAAATCCGCCAAACTTGCATCATCATTTATCGCTTGGGTTGGGATAGCTTGGTTCGATTTCTTGGGCAAATATAAGTCGCCTTTTTGTCCACAAGCGCTTAATATCAATGCTCCGCAAGCTAACCATACGCCCATTTTTGTATTTTGCCAAACCGTTTTATTTGTCAACATAAACAAGTTTCCATTATTAAAATTTATCAAAAAAAACACGCTATTTTACCTTGTTATCGTGCATTTTGATAGCAAAAAATCCATGCTTTTTTGCATCATAAAGATTCACCAAATTTTGTTAACTAGCTATACTAATTGCCACAAGCACCATTAAAAAACTTTCGGCAAAAAGCACTTGCTTTTTAAAACGGTTTTGAGTAAAATAGTCGCTTTCATTACGCTGATAGCAACGTCAAGTTTATTCCAAATCTTGTCAAAATTGTAAATGGTTTTGCCATTTGATATCATTTTAGCATTGTAATAATTAATTCCCCTTTATTGTCATACCTTTACTCACCTAGTAAACCAAAACTAGCAAAATAGAAAATGACACTTGAGATTGCAATGCTCAAATAACACGATTTTTGTGTTGAACATACTTTAATCGACCTTAACCGCCTATAAGAAGGTTAACACCGATTAAAGAACCGAGTTTTGCTTTTTTGCGTGTAATTTTTACACTTAAAACTAAATTGTTAATAATAACGACAAGCCTAATGGTTAGGATTGTCGGTTGTTGTTGATGTTTATTTTTAAGATTTTGTTTTTAAAAGGTTTTTTATGACAAGTATCAATGATTTTTTAACCACCGCTCACCAAACCCACAACCAAGCCGATACGTTTAATCCTGAATTAAGCGAGATTTTACAAACCCTTGAAAATACTGATGATTTAGTAGACGAAGACAGCTTGCGTTTTAGCGATTTGGGTTTGTCGCATATTTTGTTAAAAAGTATTGAGAAAACAGGCTACACCACGCCAACCCCTATCCAAGCCCAAGCCATTCCTGTAGCGATTGCAGGACGTGATTTGTTATTATCCGCCCAAACTGGAAGCGGAAAAACTGCCGCTTTTGTGTTGCCGATTTTGCACCAACTAAGCGAAGCCCCTGCTACCAAAAGCAAGCATCGCCAACCCAAAGCAGTTAAGGCATTGATTTTGACCCCTACACGTGAGTTAGCCCACCAAGTTTCCGACAGCATTCGCCGTTATGGCTCTTCCATGCGTGATTTGTTTAGCGTGCCGTTGGTCGGTGGTTCAGCGTATGGCGGGCAAATTCGTGCCCTAAAAAAAGGCGTGCAAATTATCATCGCCACCCCAGGTCGCTTGCTTGACCATATCCATGCAGGGCGTGTGGATTTGTCTGAGCTCTCCATGTTGGTGTTAGATGAAGCAGACCGTATGCTAGACATGGGTTTTGCTGATGATATTAATGCGATTTTGGACGCTACCCCTGACAGCCGTCAAACCATTATGTCATCCGCGACATGGGACGGTGCGGTAGGCAAAATCGCCGAAAGTTTTACCGAAAATCCAGAACGCATTAGCATCAAAGTAGAGACTGCTCATATTGATGAAAAAGTGTATTTTTGTGACAATTTTGAGCATAAAAACAAACTGTTAGAACACTTAATCTGTGATAACGAACGTAGCCAAGCAATTATTTTTACCGCCACCAAACGCAGTAGCGAAGAGCTTGCCGAGCGTTTACAAGATTGGGGGCATAAGGTTTGTTACCTACACGGTGATTTGCCACAAGGCAAGCGTAACCGTATCGTTGCCGACTTACGTAGTGGAAAATATCAGCTTGTGGTGGCGACCGATGTAGCGGCTCGTGGTATTGATTTACCAAACATTAGTCATGTCTTTAACTACGATTTGCCCCGCCAAGTAGAAGATTATGTACACCGTATTGGACGTTCGGGACGTGCAGGACGTACAGGCGTTGCAATTAATTTGTGTAGCCGTGATGACCGCCGTCAGCTTGGCAATATCAACCGCTATCTAAAACGTGATATGCCCGAAGCGGTGTTAGAAGGACTTGAGCCAAAATTTGTAGAACGTCATGACCGTGATAAAAAAGGACGGGGCAAAGGACGTTTTGATAAAAAATCAGGTTTTGGTAGACGTGAAAAATCATTTGGACGTGGCGAACGTTCCGAGCGTTTTGGTAGAAATGACAGAAATCGTTTTGATGACCGTTCTGAACGTGGCGAAAATGTTGAACGTTTTGAGCGTTCAGAACGCAGTCACCGTGCTGATTATCAAGACCGTCCACAACGCCCAAAATACCAAGAACAACGCTTTAACCGTGATGAACGTTATGCCGAACATAACCAGAAACGTGAAGAACGTTTTGACCGTGAGCCAAGATTTGAGCGTGGCGAACCTAATCGCTTTGAACGCACGGAACGTCATAGCAACCACGAACGCTCATTTGACAAAAAACCCCGTTTTGCCCGTGATGGGCGTCATGACAATGGCAGACACTCCGATGATTTTGGCAAAAAACCACGTAAATTTGGACAAGATTTTGAAAGCAATCGTTCTGATTATCGTGGCTCTGATCACCGTAACGATGGGCGTAGTCATGAACGTGGTGAGCGTGGCGAAAAACGTGATTATCACAGCCGTGATGAACGCCCAAACCGTCGCTATGGTGAAGAAAAACGCTTTAACGATGATAGACGTGGCGACAGCCGTCCATTTGCCAAAAAAGACCATGCAGGCAAAAATTTTGATAAAGGTGACAAAAAATTTGACAAAAAATCAGAATTTGGCTCACGCAAACCTAAAGGTGTGAAAGAAGAACTTTACGGTTCGTCTGCCCCACGCCGTCGTCCACGTTAATTTTTGCCAAATAATTGACATAAAAAAAGAGAAACCTTCGGCTTTCTCTTTTTTTTACGTTTAACAAAATAGATAAGAAAATTTGATTAATAAGGCGAGTAAACCACTTCTACGCCGTCTTCACCAAAATCGTCATCATCAAAATCTTCGCCATCATCGCCCTCATTTGCCAAACCTTCACGTTGGGCTTTTCGCATAGCACGGTAGGCTTCTTTTTGCTCTTCGGTATTGGCACGCACTTCGGCTTCTAGGCGTTCAAAACGTAAACGTTGCTCTTCGGCAAATTCTGGGCTTTGCTCTTCCAACTCTTTTTCACGGTCAATTTCATTCATCAAATGAAATACCACATCTTCCACGCCTGCCCCTGTTAAGGTTGAGGTGCGAAACACTATGCCTGTCCAGCCAAGCTGTGCCACGATATGCGTGCATAACGCATTTTGCTCTTCTTCTGGTACTTGGTCAATTTTGTTTAAAATCAAGACTTGCGGTAATTTTGCCAATTCTGGAGAAAATTTTTGCAATTCATTTAAAATCACTTCAGCATTTTTGACAGGGTCGCTACCGTCAATCGGCTGTACGTCCACGATGTGGAGCAGTCTGCGAGTACGAGCCACGTGTTTTAAAAAGCGAATGCCAAGCCCCGCCCCTTGAGATGCTCCTTCAATCAACCCTGGAATATCCGCCATGACAAACGAACGTCCCAAACCCACGTCCACCACGCCCAAGTTTGGCACAAGCGTGGTAAATGGATAATTGGCGACTTTTGGGCGAGCCGATGACACTTGACGGATAAAAGTAGATTTACCCGCATTTGGCAAACCAATTAAGCCGACATCAGCAACGACCTTTAGCTCAAGTTTTAGCTGTTTTAATTCACCTTCAAAACCTTTGGTTGCTTTGCGTGGGGCTTGGTTGGTCGATGTTTTAAAATGGGTATTGCCCAATCCGCCATCACCGCCTTTTGCCACCATAAGTTTCTGCCCACGTTCGGTCAAATCACCAATCACTTGGTCGGTGTCTAGGTCAATAATCGTCGTACCGATTGGCACGGTCAAAAAAATGTCGTCAGATTTGCGACCTGAGCAGTTTTTACTGCGTCCGTTTTCGCCACGTTTGGCTTCGTAACGGCGAGTGTAGCGGTAGTCCACAAGGGTGTTGGTGTTGTCATCAGCGACGACGTACACGCTACCGCCTTTACCACCGTCGCCACCGTCAGGCCCACCTTTTGGAATGTATTTTTCACGGCGAAAACTGACAATGCCATTGCCACCGTCACCTGCTTTGACTGTTACGACTGCTTCATCAATAAATCGCATAGTAAAAACCTTTATAATTATAGATAAACCGCCTATTATAACAGATTTTTTAGCCAAAAACATATTTTAATCGGCTTAATCGACAAACATTTAATCCGCAATAAAGGTAAAGCTATTATCACGAAATTCTTCGTAAGCATCGGCAGGCGGTGGTGGTAATGGACTGGAGGATTGCACGGCTTTTTTTAGGCTGTTTTTAAATGCTTCATCGACACTGCCTTGCACACGCACATTGCTAATCGCTCCTGATGGTGCGATGCTAAATTGAACGGTAAGTTTTTTACCATTACTGTTGGTCGGTGGGTGCCAATTTCGGTCAATAATACTTTGGATTTGGCTTAAATAACCTGTCGAATTTACCCCATTTCTCGCCCCTTGGCGTGGTTCGCCATTACCGCCTTGGATGCCACCTTGTGGGCTGTTCGAACTGTTGCTATCTTTGGGTAAATCTTGCCCATCTGAGGTGATATTTTTGCTAATAATCTTAATGCGTTTATCATCCCCACGTTGTTGGATTAAATCGCTGGCACGTTCCATATCAGCACGCAAGCCTGCTTCAATCTCGTCAATGCGACTTTCCGCCGTTTCATAGTCGCTTAACGTTTCTTGTTGTTGGGCAAATTTTTGATTAAGTTCGTCAACAATGCGTTGTTGTTCCGCTTCGTGTTGGGCGTTAATTTGCTGGGCTAATTGGGCTTGTTGGGCTTGAAACTCGGCTTCTCGTTGGGCGATTTCTTGCATAATTTTCGCCGTTTCTGGCTTAGTTGGTACTAAATTTGGCTTATTTTGATGATCATTTAAAGTTTGCCCTACGTGGTCAGCGTTATTTTGCTGATTGGCTTGGATTTGCCCTTGTAACTCGGACAATTCTTCAGGCGAAACTAGCACGGTTTGCATCGGTGCTGGTGGGGCTTCGCTATGAAAATATAGCACCGTTCCCACCAAGATACTATGTCCCAAAATACTGAGCAAAATCGCCCAAAAGCGATAATCTTTGGTTTTCACAGGGACATAGACAGACGTAACTTCAGGGTGCATCGCATTTCTCGTACAAAAAAACTATTCGTCCGTTTTCGACTTTTTGCTGGATTTAGATTGGCTTTCAGGTGGTGCGGTGAGCAGTCCAACTTTAACAATACCTGCTTGTTGCAATTTTGCCATAAGCGTTATCACATCGCCATACGGATTGCTTTTATCCGCATTTATCATCACATTTAGGTTTGGCGTGCCGTCTGTGTTGTGGTATTCAGGCAGTTGTTGCAAACCTTGTAACGTTTCTACCAATTCTCGTTGGCTCATCGGCTCATCGGTTTTGTCCTGATAGCTCAGATACACATCGCCATTACTGTCTAAAGACACAATCACAGGCATTTGTGTGCCTTGTTCAATGGCTTTGGTTTGGGCTTTTGGCAAATTAATATCCACACCTGTGGTGAGCATCGGTGCAGTTACCATAAAAATCACCAACAACACCAACATCACATCAATATACGGTACGACATTCATACCTGCGTTGACTTTTTTGCCAATAGAACGGCTAAAAGGATTGGCTTTCATACACGCACGCCCCTACTGAATAATTGGGTTTTGGATTTGATTTGTCTCCACATTGGGCAAGCTATTTTTCGACAAAGGCGTGAAAGGCGTTGACGGCTCATCTTGATTATCACGCAACAACATCCCTGTCATTTCATCACAAAATAACGCACGGCTTTGATAAACTTTTTCGGTTTTTGCGGTAAAATGGTTAAACGCCAACGCCGCAGGAATGGCCGCAGACAAACCCAATGCCGTGGCAATCAAGGCTTCGGCAATCCCCGGTGCGACGGCTGACAGTGTGGCTTGGCTAGACGTTGATAACCCCATAAACGCCACCATAATCCCCCATACCGTGCCAAGCAATCCGACATATGGCGACACCGACGCAATACTAGCAAGCAACGCCAAGCCCTGCTCAAGCTCCAACTGTTGACGTCCTAGACCAACACGCAACTTTCGCTCCACCCCGTCAATCACATCCGCTTTGACTTGGCGACTACGGCGTAACTTAATATATTCGGTAAAGCCGATAAAAAATATCTGCTCCAGTCCACTCCGCTCGGTGTTGCCTTGCACACCTTTATACAAAGTTGGCAACTCAATGCCTGACCAAAAAGTTTGTTCAAAATAATCATCTGCTTGATAAGCCGTTGATAAACGACTATTTAGCCGAAAAATCGTCACCCAACACAACAAACTTGCCAACAGCAAACTTGCCATGACCAATTTGACAAACATACTCGCCTGCATAATCAGGCTTAACACATCAATTGAACCTTCCATCCAGCTACCTACCGAGGATTTTTTCAAATAAATTTAAAAATTATTAATCAATTATGCCGCCAATATAATCAGCAACCGCATCCACAATTTGTGCCAACCAAAAATCCGTCAACATCGGTGACGCCATACATTGTTGTTGCAAATCTAACGCAATCGCAGGCGGTAATGGCAAAAACTGCTGACTTGCCCACTGTTGCCACACTACCACATTTTGCCATTCATCGGTGCTAGTTTCCGCATTGGTTTCTCTGTCACTTGGTTGACCGACTTGTTGACCGACAACTTGAAATGTCATATTCGGTTGCTTGCTGATAAATTCAGCATCCCCAACCAATTGCCAATGTTTAAATACCGTACTTTTAAAGGCATTTTCTACCGCATTTTGTAAGTTATCATGACATAACAATTCAAAATTTTTTAAAGTATTCGTCCAATGTAACCGCAAGGCAACTTCTGGATTTTGGCAAAAAACCACCAGTTTGCCTTCAAATTTTAGTTGATACGGTTTTGCAACTTTGTTAATATCAATATTTAATAATTTTGCAAAATCTTCTCGTATCATCACATCATCAAACCGCTTTAACAACGCCCCATTTAACGGTTTTTCGGCTTTTAAAGCATTGTCCAGCTGTTCATAATGATAAATTAATTTCATCGGCTCGTTCTGACTAACCAACGCGTTGGTGACTTGACAACGATGCACTTGCCAATCCATGATATTATCAGAAATAAAGTCAAAAAAATTAATCATTTGCTGATTTTGTGGTGAGATCAATTCGCTTGTGTCGGTCATAACAGCCTATCGTAAAAAGATATCGTGGTAAAAAACGTGCTTATAGTACCTGTTTTTGCCAAAAAAAACCATCAAATTTCGCCAAAAGTACAAAAAAATTGACAAAGCTCACTTTACCAATTTTTTGTTAAATGTTCGGTTGAACGTTTCAAAGCCTAATTAAACTTAAAGGTATAACACGCTTAACAACAAACCAAACGCTAACACAAACCACAAAACAAATACCGTACTTAGCCATTTGCGGTTACTTTTCCATTGTTCGCAGGCTTGATGTTGTAAGTCGGTTGCTTTGTCTGCATCCGCATTTATATCATGAATTTTAGCGGATTGATAGTTGTCAGATTTGTGGGTTTTCATGCTATCATTCGCGTGTTTTTTAGTTTTGATAGTTTCATGTTTTATGGATTTTTGATAAAACAACAAATGGTGCAAATTATAAAAATTCCCATGCGGTCGTTCGGTAAAATCAGTCATTGCAAGATTATTCATCGCTTTTCCTTATTTATCTCAATTTATCTCATTTTCAATTTAAAAGTTTAATTTAAAAGCTACCAAAGATTTTGACGTTTTTATTATAAAACGACGGTACGTAAATTTGGGTTTTCTGCGGTTAATTTTTGCCAATTTTGATAGTGTTTTTGTCAACTGTGTGTATTTTTTGCTAATTTTATTGCTTATTTGATGATTGATTTTGCTTTAAAAATAAAATTTTGTTGGTTAAAAAGCAAATTTGTTAATTCTTTTTGATTTTTTTGCTGTTTTACTAATTTTTTTGTCGTTTTTGTATTTTTTTTCGGTATAATAACCTACTTTTTTGCAATTTGCCTGTAAGAACTTTTCATAATTATTGTTAAAAAATTTTTGTAAAAACAATTAAAAGCAATGATTAATTTTATTAAATATTTTACAAAGTTATTTTTTGCAATAAGACAGGCTAAATTGTCGTTTAATCACCCTAATTTCAAAGGGTAGAATACTTTTACCCTTTGCTTCTCTAGGTACAGGAGTAAGATAGCATTGACAACATCTGCACAGTCTAGCGTAACGCTACAAAAAAACCTCGCCCTTTGGCATGTGATTATTATTGGCTTGGCATATATTCAGCCAATGACATTATTTGATACCTTTGGTATGGTATCTCGTGATAGTGGTGCGCACGTTCCCACATCTTACATTTTTGCCCTTTTAGCGATTATGCTGACATCGGTGAGTTATGGTCATATGATTCGCCGTTACCCATCTTCTGGTTCTGCTTATACTTATGCCCAAAAGGCCATTCACCCCAATGTGGGTTTTTTGGTTGGTTGGTCATCTTGGCTTGACTATTTGCTTGCCCCAATGGTAAACATTATTTTAGCAGAAATTTATCTAAAAGACATTTTCCCTAATGTGCCAACGTGGATTTGGGTAGTAAGTTTAACAGCACTGATGACGGTGGTTAATCTATTTGGTGCAAGGTTTGTTGCTCGCTTCAACAGTACCATTGTGTTTGTTCAGCTTGGGGTGATTGCCTACTTTACTTACCGTGTGTATGACTTTTTGGCACATGGCGTCACTGCTGACGGTGCGATTGATACCGCCAAATATCAACTCTGGACGTTTGACCCATTTGGGGGTAGCGGGACAGAGATTAGTGCGTTAATCGCTGGTGCAACGATTTTGTGTTTTTCCTTTACAGGGTTTGATGCGTTATCAAGTCTTGCAGAAGAGACCAAAGATGCGAAAAAGACCCTACCAAAGGCGATCGTTTTAACGTCTTTGATTTCGGGGATTATTTTTATCATCAGCACCTATTTTATGCAGATTTATTTCCCAAGCGACCCAACCAAATATTTTGAATTGGTGGACGAAACCCAGCCTGAAATTTTAAAATATATTTTAGGTGAAGCTCAAAAAACCATCGTGCTATATTTTGCGATTATTACAGTCATGGCATCAGGGATTTCGGCTCATGCAGGTGTGTCTCGTTTGATGTATGTGATGGGACGTGATGGGGTAATTAACAAAAAATTCTTTGGCTCATTACACCCAAAACTGCGTACCCCTGTGAACAATATTTTGTTAGCAGGTTTAGTCGCTTTAACTGCAATCCCGTTTGAATTAGAAGATGTGGTTGAGCTAATCAGTTTTGGTGCATTGACAGCGTTTAGCTTTGTCAATTTCTCGGTGGTATGTCAATACATCTTCCGTGATGGTCAATACAAAACTGGTAAAGATATCTTTAATTATTTTGTTGTACCGACAGGCGGTTTTATTGCCGTATTCTTGATGTGGTTAAACATTGACCCAACGGCTTTAAAATATGGTTTGATTTGGGCATTTATTGGTGTCTTCTATCTAGCGTATATAACTCATGGCTTTAAACGCCCTGCACCACAATACAACGAAAATCTACCAGATGATTAATGGTTGTTAATTTATCTTTTTCAGAAAAGGCGGATATCAAGTTATCCGCCTTTTTTTACAAAAAATTTTACATTTGGGCAAAATCAGATTACAATGCCTGTTAATTGTTAACAAAAATTTTGACAAAAATCTTAATAACGTTGGATAAAACCGATAGAAAAGCCATGACAACTCTACTTTTTACCCACTCACCATTTGCTGACACCACACGACAAGGCATTGAATTTATTGAAAATTTTTATCAAAATTCAGCCCAATCTGCACCGCTCAACATTTTTTTATATTCAGAAGCGGTACATTTAGCCAATCGCCTAAACTGGCTACCGAGCGATACGCCAAACCCTGTAAAAAACTTTCAACAGTTGTTAGCAAAACATAAACTTTCTGCCAAAGTCTGTGTCAGTACCGCATTGGCTCGTGGCATCGTGGACAGTGAAAACGCTAAACGCCATCAAATTGATGGTGAAAATCTTGCAACATCGTGTGAATTGGTCGGTTTGGGTGAATTTGCCATGTTTTTACATAACTCAACTGATGTTTATCAATTTTAACTCATCTAAAAAATCATGAAAATATTAATCCAAATTAATGCCGATAATGTGTTACTCTGTCATGAAGCCTTGAGCATGGCGTTTGCATTAGCCAGTTTTGACCATGAAATTCAGCTTTTTTTGGGCGATTATATGTGCGATTGTTTACACGCTGAGCCTGACGGTAAATTTGCCAAAATGCTCACATCGTTAGATTTGTACGATATGCCAAATTTTTGGGTAAATCAACAAAATTTTAACAAAATCAAGCATTTAAATCTTACAAGCCAACTTGTTGAAAATCTTGTTGAAAAGACAAATAGCAACGAATTTGACACAAATTTTTATTTATAATTAATTAAAGAATTAAAAAATATGGCGAATATTAACCCAATTAGCCCAAATAAACCGATAGATAACCTTGATGCGAATGGACATCTTATTAATCCTGATAATTGGACACCTGACATCGCCCAACAGCTTGCCAAGAGCCTTGAGATACAGCTTAATGACACGCATTTTTTGGTGTTGTCGGCGGTGCGTGACTATTATCAAACCTTTGGTCATCCGCCGACCACTCGCCCACTGATTAAATATTTAAATCAATGTTTACCAAATTTACAGATGGACAATGCCAAATTACAGAGCTTGTTTAACACAGGTCTGGTCGCTCGCCATGTCAATCGCTTGGCAGGATTACCAAAACCTGCCAATTGTTTGTGATTTTTTATCAATTTTTGGAAAAAATTACTTGGGGTCATACGGCACGAGATTTTCATAACCGACACTTTGCCCCACATCACCGCCAAAACCCAACTGTCGCCACACTTCAAACAGGGTAATCGCCACGCTATTGGACAAGTTCAAACTACGAGAAGTTGGCAACATCGGCAAACGCAACCAATTTTGCTCGCCAATACTCGCTCGGATTTCCTCTAACAACCCTGCAGTTTCCGAACCAAACACCAACGCAACATTGGTTAACTTACTAAAATTTTGTTGATAAAATGGCTGTGACAATTTGGTGGTTAACGCCACTATCCGTTCAACGTTTGCCAGTTGTAACGCTTGCTCACACGCTCGCCAATTTGGATAAACCTTTAAATCGGCAAACTCATGATAATCCAGCCCCGCTCGGCGTAACTTTTTATCATCTAACTCAAATCCCAATGGCTCAACCAAATGTAGCGTCGCTCCTGTATTAGCACATAGACGAATAATATTGCCTGTATTACTCGGCATTTTTGGTTCGCATAGCACGATATGTATCATAATCACTCAACTTTATTTGATTAAAAACTTAATGAACAGCTTTTTTTTGCCAATTTTACCAAAAATTTACAACTTGGTAAAAAAATTTACATAAAAACTATAGTATGGTAAGCCAATGCTCGGTAATATAGCAACAAGTTTTGCAAACAAATATTTGGGTAATATTGATACTTTAGTAACATTTGCAAAATTTAACCGCCCTTGGGCATTCACATTGAATTTACATTTGTAAGGAATTTATCATGAAAAAATTAATTATCGCAACTGTTGCTTCTGTATTTGTATTGACTGGCTGTAACACCGTTAAAGGTTTTGGTAAAGATGTATCAAAAGCAGGCAACGCTGTAACTAATACTTCACAAAAAGTTGAAAACAAAATGTAATTTTTGTTAAAAATTTTAATTTTTGTTAAAAACTCATCATTTGTTGATGGGTTTTTTTGTACCAATGATTTTATGGTAAAATTCAACAAAATTCTATTAAAATTTAGGAAAAAAATCATGAAAAATCATCTTTCAAAAATGTTTATTTTAACTGTATTTAGTAGTGTTGTTTTGACAGGTTGTAATACTGTTCGTGGTATCGGCTCAGACATCGCAAGTGTCGGCAATGGTATCGTGAATACCGCCAACAAAGTCAGCTACAACAATCAACTACGTAAACAAGCGACAACCTATCCGAATAACAGCTACACCCAACCACAAAATTACGACAACTATAACAACCAAAACTACAACACTTTACCAATGCCAACTTACTCACAGTAATGGTTAAGCATAAAAAAACGCACAAGGTTGTGCGTTTATTGCTTTGTCAAAGATTCAGCAATTGATATTATTGGTTTTTTGACAAATTTTCAGGGATATAGTTACGCAAATACGCAAGCAATGCGGACGTTGCTTCACGGCGGTAGCTTTCACTGATTTTGCCTTCAGAGCGATATGCCATTTGCAATACGCCATTGACGATACCATAACCTACTAACATTTGCTTATGGATACCGTCAAAGTTTGGTACTTTGAACTGACTTGCCAGTTTTTCATAAATCATTTGTGTGATTTGTTTTTCCATCTCGCTACCAAACTCGTTGTTTTCAAAAGCAGGAGCATCAGTTTCATAAATCAAGCGAGCCACGGTTGGGTCGGCTTGAATTGCTTCCACGCCTGCTTCAATCAATGCCGCTAAATAATCTGACCAACGGCTGTATTTACCTACCTCCAGTGCCTCTAATTTCTTTAAAATCTCACTGGTATTTAAAAAACGCAATGCCAAAAAAATCGCCGACACATTGGGGAAGAAGTGATACGCTGAAGCACGTGGAATGCCGGCTTTATCACACACATCGGCAAGGGTAATTTCGGCAATCGGACGAGTTGCTGATAATTCTTTAGCAGCGGCTAACAGTTTTTGGCGACGTTTACGTCCTTGTTGGCTAGTAAATTTGAATTTGTTTGGAACAAGGCGACGTGCTAATTCTGAATCAGCAAGGACGTTGTCAATTTTTTCATCATAAGAACTTGGCATAGAAATCTCCAGTGACTGTGTGATTGGTCAATTTTTACAAAACTTGTTAGTTTAAAGTTAGCCTTTATACATTGACGCTTATTTATAGGAGTTATCATAACAGATTTTCGTCAGTTGTTGAGTATTTTATTGTTTGAATTATTAATAATTTTTTAGGCAATTGTAAAATTTTGATAATTTTTTTACGATGTTTCTCTATAAAAGATTGATAATTATTTATGCTTAATAAATATTTATAAAAAATAAAAAACTAATAATTAAAAAAGCCAAAAGTTTCCCTTTGGCTTTTACAAAATTTATGTAAAAATAATTTTAGACTCTTAGGCTTTGATACGATACCAAGCATCACGTGCTGCTTCACGAGCTTGAGCCCAAGCTAGACGTGATTCACCTTTTACTTCGTTCCATGAACGCTCTAAATCAGTTTCCACATCCTCAAAACGTGTGGTCGCATCATAACGGTGACGATTTGCATAACCAACGGCATAAGCTGGTTGGTAGTCACGATCATAGCTATAATCTGTGTTATAGTAAGTTGCTGAGTTGTAGCCTTCACGCCAGTAGGTATCTTCACCTGTTGGGTCGATGGCTTCACCTGCAGCGTGTCCTGCTTGACCACCAACCACAGCACCGATTGCACCACCGATTAACGCCCCTAATGGACCGCCGATTGCACCGATTGCAGCACCTGCGGCAACACCAGCACCTGCCCCTAGACCAGTACCAACTGGGTGTGAACCAGGCTCACCAGTAATTGGATCACGGTTTAAATCTCTTTCTTCAACGATAGTTGTCATGATACGACTCCTTTTAAATTAAATTTAAATATTTTTGTTAAGTTAAATCAATGTTTGTTGTTAAACGAACCAAATTAAATTTGCTGAATTTGCGTCGGTTATTGTTCATCGATGAACTTAAGCATATATTACCTTTTTTCTCATACCCAAAATAGATATATTTTGTGAACTGCGTTGGTGTATTAGCGAATTTTGGTAAAAATGTGTAAAAATATTTTTTCATTTGTAATTTTTAATTCATTTTGGTTATGCTTTGATATATTAAGTAATGTTTTGTAGGCAAAAAATCTTGAAAAAATGAGTGAATTTAGCAAAAATGGCTGAAAAAAGAAAAAATTGGAATTTTGATTGATTTTTTTGCAAAATTGTCACATGATAGGCGATATTTTTCTCATCTCATTTTTTATATCAAGTACCAATTATCTTAAAATATGAATATCCACAAAAAAACCGAACAAAAATTTATTAAATCCACTAAAAAAACTCAAAATTTGAGTGAAAACATTCAAGCCAACCATTTACAAGCGTTAGATTTTCACCAATTAAAACGCCATAGCGACCCCACTCACCTGCCTGCCGATAGCGGACAGGCGAAAAAGCTTTTTGGCAATAAAAGCGATGCAGAAATGCTCGGCGTAGGACAAGAGCGTGCCTGCCAAGCGATTAGCACGGCGTTGGATATTCATGCGAACGGTTACCATATTTTTGCATCTGGTGAGAATGGCTTGGGCAAACGCACGCTGATTACCAAACTTTTGTCGGAATACGCCAAAACTCGTCCTTTACCATCTGATTGGGTGTATGTGCATCATTTTACCGATAGCCGTTCGCCGATTGCATTGGCGTTGCCGACAGGGACAGCACAAGATTTTGCCAATGATATCAAACAGTTATGGTTATCCGCCAAGCGTTTGTTAAATCAACGTTTTCGCTCGGAACATTATCAATCCAAAGTAGAAGCCATTAAAAACCAAATCAGTTTACAAGAAGAACAGGCTTTTTTGGCATTAAATGAAGAGGGCAAACAGTTTTCGCTAACTTTGAGCGTACGACCGTTTGACAATAAACCTGTTTTTGTGCCTGTTGATGAGAATGAAAATTTGGCAGATTTGACCGAGAATTTATCAAACACAAAATCGCTCAAACATGGGTTAGATTTGGCAAAAAATACGCAAAATGTTAGCCAACATTCTACCGATAACCTGACAAATCCTAGCACGCCAAAAAAGCAACAATCTTGGCAGAAAAATCATATGCAAAAACGCTTAAGTTTGTTAACCGTGGCATTAGAAAAAATTGAAGATGAAGCCAATCAAACTTTGCAAGCCCTACACCACTCGCTTGCCAAACGTGCATTAACGCCATTATTTGCCCCATTACAACAAAAATATGCCAAATCGCCCAAAGTTTTGGACTATTTGCAAGCGATTTTTGACGATATGCTAAAAAACGTGGAGCGGATTGTTAATGAAGATGATGATGAGTTTTTGCCCAGTCATTTTTCGCCTGTGCCTGCCCGTTATTTTGTCAATGTTATGGTGTGCCACGACCCGACACAGCACGTTCCGATTGTGTTTGAAGATTTGCCAACCCATTTAAATTTGCTCGGTCATGTGGAACAAATCACACATATGGGGACGGTGTCTACTGATGTGAGTCTCATTCGTGCAGGGTCGCTCCACCGTGCCAATGGCGGTTATTTGCTACTAGAAGCCAGTAGTTTACTAGAATATCCGTATGCTTGGCAAGGGTTAAAACGTGCGTTACAAATTCGACAAATCAAGATGTCAAGTCTTGAACAAATGTTGACTTTGACAGGTTCAATCAGCCTAGAACCACAAACCATTCCGCTAGATGTCAAAGTGATTTTGCTCGGTGAGCCTGATTTGTACTATGATTTGTTAGAATTTGAGCCTGAATTTAATACGGTATTTAGAATCCGGGCCGATTTTCAAGACACAATTGCTCGCACGCCTGACAATGAATTGGCATTGGTCGCAAAAATGGCGGATATGATTGATAAATATCAGCTATCAACCTTTGATAATACAGCGTTGGCGACTTTGTTAGATTATTTGAGTGAGCAGGCAGAAGACCAAACCGAACTTAGCCTACAGAGCAACCGTTTGGTACAATTATTGTTAGAAAGCAATCGCCAAGCCCAAACCAAAAATTTTAAAATATTAAATAAGCATAATCATTTAAGCAAAAAAACTGAAGCAAAAGTAACCGCCGAACACGTCCGCCAAGCGATTGCCGATATGCAATATCGTTCAGGGTATCTACGCCAATTATTTTGGCAAGAACTGGAAAAAGGACAACAGCTTATCAGCACCACAGGCGAAGCGGTTGGACAAATCAACGCCTTGACCGTCATTAGTTACGCAGATAGCGAGTTTGGAATGCCTGCTCGCTTAACAGCTAACGTGCATTATAGTGCAGGTGACGGCGATATTTTGGACATTGAGCGAGATGTGGATTTAGGTGGGGCAATTCATGCCAAAGGTGTGCTAATTATGAGCAGTTATTTGCGTGGCTTATTTGCCGATGATTATGCCTTAAATTTTACCGCCTCACTCGCTTTTGAGCAAAGTTATGGTGGCATTGATGGCGACAGTGCCACCGTTGCCGAAACTTGTGCCTTACTATCTGCCCTTGCCAAAGTGCCGATTTTTCAGCATTTGGCGGTAACAGGCTCAATGAACCAATTTGGGCAAGTGCAAGCAGTTGGCGGTATCAATGCCAAAATCGCAGGTTTTTTTGATGCGTGTTTGGAAAAGGGCTTGACAGGCAATCAAGGTGTCATTATGCCAAAAGCCAACTTAAATCAACTCATGCTTCGCCAAGATATCATTGAAAAAGTTGCACAAAAACAATTCTTTATCTATGCGGTGGAACACGTCAATGAGGTCTTGCAGTTATTGACAGGAATGCCAATTGATACTCTCAACAAAAAAGGCAATTATCAAAAAAACACCCTATATCGGCAAATTGCCAAACGACTAGAAAATTGGGCAGAAAAAGATAACGATGCTAAAGGATAAAACTTATTCAACAAACTATTTAATCATGATTGACAATTAACGGCTTTCTAAATCCAATAAAATCCGCTTAATCTCTAATCCGCCTGTATAACCACCAAGTCCGCCATCGCTCGCTATTACACGATGGCAGGGAATGATTAGGCTAATTGGATTTCGTCCGTTGGCGTTGGCGACCGCCCGAAAAGCGGTCGGTTTGCCGATGTTTTTGGCAAGTTTTGCATAACTAATCGTTGTGCCATAAGGGATTTTTAACAGTTCAAGCCACACTTTTTGTTGAAAACTTGTGCCTTGTGAAATATCGAGCGGTACATCAAACTCGGTGCGTGTACCGCTGAAATATTCATCTAACTCATTGACGATCTTTAATAAAATGACTTTGTCTAAATCCTCTGATTTATCATCTTTTAAAGTATCAATATCAACAAAATCCGCTTGTGCTTGTAATTTACCCAAAATTCGTTCGGTTTTTTGAGTAAACCAATCAAGGGCAATGAGCTTGCCATTATTTACCACAAGCGTCATCATCGGTAAATCAGTGCGATAAATGTAAGTAGTTGATATCATTTATCATCGTCTTTTTCAAACAATGCTTTGACAAAATCATCAGGGGCGAATGGTCGCAAATCATCAATTTTTTCACCCACGCCGATAAAGCGAATTGGCACATCCGTGTTTTCAGCAATGTTAAAGACCACGCCACCTTTTGCCGTACCGTCTAGTTTGGTGATGGTTACGCCTGTTAGCGGTACAGCTTCGTTAAAGATTTCCACTTGATTAATGGCGTTTTGCCCTGTGCCAGCGTCTAGCACAATCATCGCTTCGTGCGGAGCAGTCGGGTCAGCTTTTTGCATGACACGAATGACCTTTTTTAGCTCTTCCATAAGATTGGTTTTATTTTGCAAACGCCCTGCAGTGTCAGCGATTAACACATCAATGCCACGAGCCTTTGCCGATTGCATGGCGTCAAAAATCACTGATGCACTGTCCGAGCCGTGACCTTGGGCGACCACAGGAATGTTATTACGCTCACCCCAGACTTGTAACTGCTCGGTGGCAGCAGCACGGAAGGTATCACCTGCGGCAAGCATGACAGATTTGCCTTCATTTTGTAATTTTTTGGCAAGTTTACCAATCGTTGTGGTTTTGCCTACACCATTTACGCCAACCATTAAAATCACAAACGGTTTTTTAGTCGTATCAATGTCTAAAGGTTTAACTTTTGGCGTTAAAATATCGGATAATTCTTTTTGCAAGGCTTTGTACAGTGAATGCGAATAAATCAAGTCGCCCCGTGCGGTGGCTTCGGTCAAGTTTTTGATAATGCGATTGGTGGCGTTCACGCCGATGTCAGCGACAAGTAATTGGTCTTCCACTTCCTCTAACAGCTCATCATCAATTTCTTTACCACCGATTAAAATATTGGTTAAACCTTCAGTGAAGTTTTTACTGGACTTTGACAGCCCTTGTTTCATACGGGAAAACCAACCGCCTTTTTGCTCTTGTTGTTCAGTTGTATTCATCAGATTACCTTATTATTTAAAAATTTATTAAACATGCTTAAAAAGCCACTTATTCTAAGTCTTCTAAATCTAACCAAAAATCATAGACAAATTCTTTACCAATTTGGTCTAAAACCGTGGCTAAATCTCGCCCTTGCTTGTCTTTACAACGTGATAAAATCATGCTTAAATACGCATGACGCTTGTCATACAAGGCATTGTCATAGCCAAAATAACGGTCTTTGTCGGTTTTTGCCTGTTCCAAATAAAAAGTAAATTTATCTTGAAACCGCCCAAGCACATCCACGGTCAACGGCTGACGCTGATATTGTCCCCTATCATCAGGTAACGCCACATCTAACACGGTAAACACGACACGAAACTCGGCAGTATCATCCACATATTTAATATTAGCGTGTTTTTCTTCGCTAAGTTTGGCATCTTTTATCAAAAACGGGGCAACAAAATATTGCTTAATCCGTTGTAGCACCAACTGGGGCAAGCTCTGTATATCCACCACCGCTTGCTCGCTCACCTGCGTGGTATCATCATTGTCAAAACCTTGCAACATTTGAGAAACATCGCCCACGATAAAGTTCACCAGTGGCAATGAATACCGCTGTTGATAATGCAAAATTGCCGTATCCATTTTGTGATATAGCTCGGCAAGCTCGCTCAAATTACGGTATTTATCAAGTGAAGCTTCATACACGCTGTAGCTAAACTCAAGATTTCGTACTCGCATATCACGACTATCTACCGTGGTTAGTCCCAATTCTTCTCGCCATAATAAATCTGACAAACTGTCACTAACTGATAGTTGCTCAATATTACCCAACTCTTTGATTAAAATATAAATTTTTTGCATTTGTATTCTTTTTTTAAAGTATGCTGTCAAAAATTTTCATAAAGTTTTGACAAAACCCTTAGAATGATAACTATTAGAAGATTGCTATTTTACATGGTTATCAGCGATTTGTCATATTAAAAACGATATTTTACATAAAAAACTGCTAGAAATTTGTGAGTTTATACTTTATGATAGCAAAAATTTATTCACCGTTTTAATTTGGCAAAATTTTATGAAACATTTTATGAAAAATTTTTACCTTTTTGGCAAAAAACCACAACTTTTATTCCTTAGCATGATGCTAGCAAGTTTAACCGCTTGTAGCACTTTAAGTCCAAAAAGCAATGGTTTAGCCACAAAAAATATTGACCAAACATCAATTAATCAACAAAAGTTAGCAAATCTTTCAACAAATAAGTTAGCCTTAGATAGCAAACAAGTTTTAGCAAATCGGCATGAATACCGCCTAGACAATGGTTTAAAAGTGATTATCAAAGAAGACCACCGTTCGCCGATTGTGACTAGCCAAGTGTGGTACAACGTGGGAGCAAACGATGAACCCCAAAATTTGGGTGGAATATCGCACTTGCTCGAACACATGATGTTTAAAGGCACGAATAAAGTCTCTTCTAATGATTTTGAGCAATTAGTTGCCAAATTTGGTGGGGTAAATAATGCCTTTACTAGCTATGACTATACCGCCTATTATGAAGTATTTCCTGCTAATCGGTTAAATTTAGCTTTAGAATTAGAAGCTGACCGTATGACCAATTTGCAATTAAAACAAGCCGATTTTGACAGCGAACGCCTTGTGGTAATGGAAGAACGCCGTCAACGCACCGATGACAATCCCCAAGCATTGGCATTTGAACAATTTAATAAAATGACCTATCCTGACAGCCCAAAAGGCAAGCCTGTGATTGGTCCAATGGCAGAAATTCAAGCGATTAAACTTCAAGATTTAAAAAAATGGTACAAAACGTGGTACGCCCCGAACAACGCCACAATTGTAATTGTCGGTGATGTCAAGCCTGCTGATGCGTTGGCTCAAGTGAAAAAATACTTTGGTGATAAAAAGCCAAGCCAATTGCCGAGCCGTCCAAGCGTTGCCCAAAAAGCCTTTCGTGGTTATCAAGAACACACCGCCGAATTGCCTGTGCAAAATCCAAGCCTACTCATGGCGTATAATTTGCCAACATTAACCACCGCAAAAAATCCTATAACTGCCTATACCTTGGCATTATTATCACAAGTGTTGGACGGTGGCTTGTCTGCACGCTTAGAAAAAAACTTGGTGCGTGAACAACAGCTTTTGACAAGTGTTTCAAGCGGTTATAGTGCTTTTGAACGTGGCGATGATTTGCTCATGATACAAGCCACACCAAGAGACGGCGTGAGTTTGGAACAAGCCAAACAAGCAATTATCAATGAAATTGAAACATTAAAAACCGAAGCGATTTTGGACAGCGAATTACAACGTGCAAAAACCGCCACCATGACAGGGCTAATTTTTAGCCAAGACAGCGTACAAGGACAAGCCCAAATGATTGGTAGCTTAAACGGCATCGGTTTGGACGACCGCATGATTTATGAATTACCGACAATTTTTGACAAAATTAATCAAACACAACTTCAACAAGTTGCCAAACAGTATTTGACCAATGATAATTTAACCGTGTTAAAAGTGGTTAAAAAAGCCCCATAAATTGACTTATTTTTATAAAAAAAATTTACATAAAACTTTTAGGAAAATTACATGAAATCACCCTTCTTTAAAAAACAACAATTAAAAAAGCCACTCATTGTCATGTTAAGTCTAATGAGCATCACAAGCCACGCTGACAGTCATGCGACTGGCGAGCTTGACCCAACCGCTCCGATTATCGCATTAGCAAATCTTGATAGCCTAAAAAACGAAAGCAAACTTCATGTTAATCTGCCCAATATTCAACATTTTAATACCGATAACGGCGTGCCTGTCGCCTTGGTACAAACGCCAAATTTGCCAATCGTGGATATTGCATTGTATTTTAAAGCAGGCTCGGCGTATGATGAGCAGATAAAACAAGGCGGTTTTGGCATCGCCAGCCTTACCGCAAGTATGCTCAAAAAAGGGACGAGTGAACAGAGCGAAAACCAAGTCGCAGAAAAATCCGAGCAACTGGGGGTGAACCTATCGAGTCATGCTTATAAAGACATGTTTATCGTGAGTTTACGCAGCTTGTCCGATAATAACCATTTGACCCCTGCGGTTGATTTGATGAAAGAGATTATCAGTGAACCAACTTTTCCCCATGAAAGTTTACAACGGACTAAAGCCCAATATTTATCCGCCATTCGTGAAAACCAAGAAAACCCAAGTGCGATTGCCAGCCTAAGATTTGACCAAGAGTTATACGGTAATCATCCATATGCTCACCCAACCATCGGTACAGAACAAAGTATTGCCAACATTGAACGAGATGATTTGGCACAATTCGCCAAACAATTTTTGGTCAATAAAAATTTAAATATTGCAATTACAGGCAATATTAGCCTAGAAAAAGCCAAAAAAATCAGTAACCTATTAACAAAATCTCTCCCACAAGGCAACAAATCCCCAACTTTGCCCAATGTAACACCGCTCAGCCAAAGCAAAACGGTACATATTCCCTTTGACAGTTCGCAAACCAGTATTAGCATGGGACAAGTTGGTTTAAAACGTGGCACAGACAACAAAACTTTACAACAACAGACCAATTTTGCCTTAGCCGATGAAATTATCGGTGGCAGTAATTTTCAAGCACGGCTCATGCGTGAAATCCGCAAAAATCGTGGCTTGACTTACGGTATCTATAGCAGTGCTACCCCAATGCAAGCCCAAGGTAGCTATGAAATCAGCCTATCAACCAGTAATGACAAAGCCGATGAAGCAGTTAAGCAAACTTTAATTATCCTAAAAGAGGCAATAGATAATGGTGTTACCCAAGACGAACTCACTTTAACCAAAGATAGCCTAAAAAATAGCTTTCCGCTAAGTTTTAGCAGTAATAGCAGTATTAACAGCACGCTTGGTATGATGGGATTTTATGGTTTGCCTGATAGTTATTTGAGTGAATATCATCAACGCATTGATAATGCGACATTAAATGACGTTAATAAAAGTTACCGAGAACTGGTTAAACCTGATAACTTTTTAATTGTTACCGTTGGCAATCAGAAAACCCAACAAAAATCAACTAATCAACCATCATCGAAGTAAGATTTTTGCTGATAATTACGTCATAGACAAAGTTTTGTGGCTGGTAGCGTGTACCGTTATAACTCAAGCGTAAGGTATGACGGTCAAATTTATCCGCCACAAACGCACCATTGGCAAAATTAAAAAACACAGGCGATGCCAATACTGCTTTGACATCGGCGGATGTAGTGACTTTTAGCCTATCGCCTGCGTTAAGATAGACCAAATACTCGCATTGTTGATTGACGAATTTTTCATTTTGACGCACGATAGATTGGCTAACGAATTGAAAATCCACCAATTTTGGGCAAACATCGTCCTTTTGCGATGCGACTCGGGCAAAACTTGTGGTTAAATTCTCGGCAAAAGTTTGGCTTTGAATAGGTTGTGCTTGTGAAGACATGGCAATTGTTTGTGCGTGCAAAGTTTGGCTGTTTAAACTATTTTGCATCGCTTGGGTAAAATTACCAATATTTGTTGATTTTTCACGAATTGGCGGTTGTGCATCGACGTGCTTTGCTAATATTTGTTGCTCGCTCTGCGTTGAGTAACAACCAACCAAATTAACTGTTGTTAGCATCAAAATTGCTAGCAATGATTTGTTAAAATGACTTAAATAAACTCCATTTTTTTGCAAAATTTTTGTCATTATATGTACCTTTTATATTACTGAAACTTTTGCGTTAGCACACTATTTTTTTGGTTTACAAACGCTTATTTTAACAAAAGAAGCCAAATTTTCTGTAATTATTTTGCAAGCTACCGCATTTTTTTATATTTTTTTTGTGAAATCCCCTATCAAATTTTTTCAAACACAGCTAAACTAAACAGTTTTAATTGATTTCTTGATTATAACTAATAATTGTATCTAACTTATGTCAAAAAATATCGGTCAATTCCGTTTTTCTCGCCAAACCAGCCATTTTGGCAATGACCTAACGCCAACTTTTTGGCAACGCGTGCACCTTGACCCATGGTTGCTGATCTTACTGTTTGTCACGGCGTTGTCGGGCTTGGGGATTTTGTACAGTGCATCCGCCCAAGACATGGGGTTGTTGTTAAAACAGACGCTAAGTTTTAGCATTGCGTTTACTGTAATGATTGTCATGGCTCAAGTTCCGCCGAGTATTTATCGCAACTTTACTCCATTTTTTTACATTATGGGTATTTTTTTGCTGATTTTGGTAGAAATTATCGGTGAAATTCGGCTTGGGGCTCAGCGTTGGATAAAAATCCCCGGTTTTGGGAGTGTTCAACCGTCCGAGTTTATGAAGCTTGGAATGCCAATGCTTACTGCCTGGTTTTTATCACGCCGAGAACTACCGCCTAGATTGCCAACGGTATTTATTACTTTGGTATTGATTTTAATTCCTGTATTGTTAATCGCCAAACAGCCCGACTTAGGTACGTCATTATTGGTCGCATCTAGTGGTTTATTTGTACTATTTTTGTCGGGTTTGCCGTGGTGGATGATTGGCACGGCGATAGCGATTTTTATTCCGTTTGTGTTGGTGTCTTGGGAATATTTACTGCACGATTACCAAAAACGCCGTGTTATGACCCTACTTGACCCCGAAGCCGATGCGTTAGGCGACGGCTGGAATATCATGCAGTCCAAAACTGCTATCGGCTCTGGCGGTATCAGTGGCAAAGGCTATTTAGCAGGCACACAGTCGCATTTGCATTTTTTACCCGAAGGGCATACTGACTTTATTATCGCCGCTTTTTCCGAAGAATTTGGCTTAATTGGTGTCTGTTTGCTGATGTTTTTGTACTTTTGTATTTTACTTCGTGTGCTATATTTGGCTTATAGCAATACTCAAGTTTATGGTCGTTTATTGTGTGGGGCGATTGCCATGTCATTTTTTGTGTATGTATTTGTTAATGCAGGCATGGTATCAGGGATTTTGCCTGTGGTTGGCGTGCCATTACCGTTTATTAGTTATGGCGGTACGGCGTTAATTACGCTCATGGCAGGTTTTGGCTTGGTGATGTCCATGTCGTCACATAATCAACATTAATTTGTCAAAAATCTGTCAAAATTTATCCGAGAATTTATCAAAAATACCTAACAAATTTTTATCAAAACGACCATTTATCTGATTTTTTGTTAAAAAATAATGCAATTTTGGTAAAAATTTGTTATTATTTTGGCGATACAAATGGTAAAAATCTATCTAATCATTGGTAAAGTTTTGGCAAAAATCGAAAAAATACGCCAGAAAACTTACCTTTAATGGTATTTTTTACACCAATTATCTGTATTTTGCACAAATTTACAATATTTTTTGTTATTGTAACAAAGTAAAAGTATGGAGTAATTTTTACTTAAATAATCATCTTACTCATATTTTAGCATAAAATAAATATAGCAGAACCTTGAGAAGACAGCAAATTTGTCTAATTTTAAAGTCTTATGATAAAAAGAATTATTGAGGTGCTTATGTTAAAGCGTCAAACTCGTCATTTAGCCTTGTTTACTTGTTTTTGTTCATCATTGGCAATCAGCGTCCCAAGCCACGCGAAAACCACGAGCAACGACAACTTAGACCACGTTTTAAACGAACTGTCTCGCCAACATAGCAACGCATCTGACCTAGTCAAATCGGCTCGCCAATCATCTACTATTAGCAACTCATTGGCAATGAACAGCCAATTACTCGCCAAAGAAAACAGCGAAAAAACAGGAAATGACAAAGATGTCTTAGAGCGTTTATCCGCAGTTGCCTCTAATACCGTGAGTAAATTTAGCCAAACCGGGGTCGCATCGTGGTACGGTCGCCAATTTCAAGGCAAAAAAACAGCCAGTGGTGATATTTTTGACCAACACGCCTTTACAGCGGCTCACCGCTCACTACCAATGAACTGCTACATCAAAGTAACCAATAAATCCAACGGCAAAAGTGTTGTGGTAAAAGTAAATGACCGTGGACCTTTTTCTAGCAGTCGTGTGCTAGATTTATCCTACGCCGCCGCTAAACAAATTGGTATCGTGAGTTCAGGTACAGGCAACGTTATTATTGAACGTGTTGCAACGCCAAATTAATTCATTTTTTCAAGATTTGCTTAAACAAAAAAAGCATGATAGTTTATATCGTGCTTTCTCATTTGTCATTACTTGTAGCTTTGATTTAATGACTTTATCAAAAAACTTAGGCAGCTGCTTTTTGTTTTTTTGCAGACTTTTCAATGCCCATTTTTACCAATTGCCACAAAAATCCTAACACACAACCCACGGTAATTACCACCATAATCGGCAATAATCCATTAAAAATAATCGCCGTATCTTGTAACAAAATACCATACGCGACTGAAATACTCGCAGGAGCGATTTCGGGTTTTGTACCAAGTGATGTGGTTGGCGTCAGCAAAATCGCAAATAAAATAATCCAGCTTAAACCTGCTAAGGTTTTGGGCAAAATCCGCACCACCAAAATCCAAAGTAACAGCACCACGACCGAAAAACCAATATATGCTGTCATCGGCAACTGTTCTTCAGGGATGCCTTTAACAAGCTGTGTCCACCAAACGATAATTTCGCCCAGTATTTCACCAATCTGGTCTAACGAGATAGGAAGTGCCATGAATTGCCTTTTTTGCTAAACTAAATGTGGTATTTTACCACAATTTTGGATTATTGCCATTTATTTTGTTGGGCTTCCGCCATTTTTAGGCGAGCTTGGCGTTCCCACTCTTCTTCGGCAGGCATTTGCACAAAATAACCTTGATTTTGTAATTTTTCCAACACTTCGGCTTTGTCCACCCTTGCTAATTTTTTAGTAGTTACTAAATCAAGGTGCATGACAAAACTTTCTTTGCCCAACGCTTGACGAAAATCTTTGGGCAACACCGCCAACCAATCTTTGATATCATCGACATCATCTGGGTAATTAGGGCGAGCGATATAAACGTACAAGTCGTCTTTTTTGCTAAATTTATAAATATCAACGTGCATAAAGTTGCCTAATTTAAACGTTAAAAAAATGCTAAAATCTAGCGTATTTTAGCATTTTTTTGTCAATAAGGGTAAAATTTCTAATTTTTTAAACTTTGACTTACACTTGTGAAAGTGCCGACAGCACCGCTTTTAACATGGCGGACACCGTACTTGAGCAAGTACCAATACCTGACACAATTTCACCATCCACATTTAATTGCAAATAACTGACCGCATTGGCATTGGTGTTGCTTTGATTTTCGGTTACCAAGGCGTGTTCAGCATAATTAATGACGTGAATTTGTTTGCCCAATTGTTCGCTAACGCCTGCAATAAATGCCGATAATACCCCATTGCCCTGCCCCACGATTTCTACAACTTCATCATTTTTTAATATTTCACCACTAAAGGTAACCTCACCCTCTTGGTTATTAATTTGGTAATCTTTTAGTTTTAATATAGATTGGTTTAAATAATTCTTTTCAAAAATCGTAATAATATCATCAGCCGTTAATTCTGTTTGACGTGCTTCTGCCTCGAATTGTACCACTTTACTAAAATCAATCTGTGTCCAGCGTGGCAAATTAAAGCCAAAATCACGCTGTAAAATATACGCTACACCGCCCTTACCTGACTGGCTGTTAATGCGTACCACGTCTTGATAGCCACGTCCAATGTCCGCAGGATCAATCGGTAAATAAGCCACGTCCCAAACACCTTGCGTTTGTTCAGCATATTTTTCGTTAAAATCCAATGATTTTTTGATAGCATCTTGGTGTGAACCACTAAATGCCGTGAACACAAGCTCCCCAACATAGGGGTGGCGTGGGTGAATTGGCAACTGATTACATTCACTCACCACTTGGGCGATTTCGCTCATATTGCTAAAATCTAGCTCTGGGTCAATGCCTTGGCTATACATATTCATCGCCATGACCATGATATCCATATTGCCCGTGCGTTCGCCATTGCCGAGTAACGTGCCTTCAATACGGTCTGCCCCTGCCATTAGCCCCAATTCACTACTTGCCACCGCACAACCCCTGTCATTATGGGTGTGTAAACTCACAATCACATCTTTACGCATTGGCAAATGTCGGCAAAAGTACTCCACTTGGTCGGCATAAATATTTGGCGTAGAGCTTTCAACCGTTGCAGGCAAATTGATAATCACTTTTTGTCCCAAATCTGGTCGCCAAACTTGGCACACCGCATCACATACCGACACGGCAAAGTCGGTTTCTGTTTGGCTAAAACTTTCTGGTGAATATTGGAAAGTCCATTCTGTTTCTGGGTATTCTTTAGCAATATCACGCACCAAAGTTGCCCCTTGTACCGCAATATCGGTGATTTCATCAAAGTTTTTTTGATAAACTTTTTCACGTTGTACTTTTGATGTGGAGTTATAAACATGAACAATGGCACGTTTTGCCCCTTGCAAACTTTCAAATGTACGGCGAATCAAATGTTCACGAGCCTGTACCAACACTTGCAACGTAACATCTTCAGGCACATGACCACCTTCAATCAACTGACGTGTAAAATCAAATTCCACTTGAGCGGCGGACGGAAACCCAATTTCAATTTCTTTAAACCCTACTTCTACCAAAGTTTTAAAAAAACGCATTTTTTGTTCAATCCCCATTGGCTCAATCAAGGCTTGGTTACCATCTCGCAAATCCACACTCACCCAAATTGGGGCTTTGTCAATCACCTTATCGCACCAAGTACGGTGTTCTAGTTTTGGTGCAAAAGCAAATAGACGGTATTTTTGATGATTAAAGGCTGAATTTTTTGGCGTCATAATCTTTCCTACAAATAAAAATCTACAAGAATGTGCTTTGTATTATACTAAAATTTTCTCATGAAAAATCACTAATTTTGCATAAGTTTTAGCAAAATTTTGAATAAAAACACTAAAAAATATAAAAATTTTAGAAAATCATGCTAATATACTAATAGCAATATTTAGCCAGAATCATTCCTAATCAAAAAACCCAATAAAAACAAGGTATTTTTATGCAAAAATTAGACAATATTGATATCAAAATCTTAAAAATTTTGCAAGAAAATGCTCGAATTAGCAATCTTGAACTAGCCGAAATGGTGAATTTAAGCCCCACCCCTTGTGCCAGACGTGTAAAAATATTAGAAGAAACTGGCGTTATTAGTGACTATCAAGTGAAGATTAATCAGCGAGCCTTGGGTTATCAGTTATCGGTTTTTATCGCAATTAGTATGGATAAACATACCGCAGAACGCTTTGATAATTTTGAACAAAAATTAAGAGAATTCCCTGAAGTGGTAAGTTGTAGCGTTGTCACAGGGCGTAGTGAGGACTATTTGATTAAAGCTATGGTAAAAAACATGGCTCATTATGAAGAGTTTTTATTACACCGCTTAAACAAAATTGAAGGCGTACAGCAAGTTCATACGAGTTTCGAGTTACGAGAAGTTTTTTCTCGTTCTGTTACTCAGTAATAGCATTTAACATAAAAAAAGACGGTGCTATCAACACCGCCTTTTGCCATCTTAACCCTTTATTAGCTTAAGATTAGAAGCGTACAGTTGCACCAACTTTAGCAATTGGTAACCACTTTAGATTTTTGTCATCAAGTCTTTCTTTAACAATTTCTTGAGCTCTTTCAGTACCAGCAGTACCTGTTACTGTGGTTTTTACATCACCCACATACGCTGCACCCAATTCACCAAACACGCCCCAACGCTCAGAGATGTTCGGACGATAACCGATGGTTAAATAAGGAGCTAAGTCGTTACGGCTTTCTGCTTCTACAGAAACACTTGAACCACTGGCAACGATAGCCTTATCACCATCTTTAGCTTTAACCGTTGCAGTTTCACCTGCTCTTGGGGTTAAAGTAGCTTTTAAAGTGTTGTCGTTGTAGATAACGCCTGTACCTACAGTGAAGCCATTGCCCCATGGACGTAGATTAACTCCTAGGTATGGATTATTCATATCCAAATCGTATTTAAAATCACCTTTAAAATCTTCGTAACCATCACCTAAGATTTTTTTGTAATTTAAATAAGAGTCGTTCGCATCCAAATTAATGGTATCATCAAATGAACCACCGTTCCAACCTGCAACAAGTTCAGTTTTGTCGTTTACGCCCCATGCGATGTTACCACCGTAACCTAGCGTACCGATTTCAGCACTAATCGCAGCTGGGTGAGTTGCTTTATTGAAGAAAGTTTTAGTGCCTTCAACCAATTGAGTGGTAGTGTTTTTGATGATACCGTTGTTTGGGTTATAAGTCGTGGTAGAAACTGCCACTGGCTCTGCAACCACCTGTTGGTCAACGATAACTTCGTCAGCGAATGCTGATGTTGCAAATAATGCAACTGGTAGTACGGCTAATTTTAAAGTTTTCATAAACTTTTCCTCTAGTTAAACGAATTTATTATTTTAACATATTTCAATTGCAATGATTAACTAATAACCAAATTTTATTAAAATATATTTTTGCTTTATAACAATTTATGAATGACATATTTTGTTACGAGTTGCCTTTTGCAATATTAAAGCGTATTTTTTGCTGTTTGTCATTTAATTTATTGGTTATTTATGTAGCATTATGTAAAAAATTTCAAGCTCATGTAATTAACTGCAAGTTTTGTGTGTTTTTTATCACAATTGTATTGAATATTTTGAGTCAAAAAGAACTATTTGTTGGCTAAGATATTTATGATGGAGAGTTTAAAAATAAAAAATGGGTGACTTTTGACGGATAATTTTTTACAATATAGCGTTGCCAAGAGATGTTGCAGTAAATTATCTTCTTTTAAAAAAGGGATAACTTATTAGGCTTGGTTTAATTATTTAAAAAGATAATTATAAAACAACGACATCTGTTTATCTTTTTTTAACTTCTTTATAAGGAATAGACAGATGTCTAATTTTACCGACTATAAAGTCGCTGATATCGCTCTTGCCGATTTTGGTCGCAAAGAGATTAAACTTGCCGAAGCCGAAATGCCTGCCCTAATGGGACTGCGTAAACGCTACAAAGATACTCAACCGCTAGCCGGTGCAAAGATTGTCGGCTGCATCCATATGACCATTCAAACGGCTGTTTTGATTGAGACTTTGGTGGAGCTTGGGGCAGAAGTTCGCTGGACTTCTTGCAATATCTTTTCTACCCAAGACCACGCCGCCGCCGCCATTGCAGCGACTGGTATTCCTGTTTTTGCATGGAAAGGTGAGACCGAAGCAGAGTACGAATGGTGCCTTGAACAGCAAATCCACAAAGACGGTGAACTTTGGGACGCCAATATGATTTTGGACGACGGTGGCGATTTGACCGCCCTAATTCACAATAAATACCCACAAATGCTTGACCGCATTCACGGTATTTCTGAAGAAACCACCACAGGCGTGCATCGTCTCATTGACATGCTAAATAAGGGCGAGCTTAAAGTTCCTGCGATTAATGTCAATGATGCCGTTACCAAATCCAAAAACGACAACAAATACGGCTGTCGCCACTCATTGAATGACGCTATCAAGCGTGGTACAGATATGCTATTGTCTGGTCGCCGTGCGTTGGTGATTGGTTATGGCGATGTCGGTAAAGGTTCGGCTCAAAGCCTACGGCAAGAAGGTATGATTGTGCGAGTAACCGAAATTGACCCAATTTGTGCGATGCAAGCCTGTATGGATGGATATGAAGTCGTGTCACCCTTTATTAATGGTGAACAAAATCAAGGGGTTAATCGCACTTTGCTTCAAGATACCGATTTGGTAGTTACCACAACAGGCAACTACCATGTTTGTAATGCAGAAATGTTAAAGGCGTTAAAATCAACGGCGGTGGTGTGCAATATCGGGCATTTTGACACCGAAATTGACACCCAATTTATGCGTGATAATTGGAAATGGGTAGAAGTCAAACCACAAGTGCATCAAGTGTACCGCTCAAATGTCAAGTCTGATTATTTGATTTTGTTGAGTGAAGGTCGCCTTGTCAATTTGGGTAATGCCACAGGACATCCGTCTCGTATTATGGACGGCTCATTTGCTAACCAAGTGTTAGCACAAATTCATCTTTACAAAGAAAAATTTGCTGATTTGCCAGCCGACAAAAAGCAAGAAAATCTTTATGTTAAAGTTTTGCCAAAAAAACTTGATGAAGAAGTCGCCGCCGCCATGGTCGCAGGTTTTGGTGGTATGATGACCAAACTCACCCAAGAGCAAGCCGATTATTTGGGCGTGAATATTGATGGTCCGTTTAAAGCAGATGAATATAAGTATTAATTAGCCGTTAAAAATCGGTGTGAAAAATACGAAAAATCTGATACTATAGTGAAGACTAAATTAAAATAAGCACCGTTCGCCCTGAGCTTGTAGCTTGTCGCAGGGTAACGGTCTTAGGTTTAACAGGCTCACCATGAACGACCTTGTTCAGTACAACTTAGTTTTCACTATAACATTGTACTAAAATGACCACACGAGCCGTGATGCTTGGTATATTCAGACAGATCGTGTGGTTACAATAGATGAGTTAATATTATACGACTATCGCCATATTATCACGGTGCAAAATAGCTTTTTCTCCCAATTTATCGCCTAGAATTTCGCTGATTTCTTGACTACGTTTTCCCACCATTTGTTTCGCAAGATTGGCAGAAAAACTCACTTGACCGACCGCCACACGCGTGCCTTGAGCGTCCATGCATTCCACCACATCGCCTTCGTCAAAGTCGCCCTGCACTTCCACCACACCAATTGGTAGCAGGCTTTTACCATTTTTAACAATCGCTTTGACCGCACCGTCATCAAGAATTAACCGCCCCGCCATACGAATATGAGCGGCAAGCCATTGTTTTTTCGCAATTTTTTTGTCTTCTTCATTGGTAGTTAATAGCGTGCCAATCGGCTCGCCCGCCACCACACGGCTAATCACATCATCATAGCTCCCATTGACAATCACAGTCGGACAGCCACCCATCGCCGATAAACGTCCTGCACGAATTTTGGTTATCATACCGCCACGCCCCAGTTTTCCACCATCACCTGCGATATCAAACAGATAATCTGCCATGGCTCGCTCGGTGTGAATAAGGGTCGCATTTGGGTTGGTACGTGGATTATCGGTAAATACACCGTCTTGGTCGGTCAAAATAATGTACAAATCGGCTTTTACCATACTCGCCACCATAGCCCCCAAGCTGTCATTATCGCCAAACTTTATCTCGTCTACGCTAACCGTATCATTTTCATTAATCACAGGCAACACTCGCCAGTCAAGCAGTTGGTGCAAGGTATTGGCAGTGTTTAAGTAACGATTGCGATTTGCCAAATCATCATGGGTCAATAAAAGTTGGGAAGTTTGCACGCCGTATTGAATACACGCCTGCCACCATGTTTCTATCAAACCCATTTGCCCTACCGATGCACAGGCTTGTAAGGCTTCCAATTTTTTTGGACGTTCGTCAAGGTTCATACGTACCACACCTTCTGCCACTGCCCCTGACGACACAAGTAGCATACGATAGCCGCTATTTTGCAATTGGGCAATTTGTTTTGCCCATTCATAAATAGCAGTGCGGTCAAGCCCTCGTCCGTTGTTGGTTAGCAGTGATGAACCGATTTTTACCACCATGGTTTTGCCATTAAAGGTGCGTTTTTCAAGGGTGTTTGTCATAATTTTTCCAATAGTTCGTTTCGATAATTTATGCAAAAATTTGTCCAAAAAAAATTTCCAATATTTTTGTACATTTTGTTAAAAATAGTTACCATAATAAATCGCAAATCACCTAAAAATCAAGTATTCTGATGCTTTTTTTAAACTATTTTTATCATTTTTCAAAATAACTTGCAAACATATTGCAACTTTGTAAAATTTTGGCTACACTAGCAGTTTTAAAACCCTGTTTTTAGGGGATTTTTCACGGTTAATTTTGGGTAATTTTTCTTATGAAACACCTTGTTTTAAGTACGTCTTCATCTTGCTTAGCTAATTTAAATTTAACACAAAATATACAAAGTATTCCGTTACATTTAAATATTAATAATGTGGATTTTCTGGACGGCAAAAACATTAATCCTGCATCATTGACCCACATTATGCAAACGTCACCCAGTGCGTTAGCAAAAACGTCACCACCAACCGAAGCCGAAATTAACGCCATCTTTAAAGACTTGCACGCCAAAGGTTATCAGACCTTATTTGTGTGTACCTTATCGTCAAAATTTAGTGATACTTACGAAACTATCCAAAACTGTCGCCGTGCCTTTGACGGTAAAATGAACATTTATGTTTACGACAGTCTTAACCTAAACTTAACCGAAGGGGCAATGGCGTACGAAGCCGACTCGATGCTCCGTCAAGGTAAAAACATTGCCGAAGTGACACGTCGTTTGGACTATATCCGTGACCATAGTGCTTTTTTCTTTACTTTAAGTGATTTAAGTTATATTACTAAAGCCCGCAAATTATCCGCACCAGCGAGCTTCTTTGCCAATTTATTTGACATTAAACCAATCATGGAAGTCAACCAAGAAGGTTATATTGTAGCCACCGAAAAAGTGCGTAAAATTGACCCAACCTTACGCAAAATGGCAGAAAACGTTCAACAATTAATCAAAAATGACAATGCTTTCGTGTACCTTGCAGACGCAGGTTTTGACCATTTAACCAGCTACTTTGCCAATATTTTGGAGCGAGAATACGGCTTAAGTAATTTACCTGTAATTCCTGTGTCTAGTGTGTCGTTAGCCAACCACGGGTACAAAGGTGTAGGCATCGGCGTGTTTTACGGTGATTTACCAGAATTGGTTGATCATTTTAAAAACTAATACTTAATAGATTATTTTATGAAAATTTTAGAATCCAAATATTATCAGCCACGCAAAATTTTAACGTCAGACGATAACAATTCGCCCTATCCGATTGAACTTGTTGACGATATACGGCGTTACAATAGCAAATACAATCCGTTTGAAAGTCTACTTGATGATCTTTTTCCAGGCATTCATGTGGGTAATTTTGAAATGGTTATTTTAAAGGAAAAGTTAAAAGACTTTGAACGTTGCACTGACTTTCATACCTTGGCATATTCGCACAAAAACAACGTGCTATATGAGCGTGAAATGTGTTATTTTCACCCAAAATACGAAGTTTTTTTGTTAACCAATGAAGATTTGTCCAATGAATATGATGAGTATATTTTTGAGTCGGGCTTGTTAAAAGTAACCAGCGTATATTACGAGTCCATTAACCCAAAATCGCCTGAAAATATCCGTCATATTTTTGATGAGTATCTGCAAAAATATGTGTCTGACGAAGCCAAAGTATCAATTTTGTTTAAAGAACCGCACGGCTTTACCTTTAAAACGCACCGTATCAAGCCGTTTCCGATTAATCTTGATACCATGTATGACGATGAGTTTTTACCGATACATCAGCATATCAAAGAAAGTCTGACCCACGAAAATAAAGGCGTGGTGTTACTGCATGGTATCGCAGGTTCAGGAAAAACCAATTATATCAAATGGTTAACCAGTCAAGTGCCGAACAAAAAATTCGTATTTGTTCCAACCAACATGATTGGCTATCTGACAAACCCTGAGTTTATGTCGCTATTGGTGGATAACAAAAATTCAGTACTGGTGCTAGAAGACTGTGAAAACTACATCGCCGAACGCACCGTTGATAATGCCAATACCGATGTGGTGTCGTCTATCTTAAACATTGCGGACGGTATGCTGTCGGACGTGCTAGAATGTCAGTTTATTTGTACTTTTAACTCGGATATTTCCAAAATTGACCAAGCTTTACTCCGCAAAGGTCGCTTAATTGCTGAACATAAGTTTAAAGAATTGTCGGTAGAAAAAGCTAACGCCTATCTACAGTCTATTGGCAAAACCGAGACCGTGGATAAACCACATTCGTTGGCAGAGTTAACCAACCTTGACAACATGGCGTATAAAGAAAAAGAAGTGGAAAAGGTGAAGTTTGGCTTTATTTAATTTAAAACTAAACTAATTTTTTTGGTTAGTTATTTTTACTTAATTGATTTTTAATAGGTGCGAAGCTTCGGCGATGCTCGGGTAAAACCCCATATTTTTCAATCGCTTGCAAATGTACTGCCGTTGGATAGCCTTTATGTTTTGCCAAACCATACTGCGGATATTGTTTATCCATTGCCACCACATCCCTATCTCGCACCACCTTTGCCAATACGCTTGCCCCACTAATACAGGCGTGTTTGCTATCGCCTTGTATCACTGCTTGAAAACAGTAAATTTTTTCTAAAATGATGGCATTATCAAGATTTGGTAATTTATTACCATCTACAAAAATGCTAAATTTGGCTTGATTGTCTATTAATAGTAACTTTTCAATGGTCTGCTCAATCGCCATTTTCATGCCCAGTAAAGTGGCTTGCAAAATGTTAATTTCATCAATTTTACTGGGTGGGATTTTGATAATACTATAGGCAGTTGCTTGTTGTTGTATGATTGGAAAAAGTAAGTTACGTTTTTTTTCAGATAGTTTTTTTGAGTCGGTCAAAGCTGATAAAGCATGATTTGGTATGATGGCAACTTCGTCCGCCTCGTAAATGTCAGTTTTACTGGTTAAAATGTTGTTAGAAAAACAAACCGCTGAGATGACGACATCGCCGAGTAATGGTCCACGACCAACCTCGTCCACGCCAATGATAAAATGATTTTGCATGATGATTACCTGTTAAAACTGGCTATTATACGCCAAACTTGCTATGACATCAGCAAAAAATATTGTATAATGCGGTGGCATAACCAGTTTTGTGGGGTGTAATTGGTGTGTTAATATTTTTATTAAAATCAGCCTATATACCTATTGGTTTGATGTAGATACAATTTTTGTGATATTTAATTTTTCACAACTTTATTAGGAAAACTTTATGAATATTTTAGTCATTGGCACAGGCGGACGAGAACACGCCCTAGCGTGGAAAATCGCTCAAGACGACAAAGTCAAAACCGTATTTGTCGCTACAGGCAATGCAGGCACCGCAACCGAAAACAAACTGACTAACGTTGACCTAGATGTCAAAAATCACACCAAATTGATTGACTTTTGCCAAAACAATAGCATTGAATTTGTGCTTGTTGGACCTGAAGCACCGCTTGTCGCAGGTCTTGTTGATGATTTAACCAAGGCAAATATTAAAGCATGGGGACCTACCGCCTATTGTGCCCAGTTAGAAGGCTCAAAGGCTTTTGCCAAGGATTTTATGATGAAACATAATATCCCCACCGCCAACTATCAGACCTTTAGCGATGAAAATCAAGCGATTGATTATATTAAAGAAAACGGCACGCCAATCGTGATTAAAGCCGACGGACTTGCCGCTGGCAAAGGTGTGATTGTCGCCATGAACGAAGACGAAGCGCTTGATGCTGTGCGTGATATGCTCTCTGGCAATAAATTTGGCGATGCAGGCAGTCGGGTGGTGATTGAGCAGTTTTTACAGGGTGAAGAAGCGTCATTTATCTGTATGATTGACGGTAATAATATTTTGCCCATGGCGACGAGCCAAGACCACAAACGCAGTGGCGAAGGTGACACAGGGCTAAACACAGGCGGAATGGGTGCGTACAGCCCTGCTCCTGTCGTAACCCAAGAGGTACACGATAAAGTCATCGAGCGAGTCATTCGCCCAGTTGTCAATGCCATGAAAGAAAACGGCACGCCTTATACAGGATTTTTGTATGCAGGGCTGATGATTGATGATAAAGGCGACCCTTATGTGATTGAGTTTAACTGCCGATTTGGCGACCCAGAAACCCAGCCAATCATGATGCGGTTGCAATCGTCTTTGGTGGCATTGATTGAGAGCGGTCTAAAGGGTAATTTGCCAAAGTCCGCTGATTGGGATAGCCGTGTGGCATTAGGCGTGGTGTTAGCAAGTCATGGCTATCCTGAAAACTCAAGCAATGGCGATGTGATTACAGGTCTAAATCAAGACTTTGGGCAAGACATTAAAGTATTCCACGCAGGTACCAAAGAAAATGATAAGGGCGAGATCGTCACTGCAGGTGGTCGTGTGCTATGTGTCACCGCCCTTGCCGACACTATTAAAAACGCCCAAGAAAAAACCTTAACAGCGTGCGAAGCTATCAACTTTGAAGGCAAGCAATACCGCCGTGACATCGGTTGGCGAGCGATTGCACGCTCATCGCTGTTTAACAACTAAAATGCGAGTTTTAGCAAAAAAAACTTGTCAAATACGTTAAGTTTAGCTATATTAGACAAAGTTTTTACCTTGATAATTTGTATGAATTTATCAAGTGAATGACTTTCGCAACATTGTTAAAATTTTTATTGTTAAAATTTCTGATGATTTTTAACAAATTAAATTTTAGTTTTCTTTAACATTCTGATAATCAGGAGAGCACGATGACTAACGCACACGAGCGTATCAGACACGAAGGATTACGAAGCAAAATTATGACTGCCGAGCAGGCAGCTGAGTTTGTCAAGGACGGTATGAACCTTGCCATTACTGGCTTTACAGGTGCAGGTTATCCAAAAGCTTTACCAACCGCCATCGCCAACAAAGCCAAAGAAGCCCATGCCAAAGGCGAATCTTTCGGCATTGGTATGGTAACAGGGGCATCAACTGCTCCAGAATGTGATGGCGTATTGGCAGAAGCCAACGCAATCACATTCCGTTCACCATTCCAATCTGACCCAACTTTGCGTAATAATATCAACGCAGGCAAAACCGCTTACCAAGATATGCACCTATCACACGTTGAACAGCAAATGCGCCAAGGTTTTTATGGCAAATTTGACATTGCGATTGTTGAAGCATCAGGCATTACCGAAGAGGGTGATCTGATTTTTGCAATGGGTATTGGACACGCAGTAGAAGCAATTAAAAACGCTGAAAAAGTTATCGTAGAAGTGAACACCGCCCAAAACGCAGGCTTAGAAGGTATGCACGATGTGTATGACGAAGTGGGCTTACCCCCATTTCGCAAACCAATTCCATTAGTTGGTGCGTTTGACCGTATTGGTTCGCCATATATGAAATGCCCTGCCGATAAAATCGTGGCGATTGTACTAACCAACGGTGGCGACCGTAACTCTAAGTTTGCTGACCCTGACGAAACGTCAATGAAAATCGCTGCTCAAATCATTGACTTTTTAGACCATGAAGTAAAAGCAGGGCGTTTGCCAAAGAGCTTACTTCCACTTCAATCAGGCGTGGGTAACGTTGCCAACGCAGTAATGGCGGGTCTTTTGGACGCACCTTTTGAAGATTTGGTAGGCTACACCGAAGTATTACAAGACGGTATGCTTGACCTTATCCTTGCCAAGAAAATGAAATATGCATCAGCGACTGCTCTGTCATTTAGCCCAGACGCATTACAACGCTTTAACGACAACATTGAATTCTTGCGTGATAAGCTCATCCTTCGCCCAATGGAAATCAGTAACAACCCAGAAATCATTCGCCGTCTTGGTGTCATCGGTATGAATGCGATGATTGAGGCGGACATCTATGGTAATGTGAACTCAACGCACGTCATGGGTACAAAAATGATGAACGGTATCGGTGGTTCGGGCGACTTTACCCGTAACGGCTTCTTCTCGTTCTATGTGAGTCCATCAACCGCGAAAGGTGGAGCAATCTCGTCAATCGTGCCAATGGTCAGCCACCACGACCACACCGAACATGATGTGATGTTTATCGTTACCGAACAAGGCATGGCGGATTTACGTGGTAAATCACCAAAACAGCGTGCTAAACTCATCATTGAAAACTGTTCACACCCTGATTACCGTGATATGCTCCGTGATTATTATGAGCGTGCTGAAGCGTTAAGTGCGAAAAATGGTGGCGTACATACCCCACATATCTTGCTAGAAGCCTTGTCTTGGCATCAAAGATTTGTTGAGACTGGCGATATGCGTATTAAATAAGCGTTTTTTGTTAAACCAAACTGAAAAATACCGTCAATTGGCGGTATTTTTTATTTTAATCTCAATAATTGCTAAGATACCCAAGAATTAACATCTTAAATTCTTTATTTTAATAAGTACTTTTTAAGATAGAGTTAAAACCAATATAACACTGTAGCATTGGGAATTTTACATATTACAGTCTTCTGCAGAATTTTTTGCACCAGAAAAAAGACTGCCCCGTAATATTAAATCTTGTCTATTTATTTTACCCGCTAGCCCAGTGACTATCTGACCAGACTTTAAATGATTGACAGCAATGCAATTTACCTACTTACTTGATACTCACAAATCTCATTTGGTTGTGTTGGATTAAGTCCATAAAAATTGAATAGCGAAATATATACATTAATGATTTTTTTAAAGTCTTTTGTATCTATAACTGTAAAATTTTGTGTCCAGCCTACTAGCAAACAACTAACTACTAGTAAACTCATTGTAAGATATTTTCATTTTTTATAAAGCCTTTAAAATCATATCACTAGCTAAATATTAGCAAAATTTCCCCCAACCCACAATGATCAAAACCACCTACCCATTCGCCATCTCCCACAACTTTTCCAAACGTTTGTCCGATACAGGTGATTTGGTTTTCATTGGCTGAGCGAACAATTGTATGCGAAATTCTTCCACTAGCCAACGATAATCAGCAATTTTTGCGTCATTGGCACGATTTGCCAGTCGCTCCATATGTTTATCCAACTGATACACACCGTCAAGGTCTGTATCCAGATTATGCTCCAACCGTTCTAATCGCACCAACAATGCCTGTAAATATCTGGGATATTGTTGCCAATGGGCATAATCCATACGATAAATAAAATCCGATAACTGCAAATCATCAAGTTGGTCTTCAATATCATCAATATTTTCTTCAAAAATATCTCGGTCAAGCATGAGCAGTCTTTGCCGAATTTGTTGCCAAGTCTGATAAATATCTTGTAATTGCCTTAACACAGTCTGCCCTGTTAATAAAAAATTGCTTAATACAATCTGCTTACTTTTCTCAAATTCTGTCTGATTTAATGGCAATTTAGCAAATAATTGTTTATATTTATCCATGATTTTTTGTCCAACTGGCACAGTATCATGGTCAAAATTGGGCGAAAACTGTACAAAAGTTGCATCTAAAGTCGCATCAATCACCAGTTTTTTTAATTTTTCCAAATCGCCAAGTGGTGCAAATGCTAACTTAAAACTTTTATCAATTTGACTGGTCAATTGTTTGGCTTTTGCCCCAAGTTCATTACGCATTAACGCCAACACGCCTTGATAGTGGGCGTTGATTGCCGAATATATGTCGGTAAAATGATGAATAGACACTTTTTCTCGTTGTTCACTTTCCACAACAAGGGCAGAAAATTGTTTAATCAACACGCCTGCACTGTGTTTATTTTGGATAAAATCAAAATGTTGCGGAAATTCATCGTGCAAGCCCTTAGAGCTACACACCGCCTGACTGGTCGCCACTTGATGCCGTTGTTTTAACAGGTCAATATCTCTCCCTTTTTCAATCAGCCGATTTTTATCATCAACAATGGCAATTTGTGGTTGCAAATAACTGTCAATGGCTTTGGCGTTAAAATGTTTGGGTTCAATGAGCTGATTATTTTGTCCACGCACACCCATACTATTTAGGGCTTGGCTTAGTTGGTTGAGCAGACCTGTTTGATGATTTTTTGCTAAATTTTCAAAAATTTGTTGGGCTGTGTCAGGAATTGGCACGATTTGACGGCGAATTTCTTTCGGTAAACTTTTTAATAATTGTAACACCAATTCATAACGCCAACCTTTAATCCCCCATAACAATTCCACAGCATCCAACTGTGGCAGAGCAATTAACGGCACTTTAATGGTTACGCCGTCATCATCGCTGGCAGGGTCAAACACATAGCTTAACGGCAGTTTTAACGCTCCCAGTTGCCACGTTTCGGGGAAGGCTTTTGTGGTCGGTGCGGTATCCGTTAAAACATCTTTATCACTAAAAAACAAATACTTAGGGTCGTTTTTTTCAATTTCTTTTCGCCAATCTTCAAATGCTTTTCGGCTAGCGATATGCACAGGCACTCGGTTGGCATAAAATTGATACAACACTTCTTCATCAACCAATAAATCTCGTCTGCGTAATTTGTCTTCAATCAAGGACACATCAGCAACTTTGGCGATATTGTGTTGCAAAAATGGCGGTTGTTTATCTTTGGGAAACAGATTACCCAAAATCAGGGCATCTCGGATAAAAATATCGTGAGCTTCGTCTCGGTTGATATGTTCATAATTCATTAACTGTTTATGAACCACAATTAAACCAAACAGACTTATTTGGGCATACGCCTTGATATGACCCGTTTTTACCGACCAATGCGGTTCAAAATAATGGTATTTTAGTAAATCGCCTGCTCCTGCCAAAATCCATTCAGGTTCAATTTTTGCCAAATTTCGCATAAATACTTGCGATGTTTGCACGATTTCAAACGCCATCACCCAATCAGGATTTTGTTTAAACAACACACTAGACGGGAAAATTTTTGCTTTATGCTGACGAGCGAGCAAATATTCGCCACGTTTATTTTTCACCGCTTTGCCTGATGAATTGATATCGGTGTCATTGGATTTTTGGGCAATAAATGACAAAAGCCCAGTCAATAACGCTCGGTGAATGGGGGCAAAACTGGCAGGTTCATCATTGATTGTTAAACCCAAATCTTGCACCATCTGTTTTAATTGTTCATGGGTTTGTTGCCATTCTCGCAAACGTGGTGAGCTTAAAAAATGTTTTTTAGCAAACGATTTGCGTTGGCTATTGCTAAGTTTGCCATGATTGTCTTGATATGGACTTGGGGCAAGGATTTGTTCATCATTTTCAATACTTTTTTGCCAAAGTGAACCAAAAATCGCTTGCCAAAGACTGATATAAAATAAAAAATCACTGTCCGCTTGGCGAAATAAGGCGTGTTTTTGGTCGGCTTGGGTCTGTTTGTCGCTTGGGCGTTCTCGAGGGTCTTGCACCGATAAAGCGGAGACAATCACCAATAATTCTCGCAAACAGCCAAACTGTTCCCCTGCTATCAGCATTCTGGCTAAACGTGGGTCTATCGGCATTTTTGCCATATTTTGACCGATTGGCGTTAACATATTGGGCTTTTGTGCTTTTTTATGGCGGTTATTTTTATCAGTTTTTAACGCATTTTTATCGCTAATCGCCCCCAATTCAGTCAATAATTTATAACCGTCATTCACCAAACGACCGTCTGGCGGTTCAATAAAATCAAAATCCGACACATCGCCTAAGCCCAAATTTGCCATTTGCAAAATCACACTTGCCAAATTGGTTCGCAAAATTTCAGGCTCGGTAAATTCTGGGCGACTGTTAAAATCTCCTTCACTATACAAACGAATACACACGCCCGCCGACACCCGTCCGCAACGCCCTTTTCGCTGATTACTGGCGGACTGGCTAATCGCTTCTATGGGCAACCGTTGCACCCTTGAACGATAATCATAGCGAGAAATCCGAGCAAAACCCAAATCAATCACATAACGAATGTTGGGAACGGTCAAAGATGTTTCTGCCACGTTGGTGGCAATGATAATGCGTCTTCCACCTGTGGGGTGAAAAATTTGTTGTTGTTCAGCAAAACTTTGTCTTGCAAATAACGGCAAAATTTGGGTATGGCGAAATTGTCCTTGATTGACATATTGTTGTAAAATATCCGTTAAATCGTGAATTTGGGCTTCAGTTGCGGTAAAAATCAAAATATCAGCTTGTTCAGCATGACCTTTTTCGCTCGCATCTTGATAACATTCGTTCACCGCTTGGATAATGGCTCGTGGCAAATTTTCTTCCACATCATCAAAATTATCATCATCAGCACTTTTAACAATCTCATCAGTCAAAGGACGGTAACGCACTTCCACAGGATAACTGCGACCTTCCACAATAAATACTGGGGCATTTTTCTTTTGTTTGCTTTTTTTGTCAAAGGTAGCAAAATATTGGCTAAACCGCTCGGTATCAAGGGTGGCAGACGTGATAATGACCTTTAAATCTGGGCGTTTTGGTAATAATTTTTTTAGATAACCCATGATAAAATCAATGTTTAAGCTACGTTCGTGGGCTTCGTCAATGATAATGGTATCGTAACGGCTTAAAAAACGGTCATGGGCGAGTTCAGCAAGCAAAATGCCGTCCGTCATCAGCTTGACAATGGAATTTGCCGAACCTTTTTCACTAAATCGTACTTTAAAACTAACGGTTTTACCCAAATTTTCGCCCAATTCTTCTGCGATTCGGTTTGCCACGCTTCTGGCTGCTAGTCGTCTGGGCTGGGTGTGTCCGATTTGCCCTGTAATGCCACGTCCTGCCAGCATGGCGATTTTTGGCAATTGGGTGGTTTTGCCTGAGCCTGTCTCGCCTGCCACGATGATGACTTGGTTGTCTTGAATGGCTTTGATTAAGGTTTGGGCTTGAGAGCTAACAGGTAAGTCTTCGTTTAGGTGAATGGTCGGCAAACTGTCAAGGCGAGCTTGGACTTGTTGTTGTGATTTTTCTAGTTGCAATTGGTATTTTTCGGTAAGGCTTTGGTAGTTTGGGTTGTCTTTGTCAAGTTTTTTCAGTTCACTAAAGCGTTTTTTTAGAAAAAAACGGTCTTTTGCCATAATTGGTTTTGGAGTTGTTGGATTTTTTATCATATACTTATTTCTTTAATAGTATCAATAAATTGTGATTTTTTTGTTAAGGTTTAAATAGAAAATATGCAACAGTTAATATAAACATAAGAACTACTAAACCCATAATAAACCGAAAATATTTTGGCTGTTCATGTTCATCAGTAAATTCAATTAAACTTAGCTTTTCATCAATTAGTTTATCTATCTTATCAGCTAAATTTATGTCTGTATTTTCTTGAATATTGATGATTTCTTTTATTTGATGTTCTAAAACTAAAATTCGTCTATATCTATATAAAGCATTTAAATTATCTTTATACTCAGTTATTTCCTTAGTTTCTTGAACAATCACAGTTTTTGTTGGTTGGTTAATTAGGTTAGCCAATTTATGTTTTAATAAATCTAATTCTTGATACATTAAATTTTGTTTATCAATAATTTTTTGCATTGGTAAGTTAATATCTGTCTGTAGTTCAGCAGTAGTTTCATGTGTTTGAATATATTGATTTTTCCAATTTTGGTAAAGATTTTGCTCACTCTCTTTATTCAATACTTCAATCATATTTCCATACTTTAAATACCAACCTTTTGCAACTCTAAACCTGTTAATATGTTCTTTATTATGAAATTTTTCTATAATTTGATGGGCAAAAATTTTTGATAAAAATTTATGAATATCCACATCAAAAGTATCGTCAAAAACTAACTCATCTTCAAAAAACCATTTTAGATATGCCACCAATTTATCAGCTTCAAAAAAAGTTGCTGAAAATACAAGTGTCCAATCATTGTAATGAGCAAATTTTGTTCTATTTAAATCTTGAATAACTTCTCCACAATTTAGTGTATCACCGATTGTAAAAAAACCACCATTATCAGAAATGGCAAGATATAGATAATGATGATTTTCAATAGGTTGTGTGTCATTGTGTGATGGACTAAAAGTTGTTCCATTATCTAATACGAATTCAATTTCACTCATATTGTTTAGACCAATAAATATAGTTTTTTTTATCATAAATAAAGTCGTGGTAACTTTATCCGTTAGATTATTGTATCACAAACGTTTTTAACACGACGATTTTATCACAGATTTTCTTAATAACCTTTAACATATCAATAAAAAACGCCAATAAATCAAATTACTGACGTTTTTATGCCTTTATCACAATTTATTCATCAACATAACTTAACCAATGAGCGTATTTTTCATTGCGACCTTGCACCACATCAAAAAACAAGGTTTGCAATTTTTCGGTAATTTCACCCCTTGCACCACAGCCAATCACACGGTCATCATATTCACGAATTGGGGTAACTTCGGCGGCAGTACCTGTCATAAAGATTTCATCTGCCAAATAAAACTCATCACGAGTAATACGGCGTTCATGCACTTTGATACCCAAATCATTGGCAAACTGGATAATGGTACGGCGAGTGATACCGTCTAACGCACCCCCTGACAAATCTGGTGTGTGTAATTCTCCGTCTTTTACCAAAAATAAATTTTCGCCAGAACCTTGACAAACATAGCCTTGTGGGTCCATTAAAATCGCTTCGTCATAGCCATTGCGAGTAACTTCTTGATTTGACATGATAGACACTGGATAATTGCTCACCGCTTTGGCTTTACACATGGTAACGTTTGGCATATGGTGGGTGTAAGATGATGTTTTGACACGAATGCCTTTTTGCATACCTTCTTCACCAAGATACGCACCCCATTGCCAAGCAGCGACAATGGCGTGAATAGTGTTGTCTTTGGCGGCGATACCCAGTTTTTCTGAACCAACCCAAATTAATGGACGAATGTAAGCAGAGTCCAAATTATTTTTGCGAACCACGTCTTTTTGAGCTTGGTTAAACGTGGCGAAGTCGTAAGGTACTTCCAATTGAAAAATTTTTGCCGAATTTAACAAACGCTTGGTGTGGTCGTCAAGGCGAAAAATTGCGGTACGTCCGTCATGGGTTTTATAAGCTCGCACGCCTTCAAACACGCCCATGCCGTAATGCAAGGTATGGGTTAAAACGTGGATTTTGGCTTCACGCCAGTCAATTAATTCGCCGTCTTTCCAGATTACACCGTCACGGTCTGCCATGGTTGGGATTGTTGCCATATGAGTTACCTTCTTGTTTCTTTGTTAAAGTTTTTTCGTTAAATTCTTTTTAAACTAAATTTTTTGTTTTTACCATTTTATCAAAATAAAAGTTTTGTATAAAGTAAAGATTTTCACATTTACACCATTTATATAGAAAAATTTTTAGCCTTAACCAAATTTTCAGGAATACAAATCCATTAATCAAACCAATTTTCAATCATTATACCATTAATATGTTTAAAATCACCTACATTTTTTATTACCAAAACTGCATAATTTAAAAATGCTAGCCGTTGTCTTTACTATATCATTTTTTCTTAAAATTTTATTTATCTATACTAAAATAATGTTAAAAATCAAAGTGCTTCAGGGCGTTGCCCAATCAGCATTTGCCATTGCTCATCAACAAATATCCGCAGTTCATGCCAACCACTGTCATCTACGACGGTAGATTGTTCCGCTAATGCCAAGGTATGGGTTTTGGCACGCAAGCTCAAATAACATTCGATCAAACGTTCGCAAATCGCCTTATCCACCAAGCCTGTTTTGCCAAGTTCTTCAAAAATCCGCACATTATCGCTCCACACCGCAAGTTCTGGATAGTCGCTGGCATAGGCAAGCACGGCAAACTGTGCCATAAATTCAATATCCACCATGCCACCTGCATCTTGTTTTAGGTGAAATTTGCCTTGTTGTTTCATGTGTTTTTTCGTGCCAAGGTGGTCTTGCATTTTGTGTCGCATTTCGCCCACGTCAATCCGCACCGCATTTAGCTCTCGTGGCATACACAGAATTTTTCGGCGAATAGTGTTAAATTTTGCCATAACTTGCTTGTCACCACAAATCGCCCTTGCTCGTACCAAGGCTTGATGTTCCCATGCCCACGCTTTTTGCTCTTGGTATAGCAGATAGGCATGGCACGAGACCACAAGCATGCCCGCTTGCCCTGACGGACGCAGTCGCATATCAATTTCATAGGCTCGCCCGTCCCGAGTTTGGGTAGAGAGATAATTCATCAACCGCTGTGCCAAACGACTTGCAAACTGCATTCCGCTAATCGGTTTATCGCCAATCGTCATCGCCTGCTCGTCAATGTCATGCAAAAACACCAAGTCCAAATCCGAGCTATAACTCATCTCCAATCCACCAAGTTTGCCGTAGCCAATCACCGCAAAGCCATTTTGATTGGCATTGACAGGCTCGCCTTGGATATTGAGCGGATAGCCGTGTTTTTTCACCAAATCAGCAAATACCCGCTCCAATGCTTTTTCTAGCACCACTTCTGCAATAAAGGTCAAAGAGTCCGACACTTTCATCAAGGGTCGTTCCGCCAAAATATCACTACTAGCAACTGCCAATACTTGGGTTTTTTTAAAAAAACGAAAGGCATTGAGTAGCCCTTCTTCATCATTAGGCTCAACCCTTAGTAACTGTTGGCGTAAAATATCGGCTAGCTCATCTTTATTCGGCAAATGTCGGTATTTTTCACGCAAAAACGAATCCAACAACACAGGATGATTTGCCAATTCGGTGGCAATCCATGGACTAGATGCCAACATCGGAATGAGTTTGGCGGTAGCGTGTGGATTTTCGCTCAGCATTACCAGATAAATAGAACGGCGACTGACCGACTCAAGCAAATTTAACAAACGTGGCAACGCCACATTCGCTACCGTTTTATCCACTTGTAACAAAGCGTACACTAGTAACGGATAAGCCGTATCTAAGCGATTTTTGGCTTCATCGCTAAGTTTTTTTACCAAATTACTTTGCCAAAAATTTGTCAATTTTTGTTGATTTTCTTCGGTTAAACGTGTGGATAATTGTTCTAAATTTTGGTCATGTTTGATTTCCACAACAGCGACAGGGTGTTTGCGTTCAGTAACAAGGTTGTCAAACGGTACTTTTACCAGTAACCGATGTTGATTTAAACAGGTTAATAATGCCATCCAATCATCAAACCCTAACACATTGGCTAAATTTTGTTGCCAAACTGGGTCACTCGGCAAACGTTGGGTTTGTTCATCATGAATTGCCTGAATACCGTGTTCCAAACGGCGTAAAAACCGATAGGCATTGGCTAAATTTTCATAAGTTTGCGCATCCAAATAGTCCAATTCATGCAACTTTTGCATCGCTTGTAAACAATTTTTGACTTTTAAGGGCAATACTCGCCCACCATAAATGAGCTGAAACGACTGCACAATAAATTCAATATCCCGAATACCCCCTGCCCCAAGTTTAATATTATCGGTGTCTTGGCGTTGGGTCACTTGGTTTTCAATCAGCGACTTCATCTCTCGCAAGGCGGAAAATGCACTATAGTCCACATAATAACGAAACACAAACGGCTGAATAAGCTGTTGTAAATTGTCTGTAAAATCAATGCAATTGACAATCCGAGCTTTTAGCCATGCAAAGCGTTCCCACGCACGCCCATGTTGGGCAAAATATTTTTCTAACGCCGACAAATGTATCGCCAAATCACTACCATCGCCCCACGGACGCAATCGCATATCAATGCGAAAAACAAAACCGTCTTGGGTCGGCTTGTCTAGCAACTCAATAATACCTTGCCCCCATTTTTTCATAAAAACTTTGGTATCAATACATTTTTTGCCGTCCGTTTCGCCCTGCCCTTGATGCACAAAAATCAAATCAATATCACTGGATAAATTTAACTCTTTAGCCCCCATTTTTCCCATGGCAATAATGGCTAAATCATCTTTTTGCAAGCGATTTTTGGTATCGTAAAAATGCGGTTCGCCATACTTTTGAATTAAGGTTTGATAAACATAACTTTTGGCAAAAATTAAACACTCATCGGCAAAATGGCTTAGTTCCCATGTTAATTGTTCTAATGAAATTAGCCTTAGTGCATCTTGCCAAATCCAACGTAACATCATTAAGTTACGCAAGGTTCGCAAGCCTTTCATCACGCTGATTTCATCTGCAATACAGCACTCATCATCAAGGGTATAATCTTGGATTAAATCTTTAATAACTTGCTCATTTAGGGTTTGATTAAGCGGATAACTTTTGATAAAAGACTGGGCAACGGTTGGTTTATTTTGCCAAAGTTGAAATCCAAATTGGCTTGCCCGTTGTAAAACGTTGATAGCTTCAGGGGTTGGCAAAACGGTTGGCATGGGGTTTTCCCTTTTTTAAAACAGTCTAAACTTTAACAATAACATATTTTAGAACCTTTTTAAAAGGGTTTTCACAAATTTTTTGATAGCCAATTATTCCATTTAGCTTTAATAAAAAAAGGAGCTGTTCGCTCTGAGCTTGTCAAAGTTTTGGTTAACGTTGTATTTTGACAGGCTCACCACGAACGCAGACTGGTATAATTGTGAGAAAATACGATTTTGTAACGTAAAAACGTTTAACGCAAAAAGCTCGCCGCCATTTCAATCATTAACGCCAAAATCGCCGTGTTATAAAAAAAGGTTAGCACCGAATGCACCGTGCCGATACGTCGCACCACTTTGGTGGTAAATGATACATCTGATGCTTGCCCCGACACACCAATACCATAGGAAAAATACAAAAAATCATAATAGTCGGGGTGCGAATCGTGCGGAAAATCTAGCGGAAAATCATCGTCATGCTCAGCATGATAATAATAATGGGCGTAATATAACGCAAATAAGGTGTGAATAAAAAACCACGACAAAATCACAGTGGTAATCGCCAAACCAACGTGAAATCCAATCTGCGTATCACTCCAACGGTCGGACGAACCAAGCTCTCGCACCACCGACACCACGCAGTTAATACTCGATAAAATTGTGGTAATCAGCATAATGCGTTTACGTTCGTATTCATTTTTGGTACGACGCTTGATTTGACCATGTTGCGTATGCCAAATCATCCAAAATGTCATGCCCAAATACACCAAGGTCGCCAAATTCCAACTAATCAAATAAAGCGTTTCTGACGATAACTCAAGCGGAATAATATGCTCGATACGGCTAAACCACGGCGATTTAAACAGTATAAAACTGCCAACAAATACAAATAATGCCCACAATAATTGACGGTTTTGTGAATAAAATTTATTCATACTTCACTACTTTTTAACCAAAATTAAATAAAATAATAAAAATTTGACTATTTTACCGATTTTTTTGGCAAAAATATAAGGGTGTTTTGTTCAAAAAATGCAACAAAAACCCCTTATTTTTTATAAATTTCATAGTCTTAAGAAATTTAATAATTTGTTTAACATTATTCTAACATTTCCACGCCACTCGGACGAGCGATTAATAATTTATCGGCTTTTTGATACGCAAAAATCCCGTTACACACCACGCCCACGATGTTATTCATACGTTGTTCCATTACCAATGGTTCTGTCAAATCTAGGTCGTACACATCCAAAATCAGATTGCCATAATCGGTAACAAACCCTTCACGGTACACAGGCTCACCGCCCATTTTTACCAATTCACGAGCCACATAAGAACGAGCTTGGGGCAATACTTCAATTGGCAATGGGAAGGTGACCCCCAGTTTTTCCACCCATTTACTTCCATCAACCATACAGATAAATTGTTTAGAACTGGCACACACAATTTTTTCTCTGGTTAAAGCACCGCCACCACCTTTGATAAGTTGTAAATTGGCATTGACTTCGTCCGCACCGTCAATGTATAAATCAAGCTCACCTGTCATATTTAAATCCAACACCTCAATCCCCAGTTTAGCAAGGCGTTCAGCGGTAGCATTAGAACTTGCGACCGCCCCTTTTATTTTTAATTTTGGTAATAAGTCAATTAAGCAGTTTACAGTACTGCCTGTACCAACGCCCAAAATCATGCCATCTTCAATGTAGGTTAATGCGTGTTCGGCAACCGCTTGTTTTAATTGTTGTTGAGTTGTCATGTGAAAGAATGCCCTTTTGGTAACAAATTTGTGATATTTTAGCAAACTTTTTCACAAAATGGCATGAAAATCACGGCAAAATATGAAAAAAGCCACCGATAACCGATAAATTGGCATAGGCAAACAATTTTTCTCATGATTTGTGCGAAAAAAACTTGCAAGCATGGCTAAAAAGCCCTAAGCTAATAGGTTTACTATTTGCATGAAAGGAATTACCATGTTATCGCATTATGTCCGTCTAATCCTACAAGCAACCGTCTATGATGCTGCTATCCAAACACCGCTTGAACCTGCCAAAAAATTAAGCCTACGTTTTGGCAATGATATCCGTTTTAAACGAGAAGACTTGCAACCTGTATTTTCCTTTAAACTGCGTGGGGCATATAACCGCATTAGCCAGTTGTCAAAACACGAGCAAGCACAAGGGGTTATCTGTGCATCTGCAGGCAATCATGCTCAGGGTGTTGCCTATTCTGCCAGTCAATTAAAGCTAAAAAATGTCATCGTCATGCCCACCACCACGCCAGATATCAAAGTCAGTGCGGTTAAAGCACTGGGCGGAAATGTGGTGCTACATGGCGATAGTTTTGATGAGTCTAACCGTTATGCCATTGAACGTGCCAAAAATGAAGGATTAACCTTTATTCCGCCTTATGATGATGAATTGGTCATTGCAGGGCAAGGCACGATTGCGATGGAGCTTGTACAACAATGGCGAAAAATGGATTATGTGTTTGTCGCTGTGGGCGGTGGTGGGTTGATTGCAGGGATTTCAGCATTTTTGGGTGAAGTTGCCCCACACGTCAAAGTGGTTGCTGTTGAGCCCGAAGATGCTTGTTGTTTAAAACTTGCCTTAGAAACAGGCGAGCGACAACGCTTGCCCCAAGTTGGGCTATTTGTGGACGGCGTGGCGGTGGCACAATTGGGCGAATTACCATTTGAAATTGTCAATTTGCACAAAAGCGATAACTCTGGCAAAGTTGTTGAGCCAGACGTTGTAACTTGTAGCAATGACGAAGTCTGTTCCGCCTTAAAAGACGTGTATGAAGACACACGCAGTATTGTTGAGCCTGCAGGGGCGTTGGCGGTGGCAGGCATGAAAAAATATCTCCAAACACACCAATTAACAGGCAAAAATTGCGTGGCAATTTTGTGCGGTGCAAATATGAATTTTGACCGTTTGCGTTATATTGCCGAGCGTACCGAAATTGGCGAGAAAAAAGAAGCGATTTTTGCCGTTACCATTCCTGAAAAAACAGGGGCATTTTTGGACTTTTGCCGTAGCCTAAAAGGTCGCAATATCACCGAGTTTAACTATCGGTTACACAACAGTCCTGAAAAATTTGCCCATATTTTTGTCGGTATTGCCCTAAAAGAAGGGGAAAAAGAGCGGCAAGCGATTTTGCACTTATTAACCGATAACGGCTATCAAGTGGTAGATTTGACCGATGACGAAGTAGCAAAAACCCATATTCGCTATTTGATTGGCGGTCATGCCAATTTGAGCGATGAGCAATTATTCCGCATTATGTTCCCAGAGCGTCCGATGGCATTGTTAAACTTTTTAGAAAAATTGGGACAAGATTTTAATATTTCTTTATTCCACTATCGCAATCATGGGGCAGCAGAAGGGCGGATTTTGGCAGGTATTCAAATGGGTGAACAAACTGCCGAAACCTTGCAAAACACCTTGCAAAATATCGGTTATGAATGTGAAAATATTACCGATAATCTTGGCTATCAAGTTTTTTTAAAATAAGTTGATAATCCCATGACCCGTATTAATGTGATTGACGTACAAGAACTAACTGACCAACATTTATTTGCTGAATACCGAGAGATTACCCGTATTTTTGCCCTTGTCAAACAAGCGTGCGAAAAATACCCCACTGCCGATATTCTTAAAAAAATCCCACCGACTTATCGCATGGGTACAGGTCATGTGTTGTTTTTTTATGATAAGCTTGAGTTTATTGAAAAACGTTATTTTCAACTGCGTGATGAAGTGTTAAAACGTGGGTTTAAGGTCAGGCTAAAAGATGATATCGTGGCATTTCGTGCGTTAATTGAGCCACGATTTTATCAGGATTTTTATCCCAATCCAACCGATAAAGCGGTCAATATTGAGCGATTATTGGAAAAAATCCAAGCTAAACCAAATTGGTACAAAATAAACGGTATCATTATTGATGATGACGATTATTGCCAACAGTTGCAACAGCTTAGCGATATCAAATAGTTTTTATTCAAAAAAAATATTAAATTTATTTATTTTTTCTTAATTATAGTGAAAACTAAATTAAAATAAACACCGTTCGTCCCAAGCTTGTTGAAAGGTAACAGCCTTAGGTTTAACAGGATCAGCATGAATGGCTTTGTTCAATATATAAATGACGCCTTCGCTGACTGTCTGCTAATACTTTTGTGTTTAACCTAACGCCATTTTTAGCATTATTTTGGGCAAAATTTACAAAAATTTCAACATAACTGTTGCATAATACGTCAAAAAATACAATAATGTTGCTGGTAAACTCAACAATAACCAATTTTTGTTGATTTTTATAATGGTTTTGCTTAAAATTTAACCAAATAACCGTAAAATAGGAAAATATGTCATGACCGATTTGCGTGTGATAAAGACCACCCAACACATTGAACAAGCCTTTTTAGATTTACTTGGTAACATGCCATATCGTGCGATTACGGTGCAAGATATTTTGGACAAAGCGGTTGTCAACCGCTCTACTTTTTATCGGCATTATCTAAGCAAACAAGCCCTTGCTGAAAAAATGGTGAATGAGTTTAAAAAAAACTATGAAAGTTTGTTAAATCAACGCTTTAGCTTACCTGAAAATAGCGATTTAGATGCGTTTTTATTGACCTTTGTTGCCTTTATTGAGCGAGAAAAACCGAAAATTTTAGCACTTTGGCAAATCAAAACCGATGAATTACACCTTTATGATGATATGTACCAAATGATTAAACAAAAGTACATTGAATTTGCCAAAAATAATCAAGGATTGGGCAATTTAGATTATCAAGGTCATGCGTATGCGACCTTTATGCTCAGTAATTTGAGTTATACCTTGCAACAAGATAAGTCCATGACCATTAATGAAATCCGTTATGAATTGGCAGCCATGTTAAATACAATTGAATTCAATCATAAATATTAGTTCACAATTAATCCTGTTTTTTACAATTTTGAGTTAAGATTTTGGCTGTAAATCAATTATCCAAACTTCCGATTGTGAGCCCAAGCGAAACGGAACGCCCCAAAAACCAAAACCTGATGTCACTAACACGTCAGTATCATTAATCCGTTTATGCCCATAAGCGACTGTATTTAAGTATTTGACAATAAAATTGGCGGGGAAAACTTGCCCATTATGGGTATGCCCAGAGACTTGTAAATCAATGGGGAGCTTGACATTTTCGTCAATTTGACTGGGTCGGTGGTCAAGCAAAATCACAGGTTTATCAATGGTTTGTGGCAATAAATTGGCAGTCGGCTTACGCATTTTTATCATATCATCTAATCGCCCAACCAAATACAAACGCTCATCAACTTTTAGCGTTTCATCAATCAACATGGTGACGCCTGCTTGTTGTAAAGCAGTAACGATTTGGTTTTCATGCCCAAATACATCATGATTGCCAAACGTCGCATACACACCAAGCGGTAGGCTTTGCACGAGTTTTGTCATGCTTGGATGCATATTTTCTCGTTCATAATATTCGGTATCATCGTCAAGCACATCCCCAGCTATCAACAAAAGTTCCGGTTTTTCGCTTTGCATAATCTTTGTCAGTTTATCAAGTTGCCGATTACCCACCAAAAATCCCAAATGCAAATCCGCCACCATGGCAATTCGCATCGGTTTTGCTAAGGATTGATTGGGGGTGATTTTCAGATAACGCACAGTCGGCGTGTAGGCATTGTACACCGATTGGACAATTATCGCCAAAAAAATACCGATGATTAAAATTCTCACACCAAAATTTTGATACATTAACGAATGGTAAAATTGGCTCACAAATTGATTAAGCAACATATTTATCAAACCTGTCGCTAAAATTGCCATGATAAAAAACCATAATAAGGCTTGCCACGTCATTAACAGCCGAAAACCGACTTTGGAAAAACCAATTATCGCAAACGCCAATAACGCATTACTGAATACAAACAGCCCAATCATCAGCCAACGTTTACCCGCTATCCCAAACCAATCGCCCGCCAACCACTGTAGCCCACGAGCCACGCCGTAAGTCATGGTTTGCAACAAAATAAACGTCACTGCCAAAAAAAATATTCGCATAAATGCTATTACCTACTTTTCTACACCTAAATTTTAAACCGCCGTATATTTTATAATGAAATGGGTTACTAAAGTAGCCAAATTTTGTAAATTTTTTACCAAGAAATCATCAATTTTGTTAAGTTTTAATTAAAAATTAACACGATTAATATAGAAATGATCTTTGAATAAACGTCTTATTAGTATAAAAAATATGTTAAAATAGTTTCTTTTAACCCTTGATACATGAATAACTGTGATGCAATCTTTACCAACAACAGAAAAATCTCAACATGACACACGCCAAAATCAGCTGATAGAACTACAAAGCCAACTGATGTTCATGGAAGCTACGCTAGATACGCTCAATGATATCGTCATACAGCAAAGCCAACAAATCGCCGACCAACAGCGACAAATACAACTGTTGTACCAAAAAATCACCGCCATGCCGAACGAAAGCCAAATTCAGCCGTTTGACCTGTTGGCGGATAGACCACCGCATTATTAATAGTCAATTTTACGGTTTTTAGTTATGTTCACAAATTCTCACATTCTGCCCTTGACGACCTCCGACAATCCTATTCAAGTGGTGCAAACCTTTAGCCAAATGCCAAGTTCTGCAACAAATTTGTATGGTGATTTTAACTTAGGCTTACACGTTTTGGACAGTCCAACAATCGTGCATCAGCATCGTATGGATTTGTTAAGCGAATTGCAACAGCACTACCCAAGCGTGAACCAAATCCATTGGCTTAGCCAAGTGCATGGCAATCTTGTGCATCACGCAACACAACCACACGCCTGCCCTATTTCAGCAGATGCCCATATTACCGACCGCCCGAATGTCGCTCTTGCAATTATGACCGCTGACTGTGTGCCGATTATGCTTGCTGATGGGGCAGGTAATCTGGGAGCGATACACGCAGGTTGGCAAGGTTTGGCAAAATCTATCATTGCTGAAACCATAAATTACATGAACCGACAGGGAGCGTACCAAGCCCCAACGAGAGTGTACCAAGCATGGATAGGTGCGTGCATTGCCCAAGCCAATTATGAAGTGGATGACAATGTAAAAACCCAAGTGTTGGCAAGTTTGGCAAGATTATCTATCACGGTAGATGATGCGTTAAGCCAGTCGCTATTTACCCCAACCACGCACGGACATTATTTGGCAAATTTGGCAAAAGTCGCCGAGTTACAGTTGCAGGCGTGCGGTGTTCAGCAAATTTATCAAAGCGGTTTGGATAGTTATAGCGACCCACGTTTTTATTCGTACAGGCAACAAAGCCAACAAAAAAGCGTTGCCACAGGACGTATGGCAACGTTGATTTTTTGTACGAATTAATTGACAAACATTATTGCATAATTTTGATATAAGACTGGGCTTTTAATTCTTGCATCCAATCTTCTAGGGCTTGTGGTGCAAGGCGTTGATACAGGATTTCTTTTGCCATATTTCTACGATAAGTGCCGCTCACGTCTTGTTGGCGTTTACCGTCCACTTTTAAAATATGCCAACCAAATTGACTCTGAAATGGAATAGAAAAATCATTCACCGCCGTTTGTTTCATCATCGCTTCAAACGGTGCAACCATTTCACCTTCACTCACCCAACCAAGCGAACCGCCATTGTTTGCACTGCCTGTATCGCTAGAATAGGTGGATGCCAATGTCGCAAAATCTGCCCCTTGCTGTAACTGCTGATAAATGGCATCAATCTGCTGTTTTGCCATATCTGCCGACACGCTAGCGGACGGGCTAATCAAAATATGACGGGTTTGCCATTGGTCAATGATGTGTTTGGCATTATTTTTTTTGTCAATTAATTTAATAATATCAATACCTTGCTCGGTCAGTAGCGGTTTACTCACTTCACCCACTTGCAAACTGATAATGTCATTGGCAATATCGGTTGGCAATTCGCTCGCCATACGGTAGCCGACGTCACCGCCTTGGAGTTCTGGTTTGTAGCCTTGTTGGGCTTGTTGCATTAACGCTTCAATATTACTTGGCATGTTGGTTTTTTCAGCTTGCAAACTGTTAATTAGCTGATTTGCCACTTTTAAGGCTTGTTGTTTTTGACGTTCACTCACCGTTTCGCCTGTCTTGTTGCCGTATGGCACACGGATATGTAGCGGACGGTACTGGCTTTGCTGTAGGGCGTGGCTTTCAGGCGATTTTAAAAACGCGTCCACATCTTGCTCGCTGATATGCACACGGCGAACCACTTGCTGTTGTTGCAAGGCTTGAATGGCTAAATCATCGCCAATTTGTTGACGCAAGGCTTGATAACTGCCTTTTTGTTCACTGTCCAAACGTTGTTGAAACTCCGATAAACTACTCGCCCCATTTTTTTTAGCAAGGTTAGTTAAGGCATGATTAAGCTGATTTTCATCTACGCTTAAACCTTGACGTTTGATTAAATCTAGCTGAATTTGGCGATTTATCATTTGTGAAAGCACTTGTGAATACAAAACGCTGGCTTGTGGCATTGGCTGATTTTGGCGTTGCAGTTGGTTTGCAGTTTGGGCGACCGCTTGTTCTAATTCGCTGTTTAAAATCGCACTGTCGTTAACAATCGCTACCACGCCGTCGATTAGCTGTATTTGCGATGAATTTTGGCTCGCAGTTGCCGTATCAGTTGCCTTGTCATCTGCCATAACGTTTTGGCTAAACATTGTACCAAACACTGTAACAACGCCAAACATTGCTACTTTTAACAAACTTGGTAAAACAGCAAGTTGCATTTTGTTAAGCGTTTTCTTGTCGAAAGTTTTCATAAAGATGAACTCCTTTTTACAAATAATTTAAAATATGAATTAAAATTGATTAAAAAATCGGTTTAACTGATTAAAACCTTGGACACGGTCGTTAATCATGGATGACAGTTTGCCATCACGTTTGTTAAAAATACTGTTTAGGCTAAGTTCTGCCATAATCGCATGTTTTGGCTTGCTGTCATTGTCAAGCTCATTATAATAGCTACGACCGTACACCGAAAAACTATAACAGCAACTTTCATAAGTAAAGCCCGCCAACACATCGCTATAACGATTTTTTAGGTTGTCATACTGCACCGCTCCCAAAAAGCCCCAGTTTTGGCTAATCGGAAAAATCGCCGATGCGGTTACCGCAGACAGTGCTTGTTGCCCCATTGGGTGCGGTTGACGTTTTATCATACCAATATTGTACAAGGCGTTATTGTTGGGCTGATAGCGTAATTGGGCGTTATAATAATGTAAATCGCCGTTATCATTCACCGCCCCGTCCAAATCCACCCAAAGGTCTTGATACGGTTGTGAGCTGATTTGTAGTACCGTACCTGAGCTGTCCACGGTCAGCGGTAAATTATTATTTGCCAAATGCACCCGAATATCATCTAAATAAAACTGCTGTCCAATGCTTGCATCTAAACGTGTCAAACCATTGGCATCAATATAACGGTAATTAATCGATGGGGTGATGTGATTGTTATCCGCCAAACGGTCGTAGCCGAAAAAAAACGAATTTTCATAGAGTTGTGAAAAGTTTATCGATGCCAAACGGGTGTTAAAATTTGGTACATCACTTTGGTCTTTATAGGGTGAGTACACATATTTTAAACGTGGGCTAATTAATTGATAACCACCCCATTTTTTATCTGATTGATCAAAAGGCGAGCCTGCTTTATAAAAGTTTAACCCTGCATCAAGGCTAAATTCTGGCACAAAAATTGACTGACTTTTGTCCGCTTCGCTGTAATTATTGACAAGCGTGGTTTCTTCATCATACTGAGTGTACAAATGTTGCAAACTTGCGGTTGGGGTAATATAGCCCCATGTACGTTTCATCGGATAAGATGCACTGATTTTGTTATACAAGCGTCCGCCACTTTGCTCAGGGGCAGAGTTATCATCAATCGGACGTTTAAAATAGGCAAAATCACTCACACCACGCACATCAATATTGTCAAAAAAAGGCAAGCGATATTGCATGGATAACTGTGGTAAGCGTTGATAAGGCTTGTCTTTATCCAAAATAGCTTGCCCATCTTCTAAATTATTGTCCAAAGTTTGGAACATTTCCACTTTTGCCAAGGCGGTTAAATAATCGTTATAATAATTGGCTTGGATACGGCGTGGTAAATTTAGCTGATTCTTCTCAATACCAAGCGTGTCAAAATCATCAAAATATGCCGAGTCCGACACATATTGATATACCGCGTGTGCCGACAAAGTTGGATAGTTTGCTGATTGCCAACGGTGTTGATAAAACAAACTTTTACGGTCTTGATTGTTGTATTTTTTATCGTTTGGCAAAAATGAACCCGTCACCTCCCCTTGCCCAAAACCATCGGTTAAATAGCGAAATTCCCCCGTTAACATCGGATTACGGTTGCTAAAAATACTTGGGGTTAACGTGGCATCATAGTTGGGGGCAAGGTTAACATAATACGGCGTTTGCACTGCTAAACCGCCGTCATTGCTAAAACCCACTTTTGGCAACAAAAATCCGCTCGTGCGTCTATCGTCAATCGGAAAGTTAAAATATGGTAGATAAAAAATCGGCGTATCTTTCACTTTAAAGGTGGCATGATACACTTCACCACGCCCTGTATCGGTGTCAATATCTAGGTTTTTGGCATTAATTTGCCACGTTGGATTTTCAGGGGCACAGGTGGTAAACATCACGTCATCAATTTCATAATGACTTTCATCCACTTTATTGAGCTGTTTGGCATAGCCGTGGGCTTGGAGCGGTACGCTGGCAAAGGCAACATCTTTGGCAGTTGCCTTACTTGAGCCTGATTGATACGCCACTTCATTGGCAACGCTGATTAAACCTGAATTGGTTAAAGGTTTTTCAACATTTAGCAAGTTAAATTGATTGGCAACTTGTTGATTATTTGCGTTATCTTTATTAATTTCATCATTTTGCAACAGCATAACGTTGCCTTGAGCCAAGGCAATCCCATCTTCTAAATTCACCACCACTTTATCGGCTTTAATTTGCTGTGAGCCTTGATTAACTTGAACATTACCCACTAATTCGGCATAATTTTCGCTGTCATAATAGCCATAATCCGCTTCTGCGTAGAGTGTTGCATCGGCATCATTATTCTGACGATTATTGCTTAGGCTGTTTTGTGGTAGATTTGCTTGGGCATTTTGTTGAGCGGTGTTTTGGGTTTTGCTCGTTGGCGTTGGATACACCCACGCACCGTGACACATAGCAGGCTTTTGCGGTTTCCCCAACAAGTTATCGGATAAGTTTTTGCCAAATTCCATAAGTTTTGTCGCTGGTTTATCCGCTTGATTGTCATCAGCTGTTACATTGGCTGCTAAGTTTTCTGGATGAATTTGATAATGTTGCTTTAAACGTTGTAAACTTCGTTCTTGAGCTTCATTTGGGGTAAAATTTGGACGAGTACGAGCCGATTTTTCATCAATTTTTGGCGATGCGACACGGCTCATCGTTGGCGACAGGGTAATATCTTCAGTAGTTACGACTTCATTTAAAGCCGTATTTACAACAGCATTTGACAAATTGTTTTCAACATTTTCAGGGTTTTGCGTAACTCCCACGTCGGTCGGCAAATTTTCGGCATAACTCACAGGCGAGAATGCTACACCCGTCAAGGTCACGACACCATACAATGAACCACACCACGCTTTCCCGATTGCCAAATATAAAGAGGACGGTTTAGGCATTGAATTTGGTAAACGACTAAAATAATGTTGATAATTTTTTATCATAAATACACACCAAAGAACCACGCAAGGAATGATAGCAAAAAACCTTAGCATAATAGCATTTAACGCAGAATTATACTATTTTTTTTGACAATTTTGGCTAAAATTTTATCAATTTATCAACTTTAATCGGTTTTTAAACTTTTTTTGCCCAAATCATAGAATTTTCTTGAGAAATTCACGATTTTTGGATAGGATAGCGTTTTTCATTGTTAAAAGTCAAAAATTATGAGCAGTCTTACCACCCACCGCACCAAACAACGTGATATCGCCCTAAACCAATGGCTACAAACGGTTTTTGCCGAACAAAATTTCAGTCACCAACGCCTAGCAGGTGATGCCAGCTTTCGCAGTTATCACCGTCTGCAAGTAGGCAATGGTCAAAGCCAACAAAAGTTTATTATTATGGACGCACCGCCTGACAAAGAAAGCGTAAAAGAATTTATTGCCGTGGATAAACTCATGGCGGATTTTGTCCATGTGCCAAAACTGATGGCAGTAAACGAAAGCGAAGGTTTTATCGTATTAGAAGATTTAGGGGCGACAGATTTTGCCGATAGGCTCAATGAAAGTTCAGAAATTAGCGAAAAATTGTATCAAAAAGCCCTCCAAACACTGATAGATTTACAAAAAATTCCTGTTGAAAGGGCAAAAAATTTGCAAAACCATTCCTTGCCAAATTATGATGAAGCCCTGCTAAAACGTGAAATGGCATTATTTGATGAATGGTTTTTACCCTATCTTGGTGTCAGTTTGGACGAAAAAACGCAACAATTATGGCTAAACCTACAAAACCAAATCGTAAAAGATGCCATCACACAGCCTCAAGTTGTCGTCCATCGGGATTTTCACAGTCGCAATCTAATGATTATTCACAATGACTTAACGAAAGATTTAGGTGTGATTGATTTTCAAGATGCGGTGATTGGTTCATATTTGTATGATTTGGCATCATTGTTAAGAGATGCTTACATCAATGTTAATGAAAATTGGGTTGAAAATAAATTACAAGATTTTTACAAAATGACGGATTATAAAAATACGCTGGACTTTCAGCAAGTTAACTATGATTTTAACGTCATTAGTTTTCAGCGACATTTAAAAGTTATCGGTATCTTTATTCGTCTATCACAGCGTGATGGCAAAGACAGGTACCTTGCCAATATGCCAAAGGTCATGCAGGATTTGTTAAATTCACTAAGCAACCTTATAAATAAAAATCACGTATATGCCGAGTTTTATACGTGGATTGAACAAGTGATACTACCAAAGTTTCAACAAAAATTTTAACGATTACAATCAACTAAGAGCAAAATATGATAAATCAAGCCATGATTTTATCCGCAGGCAAAGGCACTCGCCTACGCCCATTGACATTAACCACGCCAAAACCATTGGTAGAAGTTGGCGGTAAGCCATTGATTGTATGGCATATTTTAGCATTAAAACAAGCAGGTATTTATGATATCGTCATCAATGTGTCGTGGCTTGCGGACAAACTCATTGATGCCCTAGGCGATGGCAGTCAGTTTGGCGTAACGCTAAAAATTTCACGAGAAGACGGCGAACCATTAGAAACCGCAGGTGGTATCAAAAAAGCCTTAGCGGATGGTTTGTTAAAGCATGAGCCGTTTATTTTGGTCAATGGTGATGTTTGGACAACATTTGATTTTTCTAAACTTACTCATTATCAATTTGGTAAAAATCAGCTTGCTCATTTGCTATTAACGGATAAAGCCACGCACAACCCAAATGGGGATTTTTCTTTAAAAAACAATCTAGTAACCTTGAACGATTTACCAAAATATACCTTTGCAGGAATTAGTGTCATTAGCCCAAAGTTGTTGGAAACTGTAACGCTTGGTGAAGTTCAGCCCTTAGCACCGATTTTATGTACCGCGATTAATAACGCACGAGTAACAGGCGAGTTACTGCGTGATAATTGGGTAGACGTGGGAACGCTAGAACGCTTGGAAAATTTAAATCAGTATTTATCAAATGTGAAATAAAATTTTGACATTACCCTAAAAAACGCACAAGATTAACCGTGCGTTTTTTTCATTCATTGCATTTACAATTCTAGTAATTCATTCACGTCACTTGTTTTTAATTGTTTAAGCACTTTTATCATCTCATCTTTTTGAGTTAATAAGATTTTTAAGTCATCAATGCGTTCTTGTTGGTGGCGGATTATTAATTGTAATTTGTCATTTTCAGACTTTAATTTTTCTATATCGCTTTGCAATTTTTCGTTATTATTGTAATAATTATTATTGCCGTGATAGTTTTCACCGATTTGATAGACGACATTTTGTTGCTCTAATTTTAATAAGTCAAACAACTGTACGCCAAAAATTTTGGCAATTTCGTCTAATCTTTGTAAATTTGGCAAACTTTTTCCTGTTTCTATCTTAGCATAGCCGTTACGAGTTAGCCCTAATTTTTCTGCCATTTGCTCTTGTGTCCAATGTTTTTGTTCACGCAATTCACGAATGGTGTCAAAATCAATCATAAAAAAACCTATTTTTAATAAAAGACCACTGTCAGTTGGCAGATGTAGAGTGTGGGTTGGTTTAACTTTTTAGTAAATTATTGTAACATAAGGGAAATTTTTTGGCAAATTAAATTCCATTAAAATGAATCATACATCTCAAATCATTTCACTACTAAAAAGACATACAAAGATCATTGGCAATCAGTTTGTTATTTCTGATTATCAAAATAAGCCTATCTGGTCTTCTGGCGTATTAGAGGAAGTCTCTTATCTGCTTTTGATTGCTTATGGCAATCTGATGCAAAGTGACGGTATGGATACTCATAAACGAGTATTGATTGATAAAGTGGTTGATGAATGGACAGGGATAATAACTGGTATTTTAAATCATCAAAATACACCACAAAATAAAATGATGATTAAGCAAAGATTAAATGAAAAATCCATCAAATATACACCCATTATTGATCAAATGCTTGGCGAGCGATTAGATAATAATCCTGATGACGAAGTATTTTATAAATATGAACTCTATGAATTGTTTATAGAAGAAATTAAAGACAATTTTAATACTAGATTTTGCCAAAGACCACAAGATGGCTTGGTAGGGGCAATGGATTTTATCAATTTGTCCGAAGATAATAATATCATTCGCCAAGAAGTTTTTGATGAAAGATCGGTGGTAATGCTATCACTTAAATATGATGATGTTGATGAGATTAACGAACACGATAAGATTGCCATCACAAAAAATCAACATAAAAAAGACATCAGAAAGCGAGCTTTGGTGATAAGAGATGGTGTCGTGAATTTTTTGACAGAATGTGCTTATCAAGTTACACAAAAAAGCGGTAATTCAAAAGAAAACTTTTATGACAATGATGATATTCAAGATGAAGATGGTAAAAACAAGGGGTCTCAGCTTGGATTATTTTTTATGCCTGTTATTATGACATCTTTATTATCAAAGCTGTTATTTAGTGCTGGTATTATTTTTGGATTTATATCTACTTTATTGACATTTGGAATTTGTTCGGGTTGCTATTCTTATACTTATGAGAAAGTACAATCAAACAAATTTATTAAAGAGTTTTTTGCTATTTTATCTGGAATTTTTGGGTGTATTTTATGGGTTATTTTTTTATTTTTTATTGCTGATATATTTGATTATAAGCAATCAAGTCATAATGTGAAATCTAACACAACATCTCAAAGTGTACTCAACGATCAAAATACACAAAATGTCAATATCTCACTCAACGACATTCAAACAGCTAATACCAATAACGAGCCACCATTAAATCCACAGCTTGTTTTGGCAGAAGCTCAAAAGCAATATGATAATGCGGTAGCAAATATCAATGCAGTGTGGAATAGCCTACACCCAAGCACACAAGACTTTTTGCGAGACGAACAACGAGCCATCAATAAAAAGCGAGAAGCTGATTGCACCGCCTACGGCAATAGCCAAAGTAGCGACGAGGATTTGGCAAAGGCGTATCGTTATGCGTGCGAAGTACCGCAATTAAATGAGAGAGCAGAGTTTTTAAAAACGCAATTAAATACGGTGGTTACACCACCTGCACCTAAAAATGTTGGACCTGCTTATTATCAAAATCAGCAAAGCAGTCAAAATGGCTATCATTTAAATGATTTGATCAATGATACGGTTAAAAAATCTTTATTATTTTTAGATAGAGACAGTGCCAGTTATGATGGGTATAGTCATAAATTAGAAAGTCAGGATATTACTTATGCTGATATTAATAATGATGGTATCAAAGATGCAGTGGTGGCACTTCGTTATTGTGAAGTGATAAATTGTCATACCACAACCAAATCATCAGAGTTGGCGGTTTATTTGGGTTTGGGTGATAATCAATATCTATATGGCGATATTAAAACTTTGGGGATTGACTTGACGGTTTATGTGGATACGCTTGGCAATATTTACACCCAATCAAAATATTATAGTGAACACGAAGATCCTGATTGTTGTCCTTCTATGGTCGTTGATAATGGTTTTAATTTTAAAAATGGTAAATTAAGAGAGATGAATTGATTTTAATATCTTAAATTAGCAATTTTTTGGTGTTTTCTATGTTTGATGTGCAATCAATCAATTATTCTGTCAAAAAACTAAGTGGTATAGAAGGTCAGGGTATGACAATGGTTGGATTGTCCAATGCTTTTTTGGTTATACTTACCTTAAAAATATTGGGTGGTGCGTTGGGAATGATTTTGTTTATATTGGGGTGGGTTGTCTTTGCCTTGTTATGCCAAGATAATTATCATCGTCATGGTGATTATGATGATTATATTAAAACAGATGAAAATCAAAATGTTATGATTTATAAGTGCAAATATCTCAAAGATAGAATTGCAAAGATAAAATATTATTTTTTGTCATATTTCTTCACTGTCGGTGTTTATTGCTTTATCTTTATGGATGCACATAAAGATATCCATCAAGGATTTTCAATGCTTTATGGTTTATGGGCTTTTTATATAGCCTATCATTATCACAAATTTTCAAGTGATATTTTATATTTCATTGAAAACTAAATTTTTATATTATAGGAGTTTTTTGTGAAAAAAATTTTCTTAATTTTAATGGCATTATTTGTCATAAATAATGCTCACGCCTATGAAGTTAAAAATGTCTGTGCTAAATATATGACCAATTATAGTTGGTCGCAGGCTTATCAAGTACAGACACAGATTTATACAGGGCAAGAGTTAAATCAAGCCACAGGCAATCCTTTTGGCAATTATGATATGTTTGGCCATTATGCCGTGATTTGGTGGAATAAAGGTCAAGCCAGTATTATTAAAATCAATGATATTTATGTCGCTGGTGGTATGTTATTTAACAGCAATGGCATAGACCAAAATGGTAGACAATGGCAAATCTCTGACAATAGTCATGGTTTTTGTTATTGATTTTTAGAATTTTTAATTGGAGATTTTGATGTCTGATTTAAATAAAAAAGAAAATGTAGCTGTTAGTGCTTATGTATTTATTATAATGGCAGTTAAGATTTTCTTAGGTGTTATTATGCCAATTTATGCCATCATAAAAGATGTGCAAAACGGCAAAATTATGTGGGCAATCGCTGACTTTATTTTGTTTGTACCAGTTGGAACCATTCGTGGTCTAATGTATTTATTTTAAGGAGGTAATGATGAGATTTTTATTGGTAGGATGCTTAGCGACTTTGCTTTTACTTGGGTGTGATAATAATTCTAGTCAAGAATTAAACTCAAACACGAATAGCATTGAACAATCAAACCAAAAAGCCCCAACAAAAAATGAAATGCTTGCTTACTATAATCAAAAGAGCGATGGTGAAATACAACAAATCTTTAAAAGGCAAAATATTGGTCGGTGTATGAGTGAGTTTCAATCCCAAAATATTCCCAATGCAAGTACGGTGTGCAATTGCGTTATGGATAATATGGTACAACAGTTACCAATCAGTGATTTAAAAACAATGCTATTGCCTGCTGAATATGTATCAACCAATACTATGAATGATATTCAACAGCGTTCCGCTACAGCAATGATGCAAGCGATAATGACTTGCTCTAGAAATTAGCAAGAAATTAATTTTTTTGAGTATTATTATTTTAGGAGCTTTTATGAAAAAGTTAATGTTAGCAAGTTTAGTTTTGGCGAGTGGTCAAATGGCGGTGGGAGCGAATTGGGTGCCTACTGGGGTTAGTAGTAATGTTAACAAAGAAACGATAGAAATAGACTTTGAGAGTATTTCGGCTTACTATTTTAATAGTTATGACAAATCAAGCTATTATGTAACCGCTTGGATAAAAATGAATTATCCCACCGCTCAAAAATTAAAAGATGGCAGACTATATCGACAAACGAAAGAGTTATGGTATGTGGATTGTTTAGGAAAAAGGATAACTCGGGGAGATGTGGCGGTATATACCAGTAACGGTAATTTAGTTTGGAGCAATCAAAACAGCTATGTATCAACTTATTCATCAAGTAATTGGGATAAAGTCATTCCAGATACGGTGGGCGATGGATTGTCAAAAGCTATTTGTAATTTTTATGATTTTAAATCAACTTATCAAACCAAGTAAGGAAAATCTATGAAAACCCTACCCAAACTCACTTTATCCATTTTATTATTATCCACTCTCACCACCCATGCCATGTATATCCCTGACCTATTTGGCGCTTATGAACAAGGGGCGAGCCGTGCCAGATATGAAAATCAACAGGACGCTTATTATTATGAGGAAATCAGACGACAGCAATTAGAAAGGCAGAGGCTAGAACACGAGTTGGGCAGACGACTTGAAAGATATGAAGTGGCACAAGAACCCAGATTGTATGTACAAATCATCAATCAAAAGACAGGCAAGGATAAAGGTCATATGAATTTATCTTTAAAGAAAAATGACATGCTGTGTTGGGCGGTAACGCCTGTAAACAGTGCTCAAACTTATCAAGTCAGTGAGCTATTTACCATGCCAGTTCATGCAACCTTTACAGGCAATGCAGGACAAAATGCCAATAATCAATTAACCAGTAGTGTACAAACAAGCTCAAATACTGCCAAATTTGGCAGACAAATTTATGCAACAAAAAATCAGCTAGATGCTTGCTGGTTTTTTCCTGCCAACACCCCAAAAGGCATTTATCATATTCGTGTGGGCGTAGGGGGTGCCGAGTTTGGCACGCAATCGTTTAAAGTGGTGGATTGATATTATTGTTGGAGTTAAAACAAAATGCTTAAACGAATTTGGTATTTTTTGACCTTTAAGACCTATCAAAATAACTTGCTAACATCAGGAGGTGCAAATTATTTAAGCGTGATTGCTGTCATCGTATCGTTAGCGGCGTTATCCGAAGCGTTTGCATGGGGGCATTTTGGAAGTACTTTTACCCCAGATAATCCTTACTTGGGTGGGCTAACACTGGGCATTTTTATTTTCTTATTGTTTTGGTTTTTTGATAGAACAATGGTAACCCAAGACATGATGGGTGAAGAACACGCCAAGATATTAGAAGGCGATGAATATAATCCAAGTTTTTTAAATAAATATAAAAGCAATTTTATATTTCTAATCCGTTTATGTATTGTTATGGGGTCTTTATATATTACAGCACCATTTTTAACACAACTTGTATTTAAAACAGATATTGAAAATGAAATGCAAGTGCAATATCAAACCAGTATAGAAAATGCCAAACAAGAAACCTTAGGTAATATAGAAAAAAAATTAAGAGAACAAGAGACTTATATTCGTGAAATTAACCAAAAACTACAACAAGAAATTAGCGGAAAGCGTGGTACAGGCTATGGTAAAGGGGTAGTCGCTCAAAGTATTGAAACTGAATTAAATACTGCTAATAGCGAATTTGAAAATTTAAAACAACAACTAGCAACTACCAAGACAACACTTGATACAGCTATTATTCAAGACGATACCAAAACATTAGAAAGTTTTGGCATTTTTATGGTAAAAGACAGTCCGATTTTTCGTGAAAATTCTATTCAAAAATTAAAAACAGAGCCAGCTTTTCAAAATACACAATATGCGGTTGATGGTTTTTTGATTTTGGTTGGTGTGATTTTAATTTTGTCTAAATTATTACAACCAAGCTCTTTAAAAATGTATTATTCATCACGCCTGCAAGAAGCGTGGGCAAATTATAAAAATGGTAATTATGACGATTATTTATTAGAAAGCGAAAAAAGCATTTATATGCCAAATATGCCAATACCGCAAACTTTTGAAAAGATTGCTATCCACTATGCCCAAACCAAAAATGAGCGTATTAAAGATGATATTGCCAAAAAACAAAAGCAAAAACAAGCACAATTAAATCAAGAAATGGAACACCAAAAAATTAAAGAAAGCGAACGAGTGTATAACGAACGCCAAGCCAAAGAAGTTCAAAGATTTAGCTATGAAGACAAAGTAACCAATCAGAAAAAAGGACGCATTAGCCACGCCTTAAAACAAACATATAGTTATAAGCAAAAATTTATGCAAGAAGAATATCCCAACAAAGAGCCTTTATTAGCCAAACAAGATGAGCTTGAACAAGCATTATTTGAAGCGAAGCGTTTATATGAAAGCAAACAAGAAGACGCAACCGCACGCCAAAAACGCTTACAAAACGAACAAAATAAACTGGCAGAATTACAACAATTAGCCCAAGAGCAAGAACAAAAAGACAATACATCATTGGAGAATGTAAAGTCTTTTATTGTTACGCAAGAAGCATTAGAAAAACAAAAACAAACCATTAAAAATATGCAAGATAATTATTTATCTTTTGAGCGTGATATGAATAGCCATAAAGAAAAAGTAGCTAATTTAACCCAAGAACTAAATCACATTACCGAGCAAATTGAAGCAATTAACGATAAAGAAAAACAGTTAAATGCAATTATTTCTGATTTGGAATTAGAAGAGTTAAAATTTTTAACAGCCGTCGCTAAGAGTAACACAACCGCCTATCTTAAAGGCGATGATAATGAATTAACTTTTATCGCTCAAAAGAAAAAGATGAACAACGGTGTTTATGAATTTACCCACTTTAACACTCCTGAAAAGGTAGTTAATGATGAGTAATTGGTTCATTGGGATTATCATTTTTATTGGGATTTTAGCAATACTGGATTATAGTGATAAACAACAATCACGCAAATACGATACCACAAATTATAACAATAGCTATTCAACCAAAACCACCTATGACAAATCCCACAATGCTACTGCTTTATGCCGAGACGGTACATACAGTTATAGTGCAAATCGGCGTGGCACTTGCTCACATCATGGTGGCGTAAAATATTGGCTAAATGATAGCCAATCAATCCCCACAACCACGCTTGCCTACACTTATATTTCACCAAAATCCTACCAAAATTATGATTACATACAACCAGTCCAAAACCCATTTACCACAACAGAACCAACTCAATACATTCAACAAAATGAACAACCACAACCCACATTTACCGTTGAACAAGCCAAACAAATGTATGAACAAGAAGTTGCCAACATTAACCAAGCATGGCAAGCCCTAGACCCTGATTTTAGGGAAAGTATTCGTCTAGAACAACGAGCCATTAACAAACAACGAGAAAGCGAATGCATCGCCTACGGTCAAACACAATCCAATGTTTCTGAAATCCAACAAGCCTATCGTTATTTATGTGAAGTGCCAAAATTAAAAGAGCGTACCCAATATTTGCAAGAAAACAAAGAGACAAAAATTGTTTTAACACCCATTTTAGAGACACTTGATAAACCAAACAAAGTAATCTCACAGCCAAACCCACCGATGACCCTTGAACAGGCAAAAAAAGCCTACGAAGCAGAAGTTCACCATATTAATCAAGTATGGAAAGCATTGGATAGTGATATTAGGGAGAATATCCGCATAGAGCAAAGACAACTTAACAACGAACGTGAATATCATTGCAAAATATACGGACAATCACAATCTACTGATATTCACGTTCAAGCAACTTATCGTTATTTGTGCGAAATTCCTTTATTGCAAGAAAGAACAGAATATCTAAAATCTGTTAAAAATTCAACCGTTTTTGATGTGGCTGGTTAAACAATTTATTGCAATAATATAACCACCAACACAAAAAACGCACAGCCATTTAAGCCGTGCGTTTTTTATCAGCCCAAACGATTAAGCATTACTTGCCATAACTTCTGCCACACGGATTACTTGGGTACTATAGCCCATTTCGTTGTCATACCATAGATAAAGGGTGGCACGGTTATCGCTTGCAATAGTCGCCTTAGCGTCAAAAATCGCCACTTTTTCAGAGCCGACAAAGTCGGTTGATACGGCTTCTGGCGAATCTGAATAATCAATTTGCTCTTGCCATTTCTCGCTGTCGGCTTGCCTCTTGATAAAGGCGTTTAGCTCGTCTGCAGTGCCAACCGCTTTTTCAAAATTAAGATTTAAAATTGCCAGCGATACGTTCGGCGTTGGTACACGAATGGCGTTGCCTGTGAGTTTACCTTTTAATTCTGGAATGGCTTTTGATACCGCACTTGCCGCACCCGTTGAAGTCATTACCATGTTAAGCGGGGCAGCACGTCCACGACGCTCAGATTTGTGGTGATTGTCCACAAGGTTTTGGTCGTTGGTGAAAGCGTGAACTGTCTCCATATGACCGTTGACAATGCCGTAAGTATCATGCAACACTTTTAAGGTGGGTGTAATGGCGTTCGTCGTACAGCTTGCCGCTGAAACAATCGTATCAGAACCGATAGTGTCATGATTTACACCGTAAACAACGTTTTTAATCTCACCTTTGGCAGGCGCGGTGAGTAGCACTTTTTTCACGCCACGGCTTGCCAAATGCTTGCCTAGACCTGCTTCATCTTTCCACTTGCCAGTGTTATCAATCACAATCGCATTGTCAATGCCATGAGCGGTATAGTCAACCTCGCTTGGGTCAGACGCATAAATTACTTTGATAAAGCGACCATTCACGATGATGCCATTATTCTCACTGTCAATTTCAACCGAACCATCAAACCAGCCGTGAACTGAATCACGCTCTAATAGCGAAGCACGTTTTGCCAAATCGCCATCACCTGCAGGACGCACGACAATCGCTTTTAATTGTAAGCCTTTGTCATTTGCAGGACGGCTCATCAAAAGGCGTGCCAAAATACGACCAATACGTCCAAAACCGTATAGCACCACATCAGTACTTGGGATAGCGTTACCATTTGCAAAATCGCTGGCTTTTTTACCTGCTTTAATGGCTTGCCCCACGTCAATCGTGGTATCTGATACGTTCAATTCATTGACAAACGCAAGGCTTTGAGCAACATCAACGCCATGCTCGCTGTGCTTGGCAAGAATATCGGCAATCGATAACGCCACACGCTCACCAAAAAATAGTACGTTTACATTTTGGGTAGTAAGTTTGGCAAGGCTTACAATGAATTCAACCGCTGTGTTTTCTACCGACTGGCGAGCTTTTAGATGAGTTTCATAAATTGACATAATGATTTTCCTGTTTTGGTTAAAAAATATCTAAATTTTTACGATTATAAGCCAAAATCCGCACATTTTCAAATTTAATTTTTCAATAAAATGGGGATATTTTTCTAAGAAATGATTTTATAAAAATCCCCTTATCCCTGACACGCCATACGCCCCATAGCGTTGGGCATTTTTGCAATCATTTGGCGATAATCCACCCAACGCAAAGACAGGCACATGGGATTGATTAGCAAGTTCCGCGAAACTTTCAAAACCTAATGGCACAGCACTCGGGTGAGTTTTGGTCAGCTTCACAGGTGATAAAAATATGCCAAGAACAGTGTGCATTTTAGAAAGTTGGTTGATTTTTATAATCTCATCTAGCGTATGGCAACTGGCAAAATAACGAAAATTTGTCGGTAAATTGTTAAAATTATCCGCAAAATCCGTGTGCGTTAAAACTACAATATTAGGGTTTATTTGCAAATCCGCTGTATCAGACGCACTTGCAAAAATTTTTACATCATCACGCAATTTTTGTAACTCATTGATTACTAGGCAATTATTGGCTCTATTATCTTTTGGACGAGCATAAAAATGGGTGTTTTTTGGCAAATGATTGGCATAAAAATCCACCCAATTTTCTTGGCTTTTAGCGATTTTTTCATTATCAAAATCCGCCAATTCTTGGCTAATGATAATTTGATTAGGCAAAGTCAGCCACTCTAAAATGCGGGCATTAGCGTCTGGCAAGTTATACTTTTTTACCAATAAATCTTCTTTTTTCACCCAGATAATCGGCTGATTCTCCGCCCCTGTTCCGCCTTGCAAATTGTCAAATTGCGACTTGTTAAAAATTACTTTAAAAATATGTAACATCACCGATTTATCGCTATAATCGTGATGAATTTGTCCCATCTTTATAATTGGATTGTCTGTAATATCTACGCCAGTTTCTTCATGAATTTCACGAATTAACGCCGATTTGGGGCTTTCATTATTATCAATTTTACCACCGATGAACTCATAACGATTGCCTTGATGTTGCTTTTCGTTTCTAAATCCCAATAAAAATTGATTGTCAAATTCAATCACCGCCACTGCAACATGAATTTTTTTCATAAAATTTTCCTTTAATAACAAATATTTATAAAAAATTTACATTTTTTTAGCAAAAAACCCTTGACGAAAATAAGAATTTAAATGATAATTATTCTCAATTAATCACTATTGTAACAGTTACTTTGAAGAAGCCAACAAGGAGCAACTTATGTACCACTTACTTAACCGTGCAATCCCACAAAACCAAACAATTTTACCAACTTTACAATCCAATCATCTATTTGCGATGACCAAAGAAATTCGCATTCAGCATGATGGTGAAGAGTATCGTTTACGATTAACTCGCAATAACCGCTTAATTTTAACCAAATAATTTTTATAAAAATTTAACAATAAATTTAGTAACAACATAAATTTACAAAACCAATCCAAGCGATTGGTTTTGTATTTTAGTAAGTTTTATTAAATTACTGAATAAATTTAAAAAAGTGTTCTTTATAATGGCGTAGTTCACGAATGGAGTCACGAATGTCGTCCAATGCCAAATGACTGCCTTTCTTTTCAAAACTATTTAAAATATCAGGTCGCCAACGGTATGCTAACTCTTTAACGGTGGAGACATCAAGGTTGCGATAGTGAAAAAATGCTTCTAATTTTGGCATTTGCCGAGCCATGAAACGGCGGTCTTGACAGATAGAATTACCACACATCGGCGATTTGCCTGCTTCTACATATTTTGCCAAAAAAGCGATGGTTTCGGCTTCCGCTTGCTCAAGCGTCACCGTGCTACGGCGAATTCTATCCACCAATCCTGATTGGTTGTGTTGGCGAGTGTTCCAATCGTCCATCGCATTTAGCACGATGTCAGGTGTGTGAATAGCGAAAACAGGACCTTCTGCCAAAATATTAAGTTCGCTGTCGGTGACAATGGTAGCGATTTCAATAATCGTATCGCTCATGGTGTCTAAACCTGTCATTTCAAGGTCTATCCAAACCAAATTTTTTTTATCAATTGCCATAATTTTCTCAAGTTTTTTTAGTGGTTTTTCATTTATTTCTGAAGAATGTTTACGAAATAATTTACCATATTAACAGATTTTTGAGCTAAAATATGCTTTATTTTTTATATTTTGATAATTTTTCAAGATTTGGCAACTTTATGGCACTAATTCGCAAACGTAAACTCACCGACCAACAAACCAGACGTATTGAAAAACAACAACAAAAACAACGGGTTGTTGATGATGACGAGTTAATGGACGGCATTGTGATTGCCAATTATGGCAAACAGTTAGAAGTACAAGCCACCTCCCTACCTAAGCGGTTGCCCGAAAAACCCGTGCCAATCGTGGGTGAGCCTGAACCGTTTTGGCAAGCGATTACGTTGCACAGCATTTGGCGTTGTCATACTCGGACCAATTTACCATTGATTGCCACAGGCGACAAGGTGCGACTATCTGCCGACCCCAATACGGGACTTGGTCGGATTGAAGCGATTTATGACCGTAAAACGGTGATATTTCGCCCAGACCGCTATCATAAACTCAAACCGATTGCCAGTAATGTGGATATTTTGGCAATTGTGTTTGCCCCTTTGCCATTACCGTCCGCCCAGTTGATTGACCGTTATTTGGTGGCGTGTCATACATCAAATATTAAGCCGTTATTAATTTTAAATAAAGCTGACTTAATTAATAATAACAATATTCATGAAACCCAAGATTTGTTAAATGATTATCAAAAATTGGGCTATGAGACGTTAATTACCCAATCTGACGGCGATTTAAGCGAACTAAACCGTTATTTACAACAAAAAAATGTAATTTTTGCAGGGCAATCAGGCGTTGGTAAAAGTAGTTTAGTCAATCACTTATTACCAAATGTTGAACAGTCGGTCAATGAAATTTCAACCATTTCCCAACTGGGGCAACACACCACGACAACCAGTCGTTTTTTGGCATTTGACCCCACCAATTTGAGCCAAGGAGCGGTGATTGACACCCCTGGTATTCGGGAATATGGCTTGTGGCATTTAGATAAAGACGCTATTTTGGCAGGGTTTGTGGAGTTAGCACCGCTTGCAGGCTTGTGCCGTTTTCGAGATTGCAAACATACCGCCCACACGCCAAACTGTGCGATGTGGCAAGCGGTGGAAAATGGCGAAGTTTTGGCAAGACGTGTGGAAAATTTGGTGTTATTACAAGCTGAAACGCAAACGAATTTGGGTAGCTAATGGCAAATTATTTTTACAATGACAACGATTAACGGTATAATATTAGCTTTATTTTTACCGCAATAAACAGGGTAATTAATAAAACTTTATACATTTTTAAATAAAACTGGAGACAGCTTTGGAACGTTGGTTTGAATTTATGGGCAATCACCCATTTTTATTTGGCATTTTATTTGTGCTAATTGTGTTGTTTTTTATGATAGAAACCAAACGTGGTGGCAAAAAAATCAACCCAAATACCGTTGGCTTAATGGTCAATAATGACAATGCACAAATCATTGACGTTCGCCCCAAAAAAGACTTTGAAAAAGGGTATATTAAAGGCAGTCACAACGTGCCATTTACTGACTTAAAAGACCACATTGACAGCTTAAAACAAGATAGTCGCCCATTAATCATCGTGTGTCAAATGGGCATGATGGCAGGCACGGTGGTAGCGATGATTGGGAAAGAAAACGTTTACCGTTTGGACGGGGGAATTGCCAATTGGCAAGCGTCTGGACTGCCATTGGTGAGCGAAAAAGTGGTAAAAAAATAACTAAAAAATAAATTTTTGACAAAATTGCGATATAATGTCTTGAATTTAAAAAATTCAACCTTATTATTATTTTTTGTAAAGGTTAATTTTTAATGAATTTTTAACAAAAAGGATAAACGATGAGCGTTCCTGTTACCATTTATACCACACCAACCTGCCCTTACTGTACCCGTGCTAAACAATTGTTGACCAATAAAGGCGTGGATTTTACCGAAATTAGTATGTATGACGTGTCTAGTGAAGACCGTCAAGCCCTTGCTCAAAAAACCAACAATTACCGTACCGTACCACAGATTTTTATCGGTGAGCGGTTTATCGGTGGTTCAGATGATTTGGCAAAATTAGAGCGTGAAAATCAGCTTGATGCCTTATTAGCGGGCTAATTTTTTTAGCGTTTTTTTTGGCAAAAACATTAAATTTTTTAATTTTTTACCATTCTGGTTTTAAATTAACTTTGTAATTAACAATGCTTTGGGAGAAAAATCATGGCAGAAGAACAAATTTTACAACCACAACTTGCCCTAGAACGTATCTACGTAAAAGATATGTCACTAGAAGTCCCAGGGGCTCAAGTATTCACACGTGAATGGCAACCAGAGCTTGATATTAACCTATCAAGCAGTGCCGAAAAATTGGACGATGAGCATTATCAAATCGTGTTAACCGTGAATGTAACGGCGAATAATGGCGGTGAAACGGCGTTTATCGCAGAAGTGCATCAAGCGGGGATTTTTATGATGCAACATATCCCTGAAGACCAAATGAGTGCAATTCTAGGTGCGTACTGCCCGAATGTGTTGTTTCCATATGCACGTGAAGTGATTAGCGATATCGTAACGCGTGGTAGTTTCCCACAGTTGTTGCTTGCTCCTGTGAATTTTGACCAAGCCTATCAACAAAGTTTGGAACAAAATCAAGCGTAATGGTTTGATATGAACTAAAAAAAGGGCGTTGAATGACGCTCTTTTTTATGTAAATTAGACTATTAATTTTCGGTCTAACTTCCCAAATCAGTAAAAAACCCAGTTCCAGCCATTTAGAAGGTCAACTAGGTTTTTTTAAAATCAATCGTTTATCAAATTATTACTCTTTACGACGCATATGCGGAAATAAAATCACATCACGAATGCTCGGTGCATCAGCAAATAACATCACTAATCTGTCAACGCCAATACCCTCGCCTGCGGTTGGTGGCAAGCCGTAATTTAACGCTTCGATAAAGTCACCATCATAGTGCATGGCTTCGTCATCGCCTGCGTCTTTCTCAGCGACTTGGGCTTTAAAACGTTCGTCTTGGTCAATCGGGTCGTTTAATTCGCTAAAGCCATTAGCAATCTCACGCCCGCCAATGAATAACTCAAAACGGTCGGTAATCTCGGGATTATCATCGTTACGACGAGCCAATGGCGATGTTTCAGCAGGATATTCGGTGATAAACGTTGGCTGACGTAGCTCGGTTTCTGCCGTTTCTTCAAAGATAATCGTCTGTAATTTGCCTACACCAAAGATGTCTTTAATTTCTTCTTTTAATTCATTTTTGACGTAATCTGCCAAATACTCACGGTCATTGATTTTACTCATGTCAAAATTTTTGGCATATTTTTCAATGGCTTTGGTCATTGGCAAGCGTTCAAACGGGGTCTTTAGGCTAATCGCTTCGCCTTGGTAATTCAGCTCGGTGGTGCCTAGAATATCCATCGCAAGTTGATTAAACATACGCTCGGTCAAGTCCATGGCATCTTCATAGGTGGCGTAGGCTTGGTAGAACTCAATCATGGTGAATTCAGGATTATGACGAGCGGACACGCCTTCGTTACGGAAGTTACGGTTAATCTCAAACACCCGCTCAAAACCGCCCACCACAAGGCGTTTTAAATACAATTCTGGGGCAATGCGTAAAAATAACGGCATATCAAGGGCGTTATGGTGCGTGATAAACGGACGAGCGACCGCTCCCCCTGGGATAACATGCATCATCGGTGTTTCGACTTCCATAAAACGCTCGTTTAACATAAAGTTGCGGATACCTGCGATGACTTGGCTACGAATGATAAAAGTTCTACGACTTTCGTCATTCATCATCAAATCAAGGTGACGACTACGATAGCGAGCTTCGGTGTCGGCAAGTCCGTGGAATTTATCAGGCAACGGACGCAAAGATTTGGTTAAAAGTTGCACTTCGGTAGCGTGAACCGACAATTCGCCTGTATTGGTACGGAACAGATAACCTTGTACACCCACGATATCGCCGATGTCCCACGTTTTAAAGTCGTTATACACGTCGTCGCCCAAGTCATTTTTACTGACGTAGGCTTGGATTTTTCCGCTCATATCGGCAAGCGTGATAAAGCTCGCCTTACCCATAATGCGTTTTAGCATGATACGCCCAGCCACCATGACATTGACTTTATCGTTGTTGGCAAGGGTTTCTTTGTCTTGGTCAGCAAATTGGGTTTGTAAATCTTGGGCGTAATGCTCACGTTTAAATTGATTTGGGTAAGGGTTTTTGCCCGCTTGTTTAATCAAGTCAAGTTTGTGATGACGCTGGCGGATAAGCTCGTTTACGTCTTGGACTTCTTCAGTTTTTTGGATTTGGTCGGTCATATTTTTACCTTAATAAAGAGTTACCTTAAATTTTAATTAAAACCTCAATAAACTTAATAATTTATCAGCGAAACTTACTTTTTCATCTTCAAATGAAATGTCTAAATCCACTGACCAAACAATAAAATAGCCAAATTTGCCTTTTTTCAGTTCGCCACCAACTTCACGCCCTTTATCTGTCAAAAATGGCGTATTACCTTTCATTTCAAGATAACCACTCTCCACCAACATTTTGGTAAATTCTTGATTATCAATACCAAATTTTTCAGCTAATTTTGCGGTAGTTATTTTATCAAAATTTTTCGGTTTTTCAGGTGCAACAGAGGTTTGAGTATTTGGCTGTGTTTTTTCAGTATCAGCAGATAATCGCACTTCTTCGCTAATTCTGATAATGCGTTGCACTTCATCGTAGGTGTCGTTGTATAATTGACTATCATCAGTTTTATCAATTAATACACCCATTTCATTATTATTTACTTGACTAAATTCATATAAATTTAAACTGGTAATAATGCACTCATGTTCGTTCAAATAACATTTGGCGTGCAGATTTTTGCAAAAACTGGTTCTAACAAAAGTCAAATCTTTTAGCCAATTAATTTCTTGGGGCGATAATTCACTTTTACCGTACACAATACGAATGTCAATTTTTAAACGATTTTTATCTTCAAGCAATTCTTTAATGCGTTCGTTAAATTGCAAATATGGGCTAATTAAAACCAATCGCTCGCTTGCTTTTTTAATCAATTCTTCTAAATGATACGTTGTACCGCTTGTATTTAAAAATTTTGCCATATCTGTTACCTTATATCAATCAATCCACACACACCGAATAGCCAACTTTACCGTTTTCTATAGTGGAAAAACAACCAAATGAGCTATTATTGATTTTGCACATACCTGTTACGGTTTGTGTGTACGGATTATATCTCGAGCTATTATCTACCAAGCACTCTCCACTTTGACATTCGCTACCGTCCGTGCAAGACTTGCCAGCATCCGCATACGAGATAACGCACATATAGCCACCTGCCATACCTTGACGGCTCATTATTCCACCTTTGGCTATACAGTCGTCTAACTCAGCTTGTGAAGGTTTTGGCGGAAATCCATCGTCAAATTCTAGCAACTTTTTTTCGCTAATCGTTGGTTTTGGTTCGTCTTGTATCGGATTTTGTTGGGTATTTTGACACGCCAATAAACCAATCGGTAATAAAGAAATACTTAGAAATTTTGGCAGGAAATCAAGCATAGATAAATACATACCTATCGGGGTTAAATGAATGTGGCTTAACATAATAAAATATGAGGGCATATTTCAAAATTTTTTATAAAATAAGCCACACATTATATAATAATGGCTTTAGACTAGCAAGTTATACAAAATTACTCAACATAACTCACCTTTTTTTGCAAGAGTCCAAACAGCATATCCAAAATCATGCCCACAAGCCCAATCATCAACACCGCAAAAATCACGTTACCGATAGACAAATTATTCCACTGATTCCACACAAAATAGCCAATCCCTGTACCGCCCACGAGCATTTCGGCGGCTACAATCACAAGCCACGCAATCCCCATCGAAATTCGCATACCTGTCACAATGGTTGGTGCAGCCGCTGGCAAAATAATTTTGGTGGCAGTCTGCATCGGTGATAATTCCAAAGTTTTGGCAACATTTCGCCATTCACGGCGCACATTTGCCACGCCAAAAGCGGTGTTGGTGAGCATCGGCCACATCGAACAGATAAAAATCACAAAAATACTAGAAGCATTGCTGTCTTTGATGGTGTACAAGGCAATCGGCATCCACGCAAGCGGTGAAATCGGCTTTAAAATCTGCACAAAGGGCATTAACGCACGATTTAATACAGGCGACATACCGACCAAAAACCCCAAGGGAATGGCGACAATCATCGCCAAAAAAAATCCAAGTAAGACTCGCCCAATGGAATAGCCAAGCTGAATGCCAATGCCTTTATCATTTAAGCCCTTGTCATAAAACGGGTCAGACAAATGACCAACAGACAATTTGGCAAAATCGGTGGGCGTGGGGAATTCACTTTTTTGGCTGGCAACGACTGCCCCTGCTGGCGTGCCTTCTGGAATGTCACCCATTAATACGCTGTATTCTAGCTTTAATGGGTTGGTGGGAGCATGGATTTGTTTTGGCAAGGTGCTAAATTGCCAAACACCAAGCGTGGCAAAGACAATCAGTAGTGAGAAAAGATAGCCTTTGATTTTTGTGTTATTTTTTATCATTATTATGAATTCCTGATTAAATTAATGCAAACCTATTTTAAACGATTTTAAATATTCATCAGGCTTATTCACATCAAACGCCTTGCCCATAATCTTAATCGGCGGATTTGCCCCATATTTGTCAAAATCTGGCGTGGCATAGCCCATAGCGGTCATTTGTTTTTTGGCATCGGTCAATAAAAACACCTTTTGGGCAATGTCGTTATAATTCACATCACCTTTAATATAGCCCCAACGTTTCATTTGTGTGAGCATCCACACCGCCACACTGTGATAAGGCATGACATCAAAATTCATGCGATCTGGCACATCTTGCACATTGCCCACACCATCAGCAAATCGCCCCATCAGCGACTGACGTAGCACAAGTTCTGGTTGATTTAAGTAATTGGCAGGGGCAAGCAAAGTGGATAAGTCACGGCGGATTTTGCGGTCGTTTGCCATGACATTTGCCTTAATAATCGCCCTCAGCATTGCCAAAAAAGTTTGCGGATTGTCATTGATAAAGCTTTGGGACGTGCCAAAACTACAGCACGGATGCCCATTCCAAATATCACGGCTTAGCGTATGAATATAGCCTGCCTTATCCCAGACGGCTCGCTGATTAAACGGCTCTGGCCCAAAAAATCCATCAATGTTACCTGCCTTTAAATTGGCAATCATATCAGGCGGTGTGGTCAGACGCAGTTTGACATCTTTCTCGGGGTCAATCCCATGTTCGGCTAAAAAGTATCTTAATAAATAATTGTGAATGGAATGCTCAAATGGAATAGCAAAGGTAAAGCCCTTCCAGTTTTTTGGGTCACGGTTGTCTTTGTGTTTTAGGCTCATCACAAATGCTTGCCCGTTGATGTTTTGGATACATGCCACTTTCATATCTTGCTTAGCAGAGCCGGCTCCCATCGTAATTGCTAGTGGCATAGGGGCTAAGAAATGCGTGGCATCTAGCTCACGGTTCATCATCTGGTCACGCACGAGTGCCCAACCGGCCCGTTTCATCAAATTGGCTTTAATACCCTGCTCTTGATAATAGCCCAAAGGGTCAGCCATGATAAGCGGTGTGGCACATAAAATCGGCAAAAAGCCAATATCCACTTGCTTTTTTTCGGGATTTAAGCGGTCAAGTGCCATCGCTTCTTGCAAATTGGCAAGCGGAAAAATGCTCGCAATCGCTCCCATCGCCGTCGCCTTGCCAACTGATTTTAAAAATGCTCGGCGTGTCGGCTCGTGCGGAAATAGGGCTTTGACGGCCACCGCTTCAATAAAATCGGTACTAACTGTTTCAACCTTGCTGTTATCATTGACATTGTTAAAACTAGCCGTCACAACGTGGCTATTGGGGTCAGTATCGCACTCAGATTGCGTGGCATGTTGTCCACAAGTACAGCCAAAATTTAAAGGTTTGTCAGTATCGAAAGGGCGAAAAATGTTGGGCATAATCGTTCTATTATTACAAAATGAAAACGCTTATCTTATAAAAATACGATGGGTTTTGCATGGGGTGATTTGGCATATCGTTATTCAGTTGAGATATATGAGTTATGAATGATATAAAATCTGGATTTATGATAAAGCAAATTGTCAGCACCCGCACGCATAAGGTATATGTTTTACAGTTGGCTTAAAGCCAATCTTCAGCTATCGCAATCATCATCAAACGTAGCTATAAATTCTTTACCAACTTTAATAAAACAAGGAATAGCATTTTTTAAAAAAACTATCATTAAAATAGCTTCAGTTTTTTTGGTATTGTTAAAAAAAGATAGATTTAAGGTTTGCCGTTCGGACTAAGATTGTCAACGTCTATAATAAAGTATATTTAATTCACAATGTCGTTTTTTTAGCACACAACTTTATAAAAAACTGGTGCTAAATCTCTACCATTTCAAAATCCGCCTTCCCCACCCCACAATCAGGACACAACCAGTCATCTGGAATATCTTCCCATTTTGTGCCCGCCACAATGCCATGCTCAGGGCTACCTACCGCTTCATCATAAATCCAACCGCACACGATACACTGATATTTTTTCATGGTAAAATTGCCTATATTTGCCAAAATAAAATAACAAGTTTACAGTCATTCACTATTTTTAGCAAGGGAAAACGTTTAAATTTTATCAAAAAAAACGTATAATAGATGTTTATTGTGCATTTTCTGCACCCATTGAGCTATAATTGAGAACTAATAACCCAATAGGCAAGCCATGACCGAACAAAATACCACCACAAAAAATCACCCTTTTTGGCAAATTATCCGCACCGTGAACGATTTTCCGAAAGCAGGCATTGAGTTTTACGACATCACACCCCTGCTACAGCACCATGTTGAGCATGTAACCGATGCGTTGTTGGCGAGCTTGCCAAACGGATTGTTTGATAACATTGACTGTCTTGTTGGGGTGGAATCTCGTGGCTTTTTATTCGCAAGTCTTCTGTCGGGACGCACGGGTAAAGGCATGACGGTGGTGCGTAAAGCAGGCAAATTGCCACCGCCTGTCGTGCGTGAAGATTATACGTTGGAATACGGCACGGACAGCCTAGAAATGTTAAAAAACGCCGACCCAATTATCCGTAAAGTGTTGATTGTAGATGATATTTTGGCAACAGGTGGCACGTTAAAGGCCACGGCAAAACTTTGTCAATCCGCAGGTTATGAAGTTGTTGGTGCATTGGTACTCATTGATTTAGTGGATTTGCATGAAGATCTAGGCTTGCCTGTATTTAGCGTATTACAAGCCTAGAAAGCAAAAACTAAGTAAAAAAATGAACCGAAACTTGCACTAAATTACGCATAATTTCGCTGTCTTAAAATCTCATACAGACATACCGACCCTGCCACGCCAACATTCAGGCTTTCTTGACCGTTTGGTTGGGGTAGGGCAAGTTTTTTAGCTTGATTTAATAAAATTTCATTCACCCCTTGCCCTTCATGCCCCATAATCAAGGCTAAAGGCTGTTTTAAATCTAGCTCATAAATCACTTCATCGGTATGCGAGCTTGTGGCAAATAACGGCACTTTAATAAAGTTTAACATATCATTAACCGACACATTTTCATAAATTATTAAGCTAAAATTCGCCCCCATGCCCGCCCGCAAGGTTTTGGGGCTATACGCCTGTGCTGTGCCTGTGGTGCAAATCACCGTGCTAAAGCCCACCGCTGACGCAGTCCGCAAAAGCGTGCCAAGATTGCCGTTATCCTGCACGCCGTTGATGATTAGGCAGTCGGTGGTAACCTCTTGATTTAACTGATGATTTGGCGTATCAATAATTGCCATAATTGGCAAACTTTCGCCCAATGTGCGAATTTCTTTGTACAGATTATCGTGAATGGTTAAAATTTTAACACCATTTAATCGGTGAATTAATGTGTTAATTTCACTATTTTCTAAACCACTTTCGCTGACTATGACTGTTTTTGGCAAAAGTTTGGCATTTAAATAGGCATCTAATAAATGCGTGCCTTCAAGCACCGTCTGACCGAGCTTCTTACGTTGGCGTGATTGGGTAAGTAGGGCATGGGCGGTTTTGATGGTGGGATTGTCTTTACTTGTAATAATCATTTTATTAAACTTGCTCTTTGAATGATTGTGGTGATTATATTTTGATTAGTATTTAACCAATTTTCGCATTCATTTAAAAACGCTAAAATATTATTTTGAATGTCTAACCTCAAATAAATATCTGTTTCAATAATATAAACATAATCACCAAAAAATGTTAAATTATCAATAACATCATAATCAATACTATTATAAAACTTAGAACCTGTATTCACAACCTTACGCAACTTAATTTTTTTTATAAAAGTAGTCAATAAAAGTTTGCTTTTGCATGAAAACTGGTTAAATCTTGCTTTTCTGCGTCAAAAACTTGCTTGATAGAATGACTATCAACCTGCGTTTTTTCCTTGAAAAGCGGGCAATTTATCGCATTTTTCATTGCAAAAACGTTATGAATACAGGTTCTTAAATATTGAGAATGAATTTAAAATCTCATTTTCAACAACTTGATTATTAAGGTAGTGATTAGCTAAGTAAGCTAATTTAAATGGTCTAATTGTGAAGGAACAAATCAAAGAAAAAGTATAGAAATATTTAGCTTGTTCTTTATTAAGGGTAATTAAATTAAGATTGTCTAATATTTTTGATAATAATTGTGCTAATTCATCAACCACCAAGTTTTTGTTATCATCCATAATATCAAGCATGAAATCATCATAATACCCATTATCCATTAAGTAATGGGTAAATTCAATAATCTTATTCCTTTCTAATAAATTTAATGATAAATGACTGGCAATAAGTGTGATTTGATATTGCCAGTCACTGATATGCGGTAGTTTTAAACTAAGTAAGTTGTCCATTCGCCAACATACCCATTTCATCGTGCAATTTTTTCACGTATTCCACTTCGTTTTTTGCCCCCAAAACCACAGGCACACGCTGATGAATGTTGGTCGGTTCAATATCCAAAATACGATGAACAGCGTCCGTACTCGCCCCACCTGCTTGTTCTATAATAAAGCTCATTGGATTGGCTTCGTACATGAGACGAAGTTTGCCTGCTTTATTGGCAAATTTAGTGTCAAACGGATAAGTAAACAGCCCGCCACGGATTAAAATACGGTGCACATCACCGACCATCGCTGCAATCCATCGCATATTAAAATCCTTGCCCCGCACGCCAATCTCGCCCGCATTGCATTCATCAATATAGCGTTTGATTGGGTCAAGCCAATAGCGGTAATTGGACGCATTGATGGCATATTCTTTGGTATCAGGCGAGATTTTGACATTATCATTAATTAAAATGAACTGGCGTAAATTTGGGTCATAGCTAAACATCACCACCCCCTCGCCTGTGGTCAAGGTCAAAACAGTACTCGTGCCATACAGGATATAACCTGAAGCTAACTGCTGTGTACCCTTTTGTAAAAAGTCATCATCTGTCACTTCTTGACCTTGATTATTATATGGCAAAATTGAAAAAATTGTTCCCACCGCCATGTTAATGTCAATATTACTTGAGCCGTCCAGTGGGTCAAATAACACCAAAACTTCACCATTAGGATTAGCAGACGTTGCATGGTCTAGCTCTTCGGATGCTACCCCTGCACAGTATTTATTATGAGCCAAGGCATTTAAGAGTAAATCATTGGCAATCACATCCAGTTTTTTTTGGTCTTCGCCTTGCACGTTTTGATTGCCAGCATCACCTAAAATATCCGCCAATGCCCCACGTTTTAACAGCTCGCTAATCTCTTCGCAAGTCTGTGTGAGTGTGGCAATCACCGATTTGACCGCAGGTGTGGCGTTATGCTCAGCAAGATAATCCACCAACGTGGTAACATGAATAAACATAATTTTTTCCTTATCAGGATATGATTAAATAATATTTAAAAAAAATTAAAATCATTCTGGCTTTTTACCAATTTGCATATAATGTTGAAAATTTTCAGCATAATCATCAATATTATCCGACAACATTCGCTCAAAATTATGGGTAAAATGCTGAATAATATCTTCTTTTTCTTTGAGATAGTCGCTACCTTTGACAAATCCTGTTGCCGCCACCCACGCACTAAAACGTGCTACTGCGTACAGCATGGATGCGTTGACTTTGCCTGCATGGTTAGCATCATCACGCAAACTGTTTGCCAAATTGATAAAGGCGTCCGCTCGTTCATAAAAAGCGTGCATTTCATCGCTTAATTCATTGTTTTCAATTGGGTTTTCATTCAGATTTTCGGGGTTTTGATTGGCTGATGGTTGGTTCATGATGGATACTTTTTAAAGTGGATAAGGGTTGATCAAAAAAATTTTTATCATAAATTTTTTCATAGCGTTGAAAGGGTTTTTAAGCGTAACAATATGGGTTAATGAGTAACCCATATTATTTAAATAAATTAAATTACCAATATTAAAAAACTACAAATCTGCATCCGCTTTTAACAGATTGGCTTTATCGGTTTTTTCCCAAGTAAAGGCGGTTTCTGAGCCATGACGACCAAAATGCCCATAAGTTGCAGTTTGTTGGTACATCGGTTGCAGTAAGTTTAGCATACGTGTGATGCCGTAAGGACGCAGGTCAAAATGGGTGCGAATTAGCTCAATGATTTTGTCATCGCTGATTTTGCCTGTACCAAAGGTGTTAATAGAAATAGACGTTGGTTCAGCGACACCGATGGCGTAACTCACTTGGATTTCACAGCGGTCAGCCAAGCCTGATGCCACAATATTTTTTGCCACATAACGCCCTGCATACGCCGCAGAACGGTCAACTTTTGATGGGTCTTTTCCAGAAAACGCACCACCCCCGTGGCGTGCCATACCGCCATAAGTGTCCACGATAATTTTACGCCCTGTCAACCCTGCATCACCAACAGGCCCACCAATCACGAACAAACCCGTTGGATTAATGTGAAATTGGGTATCTTTGTGCAACATCTCGGCAGGGATAACCGCTTTTACGATTTCTTCCATCACCGCTTCGTGCAAATCCACTTGTGAAATCTCAGGACTGTGCTGAGTGGATAACACTAACGCATCAATAAACGCAGGTTTTACCCCGTCATAACGCACAGTAACTTGGGCTTTGGCATCGGGACGTAACCACGCCAGTTTGCCATTTTTACGCAATTCGGCTTGTTTTTCCATTAAACGATGCGATAATTGAATGGGTGCTGGCATCAACACATCGGTTTCGTGAGTGGCGTAACCGAACATCAAACCTTGGTCGCCTGCCCCCTGCTCTTCTGGTTTGGCACGGTCAACGCCTTGGGCAATTTCTGGTGATTGTTTACCAATCATGTTAATCACCGCACAAGTCGCACCGTCAAAGCCCAAATCCGTATGATTATAGCCGACTTTGGTGACCGTATCACGCACGATTTTTTCAAAATCCACATTCGCAGTCGTGGTAATTTCCCCTGCCAACACCACCGCTCCTGTTTTTACTAGGGTTTCACACGCCACACGAGCGTGCAAATCTTCTGCCAAAATCGCATCTAAAATCGCATCCGAAATTTGGTCAGCCAACTTATCAGGGTGACCTTCGCTCACCGATTCAGACGTAAAAAGTGAATATTCACGCATAATTTTTCCTATTACTAAAATGATTAATTAATATAATTTAATCACTTTGCAAACCTATCTCCAATATGATTTATAAAATTTATTAACAAAACTTATCATAAAGGAAAGTCACTTTTTTAATTTTTTTCAACAATAAAAAAAGAGCAAGTTTGCAAAATGATTAATACTGATTAAATTTGACAAAATTTTTAACCTTATTTACAAAATTTTTGCCAAATTTAACCGTTTATTATAACCCAATTTTTAACCGTTCGCTATTAAATTTATTTCAAACGCAACTTAAATTTCTTCATTTGGATTGGCAGTTTGGCAATTTTCATCAAGGCGATGCGGTTCTGCCAAATAGTCTTGCGATTGCATCTCTAACAGGCGTGAGCGAGTGCGTTCAATTTCAAACGCCAATTTTTCGCCTTGATAAATTTCTAAAATAGACTGCTCAGCCCGCATCAATAATTTGACACGGCGGTCATAAAACTCATCCACTAAATAAATCAATCGGCGAGTTGGGTCGGCAACGATATCGTTTAACACAGGCACGTTGTCCACGAGTACCGTGCTAAAATTGTTGGCAATTTCAATAAAATCGCTCGCCGAACGTGGTTGCATACACAAGGCACGAAATTCAACGTACAAAATCGTTTCGGTACGAGCTTTAATCGTAATTTCCCGACCGTTAATCACAATCGGCTCATGGCTGACCGCCTGATTTTGGCTCAATGCCGAAAAACGCTCCGCCAACCAATCGGCATTGGCCTCAGTGAGTGGCGATACGTACAACTGTGCCTGTTGCAACACACGCAAGCGATAATCAATCCCTGCATCAATATTCATCACCGTGGTATTTTGTTTGACCGCTTCAATCGCAGGCAAAAATCGGTCTCGGTGGATACCATTTTTGTACAAGCCGTCTGGGGCAATATTGGACGTCGCCACCAGCGTAATCCCTTTGTTAAACAACATGGTAAACAAATCACCTAAAATCATCGCATCCGACACATTGGACACAAAAAATTCATCAAAACAAATCACATCCGCTTCGTCATGAATAATTTTGGCAACCTGTTGCAACGGGTCAGCTTGTCCTTTTAACTGATTTAGTTCCTGATGCACCCGCTTCATAAAATGGTGAAAATGTTGTCTCATTTTGCGTTCATTTGGCAAACTGTCGAAAAACATATCCATCATCCATGTTTTACCACGTCCGACCCCACCCCACATATATAAGCCTTTGGGGGCTCGATAACTTTTTAAAAAACTAAAAAACCCTTTTTGGTCAGCACGATTTTTGATAATTTGATGATACACATTGTCAAGATACGTCATCGCTTGGCGTTGCTGAGCATCTTCGCTAAAATTACCTGATTGTAACGCTTGCTCGTAACGTTGTAAAGGGCTAGTCATGGCAAATCCTATATTGTCTGTTGTCTTAAAATGTTAAGTAAAATTAACTGCTAAAAATAGTACTATAATAACAAAAAACAGATATTTTGGGAAAAATTATCCAAAAAAAAGCAAAAAAATTCATTTTTTTGAAAAAAACACTTGCAAAGCTAAAAAAAACCTGCTAAAATACGCACCCATAAGCAAACAATGCTTAACCACTTATGCCAGTGTGGTGAAATTGGTAGACACGTCGGATTCAAAATCCGATGCCTTAAAAGCGTGTCGGTTCGAGTCCGACCACTGGTACCATTATACCTTTTCAAGGTTTTTCAAAAAAATCCAAAACAACCCCAAAAGCCTAACAAAATAAAGGTTTTTGGGGTTTTTTGTTATCTTGTGCTGTTGCAATGCTTTTCAATTTGTTGCATAATGATTGTACCCCAAATTGTACCCAGTATTTTTTTATGTCAGAAATCAAGACCGACAAACAAATCATTGCCTTAAAAGCCGAACCCAAAGAATATCACGCCAAAATCTACGCCAAGCCCCGCCTATTTATCCGAGTACGAGCGACCAAAGACGGTGCAGTCAAGTCGTGGGTGTATCGCCACACCAAAGACGGTAAAACGGTCAAATATTTTTTGGGCGATTATCCAGCCATTACGATGACAAAAGCGTTTGAAAAATGGCAAGAGTTGAACGAACTCATCGCCAATAACATAGACCCCAAAACCCATTATGAGCAGTTGGAAAAAGAGCGAAAACGCCTAGCCAGTAATACTTTTGATGTGATTTGTCAAATGTGGGCTGACAAACAAAATTGGAAAAGCAACACGGCAAAAAGACGAAAATATCGCATAAATTTGTTTATCAAACACTTTGGGCAAACGCCAATAGACCAAATCACCACTTCTGACTTAATAGAATTGTTGCAAAACATTGAACGCACCCACCGCCAACAAAAAGACCCCACCAAACCTAGCGATATGGCGGACAGGTGCAGGGGGCATTTGATTGATATTTTTGCGTGGGCAACCTTGCACGGCTATTGTACGCACAACCCAATGAGCGATATCGCCAACGCCAAAACAAGCCATTTATTAACCACCGTCAAATACGGCAACCGCAAGGCATTGGTTAAACCGTCCTATTTTGCACGCCTGCTTAAAGATATTTTTAGCGACAACACAATGGACGACCACACCCGCCATAATATGCTACTGCTTGCCTACACCGCCGTGCGAAATGGCGATATTCGGGCGATGGAGTGGGCGGATTTGGATTTGGAAAATGGCAAATGGGAACTTATTCCCATTAAAGGGCAATCAAACAGCGGTATCAAAATGGTTGAAAAAATGACCGTTCCCCTATCTCGCCAAGTCATCAAAATTTTGCAAAAACAACACAAACTCACAGGGCATTTGCCTTATGTGTTTGGTAAAGAGACAAAAACTGGCTATATATCAGACGGAGCGACCAACACTGCCCTAAAACGGCTTGGCTATGACGGATTGCACCAATCGCACGGTTTTAGGTCAAGTGCAAAAAGCATTTTAATGGGTGAGTTGGATTATAGCGATTTAATTACAGAGATGATGTTGGGACATCAAATCAAGGGCGATAATCCTTATATGCGAGCCGACCTATACGCCAAGCGGTGCGAGCTTATGCAGACTTGGGCAAATTATATTGATGACCTAGCCAATGGCAGGGACACCACGCATTATAGGAGCGTATATCGTGAAAAGCCAAGCGATATTTTAAAAGCGTTAATCAATATGATTGGCAAAGATGAATTGCTGAAAATATTGCAGGGTGGATAATCACTTATTGCAAAAAACCACCACTTGTCTTGTTATCAAAATATTTCAAAAAAAACGCTTGACATAGTACGCAAAGAATACTATAATAAGCACATCAAGACGAGAAGTGCAGTTCAAATCTTGATACTAAACAACAATCAACTAAGCAAAAGAGAGAAATGTTATGAACATCACAACTATTCAATTTTTTAACCAAACTTTTGAAAACCCAATTTCTGAGTTTGACAGCGAAACTATTCGCCAATATTCTGCAAATGTTGCCATTGACGATAAATTTATTATTCAGTTAAGCGGAAACGATGAAAGCTGTAACGTATCAATCCCAAGCCCAGACGAGATGTCTTGGGACGGCGAAGAAGGTCAAAAATGGGCGTACGAAAATTTAGACGCTCATGAAATTATGAGCGAACTAGAAAATATGGGTGTAGAAAATAATTTTGATTGGCTAAATGAAAATGCTGATGAATTATACTAAAAAACAAAAGGCTTAGATGTGCAGTCTAAGCCTTTTTAAACCACCTAAGCGGTGGAGAGAAACTAGCCAAAACAAAGCCACCTATGCGGTGGTAACGTTGGCTAGTTTTTGCATTGTATCAAAAACAAATAGTTTAGTCAATAAATGATTTTAAAAAATTAATAATTAATTTCAGATGAGTTAATAAAATGAGTTATTTACACTATTTAGACAAACCAACGCACGAAAATGTGCGATCAGTCTACAAAAAAAGCAATAAAACACAAGCTGAACTTGCTGATATCGCAAAGATTAAGCTACAAACAATCAAAGGTTGGCTTGCCGAACCAACTAACACAAATCACCGCACGCCACCATTATCAACTTGGAATTTGCTTATCTATGAATTAGAAGCTAGAGAGAAAAAATATGAAAATATTTTAGATTTTTTAAAAAAAAATTAAAAAATAAAAAAGCAAAAACCCCAATAACTTCTGGGGTTTATTTTAGTTAAATCGCATGACCATGCCCATCAAAAATAATTCCACTTTCTAAAAAAATACTTATCAGTATTTTCCAAAAATGCGTTAATAACGTCATCTTGTGTAATTTCTTCGTTGTTAAATTCGACTTGAAATGCCGATTTTACTGATAAATTTTCTTTATCTAGTATTTCACGATACCAAATTTTCTTGTTAGATTTTAAGCGACTATAGCGTAAGCGTACTTTTTAGCCACCTTCATTTCGATAAAATTCGTTGTTCATATTGATATCCTTTAAATATTGTTTGATTGAGTCAATTTCTAATTGGCGCTGATTTGCGATAAATAATAACTGGTGCAATGCCCAGTTCGGCACTTTATCGCGATTGTGCCAAGATTGTACAGTTTGTCTTGAAAGTGATTTGCCATCGCTATTTGTCAAAACACGGGCTACTTGAGCCATCCAACTTTGACCGAATAATGCTATTCCAATTTTTTCAATTTGAGAAATTTTTTTTTGCGACATTTTTACTTGCCTTTTATTTTTTAGTCAGTTGAGAGATGAGTTTTAAGATTTGTTTTGCATCTTCTTCATATTCAGAAGTAACAAACATTGAAGCATTGATATCAAAAAATACTTTGCCCCAAATTGTGTAAAATTCGTTTTCACGATAGATTTTATCTTTAGCTTGAGCGGTTAAGTAGTAACGATTGTATTCGCCATTTTTGCCTGTGAATTTCTCTAAAAATCCAAGTTTTGCAAACGATTGGCACATAGCTTCCATTCCTTTGTTTTTAAGAGAAAGAGCAGTTGTGTATTTTCCAGATAATGTTTTGCGGTATGCAATGATGTCTTTTAGACAAAGAGCGAAAGTCGCAGAGTAGCTATCGCCAGCTTGAATGATTTTTTTAGTTAAATTATGAGCTGCTTGAAATAGATGTGATTTGTTCATTTTTTATCCCCTTGGGCTAGACTGCAACGATTTGCTGTCTTTGTATGCTTATTATAGCATAAATACAAAAGTATTCAAGCACTTTTTGCAAAGTATTTTAAATTTTTTCATTAACTTAATAAAAAACACGTTAATGAAAGATTGAATTATCAAACTGTTTATCAATCTGTGTTTGTTTTTCTTCTTTAATATTCATTTTTGGTATCACTCCAACTACCTGTGTTTTGAGTGTCTTGTTTAACAGTTGATTTTTTTTGCATTAAAAACTGCACAAGTTGATACTTATGCGGTTTTGTTTTTGATAGCTAAAATCTCTAAGCCAAAAACACACTTCTTTCCCTTTGCCGTCTAGACAATAAAATCGGCTTACCCCCTGCATTTTTCCACAGCAAAAACGCATTGGCAGAAGCGGTTGTTCTTTTTTTAAGGTAAATAAATCACAATAAAAAACCGCCCAAAAAGGACGGTTTTTGGTCGCAGTGATAAGAGTGGGCTAACGAATACCGATTGCTTTGCTATGACGTTTTAGTGATGCGTTTTGCAGTTGTTTGACTTTTTTCATATTTGTATAGATATTCTTATCTACGCCTTTGCCCAGAGATTTCATTTGTTTGCGAATAGCTGAACCTGTATTGGCTTTAGCACGGGCTTTACGCAGTGAAGATTTCTGTTTTGAGCTAAGAATGATATTGCCAGAAACTCGTTTATTAACTGTAACGACTTTGCCGTTTCTAACTGCCTTTACTGCCTTGTACTGGATTGTATGCCCATTGACTTTTTTGACAGTTTTTTGACCTTTTCGCAATTTTTGTTTTTTTGCACCGTCCAACATCACACCATCATAACCTTCATCGTCATCATCGTTATCATCATCACCATAGACAAACTGATTGACAAAATCATCTAAAGGCTCGCCATCATCAGGCAAATTATCAAGCACAACTTGACAAACCTTTTCAATCGCTTCATCGGCTAAATCTACATCAAGCCCAAATGCATCATCAATTAGCCCTTTATCAACCCCTAGCGAACTCATACAATCCGCCACATGAGCAGACAAAATCAGACGTACCGTATCGTCCACATCATCGTCATCATCGTTGTCAAATGCTTCAATAATCAAGCCATCTAACACTTCGCTTGGCAATAATTCTTGTTCGTCAATATCTTGTTCTTCAGACACAATCATCGCCAAAGTCAATAAGATTGACACTGCAGCCATACGCATATTCGCTGTTTCAACCAATGCTTGACGTTCGCTAATTGGGTCAAATTGCACCTGTTCAACGGCTTCTTTAATGCCGTCAAATTGGCGGTTACGCTCCGCCATAGCGTTTAAAATTGGGTTATAACCAAATGTACTCATAACTACTTCCTTCTTTGTTAAAAAATTACTTGTTAATTGTGGTTTCAAGGTAGGCTTGACGTACCGCACCTTCAGGACGGCGAGCAAACTTGACATCTACCTTTTCAAATGGATTATCCGCTCTTGGCGTGATAGACAGGGCATAATATTGACCGCCTAATTGTTCAGACGGTACTAGCAAGCCAGCACTCACACACGCATTTAAAAACTTTTCGCAATCATCATACGCATTTTGCAAAAAGGCACTCATACGAGTGAGCATATGCTTTTTGATGATGTCAATCACACTATTTGCGGTAAACGTGGCAATTTCGGACGCATTGGCTAATCGTAACGCACTGGTATCGCTATCACGCTGAGTCAAAACATCGCCATAAATCCAGCGACTTTCGCTTTGATAAGTTTCGTTTAGCACAACAATCACTTGAGCATCCGCCAACGCATTTTGAGCTTCTTCATCAAGGACCACGCCTGCCATTTGTCGCATATCCTTAAATTCCACAGGAAAATGATAACCTGCCACAGGGATATGGATTGGTGGGATACCCTGATTGTTTGTCATGGCATTTCTAAGCAAATGTTTTGCCAGATAATCGCCAACACAAGGTCGCCATTTTTTGCGAGTTAAAACACTGTTAGCCCCATTTGGACGTGAAAGATTTGGATTCCACACAAAGCGTATGCGGTGGTCTTTGAATGCCAAACTTTGTTTCAATGCCACAATTTGACGCCAATCGGTAATACTACCCAAATCAACAAACAAATGATTGTTAAATTTGTCCATAACCGCTACAACCGATTCAAGCATTGCCAAATCATCCACATTTGCCAAAGCAAAGTAGTTTGGCTTGTCGGATTTTGCCAAAATGGTACGCACTTGCTCAGCTGTTAAGCCCACATCATTGGCTGTTTTTGGAATTTGTAACACTTTTTGATGCACTCGGTAATCCGATAAAGTGTTAAAAACGCCAAATTCTTTGAGTTTTGCGATGATTTGTGTTACCTGTTCTTTGTTGTAGCGAGTTTCTACCGCATCAAAAAAGTCATTTTCGCTATCCATTGCCCCATAAAAATCCAGTTTTCTGCTGATATAACTGAACTTTTGCGGAAAATTTTGCTCTAATGCTTCAATACCACCACCAACATACAACCGACCTGTGAGACTGGTAATTTGCTTGTTATCCACTTTATCGCTAATCAAAATTGAAAAAACAAGGTGGTTTAATGGGTCATCAGGCGTAGCTGATTCTTTGCTATCGGTGACTTTTACGGTCAGTTGTGTGTTACTGTCAAACACATAATCCGTTGCCATTGCAATTTGAACCAATGCGTTAGGATTATCTGTTGTGGTAACAGTTAGCCCTGTTTGGGTAAGGGCAAGATAAAGGGTGTGTTTTGCCATAAAAAAAGCCTATATCAACCAATGATTTAGTCATTATAGGCTTTATAAAACTTAGGTTTGGCGGTGTTCCGTTAACTTTATTCACCGCCATAGTAGCTAACAGCACAAGAATGTAGCACGATTTCATCTTGTCCGTTATGCGGTAGATATTGGAATAAATCTAAATTACCGTCATTGGCAGGGCTTAGGGTTAGGCGGTTTTGTTCTTCACGAACAAAGTCAGGATAAAAAATTGGCTCACTCTTTTCTATAGCGATTATCTTCGTAATCCCCCCAATCGTAATCGACTCTTGCGTGTTATGTAAAATACTGCTTGTAATCGGTGGAGCAATCCAATGCTCACCGCCTGATCCACTAACACAAACATTTTCTAAATTTTGTAGCATTCGTAGCAATATTTTGACAGGTGTGACAAGATTGCTTGGATTATCACTAGATTTTTGAGTAAAAATTTGTGGTTCTTTATCATTGACCTGTATTTTTAGACTATAAGTACCTTCTGCAACAGCTTGCGTATTGTCTACGTCAATACTGCTTGGTTTACACTGAATAGCCGTTGGCTCTGTGCTATCATTGACAGGCTTGCCAAATAATTCTGCTTCTAGTTTTTCGGTTTCGGCATTTTTTTTGTAATAATAATCTGCGTAAAAAGTAATTTTTTGCCCGTCATCGACTGCCAAGTTATAGCCGTCTTGTTCAAGTTGCACATCGTGATTTAGCCATGTTTTGATGATATCATACGCATCAGTTGCCCCTTTTAGCTCTTCTTTTTGCATTTTATGCACATGAAGTTGGGTGGGTTGATTGATTGTGTCGTAAGTTTTGCTAAATCTTGTCTCAGGCGAATAGGTGTCAGGCTGATTTTGTGCATTGTGTTTATTGCACAACAGTTTTTCATTACGAAGTTCACCAACTATCATACCGACGATACTGTTTGGATTAGCAGAGATTTGTTCTGTTTCACCTTTAACCGTGTCACTTTTAAAGAAAAAACCAATTTGTGTTAGCAGTGTTAAACAATCTATGTTGTCATCACCGCTAGTAAATATCGGCTTAATAATCTTAGGTGTGTCTAGCTGTTCACCATTGACTAAACCGCTTACTTTAATTAATACGCTCATGTAACCTCCAGAATATTACGGAATAATTGCATAACTTGGATTCGGCATTGGTGTATTTGAACTGCCTGTATTACTGCCAGCACTTTGTTTTGCAGGATTTGGAGTGACAGCTCCAACACGCAAAATGGTTAATTCAGGCACACCACTACTTAGCGTGTCTGCTACCGCCATATAATCAGGATTGTTATTATCAACACCCAACAATGCTTGATAGTTATCTCGAGTAACTTTAAATGGACGACCCATAATGCCACGTCTAAAACGACCCACAAAAGTCGCTTTTGTCAGTCTGCTTGGACTTGCGGTTTCGGATAAATCTTTTTCACCTTGATACTGAATACCGACCGCTTCGCCCAAAATTTTTGATTCAATCATAAATCACCCCCAATCACAAGGCAGTTACCATGCAAATAATTTAACTGGTTTAAATTACCGATAATACGCTCTTTACTAACGGTTAAAACAATTTCGGTCATCTCACCACTTTTTAACAAGGTGCGAGTAGCAGGCTCAAGAAAATCACGGCTTGCATTATTGATAACAGTGATTGTGTTTTTAGGCTCGATCGTTGTTACGTCATTGATTGCAGAATTAATTTCACTTTCTTCTGTTGCAAGGCTTGCAAGTTCTTTAATCGCTTCAACAGGCGTGTTGTCAGTTTGGATTTCATCATCAGCGTGATTTTCTGTAACATCGTCAGTATCAGTAACATCGTTATCTTGCGTGATGTTGACATCTTGATTGTCCAACACGTCAGTATTAGAGACATCGTTTTCAATGGTTGTTGTATCTGGTGTTTCAGTTGTTTTGCGTCTGGTTGTTTTTGCCATAAAATTTCTCCTTTTTTAAAATACCTACCGTCAAATAACGATAGGTATTGTATTTTTGATTGATTGGACGGATTAAATGCTCGGTAAATTTATCATTTGAATTAAAATACCCTGATTGTTAAACATCGGATTTGGGTTGCGGTCAGCACCCATGCGAGCATACACCGACACTTTTTCTTCAAACTCTGGTGCACCATAGTTCATTGGCAATACCATAGGCGAAACAGCGGTATGCCCCACAAATGGCGAATGACTAGGCACGGTGGGGCGTGGCAACAATAAAGCCGTTGCGGTCGTGGTAGCCCCTGCTTCATCAAGCCAACCTAGGCTACTAGGCACATAGTAAACGTGCGTACCGTCTTTTAATGCCCCAATGCGATAAATACTAGAATTATCGCCATAGCTGACATTGGTAGCCGTCCATTCAGTTGCAGGTAGTGATGTAAACACATTTGCCCCTGCTTCACCGACAAAAATATCCACCGCCCCAACAGGGAAATTTAATTCTTGCGACAACTTGGCACGAGATTGGGTGATTTTGGTGCGAATTGCCGAAAATACATCAAAAAAGTTGGTATATTGCACGCCTGTTTTTTGAGCATCAAAGGTAATGGTACGACCAGATTGTTGCAGACTTGACAACACTTGTTCACGCAATAGACGGGCATTTTGCTCAAGGAAATATTTATTTTGAATAATGGCAACCACTGCACTATGCCAGTCTAATTTTAGTTCATTACGCATTTGGGTAACTGCATCAATAGTTGCAGTTGCTTTGGCACGCATAGGGCTTGCATACACACTGGCGGTGCTAAAAGTCATATCTAGACCTGGTGCATCTAAGATATAATCACGTCCATTGGCATCTTTACGCTCATAATCAAAAATCACCTGCACATGAACTTCGGTATCTTGTGGTTCGGTGTAAGAGCCGTCAAAGGTAACCGTAACTTTATGGTTGTCAAGGTCAGCCGTACCAGTTTGGACAAGATATTGTTTACCGTCAATCGTGATAGGTTTATCGCCGATGGGATTTAACTTGGTCGTACCGCCATGCGTGGCATGACTGCGGTAATGGTCGTTGGCAACTTCTACGCCTTTTACCATGATTTTGACACGCCCGCCCAAAAATGGGGCTTTAATGGTGCTGGTATCAGGTTTAAAGCCGATAGAATGATTGGCATTGACCACCTTGTTATAACCAACATGAACATCAACGCTAAAAGTTGCTCCTGCTTTTTCCATTTGCAAGGTATGGCGGTTTTCAAGGTAGGGCATACCTGCCTTATCACCGTCAATATATTCGCCTTTTTTCATCGCCCCCATACGCATATTGGTAACACTGCGACCATAGACTAACGGCACTTCATTTGAGCCTGTTGGGTTTGGCAGTTGGGCTACGATTGGCAAGCTATTGGCAATGGCGGTAAAAATCGTTACTGTAATTTGAGCAGGTACAACCGATAATGCTTCGTGGTGGTCAAATGACAGGCTATCTAACATTTGTTGAACTTTTGGGTCTTCAGAATGTTCAGTACAGCTATTTACCGCTCGGTACAAAGCGTCCAAAATTACATGAGCAGGGGCAGTATCACCGCCATTACGTTTGGCGTATTCAGCCATACCCAGCTCAATACCGTCAAAAATCGCTTGCGAACCAATAACATGGCTGAGTTTTTCCTGCTTTTCAGCGGATAAATTATCAAAAGCTGTATTGGTATTTTGTAAAAAGGCATCGGCGGTTTTAATCGCTTTGCTATTAAGCAGTTTTTTTAATGGGTCTGGCAAACGGTGTTCACCGACTGCTTCGCCCATAGGGTGCTGTTTGACAAGGCTATCAAAGGCTTGTAAAGAACTTTGTTCTTTGCGTTTATGTGCAAAATCGGTTAAAAACGCTTGGGTTTTACGCACTTGTTCGGCGGTTGCGGCGGCAACTGCCTGAGCTTCTTTTACATTGTAGGTCATATCAATTTCCTATTTAATTAAAGGTCATCATAGGATAAAACCTTATAAATAGGTGATTTTGGCGTGTTCCGTTTTTTTTAAAATGTTTATCAACGCTTTTAGTCTAAGGCTTTGACATCGCTTAACTTACTTTCATCAAACACAGGCAAAAAGTCCAAATTAAACTTTTGATTAAACACATATTTTGCCCCAAAGTCTGACATAATACTTGAACCAGTTCGCCCAACACATTCAAAATACAGATAATCATCTTTAGCGAGCAAGGCACAAAACAAGTCGCCTTTTTTAGGTTTCCAATTTGGTATTTGCATCAAGCGTTCACGCCCTTTTAGATTTGGGTTAAATGGTTCAATCTGCCCTGCAATCATCACTTCATCAGTGCTAACCACCAAATCATTATCCAAAATCGCACCACCGATAAACTGCTCAATGGTCATCATGGCAAAACCCAAATCTTCATAATCAAAAGCGTGTTCTTCCATATTACTTGCCACGCCAAGACCGCCCCACGTTTCATCAGTCCGATTGTCAAAATGGCTATGGCTAACAGGGACAATCACCCTACGAAAGGCATAACAAGGGATAGATTGCAAACTTTGTAATACGATAGCACGACTGGCAAGCCGTCTGCCGTCTGCGATTAAATGCGGTTCTTGTCTGATACTCATCGTTATTTTCTCCCATTTCTAAACGGTACTTGCCCACGCTGATAATTTTCAAAGGCTCGCTGTTGTTCAGGGCTAAACTGAATGCCGACCGCTTGCATTTGTCGCATAACTTGATACTGCTGTTGTGTTGGCATTGGTTCTAAGGTTTGCATGGCAAGTTTTAACTGTTTTTGGATTTTTTTTACGATTTTTTTACGATAATGTTCAGCACGTCTAGGGTCAGCTTGAAATTCGGCTTCTCTGCTGATTTGTTTATCAGTAAGTCGTTGTGATTGGTGTTTGCCGTCTGCTTTTTGCAAATCTTTTTTAATATATTGTTTAATTTTTTCTACACCGTCTGTACTCATCAAATTTTGCATGACACGCAAAACGTGCTTACACGCAACGCCTGTTAACTGGGGATTTCGTGTACTGGGATAACGGTTTTCATACGCCCCAAAATTAAACTTTCCCACACTGGCAATATAACGATACCAGTATTGATGCCGTCCGCAGTCGCAATCAAATTTGATTTTGCCATGCTCCAGTAAATTTTTGATTTCTCGGTAAGTCGGTAAGTTTTTTCGTCCAATCAGTAGTTGTGGCATATCCAATAATTCAACGGTTACGGTATGATTTTGGCTTTTGCTATCAGGTCCTGCATTGGTCAAAAAATATAAGACATTGCCTTTTCGTTTAAACACGGTTGCCAAAAAAATCTGCTCATTGGCTCGTTTAATATCTACTTGGCGAGATTGGTTAATCACCTGTGTCGGTGAAATACCGCCTGTAAAGTGCTTTGACGCTTTTTTGACATTTTCCACAAAATACTGCAAAACCGCAGGGGATAACGCATTGTTTTGTAAGCTAAGATTAACCTTGGTTTTACCCAAGGTGAAATCTAACAAGGCATTGCTATCTATGCCTGCATTAGCCCCAGCGTTTTTTATCAGCTTTTGTAAACTTTTATCGGTTAAACGTTCGCCTAGATGAATGGCTTTGACAAGTTCGTCATGACGTGCATTATGGGTGCTGACATAACGTCCAGTTAGGGCTTGACGGACAGCATTTTGGCGAAATTCACGGATTTGTGCCTTTGACATAGTTGCCATTAGGCGGTCTTGAATGCTGACACCGTCTTCATTTTGTAGGTTAAAAAAATTCTCTACCGACATGATAAATTATCCAATCTTAAGATAAGCTATCATAGCGTGACATGGCGAGATGATTGGCAATTGTTCCAGTTGCTTTTAACTGTATTTTTCGTTAAGATGATTTTAGATTTACCTTGCCAAAACGCTTGATTTACCCAGCAACAAATATCCCATTAGATTAAATCCCCGCCAAACTGGCGATATTTTTTCTTTAACCTAAATAACTGGGCTTTGGTGGGTAAATAAATTTCTCTTTCTGGCAATGCTTGCCAAATGCTATTAGTGCCTGCACACACCATCACCACGTCATAGTCATGCCGATTGCCATACACACGCAAACTCACTAATGTGGGGTCGTGGATTTCATCAGGCCCAATAGCGTGTTTGATAATTTGCCCTGTTTTGCCTTTGTTTATCATCAAGGTAACAAGGTCTCTTATCGCATTATGGTAGTGGTTGGTGTTCATGGTATGCCTACAATCATGGGGTGGAAGTTTGCCATTTTGTTTCCTTTTTTTTGGGATTAAAAATTATTTTTTAGAAATATGAATAGTTAAATCATATTTTCTCATTTCTTTACCAGCAGTAATAACCTCCGAATAATCTTCATTTGGTAAAATAACAATCCAACGTTGATGGTTTTTTTGTTGTTCAGTTAGCATATTTGGATAAGCACCATAGTACGAGTCATTAACGAA
>NZ_KB903808.1 GCF_000379845.1 Moraxella boevrei DSM 14165 | reverse complement strand
CCTGTCTGGCAAGCCGACCCAAGTGACCTAAAAACCTTAAAAGAAATCCGCCGTGGATTCCACACGCTAAAAGGCTCAGGGCGTATGGTTGGAGCTTATCAAGTTGGCGAAATGGCATGGGCAGTTGAGAATATGCTTAACCGAGTTCTTGACGGGACGTTGCCTGTGAGCGATGAACTTGCCAATTTTATCGGTGAAACTCGNCAAAAAATCCCAACGCTTGTTAGCGACTTTGCCCAAATGCAAAGTCCAAGCATTGACCCAGCGATTACGGTGTTACAGGCGAATAATTTGTTGGCAGGGCAACCGATTGATACAGGGCTAAATGTTACAAGTCAAGCAACGGTAGCGGTTACACAGCCGACTGCCCAACCAACAGAAACAGTCGCAAAAATAGAAGAAATGGCAGAGTTGGTTGATGAAATACCAGCCGAAGCAGTTACGCCAGTTGCTGAGGTGAGTGATGAAGAGTTAATCTTTGATGATGAAGATATTAGTATTGATAAAACAGCTGAAAAACAAACCGAACAAGAGGATACGCCAGAAGTTGCATTGTCAGAAGAAGAAATTAATGAACAAGCATCGGTCAAGGTATTTTTGGAAGAATCTCAAGAACTGATTGCCAAAATTGACAATTTTATTCTTGCTCATGAAAAACAAGATGAAGTCAGCGTGACCGATGATTTGGTACGTGCGTTCCACACCTTGCGTGGCGGTGCGGGTATTGCCAAGTTGTTACGGGTGCAAGCGTTTAGCGAGATGCTAGAGTTGGGCTTGGGTGAATTGTCACGCAAAGAAATTCCGCTCAATAAAGATCAGCTGAAATTATTAAAAAATATTAAAAATAATTTGCAAAATTATTTGAATAATTACCAAGTGGAACGTGGCATTGCGATGAGTGATGATGACACGGCAAATATGGAGCAATGGCGTGAAAAACTATTTTCCAATATTTACCAAGTCAATGCGATGAGTGTATCGGAGCTATTAAGTTTAGATATTGATGATTTAATTGATGCTGATAGTACCTTAGCGGAAACTTTTGCGAAAGATGATGCAGAAATCATCACGAACTATGCCACTGCTTTAGCAAATCAGGCAGAAAGACTACAACAGGCGACTGACGGTTTAAGTTATACCATGATTGCTGAAACCTTGCAATCAGCTTATCAAAGCTTAGCAGTGTATCCAAGTTTTGCCAAAGATGAACATTTGCAAAGTTTGTTGTTGTTATTACAAGAACAGCTAATTGGGATGTTCGATGCGATTGCTGCGGGACTGAATGTCTTTGTAGACCAAGGTTTAATCCACGAGATTAAGCAGTTGTTAGCAGATAAACAATATCAAGCCAAAATGGATGCGATTGAATATGAAACCATTGAGACTGATATTGAGCTGTTACAGATTTTTTTAGCAGAAGCCCAACAATTGCGTGCAAGCATTTTAGAAAACTTTAACCAATGGCAAAATAACCTAAGCAACATGGAGTTAGTAAAAGAGTTGCGTCGTCAACGTCACACTTTAAAAGGTGGGGCGAATATGGTTGGTATTATCAGTATTGCTGACTTGTCAAAGCAAGCGGAACGCATTTATGATGCCTTGCTTACTGGCAAATTGGTGGCTGACCCTGATTTGGCATTGGTCATGCAAAAAGTGCATGAAACTACCCAAGCACAGTTACATTATGTGATTGAGCATCAAAAATCTTTCTTTGCTAGAGAATTGGCGGAACAATTAGCCAATATTTGTCGTGGTAAGATATCAGCGAGTGAGATTGTGCCTGCTGTACCGCTGATTGTGGAAGCTCAGCAAGAAGATATTAGTATTGCTGAAACGGTTGAAGAAGAACAAACCACAGGTATGAGTGCTGACCCGTTGTATGTACAGGAAATTGTTAACAACTTTGAGCAACGCCGTCTGGAAACTTGGCAAGGGCAAGAGCCGGATGAGGATATCTTGGGCGTGTATTTGGAAGAAGCCAAAGAACTCATTGACAGCAGTAGCCAAAATTTACAAGAATTCCGTAGTAATAACAATAATATCGGTGCATTACAAGCCTTACAACGTGAATTGCATACCATCAAAGGCGGTGCAAGAATGGTTGAAGCGGAAGGGATTGCCAACCTTGCTCACGAAATGGAGACCATTTATGAAGAGTTGGGTAGCCGTCGTAAACCTGCAACGCGTATGATTGGTAACTTGTTGGCATCGTGTCATGACTGGTTGGCAAGCTCGTTGTATGTGCTTGAAAATAAATACAATCCAGAAACACCAACCACGCTGATTGAAGCATTACAAGACTTCTCGCATAATCCTGACAGTCTAAAAGAAATCCCTACGGTGTCATTGGCACAACAGATTGAACAGATTGAAATTTATAAGAGTAGTTTAAATCGTGAAGATGAAAGTAGTCAACGTGATTTGTCAGTAATACCTTCTATGGAAGGTAACTTTGAAACTGAGCAAGACCAAGCGAACTTAAATTCAGAGATGTTGCGTATTTCGGCAGGTTTGATGGAACGCATGATTAACTTATCAGGTGAGTCAGCGATTAACCGTGCCCGTATTGAAATGGGCGTATCAAGTTTGACTAATACCATTGAAGAGATGGGGGTGACGGTACAACGTCTTGCTGACCAGTTACGCCGTATGGAAACCGAGCTTGAAGTGCAAATTTTGGCACAAATTGCCGATGAGCACGCCGATGAAGCAGGTTTTGACCCGCTTGAGATGGACCAATATTCGGCATTAAACCAATTGTCAAAATCGTTGTCAGAGTCGGCATCGGACTTGGTGGATATTAAAGCCACGATGTTGGATAAAACCCGTGATACTGAAAACTTGTTGCTACAATTATCGCGTACCCAAGAAGATTTGCAAGAAGGTTTGATGAACTCGCGTACCGTTCCATTCTCACGGATTACGCCACGTTTACAGCGGATTGTGCGTCAAACGGCGACCGAGCTTGGTAAATCGGTTGAATTGCGGATTTTGAATGATGAGGGTGAAATTGACCGTAATATTTTGGAACGTGTTACTTCGCCACTAGAGCATATGCTTCGTAACGCAGTTGACCACGGTATTGAAAAGAGCCAAGAACGTATTGAAAGCGGTAAATCACGTACAGGTCTGATTACCCTAGAAGTTCAGCGTGAAGGTGGCGAGATTGTTATCCACTTATCAGATGATGGTAAAGGCATTAACGTGGATGCGGTGCGTAAAAAAGCGGTGGAGCAAGGGTTGATTGCTGCCGATGATACGTCATTAAAACCGCTAGATATCATGCAATATATCTTTAACGCGGGTCTGTCAACTGCGAAAACCGTTTCGCAAATTTCGGGTCGTGGCGTGGGTATGGACGTGGTACAGAGCGAAGTAAAACAGCTCGGTGGCGTGGTATTGGTTGACTCAGAAATGGGTAAAGGTTCTCGCTTTACCATGCGTTTGCCATTGACCGTTGCGGTATCTGATGCGTTGGTGGTACGTGCAGGGGATAAGAACTATGCCGTTCCGCTTGTGCAGATTGAGCGCGTGTTACGTGTTAATACCGAAACCATTTATCAGTTCCACAGCCTTGAGGCGACCACGTTGGATATTGACGGACAAGATTATCGTCTGCGGTATTTGAACCAAATCCTATATGGTAGCGACCCGCTAGAAGCCTTAGCACATCAACCTGTGAGCGTACCTGTGATTATCATTCGTACCGAAACAGGGCAAAATATGGCGTTGCAAGTAGATGCGATTGCAGGTTCACGTATTGAAGTGGTGGTTAAACCGCTTGGGCCACAGCTATCGCACATCTCAGGGATTTCAGCGGCCACCATTATGGGTGACGGTTCGGTGATGTTAATTCTTGACTTGATTGCCCTGATGCGTAATGCTAGTGCGACCGTTCGGATTGAACGTCAAAAAGCCAAAGATAAGAGCCGTAAGCCTGTGGTGTTGATTATCGATGATTCGGTAACGGTGCGTAAAGTAACATCACGTCTGCTTGAGCGTAATGGCTACGAAACCCAAGTAGCAACTGACGGTGTGGACGCCTTAGAAAAGCTACAAGAGCTAACCCCAGACATCATGCTGTTGGATATTGAAATGCCACGTATGGACGGTTTTGAAGTAGCGACCCAAGTACGTCACAACCCACGTTTGAACAACACGCCAATTATCATGATTACGTCACGTACTGGTGAAAAACACCGAGAACGTGCGATGAGTATCGGTGTGAATGAATACAAAGGTAAACCGTTCCAAGAGCAAGACTTGTTAGACACCATTGCCCGTTTGTTAAATGCTAAAACGGTCAGCTAAGTTAGTAAGCTAAAATGGCACTTAACTGGCAAAGGAAATGTAATGCAGGAAACCGACCGACCCTTACGCTTTATTGTCGTTGCTGAAAATAATCAGCAACGCATGGCATTTAGCGATACCATTCGTGCGTGGCAAATGGAGTTGGTGGATTGTATCAGCATAGAACAGCTAAGTGAAAAACATTTTCACAGTATTACTGATGTGTGGCTGGTGGATAGTGAAAAAGATTACGAAGTTATCCAAAGCCTAGAAAAACAAATGACTCGCTCAGGCGATAGTTATATGCCAAAAGTGGTACTAGTCGGGTTTACTACTGCCCCTTATATTAACACAGGCACGCTCTACGAAAAATGGCAACGCAAACTTAAACGTAAAATCGCTGAACGTCTGCAACGCCCTGATTTGTTGTTAAAAGAACGGGAAAAATCTGACGACGTCGTTACGTGGAAATATGTGGTGATGCTTGGTGCGTCCATGGGCGGACCGATGGCAGTAAAAGAATTTTTGGATTATTTACCCAATGATTTGCCGATTGCGTTGATTTTAGCACAACATTTTAACCATGAAACGCTTTATACTTTGCCAAGGGTGCTAACACGGCATAACCATTGGCGGTGTGATATCATTACTAATACCCAACAATTATTGGCAGGTCGCTGTCTGATTGTACCGATTGAACAATCGGTTATCTGCGACTCTAATGGGCGAGTATTGTTACAAAAACAAGGTTGGCAAGGCGTGTACCAACCCTCCATTAGTCAGTTGCTTGCAAGCTGTAGCAATGTGTTTGGCAATCATTTTATGAGTATTATTTTTTCGGGAATGGGCAATGACGGTAGCGACATGGCACAATTAGCCCGCAAAAATGGCAGTGTGATTTGGGCTCAAAGTCCTGATACTAGCGAATGCCCGAGCCAACCACAAAGTATGATAGATACAGGATTGGTGGATTATATCGGTACGCCAAAACAGTTGGCAGAAGCGTTGATAAGTTTGTGCAAAAAACGCTGTTTACCTGACGGTAAGCCGATTTTACTCGCTCCAAATCCATTAAGCTATCAACCGCCAAAATTATTTGGATAAATTTACCGTTATCATTTTATTGGTTTAATCAATCATCATATTAACCTTGCTTAACAAAGCATTAAGAAAAGTTTAGAGAATAACATGGCAAAAAGTCTGATTAAAATCTTAACCCAAGATGAACACATTGGTATTTTGAGTGTGACCACAGGACAGCTTGAGATTGCACGAATTCCTGTGGTTGATGCCCCTGACTGGATTGTGCCAAAAGAGCTGATTTTGGCGATTGAGCCGTATCATGACCGCATTTGGAACTTTTTGTGGCAAGGGCAGGACGTGTCAGTGTATCACTTAGTGCCAAAAACTGAACAAGCTGAATTTATCGTGGTGCTAGAAAGCGTCACCGATGTACACCGCATTGGCTTGCAAATTCAAGGTGATGTAACCTTTCACTCGGTACGAATTTCAGAATTAAAAGACGTGGATGGAGCCACTTATCAACAAACTTTAGAAAGTTTTTATCCGCATATTCTGGAAAAACAACGTCTAGAAAAACAACGCCAACAAGAACAACTAGAAAAAAACCAACTTTCTGCTTACCAACCGACCGAGCAAGATTATGTATTCCAAGCGGTCATGTTTGAAAATGAAGTGTGTATCATTCCTGATTTGGATAAAATGTCGCACTTCTTGGTTGACCTTGACAGTTAATGGTAGTTAGTCTAATTGACTTGATTAAGTTTTTGATAACACAGGAGTTTTTATGTCATTATATCCTGCCAGCGAGCGTTCTCAGCCAGCAGTCGTTGTAAATACTAAATGGGCGATTAGTGTCCGTATTTTTCATTGGCTTGGGGTGTTGTTATTGCTTGTCACGTGGGTGATGATTAAGTTGGATGAAAATGCGGTTGATGATACCTATATTGATTTTCATAAATCTTTTGGCTTTAGCGTACTATGTTGGACAATGGCACGTTTGCTAAACCGTGTACTGACCGTAAAATCTGCCCCTGCCAAAGTCATTATGCCAAAATGGCAAACAGGTATCGCTCATTTCACTCATTTGATGTTATATGTTTGTTTGTTTGCCATGCCCTTGACCGCTATCATGGCTACGATGATGAGAGGTAATGCCATTCCGTTTTTTGGTATGGAAATCGCACCATTTATCGGTGAAAACCGAGAAACTGCTCGTACCTTGATGAAATTGCATAAAGATGTATTTTGGACGATGTTATTAGCCTTTACAGGCTTGCATATTCTTGGGGCGTTACAACACCAATTTATCAAAAAAGATAATTTAATTAAACGTATGTTATAATTGTTGTCAAGATTTTTAAGTCATAAAAAACCCAATTTGAAATTGGGTTTTTTTTATAAGATATTTTGCAAAATAAACGTCTAACGCCGACTATTATCAGGCAAGTTAATATTCATTTCCAACACTTCCATATTGGCTTCGGTGTGATGATTGATATTCACGTCATCAATTTGCACACCCGATACATAAGTATTTACCACAGCCAAAATTTCACGTTTCATTTTTTCAATACGCTCGGGCGTTAAGCGGTTGTGCAAGCGGTTTTCACTGGCAACGATAACTTTTAAGCGTTCGGCAGCAGTATTGGCACTTTTGGACTTTTGTTCGGTGCCAAATAGGCTACTCCAAAAACTTTTTTTCATGGATTAACCCCCAAACCAGCGTTGCAAGAAACTTTTCTTTTGCACTTCAATGTGGCGGTATGGACGTTCTTCCCCCAAAAATCTCGCCACCATATCGTCATAAGTTTGTCCTGCTTTCGAGTCTTTGTCCAAAATCACAGGTTCACCTTGGTTAGATGCTTCTAGCACGCTGTTACTTTCAGGAATAACGCCTAGTAGTGGCACTTTTAAAATATCGTTAGAAATGCTATTAATATCCATCATTTCGCCACGTTCTGCACGTTCGGCGTTGTAACGGTTAATCACCAAATGCTCACGCACCGAGCCTGCACCCTCTTCCACTTTTTTGGTACGGCTTTGCAAAATACCGATAATGCGGTCAGAGTCTCGCACCGATGAAATCTCAGGATTGGTAACGATAACCGCCTCGTCCGCATGATACATCGCAAGCTGAGCTCCACGCTCAATCCCTGCAGGCGAGTCGCACACGATATAATCAAACTGTTTGGATAACTCGGCAATCACTTCCGCCACCCCTTCATCGGTCAGGGCGTCTTTATCACGGGTTTGGCTGGCTGGCAAAATAAACAAATTGTTTAGCTGTTTGTCTTTGACAAGGGCTTGCGATAGGCGAGCATTGCCTGTAATCACATCTACAAAGTCGTACACAATGCGGTTTTCACAGCCCATAATCAAGTCAAGGTTTCTTAAACCTACGTCAAAGTCAATCACCACGGTTTTATAACCACGCAATGCCAAACCTGTTGCAAACGATGCACTGGTGGTAGTTTTTCCCACGCCACCTTTTCCAGAAGTTACGACTACGATTTTTGCCACGTTTTTCTCCAGTTTTTTGGATATTTGTTAAAAATTTTATCAAAAATGCTTAACAATACAATCGGTTTCATAAAAATTTGCTTATTCTAACATAAAATTGGCAAAGATAACAATTTATGCCAAATTATACCTTATACCAAAACTTAAACCATTAAGTTAAACACCAAACCTGTTTCACTGTCAAAACTCACTTCTACCGCTTTGCCGAGCAGTTCGGTTGGGATATTTTCTTTTAGGCAATACGTTCCTGCCACCGACACCAAAGACGGATTAAACTGCAAACAAAAAATCCGTGCATTTTTGTCGCCTGTCGCCCCTGCCACCAGTCGCCCTTCGGCTTTGCCATAAATGTGTAGGCTGTAGTCGGTGATGGCTTCTGCCCCTGCATTGATGCCTTTGGTCAAAATCACATCGCCACCAACGTGGTTAATGCTCTGCCCAGAGCGTAAAATCTGATGATGCACCAAATCGCCTTCTACATTGTTACTGTCGCTTTCTCGCTGAATGTTAAGTTGATGATTGTTGCTGTCATCAGCTAAAATTAGTTGATTATCAATAGGTTGGCTATTTTGGCTGAGTAAATTTTCATGATTGGAATGATTTTTGTCGTCTGATTTTTCAGCTTTTTTGGTATCGGTTTTTTTGTCGGTTTTACGGTCAATGCGTTGTCCTTCCGCAGGGAAAATGGCGATTTTTAACGCTTGGGCTTGGCTGTCAAACGCCCCTGTTACCATGCCAATCGGTTGCAACCCTAACGCCCAAAGTCCGTGCCACAATTTTTCTAAATCAAATGTTTGTAAATCATCATCGGTTAAGTCGTTATTTTTTTCAGCATTTTCATTTGCAGATTTATCCGTGGTTTCGGTTTTTTCTACATTCTCTGCTTTGTCGGTTTTACTGTGTTCAACCTTATTGTTATCTGCTGAATTTTCTTCATTACTTTTAGGCGTTGCTATATTTTCAGCCGTTTCTAAAGTTGTATTTACCATCGGTTTTGGTGGTAAATTAGTGGTTAAACTCACTAAAACAGGCAAATTGGCGTCCAATTTTTTTGCTAACTTTTCCTTAACTTTGGCAAGTATTGCGTCAATGTCATCGCCTTGTAATTGTAAACGGCTAAAATTTAGCATTCGCCCTGTGAGTTTTACCGATGTGGCTAAACTTGTTTGGTTAGTCTGACTTAGCTCGGTGGTTTTTTTATCAGTTTCTGTTTTTGGTTCAGGTTTTTTTTGTTCAGTGTCGGTCATGTCAATCTTCTTTGCGGATAAAAATCATCAATAAAAGGTTTATGTTAACAAGGTTTTGCCAAAACTACAATCAGTTAATACACCAAGTCAGGCGAATTGGCGTGGTTTTTCCATTGTTGTACTTTGATTTGTTCGGCAACGGCGGTCAGACTTTCGTTGATAACCGAACTCACCAAGTTTTCGAGGGTCGGACTGGTGGTATCAACTTGGGCAATGCCTTTGGCAATTTCTCGGTAAATTTGATTTAAACTGTCAACTTGTGTTAACTGTTGCGTGGCGTTTAGTGTGATATTTTGGGCAACTTTTTGGCTAATATTGACAAGTTGGTCTTCAATCATTCCGCCTGCAATCGGTATCATGCGTAACACACGGTGCAAATCAGGTGTTTGCAAAAAGGCGTGTTCTACCGCAAGGCTCACTTGGTCGGCAAGCGGTTTGGCAAAACTTGGCGGTTGATTATTGGTGGATTGAATGAGTGGCGTGACTTCTTGTTGTAACAACTCAACAACTACCGTTTCAATCTCATCACGGTGTTTGTCAATGATGTTTTGCACCAAATATCCATTGGTATTGGCAAGTTCCATACGAATGTTGTCAATTGCCATTAAAATCACACGGTCAGAAATCTCTTCTAACACCACATGATAATAAAATTTGCCAGTTTTTAACCAACTTTTTGGTAAAACTTGATAACCGAGTTGATACAGGCGATAACCAATCACCACAACACGCAACAACCGCAACGCACGCAACTGCGGAAAACAGCCCAACACTTCGTACCAATGCACAAATGGAAAAAAGAACCAGCGATAATGCGTTTTTTGCCAAATCGCAATCCCCCAACGCACCAACAATTCTGCCACCAAAAATAGGGTAAATAGCCCGCCAACCAATTTTAACAGCGGATGAATATCGTTGTGATAATGGCTAAGCCAACCGCCAAATCCAACCCATTCACCAAGCTGAACCATCAACCCACTCATCAGCAAACCATCAATCGTTAACAGTAACAAATCAATACTGATAACCAACATCATAAAAATATCGTACATCAACTGCGGACGTGTGCGAACGGTTCGGGGTAGGGACGTGTTTGGCATAGAAAACTCAAAATTAGCGAAAAATTAACAAAATTTAGCGTTTGAAATCTGTTTTTAAAAAATACTATAGTTTAAACAATCTTTATTCACAAAAAAATACATTTTATTAAAAATATTTTGTAACGATTTTACTAAAGCCTACATAACTTATCACAATTTATTACACAGTTAACAAAATTTTTCGGCATAATACACTTATCAAATTCAACAGATTTGATTTTTCACTTTAAAACTTGAAAAATACAACTGTGTTAAATTCCGAACAAACAAAATATTTAAACAACATTTACGTTGGCTTGCCAACTTTATATTTAAACAACATTTACGTTGGCTTGCCAACTTTATATTTAAACAACATTTACGTTGGCTTGCCAACTTTTATAAGTATAAGGAAAAAATCATGAAAATGAACACAAAATTACTCGCTGTGGCGTTGACTTCAAGTGCATTGATGACTGGTTGTGCAACCACGGATGGCAGTATGGGTAACATCGCTAATAACAAAGCCGTGCTAGGGGCAATCGGTGGTGCATTGGGTGGTGCGGCGATTTCTAAAGCGACTGGTGGCGAAAAAACAGGTCGTGATGCAGCAATCGGTGCAGCGTTGGGTGCAGGGGTTGGCTATTATATGCAACAACAAGAAGCCAAACTTCGCCAACAAACCGCAGGTACTGGCATTGAAGTAACCCGTGACCCTGTAACCAATAATATTAACCTTGCTATCCCTGAAGCAATTACCTTTGACGTGGCTCAATCAGTGATTAAACCTGGTTTTTACAATACGTTGGCACAAGTTGCAACCACATTAAACCAATACAATCAATCATCAGTCGTGGTAAATGGTTACGCATCTGTTGAAGGCAATCCAAACTTTAACCTTAACCTGTCACAAAATCGTGCGAATGCCGTGGCAAATTACTTGGTGAACCAAGGCGTTGCTCCGAGCCGTGTGCGTGCACAAGGTCATGGTGCAACCACTCAGTTTGGTAATTCTTATGAAGCAAACCGCCGTGTAGAAATGACTATTCTTGCACCACAAAGTGTTAACTAATTTTTAATCGATATTTTACGACATTCAGTTGGAAAATAACCTTAAAATTTTTACAAAAACCCAATTTTCTCTCGGTAAAGTTGGGTTTTTTATTGGCTGTAAAACGTAGAAGTTTTGTTTAAATTTATCCAATGTTTTATCCGTTGTATTCTAAATATGTGCTAAAATAACGGTTCTATTATGTCAAAAATAAGCGTTAAAATTTTGGTTTAAATTTATTTTTCAAGAAGTGTTGTAACTGATGACTGACCGTGAGCCGTCTGCTTTTTTGCCCGACCTAAAAACTTTTTTACTTGCCATTAGCCCTGTGATTTTGGTGTGGTTGCCTGTGTTGTTGTTGCATTTGACTTTGGTGTTATTTGCAGGCTTGATAACCTATACGTTCACAAGGGCGATTGCCAATAGTATTCGCCAAAGCAAACAAATGCCGACTTTTTTAGGAAAGTTTCACACCAATAGCCGTGCGGAAATGTTGGCAATTGCGATTATCGTGGCATTGATTTCGCTAGTGACGTATTTGTTTGGCGATTGGGTGGTGGCAAAGGCGAATGTAGCTGTGCTAAATCGCTTGTTTGAGCAGTTGATGTCGATTATTGAGCAGTTGCATACGTTGTTGCCGTTTTCGATTTCGCAATATTTGCCGATTTCGGATTATGAATTTAAAGAAATGTTGCTAAAATCCGCCAAGGAACACGCCCCACAACTGCAAACCCTTGGCGTACATACCTTGCGTGGCGTGGGGTATTTGATAGTAGGGATTGCGATTGGGGCGATTATGGCACTGCAAGTACCACCAAGCTTGCCACTCACCGCCAAGCCATTTGTGCATTATATGCGACAACGTTTTGATGAGTTGATTACAGGTTTTAGCGATGTGTTTTTTGCTCAAGTCAAAATCTCTACGATTAACACGATTTTGACATCGGTGTATTTGCTTGGGATTTTGCCGATGATTGGACATCCGTTACCGATGCCGTGGACGGTGGTGCTGATTACATTTTTGGCAGGGCTTGTACCTGTGGTTGGTAATTTGTTTTCTAATGTGGTGATTGTTACCTTAAGTTTGACCCATGGGCTGATGGTTAGTGTGTTGTCGCTTACATGGTTGGTCGGAATTCACAAGTTAGAATATTTTTTGAACGCCCAAATTATTGGCACAAAAATCCGTGCTACGGCTTGGGAATTGTTGCTATTTATGTTGGTATTAGAAGCGACTTTTGGTTTAGCAGGTTTGGTGTCTGCTCCTGTGATTTATGCCCAAATTAAGCGGATTTTGCATAATCGTGGTTGGGTTTAAAAAAAATTTAAAAAAATTGTAAGAAATCCACCCCAACAACCGTCTAAACTAAACCATTTATATTTTTAATCGGAGTACAATATGCAAGCTAAAAAAATTCATTCTTCATCAACTAAAAAGCACCTTGCTAAGCAACTGGCATTAACTTCATTGCTTAGCGTAGGGGTAGTTGGTTGTGCTGAAAGCCAATTAGGAGCACAACCGATGGAGCAAGGCTATCAGAATAACCAAAGCTCAGTACCAACCAACGTAGATCACCAATCATCTAATGCCAATATGACAAAAGCTCCAGAGGCCAAATGCTCAGAGGGTATGTGTGGTGCTAAAGACAATACAGCCAGTTGTGGAGCTAGTCATAAGCAGGCAAACGCAGGTTGCGGTGCTGCTCAATAACTGTACATCAGCTAAAAGGATAATAACATGAAAATAAATGTTGGCAAGGCTGACCGTATTGTTCGGATTGTATTGGGCTTAGTGATTATTGGTATCGGTGTTTCGCTAAAATCTTGGTGGGGGCTGATTGGGTTAATTCCACTAGGTACGGCTCTCATCAATTTTTGCCCCATTTATCGTCTTTTGGGAATTAGCACTTGTCGTATAAAATCTGTTGAAAAATGACACGTCATACTGCATCTCATCAAACAGCCCAAGCTCTGCATGGTGCAGGTCTCGGTTTTCGTCGTGAGCTTATTCATGAGCTAAGGCAGGCTGACTTGTCAGACGTTGACTTTTTTGAGGTGTCACCAGAAAATTGGATGACCTCACAGGGGTTGATGGGTGGACGGTTCAATGCCATGCTCAAAGAGTTTACCGAGCGGTTTAATTTTAGTTGCCACGGGCTATCTTTATCCATTGGTGGAAGTGGTGAATTAAATGTACCTTTTGTTAAAAATATTGCTAAATTTTTAGACTATCACAATATTGCTTTGTTCACTGAGCATTTGGCATGGTGTTCTGATACGCAAGGTCATTTATATGATTTATTTCCAGTTGCTTGTACTGATGAAGCCGTCATGTGGGTAGCCTCTCGTATTAAACAAATTCAAGATATTCTAGGACGACAAATTGCCATTGAAAATGCGTCTTATTATTACCAACCCAAGATAAGCACGCTATCCGATAGCGAATTTATCACTTGCATTGTGCAAGAAGCTGACTGTTTGTTGCATTTAGACGTCAATAATATTTATGTCAACAGTCAAAACTTTGGCTTTGATGCTAAGAATTATTTACAAAGTTTGCCTCTGGAACGTACTTGCTATCTACACATTGCTGGGCATTATCAGGATAATGATTTATTGATTGATACCCATGGCAATGCGGTAATAGACCCTGTATGGGGATTGCTTGACCATGCTTATGCACTCATTTATCAAAAAACGCAAAAAAATCCTTGTCTGCTACCAACTTGTTTGGAACGTGATTTTAACTTTCCGCCTTTAACAGACCTATTAGACGAAGTGAAGATTATCCATCAAAAACAACACGGATTTTGCGAGCAAAGTGCCTCATGACCAATTATCCTACCGCTCCTAGGCTATCTAGACCGCTTAATAAGCTGTTTGTGGCTCATCAGCAGGCATTTGCGACCTTTTTACGTCAGCAACGCTTCTATAACGAGTCTGTAGTATTAGCTGATACAGCCGATCAGCCTTTACTTGATGATTTGTCGCCCCGCATTGGTAAATTATATCGATCGCTGGTGTATAACAATGTATCAAGTTTTATCAATCAGTGTTTTCCTGTGTGTCAAACAATGGTGGACAGTAGGCTTTGGCAAACCTTAATCCAGTTATTTATAGCATCAAATCATCTAAAAAGTCCCTATTTTGTTGAAATTAATCAGCAATTTTGTGCATTTTTGGCAGAAACTGCTTTTGATAAACTTGATATACCGCCATTTTTGGGTGAGCTTGCTCATTATGAATGGATTGAGTTATTGGTAGAAATGTTGCCAGATGAGCCCTTTTGTCGGGTGTTGCCAACGTTATATCTTAATCCAACGTTGCAAGTATTGCATTATGATTGGGCAGTTCATAACATCAGTGCTGATAGAGTGCCTGACGCTACCGCGACTTTTTTATTGGTATATCGTCAAGAAACGGCGGTAAAGTTCATGCAGACCAATAGTTTGACGTATTTGTTGTTGGATTTTTTGCAAGCAACATTAGCAAATCATCATACCTTTGAAGACCCCAATGCTTTACTCACTGCCTTTGCCGAGGCGTATGAATTGCCAACATTGTCGCTTGATGAATTTGAACAATGGGTCAACCAGTTTAGCCAACATCATATTTTTTGCACCACTGAGGCTGTTTAGCTTATGATGAAAACACCCCCGTTTGCAAAAAATTCGTATTTAAACGATGAATTTATCCAACAAACTTATGCACAATTATTAAATTTTGCCAAAAATCAGCTCGGCGATAGTGATGAAGCCTTTGATGTGGTGCAAGAAACTTTTGAAAATGCCTATAAATACGCCACACATTTTAAGGGTAATTCCGCCTTTAAAACGTGGGTTTTTGCCATTTTAAAAAATAAAATCGCCGACCACATTCGCCAAAAACAAAAATATGTGAGTTTAACTAACCTAAACATAGATGAAAGTTCTGATAATAGGTTGGACGACGATATTTTGCAACGTCTGTTTGATGAAACTGGGCATTGGCAAACGGCGACAGGCATTGCGGCGTTCGATGACAGTTGGCAAAATCCAGAACAGCACGCTGAGCAGGACAGTTTTTGGCAAATTATGGAATTATGTTTGGCAAATTTACCCGAAGACCAAGCCCAAGCGTTTTTGATGAAAGAATATATTGAGCTATCCACCCCTGAAATTTGTCAGGAAATCGGCATTAGCACGCAAAATTTTTATGTACTCATTCACCGTGCTAGATTGCGTTTGCAACGCTGTTTGTCGGTGCATTGGTTTAACCACGATGATGTTTAAAATTAAACAATTACTTTAAAAAAATTAATAAATGAAAGAAATGCCCATAAAAAAAATCTCACGCCATATCACCACTCGTTTTACGTTAAGCTGTAAACAAGCGACCGAAAATATCAGCTTATCGCACGAAATGACTTTGCCAAAATCTACCCAGTGGCGGTTAAGAATGCACCGAATGCTCTGCAAAGAATGCGAACAATTTTATCAAAATGACCAAGAATTAACTCGGATTATTGATGCCCATAAACAGCGTTGATAGATTTAATTAAATCGTTTTAATGAATAGACTTTTTAATATCAGTTAATATTTCATCTAGTAACCCATTGGCATCGGCAAAACCGTCCAATTCATTTTGCAGATTTTCTGCTTTTTCAAATAATGTTAACGCACATAGCACCAACAATTCTTCTTGTGGTAATTGTGGGGCAGAACGGCGGATTTCTTGGATAAAGTTATTGATATAGCTAGACGCACGTTGTAGGGCTGGTTCTTCTCCTGCAGGACAGTTGATGCCATAGCTACGTCCATTGATAAAAATATCCACTTTTTGGCTTTGATTTGACATAAAAATTCCTTAATATTTTTTTAAAATTAATTGTTAAGTTAATCTTTTAACTGATTGATTTTATTAATTTTCGCTATCAATTTTGGCAAGCCGTTCTAACACGAGTTTGGTGTGTTCGGATGCCACATGATTTTTTTCAATTAGCTTTTGATTGGTTTGAGTCAGCGTTTCAATTTGGGCTTGGGCTTGTTCGTATTCGTTGCTTAGTATACTGTGCGAGTCGGCGAGCGATTGATAACGGTTTTCTAGTTCAGCGTGTTGTTGTTCGTGTTTGACAATGAGCTGTTCAAGTTTTTCAATACGTTGTTGGGTGTTGTTCAATTCGGTTTGTACAGCTGACATTTGTTCGCTACTGATGCTTGGCTGGGTTTTAATGCGGGCTAATTCACTGCTAAGATATTGATTTTTATCGGTTAATTTTCCGATGTAGCCTTTTAGTTCGGTTAATTGTGAAAGCAGGTTGGTCATGATAACGTCTTCAAAAAAATTAAGATAATGTGAAAAAATGAAAGTAAAAATTTACCCTTTAATAATGCCACAAAAGCCCCTATAATGGCTAGTGTTTTTTGCAAAATTGTTAAAAAAGAAAGGCAATTTTTGCAAAATTTTTAAAATTTCCATAAAAATTGAAAAGGTGAAAAAATGGACGATTATTTATCAGGTTGGCAAGATTGGCATGAAGCATTGCATGGTTGGCACGATGTGTCGGTGAGTGAGTTGCATGGGCTGATGACAGGCGTGCTTAGCGTGTGCGATGCACCTACACCTGAGATTTGGCAAGCCTTACTGACAGAGCTGAGTTTTACCGAGCTTGAGCCAAAAGCCCTTGAGCTGTTGAGCGAAGAAGGCGAAGATTTGGTGGCGTTATTGACTGATGATGAAGATAGCTATCAGTTTTCGCCGTTGTTGCCTGATGATGAGCATCCATTGTATGAGCGACTGCAAGCGTTGCGAAATTGGGCAAACGGCTATTTGACAGGATTTGGTGTCACGGATAGTGCGTTGCGTCCTGAAGAAAATGCGTTGTTTAACGACTTGGCAAAAGTTGGGGCGTTACGTATTGATGAATTTGACGAAAATTTGCAAAGCAATGCCAGTGACGAGATTAACCCTGAAGGCGAAGTGCAATATATGGAGTTGCTTGAGTTCGTGCGAATGATACCTGTGAGCGTGGCAAGTGGGCGTGTGCGAAAATTGGTGGCAAAATTGCCGTTGATTGCAGGATTTAGCATGACGGCGAGCATTGGCAAACCGTTGGTAAGTCAAGATGAGCAACACCTTGATTTTATTGAAAATGTGCAAGTGTTTGATAATGATGAGTTGGATTGGCAAGCGGAAAAAGATGCCAATGATGCGTTCGTGACCAATATGGTGATTGATGCGATGAATGGGAAAAAGCGGTCTTGATTTTTTGATAATTGGAGTGCTGGATGTTTTCAGAGTTTAGGGCAGGGTTCACAGGTTTGTTGGGCGAAACAGTCATTAGTTTGGCAGCATGGATAAAGTTAGATAGCGATATTTATTTTAAAATTGATAATGTTACCTTGCCTTTGTCAAATGGCGGAACAACACAAATAGACCATGTGATTGTATCTAAATTTGGCATTTTTGTGATTGAAACCAAAAATTATAAAGGTTGGATTTTTGGTAGTACAAACCAGGCTCAATGGACGCAAGTTTTGTATGGTGGCAGAAAATTTAAATTTCAAAATCCATTAAGACAAAACTACTTACACATCAAAACGTTAGCAAATTTGTTAAATCTTGAAGAAAAATACTTTCATTCCGTGATAGCTTTTATTGGCGAATGTGAAATAAAAACTCAAGATGAATTACCCGAAAATGTGATGAATCAAGGTATGATGCGTTATATAAAAACCAAACAAGATGTTTTATTTTCATCGGAACAGGTTCAGAGTATCTATCAAGCGATTAAACATAGCCGATTAGATGACACATTGCAAACAAGAATGGAGCATAAGGAATTTATTAGAAATAAACAACAATCTGATAGCAATAATCCCAAATGTCCAAGCTGCCAAAGTTTAATGGTAAAAAGGGTTGCAAAAACTGGCAGTAATGCAGGCAAAGAATTTTGGGGTTGTTCACAGTTTCCTAGATGTCGTAGCATTTTTAATGTATATTAAATTGATAATAAAAAGGAAGTTTGAAATTGATTTACCCAAAAACCACCCTTGAATGGCTAAAAATATTAATTAGTTTTGATACCACTAGCCGACATTCAAATTTAGCACTCATAGACTATATTGCCCAGTTTTGCCAATCGCTCAATCTCACGCCACGCCTGACGTTTAACTTTGATAAAACCAAAGCCAACCTATTCGTTACCGTCCCTGCCACTGCCGATAACCAACAAATTTTGACAGGTGGCATGGTGTTTTCTGGGCATACCGATGTCGTGCCTGTGGACGGGCAGGCGTGGGATAGCGACCCCTTTGTCGCCACCGTAAAAGACGGTAACGTCTATGGGCGTGGCACGTGTGATATGAAAGGGTTTATTGCTTGTTGTTTGGCGATTTTGCCAAATATTGTTAAATTATCGATTGAAAATAAATTAATGAAGCCCATTCATTTTGCTTTATCATTTGATGAAGAAGTTGGCTGTTTAGGCGTGCCGTTTTTGCTAAAAGATTTGCAAAATCAAGGAATTATGCCTGATTATTGTATCGTGGGCGAGCCGACCATGATGAAAATGGTCACCGCTCACAAGGGCATACAGACCTTTCGCTGTCGGGTGCATGGCAAATCGGCTCATTCATCGCTGACACCGCAAGGCGTGAATGCGATTAGTTATGCCAGTCAAGTCATTGGTTTTATTGATAATTTGGCAGAAAAACTACAACAACAAGCCGAGCCGTTACGCTTAGTCCAAGGTTTTGACGTGCCATTTTCTACGCTGTCGGTTGGGACGATTTCAGGCGGAACGGCGACCAACATTGTGCCGAATTTTTGCGAATTTAGCTTTGATTTTCGCAATTTGCCCCACGTTTCGCCAACTGCGGTTATTGAGCCAATTCGTGAATTTATCCAAAAACTTAGCCAACACATGTCTGCCAAAAATACCGACAGTTATATTGAACTTATTCAAGACTGCCAAGTACCTGCGATGACTGACAGTGAGAGCCACGCTTTGCAGGGCTTGATTGAGCATTTGGTGGCGGACAAGGTGCGGTACAAGGTGGCGTATGCGACCGAAGGCGGACAGTTTACTGAGTTTGGCGTGCCGACTGTGATTTGTGGCTGTGGCGATATCGTGCAGGCTCATAAACCCAATGAATTTGTTAGCCTTGAGCAGTTGGATTTGTGTGAACAATTTTTGGGAAATTTGGTGAAAATGTGTGAGTATTCAGATGAATGAATTTTGGCGAGAACATTTTTTTGCGATAAAACAACTTATTCAAGATGAAAAGAAACATTTTATAGTCGGCTTATTTTTGATATTGATTGTTGGCTATGCTATTGGCGGTTGGTTAATGGCTGGGTTGATGTTAGGTTTATTTTTATTAGGTATATTTCTGATGCCTTTTGCATCTTGGGAAGATGCTTTTCACGATAATTAATTTTTGTAAAAGGTTGCACAAGACCAAACTTTGAACCCTTTCAAGGCATGGATATAAGGGTTTTTTATAGCCGAAATGATTGTTATCCAAATGAATAATATTTTAAAGAAATACAAAACGTCGCTGAAAAAATGCACCAATTTCCAAAATATTTTGTTAAAATTGAAAGTCATGCGTCCAAAGCCCAAAAAAAATCCTGAAAAAATAAGCCGTGAACGAGCAGAAATTTTGGCTCAAATTTTAAAAGAAAAATACGGATTGATGAAAGTCGTATTAGCATAAAATTTTATGAGACTGAACGTCCGATTGTGGACAATAAAACAGCAGAAGGGCAAGCCATAAACCAAGGAGTTTATGCTATTGCTATAATTAATCTTAAAAGCAACAAGGAAACATATGAAAATCAATCTATTAGAAAAACTTCCCCAAAGCGAATTTGCCAAACGCCGAGCCAAATTTGCCAAAAAATTACCCAATAATAGTTTAGCAATTTTATCCACCGCACCACACCACATACGCAATAACGATGCCGAATACAAATACCGCCCTGACAGCAGTTTTTTTTATTTAACAGGCTTTAGCGAGCCTGAAAGCACCTTAGTTTTGGAAAAAATTGACAATAAAATCAACTACATCTTGTTTTTACGAGAAAAAGACAAATTGCGTGAGATTTGGGACGGTAAACGTGTCGGCTTGGACGGAGCGATTAGTGAACTTGGGGCGGATAAAGCCTTTGCCATTAGCGAGCTTGATGCACAAATTCCACAACTTATTTTGGGGAAACAACATTTGTTCGCTCGTTTTGAGAGGTCTGTGGGTGAGTGGTTGGCAACCGCAAAAAACTTGGTGCGTGGCGAAGGTGTGGTTAATGAAATTTATAATATTGACAGTATTATCAATGAGATGCGATTGCTGAAAGATGAACAAGAAATTGCCTTGATAAAAAAGGCCTGTCAAATCAGTAGCCTAGCCCATGTGCGAGCCATGCAAAGTGTGCGACCGCAAATGTACGAATACCAGTTAGAAGCCGAGCTAAATTATGTGTTTGGGCAATATGGCTGTGTGCCGTCCTACAACAGTATCGTGGCGAGTGGCGATAACGCCAACATTTTGCACTATGTGGAAAATGACCAAGCCATGCAAGACGGCGATTTGGTGATGATAGATGCAGGTGCGGAATATCAGCTGTATGCAGGCGACATTAGCCGAACGTTCCCTGTTAATGGCAAATTTAGCAATGTGCAAAAACAGATTTATAATATTGTATTAAAAGCCAATGTAGAAGCAATTAATAGTTTAAAAGCGGGCGTACATTGTAAAATCCACCACGAAACGGCTTTAAGAGTGCTAACCCAAGGCTTGATTGAGCTTGGGATTTTGTCGGGTGATATAGAAACCTTGATTAGCGAAAAAGCCTATCAACCGTTTTATATGCACGGCACGGGGCATTGGCTTGGGCTAGATGTGCATGATGCGGGGCGGTATTTTACTGATGAAATCGTGGACGGCGAAAAACAGCCACGCTTGCTACAGCCTGGCATGGTGATGACGGTTGAGCCTGCTTTGTATTTTGCTAAAGATAACGAGCTTGTACCTGAGCAATATCGTGGTATCGGTATCCGTATTGAAGATGATGTGCTGATTACCGAAACTGGGGCGGTGGTACTGACAAGCGATGTACCAAAAACGGTGGCAGAAATTGAACAGTTAATGGCGAAAGAACAGAAAATTTGTTAGAACCTGTATTCATAACATTTTTCATGCAAAAGCAAACTTTTATTGACTAATTTTACAAAAAAATTAAGTTGCGTAAGGTTGTGAATACAGGTTCTTAATAATGAGTAATGATTTGCCAAATAATAGCCAAAATTTATAATGGCTATAAAAAGAATTTATATTTTTAATAAAATTTTTTAAATAATTGATTTTATTATTTTTTTTATAAAAAGTAACGGCAAAATTTGTCGTTTTTTTGTTTTTGCACACAAATTTTAAAAAGATAGTTTGACTTTATGGCAGATTGCATTAAAATTTGGAATATAAATCACAAAATGCTTACAAATTTTTGCATTTTTTAACAGTTTCACAAACTATAAATTGAAAAAAGGAGCAATGAGATGAGCCAAAATCATAAATCTTCTCATGCACAATGGAGTTCAAAGATCGGCTTTTTGATGGCGGCGGTTGGTTCTGCGGTTGGTCTGGGCAGTATTTGGAAGTTTCCCTATATGACAGGCGATAGCGGTGGTTCTGCGTTCGTGTTGGTGTTTATTGTTAGTATTACGTTGATTGGTTTTCCTGTGTTGGTAACCGAATGGCTGATTGGTCGGCGTGGGCAGTCAAATCCACAGGCGAGTTTTAAGAAAGTTGCATTGCAAAATAATACTAGCCCTGCGTGGGCGTTGCTTGGGGTGTTTGGGTTGCTTGCCGCCTTTATGATTTTGTCGTTTTATAGTGTGATTGGCGGTTGGTCACTCAATTATACGGCAAAGGCAGGCACGAATGTGTTTTCTGGCATGAATGCAGATGCCACAGGGACGATGTTTACCGATATGTTGGCCAGCCCAATGCAAATGGCGGTTTGGCATACCGTATTTATGGGTTTGACTGCGTTTATCGTCGCAAGTGGTGTAACTTCTGGTGTGGAAAAAGCGTCTAAAATCATGATGCCTGCCTTGGCGGTGATTATGGTGCTTATCGTGGGTTATAATGCGATTAATATGGATTTTGCCAAAGGCATTGAATTTTTGTTCAAGTTTGACTTGGCTCGTATGCAAGAAGTTGGCGTTGGTAAGGTGTTAATGGCTGCCTTGGGTCATGCGTTTTTCTGCTTGTCGCTTGGTATGGCGATTATGGTGAGTTATGGCTCGTACCTAAAACAAGAGGTGAACCTGCTAGCCACCGCTCGCACGGTGATTATTTGGGATATTATTTTCTCGTTAATGGCGGGTTTGATGATTTTCCCAATTTTGTTTAGCAACGGTTTAGACCCTGCGGCAGGTCCGGGCTTGATTTTCGTTACTTTACCGATTGCTTTTGGTCAAATGGGTTTTGGTGTCGTTGTTGGGACATTGTTCTTTATTTTGCTAACTTTTGCTGCCTTGACATCGTCAATTTCAATCTTAGAACCAATTACCGAATTTTTAGAAGAGCGTACGCCACTTAGCCGTAAAGCATCTGCGTTGGTTGGTGCGCTGGCGACTTGGGCGGTTGGCATATTGGCGTTGTTGTCGTTTAACGTGTTGAGCGATTTTGCCGTATTTACCATTACCGTGGGTGGTGAAGCCAAACCGCAGGGCATCTTTGACGCATTAGACTACATTTCTAGTAAAATCATGTTGCCGTTAACAGGACTTGGTACAATCATCTTAATGGGTTGGTTTATGAACCAAAAATCAGTGCAAGATGAACTTGGAATAACAGGTACCAAATGGACACTTTGGCAAGTGGCGGTAAAATTTATCGCACCGCTTGGCGTGATTGCCGTCTTTTTAACCGAATTAGGCTTATTTGACTTCTTAATTAAATAAATTTTTTAATTTTGTTAAATAAAGTCCCAAAAATTATTTTTTGGGATTTTTTCATTTACCAAATCCGTTCTATCCCTTATAATAACAAATGATTTTTTATTTTTTTAACTGTTAACGCCAAGGAAAAACTTATGTACGCCGAAGAAACCACCAACACTATACAAATTAAAGACATCATCGCCCGTGAAATCTTAGACTCTCGTGGCAATCCAACCATTGAAGCGGACGTGATTTTAGCCGATGGCACGATTGGGCGTGCTGCCGCTCCAAGTGGGGCGTCAACGGGTTCCCGTGAAGCGTTGGAACTCAGAGATGGCGATAACTCTCGCTATCTGGGCAAAGGGGTAAAAAAAGCGGTGGCGAACGTCAATAGTGAAATCCGCTCGGCGCTCGTGGACAGCGATGTCACTCACCAACAAGCGATAGATGATAAACTTATCGCTTTAGACGGTACGGACAACAAAGCCAAACTCGGGGCAAATGCAACGCTTGCGGTATCTTTGGCGGTAGCTCGTGCAGCATCCCAAGCCAAAAAATTACCACTTCATCAATACATCGCTAACTTACGTGGGCAAACATCGCTATCTATGCCTGTACCGATGATGAATATTTTAAACGGTGGGGCCCATGCGGATAATACCGTGGATATTCAAGAGTTTATGATTGAACCTGTGAATTTTACCAGTTTTGGGGAAGCATTGCGTGCAGGAACAGAGGTTTTTCACAGCCTAAAATCCGTTTTAAAAGCGCAAGGTTTAAACACGGCAGTGGGCGATGAGGGTGGTTTCGCCCCAAATCTACGCTCTAATGAAGAAGCGATTACTGTCATTTTAACAGCGATTGAACAAGCAGGCTACAAGGCAGGTCAAGATATTTATTTGGCATTGGACTGTGCGTCATCAGAATTTTATAAAGACGGTCAATATATCTTAGCAGGTGAAGGCAATAAGGCGTTTAGCTCACAAGGATTTGCAGATTATTTGGGTGATTTGGTACGTCAATATCCAATTATTTCTATTGAAGACGGCTTGGATGAGAGCGACTGGGACGGCTGGGCGTATTTAACTGAAAAACTTGGCAAAACTGTGCAGTTAGTTGGTGATGACTTATTTGTTACCAATCCAAAAATTTTGCAAGAAGGCATTGATAAAAATATTGCCAATGCGATTTTGATTAAATTTAACCAAATTGGTACATTGTCAGAAACGCTGGATGCAATTTATTTGGCAAAACAAAACGGCTATGCGACCGTGATTAGCCACCGTTCTGGCGAAACTGAAGATAGCACCATTGCAGATTTGGCGGTGGGTACAGCAGCAGGTCAAATCAAAACAGGCTCGCTCTGCCGTTCTGACCGTGTGGCAAAATACAACCAATTGTTACGTATTGAGCAAATGGTAACCGCAAGCTATCACGGACGTGATGAGTTTATCGGACTGCGCAACCCAAAAGCGTAATGTGAGCTTGTCACTTAAGAAAATGGGCGATGCAGATAGCCCATTTTTTTGGCAAAGTGAAACATGGCAAAAATTCCAAAAATGAATAACTTTAGCCCAAATTCTACCCTAGAGAAATGAAGCAAACTTTGTTATAATCGTTGCACTTTTTTACCTTAACTTCATTTTTTTAAATCTATCAAAAAGGAAATGCTATGGCAGACTTTAACCAAATCCTTGACGCAGGTGATGTTGACGGCGGTGTTATTCACGTGGTAATTGAAATCCCTGCAGGTTCAAACAATAAGATTGAATGGAACCGCAAATTAGGCGTGATGCAACTTGACCGTGTTGAGCCAAAATTGTTCGCAAAACCAACCAATTACGGCTTTATCCCCCAGACCCTTGACGAAGACGGCGATGAGCTAGATGCACTCATTATCACCGACGAGCCATTACCGACAGGTATTTTTATGCAAGCCAAAGTGATTGGTGTGATGAAATTTGTAGATGATGGTGAAGTGGATGATAAAATTGTGGTTGTCCCTGCCGATGACCGAAATAATGGCAATGCAATCAATACCTTAGCGGATTTGCCACAACAGTTGATTAAACAAATTGAGTTCCATTTTAATCATTACAAAGATTTGAAAAAAGCAGGCACGACTAAAGTTGAAAGTTGGGGCGATATTGACGAAGCCAAAGCGGTAATTAAAGAGTCGCAAGCTCGCTGGAAAAATCAATAATTTTAGCCGTTGATTTTTAGTGGATTGAAATTTTTATAAAATCAATAACTTATATCCTGTGAAATGGTGGGTTACGCCCAAAAAGATGGGCTAACCACACCCTACATTTTGAATTATTTCAAAAAAATTAAACCAACGTATCCCATGCCACTGCCAGCTGATTTGCCACACGGCTAAAGGCTGTCGTATCTTGACCGCCCATATAAAACGCATTGGGCAAATTCATCTCATTAAATGATAGCATGAACACGGTTTTGTAATCGTCAATTTGAAAAAATCGCTCGTGTTCTTGTTGTAATTCGTTAATTTCTAGTGCACCGATATTTTTCAGTTTTTCCCCGATGTCGCTCGGAATAGTATCGCCAATAAAATCAAACACTTGTGCGTAATGATTTAAGCCACCATTCACGCCATTAAAAATTGCTTGAGCCAACAAAAAACTCGCCAACGGCAATTCTTTTATCCAATGAATATCGGCAAGGTCGTAAGTATCATGGTTGCGACTGACGAACACGAGCGGATTGGTTTGGTTTGGGTCGTCTTGATGAATGCCCCAAATCGCTTCGCCATGACTGTCTTTGGCAATCACCAAATGTTCGGCGGTTTTAGCAAACGGTAACGGCAATAGCACATGGTGGCTGTGGTTGAGCGGTTGCACCTTGCCCAATTCTCGGCAATAATGAAACAATAATGGCGGTAATGTTAGCTGGCTAAGCTGTTCTAAATCGCTAATTTCGTCAATATCAAAACCCAAAATTTCTGGGTTATGCTTGTCTAATTGGTACAATTTTTTGATTAACACAATCGGATTTATCATGCAATATCACTCATTACTATTAATTATCGGAATAACGATAAGCTAATTAGAAAAACGGTTGGGTTTTGGCTTGGCAGATGATTGTAGCCAACGGTTTAATATATTAGCAAAATTTTGTTTATCTTTTTCACTGTAGGGAGCTTGTCCGCCCATTTGTTGCGGTTGTAATACGCCAGTACTTCGCATGGTATCCATAAAATCTCGCATATTGAGCTTTTGCTTGATATTGCTTTTATCATAAATTACACCACGAGCGGTACAAACTTTGGCATTGTTATCAATACAAGCATTGGCAAGCGGAATGTCGCTGGTAATAACCACGTCATTTTCGCTCACATTTTCGGCGATATAGTCATCGGCTTTATCAAAACCATCTGCCACCACAATCATCTGCAACATCGGCAAACGTGGCAAGGCAATCGTACGGTTAGCGACAAAAATCGCTGTGGTTTGCGTGCGTTCGGCGGTTTTGATGATAAGCTGTTTGGCAACGTTGGGAATAGCGTCAGCATCCACCCAAATTTTGCAGGTCATTAGTCTAATAAATCCAGTTGTTCGGTGGCTTGGAATAAAATGTTGCAACGGTTGCCAGTGCGACAGAACATAAATACAGGTTTTTCGGCTTGATTAAAAATGTTGGCAAAATCTTCGCAGTCTTGGGCGTTGATTTGGCTTGGCACAACAGGTTGAAAATGGTAGGCAATGCCAACCTCGTTTGCCATTTTTTCAATGTCGGCATTTAAGGGTTGGTTGGGTTCTTCGCCATCTGGGCGGTTGTTGATGATAGTTTTGTAGCCTTGAGCTTTGATTTGGGCAACGTATTCTGGGGTGATTTGCGGTGAAAATACGGTGTTGTTTGGCATTTTGATTGTTCCTTGTTGAAAAAAATTATTAATGAGTGGTGTTGATATCATGGTCGCATTTTGCAAAAAATAAAGCCTTTTTGCTAATGCTTAAATCGTCCAATGACATAGGTGTTTTTGTGCTTTCTAAAAATGTATAACGGCGAATGGTATCAAGTCTTCCATCAGAATTGTCATAAGCAATTTCACCCATTTCATCGTAAAATTGGGTTTTAAGAGAATAGGTATTTAGTTTTTCATTATACTGATAATATTTCGTGTCGTCAGGAAAATCATTAAACTCATTACGCAGTACTGATGTGGGCTGTGTATCGCTATCCATTTTTGAGCTTAATGCTTTAAACTCAAGTATTTCTTTGTCGTTTTTATTCAAAGCCTTCACTACATGGCTAGGTTTGCCGTCATAATCTAACAAAAATACTTTGTTATTTTTATACAAAAATGGCACGCTAGTCGGTGTATAAACATCATCATCAGCATCTAAATAGTTGATAATAATACGGTTATTTTTTTGGGGTAATTGATATTCCCAAACATAATCCTTGCCTTGTAAATGTGAAAATAGCTGTATTGTTTTAACAGAAGGAAGCGTTTTAAAAGATGGATAGGATATGCAATTTGGACTGCCATTAAATATAGGCTGAAAATTTTGTTTATCAAAACTTACTAAAGCGTCTGTATTATCAAAACCATCAAATTGAATATATACGCCCTTTTGTTGTGGGTCATAAGTGCTAGTTACTTCAAACATTTCTGGACGCATAAAAGCCATATCAATCGTATCTTGTTTGATTTGATAATTACCGAATTTTAAAAAACCAAAACCAGCGCCCAAAAATTTGCCATTTTTAAAAAAACAAACTTGACTACTGCCTTCAGGATTACGCGAACTCTCATCAAGGGCAGAAATACAGCCTTCAAAGGTTTTTGGCACGGTGTTTGTTGCTCTCTCTGTTTCGTTTGTTTTGGCGTGGCTCATTGTTGCTACCAATAATAGACTGGTCATTAGTAATTTTTTCATTTTTAATTTAAATCTTTGATGTTAAAATTATTTTAAAAAACAGTTAAGAAAGTTTATTTACCGCTTGTTGTGTACTTAAAAACACTTGTCCACTTAAATCTTTTATCACAGGCGTTTGCTCTAAAATATCCATGATAGGTCCTTTAATCTCAGAAAAATGTAGACGAATACCACGACTTTGTAACGCACGATTTAGCTCGGTTAACATCTCTTGAGCGGTTAAATCTACATGGTTCACCGCCGATAGCATGAGTACCAAATGTTCACAATGCATATTGATGGTTAACTGTTGCTCAATAAACCCACGCACCGACATGGCATTGCCATAAAACAAACGCTCGTCAATCCGAATAATCAGCAGTTTATCATGCTTGGTAACTTGATGTCGTTGTATATTGCGAAAATGCCCCGTATCGCCAATTTGCCCAACCACCGCAATATGTGGATGGCTAGATTGCCAAATCAGCCCTGCAAATGACACCAAAATTCCCACGATTAAACCAATATTTAAGCCAAAAATTAACACACCGCTAACCGTTGCCAAAAAAGCCAACGCATCTAGCTTATCAAATTTTAACGCATAATGTAACGTTTGTAAATCAATCATGCTGGCGATACTTGCCATAATCATCGCCCCAAGCACCGCATACGGTAACGGTGCAAATAGATTGCCAAAAAATAACAAAGTCACCACCATAACAAACACGCTAATCACGCTTGCCAACGGCGTTTTTGCCCCTGTTGCGGTGTTAATCGCCGTGCGAGACAGTCCACCTGTTACCGCAAAACTTTGAAAAAATGCCCCAATGACATTTGCCAAACCCAAGCCTTTTAGCTCTTGATTGGCATCAAACGGTTGTTGAAATTGTTTGGCAAAACTGCTCGCCACCGCATGGCTAGACACGAACGCAATTAACGCAATCAGCCCTGCGGACGGCAACAGATGAATGAGCGTGTTGATTTCCATGATTGGCAAAATCGGGGCTGGCAACCCTTGAGGAATGGCGTTTACCAAGGCGATATTGAGTGTTACAAAGCCAAAAATTTGACTACAACCAATCATCAACATCACCCACAATAACGGCAACATTCGGCAAATTAATGTGATGGTGGGAGCCGATAGTGGCAAAATGGCGAACCATCTGGGAAAATGCGTGCGGTTTAACCAAAACACCGCCAATGACAATGCCCCAATCACAAAGGTCGGCAAATGAAAATCGTCAAAATCTCGCCACAACGACACCGTATTTTCTAGCAGGGTGTTGCCTGTGATAGGAATGTGGGTAATGACTTTGAGCTGACTGATAAAAATCAACAAGGACGCCCCACTGACAAAGCCTGCGGTGACGCCACGACTGATAAATTGCGTTACCCAACCGAGCCGAAATATGCTTGCCAAGGTTAATAATACGCCAACCAATAATGCCAAACTCACCGCAAAATGGGCGTATTCATTACTCGGCAAATGTTGATAATCTGATAGGGCTTGTGTGGTCATTACCGCGGTGAGTGACACTGCACCGACCGCATTGACCGAGCTTGAGCCAACCCATGCATAAATCAACACAGGCACAATGGACGCATACAGACCGTATACAGGTGGTAATCCTGCTAACACCGCATAGCCTAAACTTTGTGGAATAACCACCGCACCGACCACCAAGCCTGCAATCACATCTGCGGATAAATCTGCTTTTTGATAATGACGCAACCAATGGGGACACTTGGGCAAACTGCCAAAAAAATCTACCAACAACCGCAAAAATTGCCGAAACAATCCTTGTACGTTCTGTTTGTCAAGGTAAGGTGGCTGAAGCGGATTAGGGTTGTTGGTCTTCATGTTTTGGATTGGTATTGGCAACGGTGGTTAACTGTTTATGCAAAATCCGTCTTAACTCTAGCACTGCTTGCGGACTGGTATGTACGTTGTGCTTGCCTGACAGGATTTTTTCACTTTCCACGTCTTTTAAACTGGCACTTTGATACGGTACAATACCGTCAGATAGGCGTTCGGTCGCCCCTTGGCTGACTTGTTTTAGCAGTTGTTGGCGTTGGGCTTGTAAACTTTCGGCTTTATTTAAATTGGCACGGTTATATAAATATGAGTTTTGGCTTGATTGGTTAAGTTGCTTAGATTGGTTATTGTTGAAATCGGTTGGCAAATTGGTAATTATTTGGTCATTATTGTTAAGCTTATTTTGTAAGGTATCATTTTTTAACGCATCGTACAAATCCCTATCATCGGTGGCAATCAAGGTATTAATCGCCACATTGTCGGCGATGCTAATCGACTTGGTAAGTTTGACAAAAAATGATTGATCGCTTAATTGGCTCGCCCCATTTTCCAAAAATAGCCCTGCTAACGGATTGTTGGCTAATTGGGCATCACTCAATAACGCATTTAGGCTTGCAGTAACGGTTTTGACAAAACCTGCAGGAATGGACACAATTCGGCGTAAACCCCTTGTAAACCAACGGTCAGCATAATCCGTCCCTGCAAAGGGGGCGGAAATAAATACCGCTCGGTCAACTTGAGGCAGAGCGTGTAACTGCAAACGTTTACTGAGTTCTAGCTGTTCATCGTTGTTTAGACGTTCAAAATTGCGATAAACGCTCGGTAATTCTTGTTTTTGGATATGATTTTCAATCATCTGTTTTAAATTAACCGTTAAATCGTCATTAGATACCAATAATCGCCCAATCACACCGCCCATACTATGCCCAATCAGTACAGCGTGCTGACTGGCAAGGTCATCTTGTTCAGGATCAACTTGATGAAAAGCGTTGTTAATCAAGCTGTGAAGCTGATAACGATTTTCCAAAATTGGGATGTTGGTCGGATAAAACAACTGCCAAACTTGATAATTATCCCGCAACGTTGGGTCGTTAAAAATATCGTTGGTTAGGCGTATCCACGTTTCAGGGCTAGATGCCAAACCATGAAGCATTAAGATAACTTGCTTGTTTGGGTTATAAGGTTCAAGCATAAATAATTGTGGTTGGCTGTTTTGGTACGCCGAGCCGAGCATATTAAAAATGCTTAACGGCTCAAGAGAATTTTCCTTAATCCACAAGCCATACGGTGCAGAAAAATTTGCCGACAACGCAAACGGTTTGCCCAAAATAGTGACACGGTTGGTTTGATAAGGGTCATACAAGTCAAAACGAAAATCGGTGGTGGTTAAAATCTCGTCTATACTATCGCCTTGTGGTAAAAGTAGGGCGGTAACAGGCAAATGCCCTGTGGGGTGAATGCGTTCACTCGCAGGCAAATCATGTTGATTTTTGTTCAAAATCTGATTGCGAATGGACGTGGTATAACGGTCGTCTAACACCGCCACATAATTAATACCAAAACCGTCACGACGACTAATACTATTTAGATTGGTTAAATTAATTTGGTAGCTAGAGATGAGTTTTCCTGTGTTGTTTTGGCGTTTTTCCTTGTCAAAACCGTGAAAAGTGACGTGAATATGGTTGCGAGTAATTTGGTAATTATCTTGTAGATTTTTTTCATACAGACTGTCGCCTAACTCATCAATCGCCACATAATACAAATCTTGGATTTGGGTATCTCGCTCTTTCGGCAAATACACCAAGGTATTGTTAGCTTGATTACTAGTGGTTTGATTAAGCATATCATACATCAAATACAAATAGGAAAACCGCACCGTTTGTAACAAATCATCTTGTTTTGCCATCTCACAGTCAATGCGGTTGTCAGTTTTTTGAGTGATAGATCGCTCGGTTTTCTGTTGTTCAGATTGCTGGGATTGATAACGTTTGCCAACGTCGGTGGCAAGTTCTCGCTTGGCAGATTGGCAATTGATGGCTTGTGAGCGTTGTCTTGACGATGCAAAAAATAGCTCCGCCACCGCTCCGTACAGCCCTTTGTCAGGTTGTTGATTGAGTTCGGCTTGTTTTAATTGCACGATGCAGTTAGGCATATTGGCAAGGCATTCGCCTTCTTCTAGCCCTGCCTGTATCAGTCGGCTCTGCGTGTCATTGCTTAGTCGAGAGCCTGTCAGCACGTTGGCACGCTCTTCCATAATCGCCGTGGTGGTGCTACGTTTGGTCGTCATTGTGCTACAAGCGGTAAGATTAAGCACTATCAGACTAAAACAAGCAAGTTTGACAGATTTTGTCAATGGGTGTTTTTTCCATGGGCGAAAATGCGTGAAAATGGGACGTAAGTTGTGCATACAAAACCGTGTCAAAAGTGTTGTTAAAAAAGGTAGGGTATTGATAACCAAAAAACACGCAAGCTGGGCGTAAAACCCAGCTTGTTTTTTAACCAAAATATCAAAGATTGGTCAAATTTTAAAACGATTTTCAACGTTAAAAATTAACGCACCACTTTTGCAGGGATTTTCCAAATGTAATATTCACCGCTATTTACCAAACGCAGTTGTTCGTCAATATATGGATCGTTTGGATACTTGGCTTTAAAGTCGTTTAGGCGTTGAATGGCACGTTCCTTATTGTCATTTAACAAATCAGCTTGGGCAAGGCTTTGGCTTGCTTCGGCAAACCCCATTTTTTCGGCTTTTTCTAGATATTTTGAGCCTGTTTCAAAACCGCCCCCTTCCGACAACATCGCTCCGTATAAGAAGTTCGCTTCGGCGGTATTGTTGATTTTCATCGCACGCGTGACATATTCGCTAGCTTTTACTGCATAATCCGAGCCTAAATCTAGATTGCGAGCCATGGCGTTGAGCTTAGTAGCACGCAGTAGCACGTCATACGATGCGTTTGGGTCTTTGGCATAGCCATCAATCCAAGTGCTTAATTGTTTGATTTTTTGAATGGCGTTATAGCTTTCAGTGCGGTTACGAAACACGGGCGGATAGTGGCGTGCCATAGGCGAAATTTCGGTGATAAAATCATCAATCACGCTTACATCAATTTGTCTCGTGCCTTGTGTCGTTGTCGGAATAACCACGGTCGGCACGGTGCTAACATTACTTAAAGTGAGCGTTGGGCGTGGTACATTAATCGCTGAATTTTGCAAATCTGAACCGACAAATTGTACCGTGTTAAACTTTGGATAAGTCACTGTGGTTAATGATAAATCGTTGCTCGTTGTACTGTTCAAGGTGTTGTTTACAGGTTGATTTGACAAGTTGTTTAAACTTGCCAAATCAGGCGGTAGTTGATTGCTAATTTGTAAGGGTTGTGACTGATTTGCCGTTGGGCTAGCGTTGCTAATATTAGCCACTTTTTGTTGCACATTTTGCATAGTTTTCGGCTTTTCTTTGATGATTGCTGAATTGGCAGGCAATGCCAATGTTAACGCACCCAATGACAATAAGGCAGGGGCAAGCGATTGTTTTAACATAATCGTTCCTTTCAAATTTTAAACTTAACGTAAATTCTAAAAAAATTCGCTATATCATGCAAAATTTTTGACAAAAAATCAGTAATGATATTGTTAATTTTTATCAACCGATTGCAAATTATGCCAATTTTTTCACCCCTTGACCGACAATTTTACTCACACCGCCTGTGGTCGGCATGACTGTGATTTTACTGCTAATACGTTCTTTCAACGCTTGAATATGCGAAATCACGCCAATCAATTTGCCTGATTGTTGCAAGGTTGACAAGGTGTCTAACGCCGTATCCAACGCTTCATCGTCCAATGTGCCAAACCCTTCATCTAAAAACAATGAGTCCACCTGCATTCGATGACTTGCCATATTGGATAAACCCAACGCCAACGCAAGGCTGATGATAAAACTTTCTCCGCCCGACAAATTTTTACTGGTTCGCACTTCACCGCCTTGATAATTATCAATCACGTTCAAATTTAGCGGTTGCTCACTGTCGGCAACCAACAAATAACGCTCGCTCATTTTGCCTAACTGCTCATTGGCGTGGTTAATCATTAACGAAAAAGTCAAACCTTGGGCAAAATTACGGAATTTTTTACCGTCGCTTGAGCCGATTAAGCTGTGTAAATGTTGCCATTGTTCATGTTGTTGCTGATGTGTTTGTAAGGCTTTGACCGCTTCTGCCTGTCGTTGTTTGATACGTTCGTTATTGGCTAAGTTTAATGATAAACTGCCCAGTAATTGTTGTTTTTCATTAAACAAACTTTGTTTTTGGTTTAATTTGTCTTCTAATATTTCTAAGGTTAAATCCGTTAAATTTTGTGCGGTAAGCTGTTGATATTCATCATGAATTTCTTGTAATTTATGTTCGGTAAGTTGCTGTTGTTGCTGTAAGGCATCGGCAGTTTTTTGTAATTTTTCCCGTTCGACATCGGTTAAGCAGGCTTGTAAATACGCATCAATGCTGTCAAAACCAACATCATCTAGTTTTTGTAAAAAATGTTGTTGTGTTTGATTAAATGTTTGCTGTTGTTTGCCAATCAAGGCAGTGATTTGTCGCAAATTTTCCGTTAACACGTGCCAATCTTGGCTAAGCTGTTGCGTGGCTTGGCTGGCGTGTTGCCACGCCTCAAAGGCTTGCGATTTTTGTGTTAATAATGCTTTTTCGGCTTGGTTTACGTCTTTATCACCAAATAAGGCAAAACGGCTTTGTTTTAGTTGCTCGCTTTGTTGGTTAATTTGGCTAAGCTGTTGATTTAACTGTTGATTTTGTGAGGTTAAATGCTCGGTTTCGCTTTGTAGCGTTAGCAGGGTTTTTTCTGATTGTTGCTTATGTTCATTGAGCTGTTGTAACTGTTGTTGCTCGGTTTGACATTGCTGAAATTTTTGCTCAAGCTGTGTCAAGGTCGGTGCAAGCGTGCTATTTTTAACTTGTTTAACCGTATTGGATAATAAATGCCCAAACGGCTGTAAAATCTGCTCAATTTTCGTATGAATTTCAATCAGTTGGCTGTTTGCTTGCTCAAGCTGTGCAGTGAGTTGTTGCTCATTAGCCATTGCCTGACGCTGTGCTTGCTCGGTAAGGTGGCGGTCGTGCTGTAGCTTGTGACTTTTTTCAGTTAGGGTTTGTTTCTGCGAATTGAAGGTGTCTAATTGACGTTGATACTCGGCTAATTGTGCGATAATTTGTTGTTTTTGGTCTATATTTTGGTGAATTTGTTCGGCAAAATCCGTCAAGTCTGTTGACAAATCCGTTGACAAGGTTGCTAAATTAGCATTTTGCCAATCTTGAATATGTTCAAAAGTTAACAAATGTGGATAATTTTGATAAAAATCACGCATTTGGTTAATAAGCATTGACGCTAATTCGGTTAAATGTTGCTCAATTTTTTGTTGGTTTTGATTCAAATGTTGCTCGGCTTGGTTGAGCTGAGCCAATTTTTTTTCGCTATTTTGGCGGTTTGCTTGCGTGGTGGCAAGTTTTTCTTTGGCAATTTTCAACTGTTGTTCAGTTTCACTCAAGGCATGTTCAGCATTTGGCTGTTGCTTGGCATACGGATGCGATGTCGCACCGCAGAGCGGACAGGGTTCACCGTTGATTAGGGCGTGGCGTTCGTGTTGTAGATTGATGATTTTATGCTGTAATTGTTGATTTTGCCATAGCAAATCGACTGTTTGTTGCTGTTGTTGCTCGCTTTGCAAAAGTTGTTGACACTCACGTTGTGTCTGGCTTATCGCTTGGGTGAGTTGGGTTTTTTCTTGTTGTAACTGATGGGCATCTGCCACCGATGTTTGCCATCGCTGATGTTGTTCTTGTAAGGTTTGTAGCAAAAATTGGGCATGTTGCAGTTGATTTAGCACCTGATGTAACGGTTGGATAAAATCGCTCGGCACACTCGTAATCAGTGCGTCAGAAGTCGGCGTGTTCGGCTCTAAATGATTGCAAAAAGATTGAACAAAAGCGTTAATTGTTTGCTCAAAATTTTGACGATTTACTTGGGCAAGTTGTTGCTCAGTGGCGTGTTGTTGTTGCTGTTGTTCAAGTTCGGCAAGGCGGTTGCCAATCGTCTGTGTTTGATGTTTTGCCTGTGCGATTTGCCTGCTTATCCCTTGTACTTGCTGATGTTGTTGGCGAGTTTGTTCCGCAAGGTCTTGCAGGCGTGGCAATGGATTGGCGTGTTCGGCAAATACTGCCAGTTGCTGATGTTGCTCGGTTAGCTGTTGGTATTGTTGTTGGCAAGTGTGTAGGGCGTGCTGTTGCTGTTGATAAGCGTGATGATTGTGCTGTAATTTGGCAGTTAATGCTTGTTGTTGCTGGTGCAAAGCTTGCTGTTGTTGTGCCAAATTATGCAGTTGATAATCGTGTTCACGCACTTTTTGAAAAAGTGATTGGTTGTCTTGCCATTGTTGTTCGGCGTGTTGGTGCTTGGTGCGGTACTGTTGTTCGGCTTGTTGCTGTTGTGTTAAACGTTGCTCAAGGCTAGGGGATTGTTGTTGCCAGTATTGTTGCTTGTCAATATTAGCCGATAATTGTTGGCGAATATGTTCATACTCACGGTAATCAGCGGTTAATTGGTAGGCGTGTTTGCCTTGTGTTAAGCGTTGTTGTTGTGGCAAAAAATCCTGCAACTGGGCGTGGATATCTCGTTGTTTTTGTTGATAAATTTCTCGTTGTTCTTGGATTTTGCTAATCTTAGCTTGCCAGTCTTTTTGGGCTTGTAGACTACTAATTTTTTGGTTAAGCTGTTTGATTTCTTGTTGGGTGATTGCCAATTTATTCGTATAATATTGCTGTTGTTCATCACTTAATGGCTCTGCCCCTGCCAGATTCGCTTGTAATTCTGCGAGTTTTGTTTTGCTTTGGGCAAAGATTTCATGTACTTTTTTGGAAATATCGCTATAAATCGCTGTGCCTGTGATTTGTTCTAAAATCGGCGAGCGTTCATCGCTACTGGCTTGCAAAAATGCCGAAAAACTGCCCTGAGCGAGCAACATCGCACGGGTAAAGCGTTGAAAATCCATGCCTGTGATACGTTCAATTTCGCCTTTGGTTTTACTGGCTTTTTCTTCAATGATATTGCCTTTGACGGTGTCACTGACAAAGTGAGCGATTTCATGTTTTGGGGCTTGGAGTTTGCCATCAGGTTTTTGTCTAGCACGTTTTTGCCCCCAAAAACTGCGAAAATTGCCTATATGTGTGGCAAATACCACTTCGGCAAAACATTCGCCGGTTCCCCTTGACATAAGGTCGTTCTTGCCTTGTGTGATATCGCCCAAGCGTGGCGTCGCCCCATACAATGCCAAACAAATCGCATCTAAAATCGTACTTTTGCCCGCCCCTGTCGCCCCTGTAATGGTAAAAATACCTTCGTTGGCATAAGCAGGGTGGCGAAAATCAATTTGCCATTTTCCTTGTAATGAATTAAGATTTTGAAAGCGTAACATTAAAATTTTCATGGCGGTTTTTGATTTTTTTAAAAATTTGTAGAAATACGATAAAATTTAGGTTTTATTCAGCATTATTCCACCGTTTGTAAACGCTGTAACACATCGGCATAGCGTAACCGCAAGCCATCTTTTTGCTCATCAGGCACGGCGTTGGCAGTCAAACACCGCTCAAACACGGCGATTTCGTCCAAGTCATCTAACACTTCATTGGCATGGCTGGCTTGTAGGGCTTGTTGGCGAGTTTGTAGATTTTTGATGCGTAATACTTCAAGCGAGCTGTCTTTGGTCCAATCTGCTACTTTTTCACGCAAATCTGCCACCCAATCATCACCTTGATAAATCACTTCTAACCATGCGTGTTGTGCAGATTTTTTTAAAGATTTTAAGGTGATTTCAAGGTGCGTTAAATCGCCTTGTACTCGGATTAGGGTTTGAAAGGTTGGCACGCCAAGGGATTGTACCAACACGTTTGTGTCGGCACTTAGGGCAAGCGAATAGGGGTTTTTAAGTGTATTTTCATCATTTTGTTGATTAATTGGTTTATCAAAACTAAACAAATCATCGCCAAAAGTTGGCTCGGTTAAGGTGGTAGTTTGTACCAAATTTTTTTGTAAGGCTAACAACGGTGCATTGCGTTCATCGCTTTTATCGTTTTGCTCAACAGGTTTGGCAAAAAATTTGACAAGGTTAACTTGTTTTTGTTGTTTGGCTTCTCCGAAACCCATGGCAATCGGTGAACCGCTATAGCGAATAAATTCATTTGCACCAACGCTCTGCGGAACGTGCAAATGCCCCAACGCCACATAATCATAACGGCGGTCAAACATCTGGGCTGACACTGAACCGAGCGAACCGACGTACAAATCTCGCACACCGTCACCATCCAAGGTTTGTCCACCGACCATAAACAAATGCCCTGTGGCAATGATTGGAATTGACTTGTCAAATTGCGTTTCTAAAGCGTATTTTTTGGCAAATGCTCGTTCGCTCACCGCTTGATAATGGGCGTGAATACCTGCTACCAGCTGATTTTCTTTATCGCCTAAGGTTTCGGCTTGTCCGACTTGGCGTACATCACGGTCTCGCAGATACGGCACGGCACACACGATACATTCAGGCACACCATTCGCATCGTTTAACAGCAAAATTTCATCGTCCAAATCTGCATGCATACTACCGACCACATGAATGTCAAAATTTTTAAGCAACGACTTTGGAGCGTCCAAAAAACTTGGCGAATCGTGATTACCACCAACAATCACTACATGACGGCACGGCGTGGTTTTGACATCATGCAAAAACTGATAATACAGTTGTTGGGCTTGATTGCTTGGGCTATTGGTGTCAAAAATATCCCCTGCAATCAGCAAAATATCCACATGATTATCAATAATTGCCGAAATCTGCCATTGTAAAAACGCCTCAAACTCAGCATAACGTGGCTTGCCGTACAGACGCCGACCCAAATGCCAATCCGAAGTATGAAGTAATGTTAACATAACCTTTGAATTTATTTTACTGGCTCTGATCTAATGCTTCAGCAAACGCATTACCAAGCAGACTCACATCATCTACCCGTGCATAATTTAGTCGTGTGATAAACGCCAATTTACGGTGTGGTCCGGGTTCTGCCAATGGAATGGCGGCAATATCAGGGTTTTGTTGTTTGATTTGAGCGACCGCCATTTCCGGAATTAAAGTCGTCCCCATACCGCTCAATGCCATTTGAATTAAGGTATTTAAACTGGCATCACTAAAGCTACTCTTAATTTTGTTTTTATCTAAATGGCACACGGATAAGGCATGGTCGGTCAAACAATGCCCTTCACCAAGCAACATCAAATTACGGTTAACAAGCGTGTCGGTATCCATGATTTTCGGCTGATTTTCGGCATTTTTTTGGGTAAAAATTGCCAAAAAATTCTCTTGCCAAAATTCAAATGTCAACAAGCCGTCAGTTGCATACGGCAACGCAATAATCGCCGTATCAATCATGCCATACCGCACTTTTTCAATCAATCGCTCGGTCTGCTCTTCTACGATAGATAACTGCACATTCGGATAGCTTTCACGCAATTTTGGCAGTACTTTTGGCAACAAAAACGGGGCAATGGTCGGAATAATACCAATCGTCATCGGATAGGCGAGTGGGGTTTGGTGAGTTTGGGCTCGTGTGGTCAAGTCATTGACTTCCGAAAAAATGCGTTTTGCCCGCTCCAAGATCTCTTCACCAATCGGTGTAATCAACACTTGTTTGTTATTTCTCTCAAAAATCTGGGTATCTAGCTGTTTTTCCAGTTCGGCAATTCCTAGACTTAATGCAGATTGGGAAATATTACATTCTTCGGCTGCCCGCTTAAAATGCTTGTATTTTGCGACGGCTAGGGCAAATTCTAATTGGCGTAAGGTAATCATTTTGGCGAAATCCTTCTGTTAAACTATCAATGCAAATGATAGGCAAAGTTTTACAAGTCGGTGATAAAAAATCAAATCTTGCTTTTAAAGTATTATACCGCTATCATTTAAAAAATAAAACAGTTTTATAAAAAAAATTAACTAGATTAATCATAATATTGCGTTAAGATAACCCTACAGAAGTTATTAACAATTTACTATTATTTTAAACCAGTAATTTTTTTAAAACAAATTTTTAAAAAAATTACTGGTTTAAACTTAAGAAATGTTATGGTAAAATGAAAAACGTTTAGTTTTAATTGAGTTTTTTAACTATAAAGGAGTCAACCGTGACTGCAATTATCAACCAACCTATCCCAGAATTTACCACCGAAGCATTCGTAAACGGTGAGTTCAAAACTATCTCAACAGCTGACGTTAAAGGCAAATGGGCTATCTTTATGTTCTATCCACACGATTTTACGTTCGTTTGCCCAACAGAACTTGAAGACATGGCTGACCATTACGACGAGTTGAAAGGTCTTGGTGTTGAGGTTTACGCTGTTTCTACTGATACGCATTTTGTGCATAAAGCATGGCATGACGCGTCACCTGCAATCGGTAAAGTAAAATATCCAATGTTAGGCGATGGTACTGGGGCTATCACTCGTGGCTTTAACGTGATGATTGAAGGTCAACACGCAGCACTTCGTGGTACATTCCTAGTTGACCCAGACGGTCTTATCAAAGTTGCTGAAATTCATGATTTAGGCATCGGTCGTTCTGCGAAAGACATGATTCGTAAAGTAAAAGCCGCTCAGTACGTGCGTGATAACGACGGTGAAGTTTGCCCAGCAGCTTGGGAAGCAGGTCAAGAAACCTTAAAACCAAGCCTAGACTTAGTTGGTAAAATCTAATTCTTTAGATTAATTAATTTTAGAAAAATAAACTCTTGTTGTAAAATAGGGGTTTATTTTTTTTTGGGCGGTGTTATAATGCGTGGTCTTTGGATATTTTTGGTAACTATTTTTAAGCAATTTTAAGGATATTGTATGAACCAGGGATTTATGCGTACTTTGTTGGCGTTAGCAGTTTCTGCAAGTTTTTTGACTGCCTGTAATAAAACTGACACCCCAAAAACAGAAGCCCCAACAAAAGCTGAAAATGCGTCTGCATCAGTCTCTGTAGCTAACGCAAGCACTGCTAAAACCGTTAATACAGACGGTATGCCAGCCAGTGTTGCAAATATGATTATCCAAAGCCCATATATGGATTTTCAAGTGACTGCTAACCGTGCTATGACTATCTCTGCTATTGAACAGACTTATCCAAATTTGACCGACGTTCAAAAAGCATGTCTAAGGAGTATTGAAGGTAATGCCAATTATTTGTCGGTATTAGAGCCTTATTTTAAAGGTATTTTGAGTGATGATGAGATTAAGCAGGCAGATGAGTTTTTGGTAACAGCTGCGGGTGATAAATTTGAAGAAATGATGTATCAAGCCATGGGTGTGCCAAATCGTCCGCCATTTATCGAGCCTGATGGGAAAGAAAAAGTTGAAATCACCAAAGCCATGATGATGCCATTTGTTGTTAAGGTTAAAGCAAAAACAGCTGCGATGAGCGATGAAGAAGCGACAGCATTCTTACAAAAATTAGCCGAAAAAGAACTAGCGCGTTGCAATATTCGCTAATTTAAGTTAAAAAAATCATAAATCTCCAAAAGTTTTTGGGGATTTTTTAGTTTGAAAATCGTAGCAGATTTATTTATACAAAAATGGTATTAAATTTGATTTGCATATATTATAATGATAATTATTTTCTTTTATCTTATGGCCTGATTTTATGTTGGTTGCGAAAAAATCAAAAAAGACTTTAATTTTTCTAATTATTTTTGTGTTATGTGTAACATTGCTTGGGGTGTTTTTTTGGCAACGACAACAACCACCCAAACTCCAATATTTAACCGAAACTGTCAAACTTAGCGACATTGAAAACACGGTGATTGCAGGTGGTCAAGTGTATGCCGAAGAACTGATTGACGTAGGGGCTCAAGCAACTGGACGTGTGGATAAATTACACGTTACTTTGGGGCAACGGCTAAAAAAAGGCGATTTGATAGCCGATATTGATGCCACGCAACAACGCAATGCCTTAAAAGATGATGAAGCCAGTTACAAAGCATTACTGGCTCAGCACGACATAAAAAAACTTCAATTAGCCCAAATTCAAAATGAGTTTGAGCGACAAAAGCAGGGTTTTCATGCAGGCATTGTGGCAAAAATGGAGTTTGTAAAGGCAAAAACGGCGTTAGAAACGGCTCAAAAAGAGTTAATTGCCAGCAAATCGCAATTGGAACAATCGCAATTAAAAATTGCGACCGCCAAAAATAATTTGAGTTATACTCGGATTACTGCACCGATTGACGGCGTTGTGGTTGCGATTGTTACCAAGCAGGGGCAGACCATTAATGCCATGCAGTCATCACCAACCATTATTAAATTGGCTCAAATTGATACCGTGCAGATTAAGGCAAAATTTTCTGAAGCGGATATTCCCAAACTAAAAACAGGTATGAAAGCCCATTTTAATATTCTGGGTTTGCCAAATCAAAAATTTGAAGCTACGCTCCAAGATTTAGAACTTGCACCGATTGGCGATACGAGTGGTCAGGCAGGGGCGGTGTATTATTATGGTTTATTAAGCGTGCCAAATCCAAAACATCAACTATTTATTGGCATGACAGCAAATGTTACGGTGGAAATTGATAAAAAACAACAAGTTTTGACCATTCCAACGACCGCATTGGGTAAACAATTGCCTGATAATCGTTTTGAAGTGCAAGTCATTGACGATGAAAATAGCCCAAATCCCAACCTAGAAACTCGTGAAATCAGCATCGGTCTGAATAATAAAATCCATGCCGAAGTCTTGTCAGGTCTAAAGCAAGGCGAAAAAGTGGTGGTATCAACATCAGACGGTAAGGTAGAGAGTTTGGACGTGGGATTGTAACATGGCATATCAAAGTGATAAACCACCCATTTTGTCGTTAAAAAATATTACAAAAACCTTTGCGTTTGGTGAACAATCGTTGCAAGTGTTGCAAGGTATTAGTTTGGAAATTCATGCAGGCGAAATGGTTGCCATTGTCGGTCAGTCAGGTTCTGGCAAATCTACTTTGATGAATATCATGGCGTGCTTGGATAAGCCAACATCAGGTGATTATTTGATTGAAGGTAATCTCACCACACACATGGATAGTGACCGTTTAGCCAGTTTACGCAGGGAAAAGTTTGGCTTTATTTTTCAACGTTATCAATTATTAAGCAGTCTAAACGCACTTGATAATGTTGCTATGCCCGCCATTTATGCAGGCATTCACCCAAACACACGTCAGCAAAAAGCACAACAATTATTAACCAAATTAGGACTAGAAAAACGCCTTGACCACTATCCCAATCAATTATCAGGTGGACAACAACAGCGTGTCTCTATTGCTCGTGCCTTGATGAATGGTGGTCAGATTATTTTTGCAGATGAGCCGACAGGGGCATTAGATAGCCAAAGTAGCCGTGATGTTATGCAGATTTTAAACGATTTAAATCGTGAAGGACACACCATTATTTTGGTAACGCACGACCCAAAAATCGCCCAATCTGCCAGTCGGGTCATTGAAATTGCTGACGGTAAAATTATTCAAGACAACACCTTACAAGCCGTTAGTCATCAATTTTTAGCAAATCAGTTCAATCAATCAGACAATAAACAGAGCGAAAATCATTTTTTACAATCCTTTAACCGTATTAAAGAAGCCTTTCGCATGGCAATGCTAACCATGACTGCCAACAAAATGCGAACCCTTTTAACCATGCTTGGTATTATCATTGGTATTGCTTCGGTGGTGTTGATTGTGGCGTTAGGAAATGGTTCAAAACAACAAATTTTAAAGCAAATTAATAGTATTGGCTCGGCTACCATTACCATTACGGCAGGCAATGCTCAAGACGAAACGCAAACCAGTACGCCTGAACTTACCCTTGACGATATGTATGCGTTGGAAAAACAAAAATTTGTTGAAAGTACGGCACCAGACTTAAGCTCGTCCATGCTGGCACAAGTCGGCAACCACAGCAAAACCGTACAGGTGGACGGCGTGGGTATCAATCATCACCGTTTGCAAAACGTACGCTTTATCACTGGCGGTATGTTTCGCCAAAGTGATTTGGACAATTTTAGCCAACACATTGTTATTAGCGATAAAACCAAACAGTCCCTGTTCCCCAAGTCGGAAGCTTTGGGACAAGTGATTATGTTAAATGGCGTACCAAACCGTGTTATCGGTGTGTTTTCGTACAATGGGATAGAAGGAAATTATGACCGAAGTTTAAAAATCTGGCTACCTTACCGTACCTATCAAGCCCGTTTTGCAGGACAATCACCAAATCTAAACAGCATGACGATTTTGCTAAAAAAAGGCTACTCGTCTGCCCTAGCCAGTCAAAATATTACCCAAATTTTAACCAAAAGACATGGTAAACAAGATTTTAGCCTATTTAACAGCGATAGCCTAGCCAAAACCGTAGAAAAAACCGCCAAATCCTTGACCTTATTAATTGGAGCGATTGCGGTAATTTCTCTGCTTGTCGGTGGCATTGGCGTGATGAATATCATGCTGGTTTCTGTTACCGAACGTACGGGTGAAATCGGCGTACGCATGGCGGTAGGGGCGACTTACCAAGACATAATCCAACAATTTTTAATAGAAGCCATGGTGGTGTGTGCGATTGGTGGTATTATCGGTGTTTTATTGGCGTTTGGCTTGGGATTATTGTTAAGTATATTTAATATTCAGGTGATTTTTTCTATCAATGCCATTATCATGGCAGTGGCTTGTGCCAGTCTGATTGGGCTAGTTTTTGGTTTTATGCCTGCTCATCGTGCAGCAAAAATGAACCCGATAGACGCTTTAAACAAAGGATAAATCATGAATAAAATCAAATATTTATCACTCATTGTGATGATTAGTTTATTAACCGCTTGCCAAACGACACAAATCAACCCAACAATGATTGATAACATTCAGCATAATGATGTCGCATTGCCTTGTCCAACGGATTACCAACTATTTTGTCAAGAAAATTGGTGGCAAATATTTGATGATAAAGTTTTAAATGATTATATGAAAAATCTAATCAAGGGTAACCACGAATTAGCCGTTGCTACTTTAACCTTACAAAAGTCTATTCTTAATCAACAAAAAACAGATAACCAAAAAATCACCATAACCCAGCAAGCCCATGCCAACCACCAAAAACAAAAATCGCTTGCAACGGGTGACACAACTACCAATAAAAATTTTGACATAAACCTAAACGCCAGTTGGGAAATTGATTTATGGGGAAAACTACAACTGCAACAAAATATCAGCGAATGGGAAAAAAATGCGGTAGAAGCTGACCGTAAAGCGGTTTTTCTTACCTTAACTGCCAACGCAGTGCGAGAATATTTTAACTTAATTGGCATTAATCAAAAACTTAGCGACAACCAAAACGCCCAAAAATTCCAACAAAAACAACGCCACTATTTACAAACACAGCTAAAACTAGGCTTGATTGCCCAAGCAGATTTATTGGTAATAGAACAAACCTTAAATAACTTGCAACAAACTCAACGCAATCTTATCACTCAAAAAAATGAAAGTCTAAATAATCTTGCTTTATTGAGTCATACCAGCGTTGATGAACTTTCGGTTGCGTTAAAACAGCAACAAAATTTACCAAAATTACCGACAAAAATTGAACAACTACCTGCTCATGCAATTCAAAATCGCCCAGATATACAAGCCATGCTTTGGCGATTGTCAGTCAGTTTGCAACAGGTCAATCTGTTACAAAAGAACCAGTACCCAACCCTTGTCCTGACCGCTGGGGCAAACTCACAATCTGCAAATTTGATTGACTTGTTAAAAGTGCCTGTACTCAATTGGGGGATTTCGCTCAATTTGCCGACCTTTAACCAAAAAGACTATCAAAATAATGTCCAAATCGCCAAAATTGATGAAAAGATTGCTACCTTGAATTATCAAGAAACGGTTTATAAAGCCTTAAATGATGTACAAAATAAGTTAGTGCTTTGGCAAAATCAACAACAAAATCATGAATTGATACTAAAATCTGCAAAAATTGCCAAACAACAGCTTGATTACCAACAAAAACGTTATCAACTTGGGTTTATTGCTACCAAAGAATTGGCAGAAAGTCAAGAAAGTTTTCGCCAAGCCCAAAATGCCATTACGGATAGTTTGATTCAGCAAGCACAAACAGGGGTTAACTTATATCAAGCCATAGGTTCTTGGTAAGTTAGCCGAAGAAAAATACCCAAAGTAGTGATTTTTTTAATCAATAGATTGTTCGTTAATCAAAAAACCAATGGTAACTTAGCAGATAGTTGATGTCGTTTTGTTCATGGTTTCGTTGATGGCTGACGCCTGCTCGCACGGCGGTTTGTTTACCAATGTCGTATTGTCCTGTTAAGCTGACAATTGGTTGAAAATAATGATTGCGTTCGTTGTCATCATTGCCACCGCTACCATCAAGTTCGTGAAACCAATACGGCAACTGAGCATCGGCAAGTACTCGCAATTTTGGGGTCAGATGATGTACACAGCCTGTATGTACGCCCACGCCGATACGAAAGCCATTATTAATCCGTCCAATTTGCCCTTGTCCCATTGCCAAACCATAACACAAAGTATTCGGCAATTCGCCCGAACCTGCCTTACCTTTGCCAATCAGCCACGATGAGCCGTATTCACCGCCCACACTTAGCACCCGATGTTCGTTCGTTTGCTGATAACTACCGTCCACGATAGGCGTGATTTTTAGATGTCCGCCGAGCGTGGCTTTTGGCGTTGTACCATTTTCTGGGTTAAACATGGTAATGTCAAGCAATGTTGCATCGTGGATTTGCAATTGACTGCCACGGTTAAATGTTTTGTCCGCATCGTGGCTAAGCTGAACAGATAGCGTGGTTAAATTGAGAAAATCTCGCTTGCCAGTTGGATTGTCTAATAAATCTTGATAACCACCACGCACCCCGAGCAAAAATTTTAGCTTATCCCTTGCATCGCTGTGCAAAACGCTGAGGTTGGCACGGTGCAAACGTGTGGCATTTAACGGATTATTGTCGTTTGGAATTAAGTTTGGCAATTTGGTAAATTGAGCATTTTTGGCATAATTATCAATATCGCTTTGTTGAACCACGTTTCTATTATTGGTGTTGTCATTGTGTTTGGCTTGCTCTAAAGTATGGCGAGACGGGATAAACTGCTCGTTTGCCAACACGCCTTTTTTTGCCAAAATGCGAGAGACTTCGGCAGGCGAGATAATTTTGCCTGTATCATTAACAAAATTATCTTGTGGACTTACGATGTCTAATAAACGCAAAATTTCACTGGCACAGTTATTGCTCAAAAAATTATAATGGCGAGCCACGTCCTTAACTTCCCAAAAATGTCGCATCATTTGACGGATGTCAGCGTTGGATAATTTAAGCGTATATTGCCAAATGTCTCGCTCATCCTTAATCAGATAATTGGCTTGTTTATCCGTATAATTGCCAAAGGTCATTGCACCCTTACCATGCCCACGCACCGCATCAAAAGCCGACGACAACGGCGAACTGTGTTGGCTATTATCAGTAGCAAAATTGATAAAATATGCCAAATCAGTATCATGCGTTGCCAAACTTTGCGGATTATCCACTCTAATCAGCGTATGTCCAAAGGCTGAAGCCATACGGTTAACGTGTTCTTCGGCATAAATTAGCGATAACTGTGTCGCATTGATTTTGCTTAGCCAGTCATTTACTTGTTGACATTCATGAAAACCGAGCAACGCATCCACATTTTCTGCTAAACTTGGCACTTCAGCCATGAGCCAAGCACTACGAGCGGGAAAACGGCATAGATAATCTTCGGCGGTTTTGGCAGATTGTAACGCTTGCAAGTTTGCCAACAATTCTGCCTTAGCATCGGTTTTACCTTGTGGGCTGACAAAAAAACTATCGCTTAACACGCCACTTTTACCATTTTTATATAACAATAGACGTTGCCAAATCGTATGCGTGCTTAATCGCGTTGGATTATCAAGAATGATTAACTTGGCATTTTGCCAAATCGTATGCGTGCTTAATCGCTCAATGAGCGCTTCATTTTCGCTAAAACTAAGCGTGCTTTTGATGTTGGTAGCAGGGTTATTGGTGGCGGTAATCATTGGCAAAAGTGGTTTGTTTATATTCGCCAAACTTACATGGGGCAGGGCGGTGATTGCCAAAAATGTTAAAGCAGAAAATATCTTACGCATCATCAAAATCCATCTTAAAATTTTTAATAAATCACGAAAAAATGGGAAAACGTCATATAAAAAATCCCACCAACGCCAAAACGCTGATGGGATAGCAATTTTCCAAGGCAAGCCTTAGCCTTGTTTGCTCTCTAAATATTTAAACAGCTCGTCTTTTAGAGCCAGTTTTTCTTTTTTCTTGGCTTCAATCTCAACTTCACGGCTTACGCTTGCCACTGGGTCTTTTTCAAGGTTGGTAATTTCTTCGTCAAGCTCATTGTGAGCGTTGAATAATTTTTCAAAATGCAAATCATTTTCAGATTTTAGTTTGGTAATCAGTTCACGATATTCTGGAAACATAGCTATTCCTTAAGTAAAATTAAAAATATATTAAACACTACTTCATAAAGATAAGGTTAATGATAATCTAACATCGCCCTTATGCTGACTACCATTTTAACCAAAAAAACATCTTTTGACTATAGCAAGTTTGTAGTTTCGTGTGTATTTTTGCTAAAAGACTATAAAATAGTGGGAAAATTGCTAAAATTGTGGTTTTTTGATTGGTTAGATAGAAAAATATTTATGAAGAGTTTTGTTTTTTTAATTATGATGATTAAACTTCCAAGGTTGTCAAAGATAAATTTTTCTTGGATAATAGGCATATTAAATCTATTTTCCAAATGAATTGCTAAATTGGAGCAACACCATGATTGATAAATCTTTACTTGATGCGATTAAGTCTTACAGTGAACGTATGACACGTGCCATTACTTTTGTGATGGGAAGCGGTGACCACGCTAAACGTGCCGAATTAGAAGAATTTTTGGCACAAGTTGCCAGCACCACCGACAAGATTATTTTGGCGGATAATACCGATGAAAACTTGTCGCCAATGAGCTTTAAAATCCAGACGCAAGGGGCGGATACAGGTATTATCTTTAGCGGTATTCCGTCAGGACACGAGTTTACATCGCTGATTTTGGCGGTACTGCAATCGGGCGGTAGCGAGCTAAAACTGGATAAAAATATCCAAAATATCATCAAAAATATCAAACAACCGCTAAAATTTCAAACCTTTGTTTCTTTATCTTGTCATAATTGCCCTGATGTGGTGCAGTCGCTTAATCAATTTGCCTTACTTAATGACAACATTAGCAACGAAATGATTGACGGTGGCGTGTTCCAAGATTTGGTTAATGAAAAAAACATTCAAGGCGTGCCAGCGGTATTTTTAAATGGCAAACCGTTCGCCAATGGTAAGATTGACACCGCCAAACTCATTGAAAAATTGCAAGAACAGTTGCCTGACTTGATGAGTGGCGTAGCGACTGGCGAAAGTTTGCCATTGCAAGATGTAACCGTGATTGGTGGCGGGCCTGCTGGTGTGTCGGCAAGTATCTATACCGCTCGTAAAGGCTTAAAGGTTGCTATGATTGCTGACCGTATCGGTGGACAGGTCAAAGACACACAAGACATTGAAAACTTGATTTCTGTGCCTTTAACCAATGGTAATGAGCTTGCCAATAATTTTGCCAAGCACGTCAAAGAATACGCCATTACCGTCAAAGAAATGGTGAGTGTCAAAGAAGTGAGTGAAAACGCTGATTTGACTTACCAAATCACATTAAACACAGGCGAAAGCTTCGCCACTCGCACAGTGATTGTTGCAACGGGGGCAAAATGGCGAAAACTTGGCGTAAAAGGTGAAGATGAAAATATCGGTAACGGCGTGGCGTTCTGCCCGCACTGCGATGGTCCATTTTTTAAAGGCAAAAACGTGGCGGTTGTCGGTGGCGGTAACTCAGGTGTGGAAGCGGCGTTAGACTTAGCGGGTATTGTCAATCATGTAACTTTGATTGAATATGGTGATAAATTGCGTGCTGACCAAGTACTTGTCAATAAAGCCAAAGAGCGTGCCAATATTGACATTATGACAAGCATCGCTACCCAAGAAATCACTGCACAGAACGGCAAAGTAAATGCGATTGTTTATCAAGACCGTAATACTGGCGAAAACAAAACCTTAGAACTATCGGCAGTCTTTGTACAAATCGGACTGGTGCCAAACTCAGAAGTGGTGAAACATTTGGTCGAAACGACAAATGTAGGCGAGATTGAAATTGATGTTCGCTGTGCGACATCACGACGTGGGATTTTTGCTTGTGGGGACGTTACCACCGTACCATTTAAGCAAATTAACATTGCGATGGGTGAAGGGGCAAAAGCTGGGCTGTCGGCATTTGAGTACCTAGTGATGCAATAATTTCTTTTATTGAAAATACAGCATTGCCAAAAAAGCATTTCTATAAACCGACCCCCAAATCTTAAACGCAAGATTAAAGGTTAGGTTGATAGGCTAATTGGTTTTACTAAGGACTAAGTCTTCCGTATCGTTCTTTGAACTTGACAGGACTTAGTCATTTTAGCTTGGTCTTTATTCTATTAGACCAAGATTTCCATTTTTAATGCCCAAAGAAGCTTTTTGCGATGGATAACATCATCATACCAAAGCGGTGCAGTGTGTCGGCTTTCTAAGCCATCTATGCGATGGTGAAGATTAAATGAATGGGAACAGAAAGAAAGTTATCTTTCTAAGCCATCTATGCGATGGTGAAGATTGCTTTGGGTAACAATCCCTATTCTCATTGTTTCTAAGCCATCTATGCGATGGTGAAGTTAAAAAAAACAATTTTTTTAAATCAATTTATTTTCTAAGCCATCTATGCGATGGTGAAGATCTTTTGCATTGTTGTTCGTCAAGATACACATTTCTAAGCCATCTATGCGATGGTGAAGTAGCCGAAGAATTGCAAAGAATGGCCGAAGCTTTTCTAAGCCATCTATGCGATGGTGAAGCCATGAACCAAACTCAAATGCAATGTCTTTGTTTTCTAAGCCATCTATGCGATGGTGAAGCATCAAAGTATTTTTTTCTTCTGCCATACGCTTTTCTAAGCCATCTATGCGATGGTGAAGTATGGCAACACGTATTATTTGGACGGCTCAAATTTCTAAGCCATCTATGCGATGGTGAAGAGAAGCCAACTTATCGCCATTTTGCAAATGACTTTCTAAGCCATCTATGCGATGGTGAAGTACTCAAACAATCGGCTAGGTTGAATATGCAATTTCTAAGCCATCTATGCGATGGTGAAGAGCTTTAAGTCTTGAAAATCAAGGCATGGCGGTTTCTAAGCCATCTATGCGATGGTGAAGAGCTTTAAGTCTTGAAAATCAAGGCATGGCGGTTTCTAAGCCATCTATGCGATGGTGAAGAGACTTTAGAAATGCTTATGATGTGAAATGGTTTTCTAAGCCATCTATGCGATGGTGAAGGGTACTTGGTTAATGTCTAACTTTATTGGCAGTTTCTAAGCCATCTATGCGATGGTGAAGTTTCGTATTCACGTTTAAAGTGGGCTAATGTTTTTCTAAGCCATCTATGCGATGGTGAAGAATGAGAGTGGCGAACAACAAATAGGCTGGCATTTCTAAGCCATCTATGCGATGGTGAAGCTTGATAATATCAATCATTTGAATTTAACCGTTTTCTAAGCCATCTATGCGATGGTGAAGTTTCTCACGTATAAGCGTTGCAATTTCTTGTCTTTCTAAGCCATCTATGCGATGGTGAAGATGGTGGTTGGTATCGCGATCCCGGAACTTCTTTTCTAAGCCATCTATGCGATGGTGAAGACGGTGATTTAGTCGTAGTACAAAAAGCAGATTTTCTAAGCCATCTATGCGATGGTGAAGTTTTCACAAGACAATAAAAAACCGCCTTTTGGTTTCTAAGCCATCTATGCGATGGTGAAGTAAGTTGGCTTCTGCCAATGCGTTTTTGCTGTTTTCTAAGCCATCTATGCGATGGTGAAGTCAATGTACGGCTCAACTTCGCCTTTGACTTTTTTCTAAGCCATCTATGCGATGGTGAAGTTGGTATAACTTTTCGCATAAGTTTAGCTTGTTTTCTAAGCCATCTATGCGATGGTGAAGCCAGTCAGTCGGTTTTCGCTTTCTCCCCATGCTTTCTAAGCCATCTATGCGATGGTGAAGCAAAAAGCAGGGAGCTCAAAAGGTTTTGTCTCTTTCTAAGCCATCTATGCGATGGTGAAGTGAGTTTTTAGTTTAGAGCCACAATGGGGGCAGTTTCTAAGCCATCTATGCGATGGTGAAGATCCCAAATTTTTCCTGTGATTTCATCGTCTATTTCTAAGCCATCTATGCGATGGTGAAGGTGGGGCTGTCATATCCGCAATGAAGTCAGACTTTCTAAGCCATCTATGCGATGGTGAAGAGCGACTTGTATTAAAAACGGGGTCGGCTGTGTTTCTAAGCCATCTATGCGATGGTGAAGCATATCGTCAAGCACCACGCCACGCTCCAGGTTTTCTAAGCCATCTATGCGATGGTGAAGGCTTGCCATAAGCAAACAATCGTCATCAGGTATTTCTAAGCCATCTATGCGATGGTGAAGTGACAACCGTGTTACCGATTTAACCACTGTTCTTTCTAAGCCATCTATGCGATGGTGAAGTCGCATTATGCGGACAATCATGCCAATCTTCATTTCTAAGCCATCTATGCGATGGTGAAGGTTTAGTGTTAATCACTGGGCAAATTGGCAGTTTTCTAAGCCATCTATGCGATGGTGAAGAATTCAAATACTTTTGGTTTATCATTTTCAAATTTCTAAGCCATCTATGCGATGGTGAAGTGATATATAATACCATTATTTGGCTTTTATTATTTCTAAGCCATCTATGCGATGGTGAAGGGTATTTTAAATTTGATGTCAGTTAATGGCATTTTCTAAGCCATCTATGCGATGGTGAAGTTCACGCTTTCTTTTTTTATCAACGGTTAGTTTTTCTAAGCCATCTATGCGATGGTGAAGTTCATCGTTGATATACCACACCGCTTTTTGCATTTCTAAGCCATCTATGCGATGGTGAAGTCGGCAATGCCATTAAATACCTATGGCGAGCATTTCTAAGCCATCTATGCGATGGTGAAGTTGCCAACTCAAAACCAATATTTTTTTCAATCTTTCTAAGCCATCTATGCGATGGTGAAGCTTGATTGACCTGCAAAATGCAGAAATGGCACTTTCTAAGCCATCTATGCGATGGTGAAGTAGCACTATATGGACTAGATAATGCCCTGCGTTTTCTAAGCCATCTATGCGATGGTGAAGATTTATTATGCTAACAGGCAATCTATCCGCAATTTCTAAGCCATCTATGCGATGGTGAAGTTGTCATTGGCAAGCAATCCTGATTTTGATGTTTTCTAAGCCATCTATGCGATGGTGAAGCTTAAAAATGACAATGCAAACGCTATACATTTTTTCTAAGCCATCTATGCGATGGTGAAGCAGTTATTCGCCGATTTCTAGCTTTTGGCATTTTTCTAAGCCATCTATGCGATGGTGAAGTGATTGTCTGTAATTTAATTTTTGCAATACTGTTTCTAAGCCATCTATGCGATGGTGAAGTGTTGTCGGTTAAAGTCCAGCATTTTTTGATATTTCTAAGCCATCTATGCGATGGTGAAGGTTGCATTTGTTTGTAAATGTCTTTGCTTTCATTTCTAAGCCATCTATGCGATGGTGAAGACAAATTGGCGAAAACTGCCAAATCCACCAAATTTCTAAGCCATCTATGCGATGGTGAAGCTTTGTTTTGGCTAGTTTCTCTCCACCGCTTATTTCTAAGCCATCTATGCGATGGTGAAGCTTATCGTGATAGCAAGGGTATTCCAACGATTTTTCTAAGCCATCTATGCGATGGTGAAGAGAAAATATGGGTGTAGAAAATAATTTTGATTTTTCTAAGCCATCTATGCGATGGTGAAGACAAGGGGTTAATTATGAAAAATAATCTAATATTTCTAAGCCATCTATGCGATGGTGAAGTGTAATTTAATTTTTGCAATACTGGCAAGTTCTTTCTAAGCCATCTATGCGATGGTGAAGGATTTGTCATGTCAAAATAAACACAAAATTCTTTTCTAAGCCATCTATGCGATGGTGAAGCGTCAGGGCTTGCAACCCAATGAGATTTAGTATTTCTAAGCCATCTATGCGATGGTGAAGATTCAACTTTTATCATGATTTTATAACCCATTTTTCTAAGCCATCTATGCGATGGTGAAGTGAGTGGTTGGGTAGAATGTCTGCAACAAGTTTTTCTAAGCCATCTATGCGATGGTGAAGTGAATATGTCATCATTAACAAAAGCCCTTAACTTTCTAAGCCATCTATGCGATGGTGAAGTACCTTTGCAATCTCGCCTGTTTGTTTGTTTTTTTCTAAGCCATCTATGCGATGGTGAAGAAAAATCCAAAACCACCCATGTAACCGTTATGTTTCTAAGCCATCTATGCGATGGTGAAGATTAATGGCTTTTTTATATCCTATTTTAGCTTTTTCTAAGCCATCTATGCGATGGTGAAGGAAAAGCATCCATTTGTTGGCAAAGCTCATCATTTCTAAGCCATCTATGCGATGGTGAAGTATATACTACCCAAATGGTGAGCATTTGTAAATTTCTAAGCCATCTATGCGATGGTGAAGTATACCCCATTATTTCAACATTTAGTTGCATATTTCTAAGCCATCTATGCGATGGTGAAGCCAAAGGCGATAGCGAGTGCGGTTGCAAGCACGTTTCTAAGCCATCTATGCGATGGTGAAGTATTTACAAATTATTGCTGAAGAACACCCAAATTTCTAAGCCATCTATGCGATGGTGAAGGTCATATTGATATAACGTATTCTAGCAATGTTTTTCTAAGCCATCTATGCGATGGTGAAGTCGAAAAATCTACTTCACAAAAACGAATCAGCGTTTCTAAGCCATCTATGCGATGGTGAAGAGATTAAAGCAAGTCCAGCCAAGTTAATGCAATTTCTAAGCCATCTATGCGATGGTGAAGGTAACTAAAAGTGGTAGAAAGTCTTACACCAATTTCTAAGCCATCTATGCGATGGTGAAGTATTTCCAAAAGCTCTTGTATTGCCTTTAGTTTTTCTAAGCCATCTATGCGATGGTGAAGATATTCACTTTGTGGAGCGATATATCCCGTTGTTTCTAAGCCATCTATGCGATGGTGAAGTGTTAAATTTTCCTTGTAATTAAACCCAATAGTTTCTAAGCCATCTATGCGATGGTGAAGTTTGCATAAGTTAATAAATCAGCGGTATAAACTTTCTAAGCCATCTATGCGATGGTGAAGTTTACGATAACTTGAAAAACCTTACTAATGCTTTTCTAAGCCATCTATGCGATGGTGAAGGGATTACCTGATTTTGAAGTGCCTTGGCGATTTTTCTAAGCCATCTATGCGATGGTGAAGCATAAGCATTTTTAAAAGCCGTTTCAGTTCTATTTCTAAGCCATCTATGCGATGGTGAAGACATTTCATAGATTTGTTCGTCGTTAGCATAGTTTCTAAGCCATCTATGCGATGGTGAAGGCACGTATTAAAGCCCGAAAACTTGAAAGAATTTTCTAAGCCATCTATGCGATGGTGAAGCAGAAAAAACTGTTTTTAATAGATTCAGTGCATTTCTAAGCCATCTATGCGATGGTGAAGTTATTAACTTATGCAAAACCGTTAATTCGTTGTTTCTAAGCCATCTATGCGATGGTGAAGATACAACACCTATTTTAAAAATGCTCGGTTATTTTCTAAGCCATCTATGCGATGGTGAAGAAAAGATAAAAAGTATGCAACAACTGCTTATTTTTCTAAGCCATCTATGCGATGGTGAAGTTTTGTAGGGCGAGTTTGACCGCTTTTAACACTTTCTAAGCCATCTATGCGATGGTGAAGAATAATTTTGCGTTAAGTCTGACATATCCAAATTTCTAAGCCATCTATGCGATGGTGAAGGCAAGGCTTACCGATTAAATAGGCCTTGTCTTTTTCTAAGCCATCTATGCGATGGTGAAGCACGGCGTGGGCTTTGGCGTTGATGAGATGATTTTCTAAGCCATCTATGCGATGGTGAAGGCAGAAAATGTACAATATCTGTTTCTTGTATCTTTCTAAGCCATCTATGCGATGGTGAAGTAGAATTCTAACACAACAACTTAAATAATTGCAAGGCATAGAGAGCAAAAACCCTTATTTTACCCTCTATTTTTTAGCATTTTATAAGTCCTTGATAAATAAGCAAGTTTTTAAATAGTTCAAAAAAAGGGTTCTTCACCAATTTTGTTTTTACAATAAACGATAAAAAATCCCTTGTCAAATATATTTTAGTTCTGTATATTAGGGACAACTTTAATTAATTTTTATAATTTAGTGATTAAAGTGTTATGAATAAAAATGCTTACACAAATAACAGTTTTAACTCATCCGATTTAAAAACCATTTTGCATTCAAAACGTGCCAATTTGTACTATTTGCAATATTGCCGAGTTATGCAAAAAGACGGGCGAGTGCTATACCTTACTGAAGCTGAAAAAGAAAACCTGTATTATAATATTCCCATTGCTAACACCACTTGCATTTTATTAGGCACAGGCACGTCTATCACTCAGTCGGCGATGCGATTATTATCACAGGCGGGGGTATTGGTGGGGTTTTGTGGGGGCGGTGGCACGCCCTTATTCATGGGTAATGACATTGAATGGTTTACCCCACAATCCGAATATCGCCCCACCGAATATATCCAAGGCTGGTTATCGTGGTGGTGGGATGAGAAATCTAGTGCTTTTAAGTCTTTTTCATCAATATGCTGGTTATCGTGGTGGTGGGATGAGAATAAACGATTGTTTATGGCAAAAAAATTACAATTAGCACGGATTGATTTTTTAAAAACAGTTTGGCAAAAAGATAAAGAATTTAAAGCTTTTGGATTTCATTCTAGCGATGAAAAAATCCATCAATTATTAGAAAACTATAAAAAACAAATTAATACTCAAAATAGCACCAATGATTTATTAGCCCTAGAAGGTCGCATGACCAAAGAACTATATAAAATCGCAAGTATAAATACCGATAATGCAGGGTTTAACCGTGAACATGAAGGGATTGACAAAGCCAATAGTTTTTTAAATCACGGTAATTACTTGGCATATGGATTAGGAGCGACCACCGCTTGGGTTTTGGGTATTCCCCATGGCTTTGCAGTGATGCATGGTAAAACTCGGCGTGGAGCATTGGTATTTGATATTGCTGATATTGTCAAAGATGCGATTGTGCTACCACTTGCCTTTATTTGTGCCAAAGACAATGCCAATGAGCAGGAATTTCGCCAAGAATGTCTGAACTATTTTACCGATTATCATGTTTTAGATGTTATGTTTGACACAGTAAAATCAATGGCATTAACCACTGAATTTGACGTTGTCTAATATGCTAAGTTGACAACAACCCTATGCCCAAAGAAAATTATTATGATAGTCACGTTTATTTCCCAATGTGAAAAAAAGGCATTAAACCGTACACGCCGAATATTAGACGCATTTGCCAATCGTATTGGCGATAACGTTTGGCAAACGGCAATTACCGAAGATGGCTTGGACACCGTCAAAAAGTTACTCAGAGCATCTGCTACCAAATCCACCGCAGTCGCCTGCCACCGTATCAAGACTCGGCACAGAACACAACTGGTGTGGGTGGTGGGTAATAAAAGACAGTTTGATGAAATGGGTAAGGTAGCGGTGAATTGCACCCAAAAGGATATTTCAATCTATCAAGATAGTAAACTTTGGCAAAATTTACAGCTAGTGGGGATTGCGTCTGCTTTGGCAGGATTATTCCATGATTTTGGCAAAGCGAATACTTTATTCCAAAATAAATTAAATCCCAATAAAAATAAAGGCACAAAAAACCATGAACCTTATCGACATGAATGGGTGTCTTTTAAATTATTTGAAGGTTTTGTTCAAAATCGTCCGATTAAAGAGTGGTTAGAATCTTTAGTAAATTGCTCAAAAAAAGATGAGTCATTTATTTTGGATTATATCGGTGATATAAAAAGAAGAAATAATTTAACCACTATCCAAGAAAATACTGGATTTAAATATTATGATGATTTTACTAAATTAGTGGCTTGGCTTATTCTTTCTCATCATCGATTATTGGTTTATCCTTATTTTTTAGATAATGCTCCAACTTTTGATAATAATAATTTAAATCAATATTTTTTGAATGATTGTGATATTAAATGGAATTCACCTAATTATGAAAAGACTGATTGGCTAGATATAGATAAACAAGCTAATTGGGAATTTCCACAGGGCTTGCCAATAAGAAGTCAAACTTGGCAAAAAAAGGCAAAAGAGATTGCATTAAATGCCCAAAAATCTTTGGCGAGTATTGAGCGTTTTTGTTGGCAAGATGATTTACTGACCAATCACCTTGCAAGAATGATGCTGATGATGGCTGACCATTTTTATTCAAGTCAAAATGCCAATCGATATTTTTGGGATAAAAATTATTTGGCATACGCCAATACAGATGCAAATAGACAATACAAACAACATCTTGATGAACACAATATAATGGTCGCTCATCATGCTTATCAGTACAGCCAAAAACTGCCAAAATTTTTAGCAGAATTACCCGTATTGGACTATAATCGTACCTTAGAGCGTGGTTTTGATAATGCCGACCCACAGCTTAGTGAGTGGCAAAATAAAGCGGTGGCTTTAAGTCATAAGATCAATGAACAAACTCAAAATGCTGGATTCTTTGGCATCAATATGGCATCAACAGGTAAAGGAAAAACATTTGCTAATGCTAGAATCATCTATACACTGGCTGATAAAAATAAAGGCTGTCGCTTTAGCGTGGCATTAGGTTTACGTACGCTGACCACCCAAACAGGGCAAGCTCTACAAAAAAATCTGCATTTAGATGATAGTGAGATTGCCACATTGATTGGTTCAAAGGTGATTTTAAGATTATTAAACGCCAACAATGAAGCAAATCAAAAAGATAGCCAATTATTAAAAGAGCAACGCCAGTTATTAGAAGATTTAGAAAAAACAGCATTAGCACTTAGAGGTAGTGAAAGTTTAGAGTTGGATAATGATTTTGAGGTTGAATATGATGAAGATATTCAGATTGAGAAAGAGTCTTTATTAAATCAATGGTTTGCTCATCAACCTAAATATCAAAAACTGCTTCATGCCCCTATTTTGGTCAGCACGATTGATTATCTGGTTCCAGCAACGGAAGGCTTGCGGGGTGGCAAGCAGATTTCCCCGATGTTACGGCTTTTAAGCGGTGATTTGGTGTTAGATGAGCCTGATGAATTTGGTTTGGCGGATTTACCTGCATTGGCTCGTCTTGTAAATTGGGCAGGCATGCTAGGCTCTAAAGTATTGCTCTCAAGTGCAACCATACCGCCTGCAATGGCGGTTGCTTTATTTGAGGCGTATCAAGCAGGGCGAAAAATTTATCATCAGTGTATGATTGGTGATAATCAGTCGCCGCCTGTTGTTTGTGCGTGGTTTGATGAATTTTTATCAACATCACAGCAAATACAAAACCATAAAGAGTTTATCAATGGGCATAAAAACTTTATTGATAAAAGGATTAAAAATCTATCTGATGATAAAAATCCAAGTCGCAAGGCAAAAATTATTCCGATACAGCCACAAGATACCGCTTTAGATGCTTTGGCAAAAACGATTTATCAGACGATATTTTTAGCTCACGACAATCACTATCAGACCAATGGTCGTTATAATATTTCAATGGGCGTGATTAGATTTGCTAATATCAATCCTTTGGTGGCAACCGCTCAAATGCTTATTGGTCAAGATAATAACGATGATTATTGCGTTCATTATTGCGTGTATCACAGCCAATTTACTTTGGCAAGTCGCTCATCAATTGAAGAAAAATTGGATAATTTACTAAATCGCAAACAACCCCATACGATTTGGGAGCAATCAGATATTATTAAAGCAATCAGACGTAGTCCAAATAGCAAAAACCATATTTTTGTGGTGTTGGCAACATCTGTATGTGAAGTTGGACGTGACCATGATTATGATTGGGCAATTGCAGAGCCCAGTTCTATGCGTTCACTGGTGCAGTTAGCAGGTCGTATCCAGCGACATCGTAAACAGCCTGTTAGCACTGAAAATTTACTTATTTTGGATAAAAATTATAGGGATTTAAAAGGCAATAAAATTGTCTATGAAAAACCAGGATTTGAAAGCAAGAAATATTATCTTGATGGTGATAAATCTATCAGTAATACGCTAAAACCTGAGCAATTTGAACACATCAATGCTATCCCAAGTATTCAGTTAATCCAACCAAGTCAGCCACCTTATACCAATCTGGTAGAATTGGAGCAAAGTGCTTATTGGTATAAATTAGTGGGTGATTGGCAAAAAGGGCAATTATTTGAACCTAACAATGCCAAAATTTGGTGGCAACAGCAAATAACATGGACGGGCGAAATCCAACGTCAGCAATCTTTTCGATTGTCTTCACCAGAGATGACATTTATTCTTGCACCTAATTCTCAAGACAAGCTGATTTGGTTAATACGAGATGAGTCTGATTATAATCTCCCTAAAATGATTGAAAGTCGTCATATCATATCGTATAATGAAATTAAGTTTGGAAAAAATAGTTTTGCATGGTTTGGAACTGATGAATATGCTCGCTATGAGCAAATCGCCGAGCGATTGGATATTGATGTTGAGAAAATACCTTATATTTATGGAGAGGTAAGCGTACCTTACTATAAGGATTTTTATAGACAATATTTTTACCACCCATTTTTGGGCGTGTTTTTAGAGCTTTCAAATATAAAGAGGTGATATGGTGGATGCTACAATTATCAAACAAACAATTGATGATTTTTTGACACAAAAAATTCAAACAACCATTGAACAAAAACAGAAAAAAGCAAAAGGTGTTTTTAGCGAAGAAGAAAAACAAAAAATTCGTGATGAATATGAAATTTTGTCTTGGCTAGATAAAGTTTCCGAAAATATCAATAAAGTTTTTTTGAATGTTTCTCATGTTGCCAAGCTAACGCATTCTAGTAGTCAGGCTATGAGTTTACGGGATAATAGTCAATCTGATAAATATCCTTATCTTATCACCACCCAAACAATTAACAGCCATTTTTTAGACAGCGGTTATTCTGACGCCAAAGTATCTCCGATTGCAGAATTTTTAAGTTTTCCAGTTAAGAATTCTAAAAATCAATTAGGTGAATTTTTGGCAGAAAACGCAAGTTTTTTTGATAAAATCAGTGATGATAAAGAAAAGAAAGAATATTGGTCATCTCAAATTAAACAAGCCTATCAGTCACAGCAGATTCGTAGCCATACGTTAGCTAAGCAAATTTATATTCCGATTGATAAAGATGACTATCATTTAGTGTCACCAATGTATTCAAGTTCTGTGGCACATGAGATTGCACTTGCCATTAAAACCAGTAATGACAAAACAAATACAGCTAAAGTGGCGAGAAAACAAAATGCTTGGAGTGATGAAATTTATATTTTTTATCCTGGTATTGCCACGCTTGGCGTTACTAAGAGCAATCATCAAAATGTCTCTGCTTTAAATGGTCAGCGAGGCGGGCAGTTATATTTATTCCCTACCTTACCACCAAAATGGACAACAAATCCAAATCCGCCTACTTCGATAAAACAAATTCTACATAAAAGTTATCGAGGTCATTTATTTTCTCAAGTGAAATATCTGCTTGATATTTTTAAACAGAATGATTTATTTATCAATTACGAACGCAAAAAAGCATTAAAAGAATTGATTGAAGAGATTGTTTTTGCGGTGTGTGATGAGATGTTCTTGATAAGAAAATCTCAGTTAGCTGGCTGGACTAAAGATTATCAAATACCGACTTATTTAGCCATTATGATTGATAGACAAATATTGGCAGAGAATAACTTTTCACAACCTGAAATTGAGATGTATTTAGATGAATTAAAAAAAGAAATCGTCAGTTGGATAAGTCAAGGTATTGATGATGAACTTCGCACAAAGTCTTTAGAAAATTTATGGTTAAAAATTATGACGCCGATTTTACAGCAGTTTTATCAAATATTAAAAGCGGAGTAACTGATGGCAAATTATATTTTATTGGAAAGAATTCAAGTTGAAAACGCCAATGCGATTGCTGGATTTACTTATGGTTTTCCTGCTATTACTGCTTTTCTTGGATTTGAACACGCTTTATCACGCAAATTAAAAGATTTAATTGGTGTTGAGTTTAACGGCTGTGCGATTTTTTGTCATGATTATATTGTGAATAGCTATCAAGATTTTTATACAAGATTTATCCAAAGTCGTAATCCACCTTCTACATTAAAAGGTAAAAGTGGCGATGCCAAAAGCCCTGCACCTATTATCGAAGAAGGGAAAATAGATATGACGGTTTCGATATTATTACGCTGTGATGGTGTACTATCTAGCAATTCAGAAATTCTAGAAAGCTACAATCAAACCATTAAAAATTCAGTATATCAATCCCGACTTGCAGGCGGTAGCATTAAAAACATTAAAGGTATCTATATTTTAAGTGACTCGGATAAATTATTAAATCACATTAAGCATATTTTATTGCCTAGCTTTGTGCTGATTGATGGGACACATTTATTAAAAGAGCATTTTGAAAATACTCAGCATGAAAATAAATCACTGCTAAATATTTGGACAGATTTTTTTGCTTTTAAAGAGATGGCAATTAAAAGTCCACAAACCGAAGAAATTACTTGGCAACGTTATCTGCCTGCCAATAAAAAAGGCTGGATTGTACCGTTGATGATTGGGTATAAAGGCATTAGTCCGCTTTATTCTCCAGAACAGGTGGAAAATCTGCGTGATACCCGTTATCCTTTTCGCTTTGTTGAAGCGGTGCATGGCTTGGGTGAATGGAGAAGTGTTCATCGTATTCAAGCGTTAGATTCACTATTTTGGCAATATCATGTAGAAAATGAATGGTATTTATGCCAGCAAAATACAGATACAAACATAGATACCAAGTATCAAGATGATGAAAGTGAATCAGATTATTTTGATGATATTTTTAACAATTAACTATTAACCGATTTTTTTTAATTTAAGGAGTCATTCACATGGCAAAACAACCTAAAAACGAATTACCTGAAGTGCTGGCATTTAGCCGAAAAATAGAACCATCAGACGCTCTTATGCAAGCAGGCTTATGGGAAAATAAAGCCAATCATGAAGCGTGGCAAAATATTGAATTGCACGACAAACGCAACCGTGCTACAAAAAGCCAATATAATCTTGCTGATAAAGAAAAAACCCAACCGAATATCGTATGGGGCGATGATGCCAGTATTCCGCACGACATGGATACGCTAAAAGTTACGTTTACGGTTAAGTTTTTGGGAAATATTGACCAAGCTGTTGCCAATAATCGTCCAGAATTCTTGGATAAACTGCAAAATGCCTATCAAGCATATCAGCAAGAAATCACGCTTCTGCCACTGGCAAAACGTTATGTGCAAAATTTTGCCAATGGTCGTTTTTTATGGCGTAACCGAGTAGGGGCTGAACAAATTGAAATTAAAATTACTGATACGGAAAATCATGATAAATCTTGGATTTTTAATGCCCATAACATTGCTTTGCAAGATTTTGATATTACAGATGCTCAATTAGATGATTTAGCTCAATATGTTGCCGATAGCTTCTCTACAGGCAAATATTTGCTATTAAAAGTAGAGGCTTTTGCTAAAGTAGGGCTTGGACAACGTGTTTTCCCATCGCAAGAAATGCGTGATAAAGACAAAGATAATAAATCCAAATTTTTATATCAAATCAAAACACCTAAAGGCTTGTGTGCAGGAATGCATTCAGAAAAAATTGGTAATGCCATTCGTACGATTGATACTTGGTACACCTGTGATGAAAATCAGATTGTCAAGCAAGCTATTGCAATTGAACCTTACGGCTCTGTCCCAACGCAAGGCAAGGCTTATCGCATGAGCAAAACAGATTTGTACTCTTTAATGGTTAAATTTATCAATAATGAAGCTATGGCGATTGATGAAAAGCACTTTGTCGTGGCAAATCTCATTCGTGGCGGCGTATTTGGCGGAAAAGACTCATGAAATTCTACCAAGAAATCACGCTAATCTCAGACAATGAAATCAGTATTTATTTTTTGTGGAGCAAACTCTTCACCCAAATTCATATCGCCCTTGCCCAGATGGAAAAGTCAGGGGTGAAATCCATTGGTGTGTCATTTCCCAATTATCGTTATGAGATTAAAAATGGTAAAACGTTTGCTACTTTAGGGGACAAAGTACGGATTTTTGCCCTAACCCAAGAAGTGCTGGAGGTTTTTAGCATTGACCTAAACGCACGCCTAGAACGCTATACACTTACCGATTATGTGCATATTAAGGCGATAAAAGCGGTGCCTGATGAGCATGGGTGGGTGGTGGTCAAACGCTACCGCAAAAAAGATATGGAAACTGTGGCGACAGAATTTGCTAAATTCAAAAATATCAGTTTTGATGAAGCCTTAATCCATTGCCAAACGCACAAAGCCAAAGCTGAAAATTACCCCTACATCAGCCTAAAAAGCGAAACTAACCAATCATTTTACCGTTTAAATATCATGCAAATTTTGACCGATAATCCACAAATAGGCGAATTTAACAGCTATGGCATGAACGGCATGATGGGCAATATAACCATTCCGCATTGGTAACTTATAGACAATACTCATATTCTGTTTATTATTCATAAAAATATTAATGATAAACAGACCCTAATTTCTTTGATTTAAACTGATTTTTGAAGATAGCTAATCATATTTAAAAATTTAACTTAGTTTAAAGACAGTCTAAAATATCCATCACAGAAAATGGATAAAATAACGTGCGATTTGGCGTTACCAAAACAGGAATTTTATCCGCCCATGCATGAGCCAACGGATTATCAAATTCAGCAATATCCACATATTCCCACTCAAATTCTGCCACCGCTTGAGCGTGGATTAACTCAGCCGTTGCCAATTCGCACAAATGACAACCAACCGTGCCATATAACCGCCAAATCATGGGTGAATTCATACGCTTACCTTGACAAAATGTGGTAAAATCATAAAAAAATAGCCAAAATCGCTATAATAAGGTATATTTTTCATTTTAACAAGTTACGATTTGCCCAATGGGTCATCTTATGTCAAATTTTTATGCTAATGCGAACGCCAACGCCTTACCGCCAACCCCAACCAAAGCAAAAGCCAAAAAACACAAACGTAAAACCACCAATACGCCCCAACCGTTACCGCCTGTAAAACCAATGACAGGCTTTAAAAAGTGGTTAAAATGTTTGTTTTTGGGCTTGGTTGCGTTATTTGTAGCATTTCATCTAATGGTGCTGGCGTTGTTACTGATTTGGCAAACTCAGCCGATTAACAACAGTATGTTTATGATTTTACACCGAATTTCTACCTTTAGCGGTGTCAAACAAACGTGGGTGGACGACAGCCAAATTTCGGTCAATGTCAAACGTGCCGTGATTGCCAGTGAAGATGCGAATTTTGCCAATCATCAAGGGTTTGACGTGCAAGGTATTGAAAATGCGATTAAAAAAAATCAAAAAGCAGGCAAAATATCCGCAGGTGGCTCAACCATTAGCCAACAACTTGCCAAAAATCTATTTTTGTTTCCGCAACGCTCCTATATCAGAAAAGGCGAAGAAGCGATTATTACGGTGATGATTGAACAAATATGGACAAAAGAGCGGATTTTGACCGCTTATCTCAATGTGGCAGAGTTTGGCAATGGAATTTATGGGATTGAAGAAGCTTCGCAACATTATTTTAACAAATCTGCCAAACAGTTGACCAAACGTGAATCAGCGTCATTGGTTGCGATGTTACCAAATCCAAAATTTTATGAAAAAAACCGTAAAAATCAACGCCTTAACAACAAAACCAATATCATCTTACGCCGAATGGGTGGGGCAGATTTACCCAATGAGTAATCCTAATTATTAAGTCACAATTTTCTAAAAATTTTGGTGTATTTTTAGCATATTTTGCGATATGATTGTGTTGATTAAACAAATTTTGTGCTGAATTTTTGTGAAAAATTATTTTAAGGAAAAACCATGTCAAACACCCAACTAAAAACTACTGAAAAGACTTTGTTAAATCATATCCGTTATCCTGACATCGTTGCCGATACCCGTAGCGAGCTGTATTTTAACCGTGAATTATCCTTATTGCAGTTTCATCAACGGGTATTGGCACAGGCGACCGACCCACGTCATCCTTTATTAGAGCGTCTGTTTTTCTTAATTATTTTTTCATCAAATTTGGATGAATTTTTTGAAATTCGGGTGGCAGGTTTGATGCAAAATATGAAGTTGGGTGATGTGGCGAGCAGTATTGATGGGATGCCACCGAGTAAAGTATTGTCGCAGATTTCCAAAATCGCTCATGAAGCCGTTGCCGAGCAATATCGTATTTTGAATGAAACCATTTTACCCGCCCTTGCCAAACAAGATATCCGTTATCTAAAACGTGATGAATTAACCCCTGCCCAAGCCAAATGGGTGAAAGAATATTTTGACAGTCAAGTTGCCCCTGTATTAACGCCGATTAGCATTGATTTGGCACACCCATTCCCAAGATTGGTTAACAAAAGTTTAAACTTTATGGTAACCTTGGACGGTAAAGATGCGTTTGGGCGTGAGATTGATTTGGCAGTTGTGCCTGCACCACGCAGTTTGCCCCGTGTTATCCGCTTGCCTGACGAATTGACGGATGGTAAAGAGCATCATATTATGCTAACTGCCGTGATTCACGAACATATTGGCGATTTATTTCCAAACATCAAAATTACAGGTTGTCACCAATTTCGCCTGACTCGCAATGCCGATTTGGATTTGGCAGAAGACGTGGAAGACTATGCCAAAGCGTTGGAAGGCGAGTTGGATAATCGCCGATTTGGGGCAAAGGTGCGGTTGGAAGTGACGGAACATTGCCCACAAGATATCGTGGATTTTTTGTTAACAGAATTTGACTTAACTGAAGAACAATTGTATCGGGTCAATGGCCCTGTTAATTTAACTAGACTACTATTTGATTTTAAAATTCCTAAACTTCGCTATCAAGGATTTAACCACGAAATTCCCAAAGCCTTTCGCCGAGAAATGTGGGAAAAAAATGAAAATGTGTTTCACGCCATTCGCAAACAAGACGTATTAGTGCATCATCCATTCCACGCATTTGCTCCTGTCGTCAACCTAATCCGCCAAGCAGCAAGCGACCCGAATGTATTGGCAATTAAACAAACCTTGTACCGTTCTGGGGCAAATTCTGAAATCGTGCAAGCCTTAGCAGAAGCCGCTAGAAATGGTAAAGAAGTCACTGCGGTGATTGAGTTGCGTGCTAGATTTGATGAAAAATCTAACATTGAAGTGGCAAATCTGTTGCAACAAGCGGGGGCAGTTGTGGTGTATGGGATTGTTGGCTATAAGACCCATGCCAAACTGATGCTCATTGTGCGACGTGAAGACGGCAAACTCCACCGCTACGCCCATCTTGGCACAGGCAACTACCACGCAGGCAATGCCAAAGCCTATACCGATTATGGACTGTTTACCGCTAACCAAGCGATTACCGAAGATGTGCATAAGATTTTTAATATCTTAACCGGTATGGGCAAACCTGCCAAATTACAGCGGTTACTGTATGCACCGTTTAGTTTACATGATAAATTGTTACAGCTGATTGATAACGAGATCGCTCACGTCAACGCAGGTAAACAAGGGCAAATTATCATCAAAGTCAATGCCTTAACCGAAAAACAAATCATTGATAAACTATACCAAGCATCGCAAGCAGGTGTGAAAATAGACTTAATTATCCGTTCTATTTGTTGTTTACGCCCACAGTTGGCAAGCGTGTCGGACAACATCCACGTGCGTTCGGTGATTGGACGGTTTTTGGAACACACACGGGTGTATTATTTTGCCAATGGTTCGCTAGATGATAGCAAGCAAAAAGCCAAACTTTACTGTGCCAGTGCTGACCTGATGGAACGTAATTTGTTTAACCGTGTCGAGGTGGCGTTTCCGATAGATGACCCTGTGGTCTTTAGACGTATTCATGAAGATTTGCAAAATTATCTCAAAGATAACGCCAGTGCGTGGCAATTCACCGCAGATGGCACTTGGAAAACCGTTGAAAAAGCTGAAAATGAGGCAAGTTTTTCTGCCCAAGATTTTTTACTACAAAAGATTGTCTTTAACAAAAAATTGGTGGTGAGTTGACCCAATGAGCGATTTTCAACAAAAACACCAAACCGCTTTTAGCCACAGCCGTGCGATAGAAGCGGTTTTGCACGCATCAGAAAGCCCTGTTGCTGACAAGCAATTACGCCAGTATTTACACATTAGCCAAGATGAGTTAGACACCGCTTTGATTGTATTGCAACAACGCTTATCAACAGGGGCGTTGACGTTGGCAAAAACAGCGAATGGTTATCGGTTACAAATTGCCGATGAATTTAGTCCGTTAATTCAACAAATTTTTCCGCAACGTCAGGAAACCCTAAGCCAAGCGTTATTAGAAACCTTAAGCATTATCGCCTACAAGCAACCTGTAACACGAGCAGATATTGAGCAAGTGCGTGGCGTAACGGTATCTAGTCATATTCTACGCCAATTATTTGATAAAGGTTGGATTGAAGAGCGTGGTTATAAGGATACGCTTGGGCGACCTGCGTTGTTACATACCACGTCGGTGTTTTTGGAAGTGTTTGGGTTGGCAAGCATTGATGACTTGCCTAAAATGCCTGAACTGGGCAAAACCGATGAATAATTAATGATTGTTTTTAGTTAGTCTTTATTACGGCGAAACGGTGATTGTAAAAGGCTAGTTTTGTCAGGAATTTCTGCTGATGCGGTATCAGCGATGGCAGGTTGTTCCGCCTTTATCGTTGGTTGATTACTCATGGTATCACGAATATTTTTTTGAATGGTAATCACCGCAAACAAACTCATGGTAAATGACATCATGTAAAAGCCTTTTTCACTCAACAACAGTTGGGCATTCCACAAACCAATACAAATTAACCCAACAGAGGTAACCAACGCCACCCAACTCACCAAATAATACAGCCGAGAGGTTGGAATATTTTCAGCAATATCCCGAATGGTTTTTTGCAAACTAATCGCAGCATATAAACCCAAAATCAGCACCGCAAAATAATAGCCTTTTTCGTTAAGTAGCATTTCAGCATTCCATAAACCCACCAAATACGCTAAAATTCCAATTAACATCACAGCCCATGATGCACCTACATAGGCAGGGGTTGGTTGATTATTATTTGCCATAATTTTCCTTAAAATAATTTGATAGCATTTAAAACAGATTTAACATATCATAATATGCTTTTTCAAAAAAGAAAAGCCTTTTTATTTGATAAAATATAGGTGGAATATGCCATTTTTTTGGTTATTATTAATTCTAAGTCTAATCATCATTATGCCGATGTTTTTTATCATACGTGCAAAAAAACAATCGCAAAATCAACCTGTTATTCAGCAAAATATGAATACGCAACTGCCAACCCTAACAATTAATCTTGGTAAATTACCCCATTTGTTTCAACAAATTATTATGGATATTGAAGCCCAATTCACCCAAATTCAACAAAAAAATCAACAAAACAATATAATAAATGAAAATTATTTTGTGGCAAAACAGCTTTTTTATCAACGTCTGCCCGAAATGGTAACGGATTATCTTAAACTTGAGCCAAATTATGCCAAAAACCATATTATTGATACGCAAAAAAATCTGACAAGTTATGCGATCTTGCAACAGCAACTAAAATCTATTTTAAATATTTTTTATCAAATGAATCAAATGAATAATCAATTATATTTGCAAAATATTCTAACCAATCAACGTTATTTACAAAGTATTTCTGAACAAACAGGTATCAAAAACGATGCTTTAACGCAAAACATTCAACAAAATTTTGCGTTAAATCACACAGAACCAAGTAGTGATTATTATAGTGGTTTGCAATATTTACGGCCATATGTGCATGATATTCATCAAAAATTTTCCAGAAAATTTGTGGAAAAAATCGGCGAATTATTTTATTTTGCGAGTATTACGCAATTAGCCGTTAGTGAAAACCTAGGATATGATTTAAAAAAAATCCATATTCACACCGATTTGCGGTTGGAAGCTTTAGCCAATTTGTTAAATTATCAACTACCTACTTTGATGCAAAAAAATACGCTAATCTCAGAGGTGGAACGTGGAAATTTTGAAAAGATGTTAATGGGAGAATTTGACAAAATGATTGATATTTTAGAACAAATGTTGGCTATTTTGGATACGGGTTTGCCTGTTGCCGATAGATTGGCGTTAATCCAAAATTTACACGATGATTTTACCGAAATGAGTGAAAAGATTTTTCCCAAAAAATAATCCCAAATTTTTGCCAAATTAGCGTATAATACGCGTTTTAATCACATTGTGAAATGTTACACAGGAATTATCCCCATGAAAGATGAAAAATTGCAAAAAGCCCTTGCACGTTTAGGGTTAGGCTCTCGTCGCCAAATGGAAATCGTTATCCAAGAAGGGCGAGTGAGCGTCAATGGTCAAGTTGCCAAAATCGGCGACCGAGTTGGACAGGGGGACGAAATCCGTGTGGACGGTCGGCAACTACGCTACACGGCGGAAAACGAAAAACGTCGCCGTATCCTAATGTATTATAAACCCGAAGGGGAAATCTGCTCATCACATGACCCAGAAGGTCGTCCTACCGTATTTGAACGCTTGCCACCACTGAGCCATGACCGTTGGGTGATGGTCGGGCGTTTGGATATTAATTCAACTGGCTTACTTTTGTTTACCAATGACGGTGAGTTAGCACACCGATTGATGCACCCATCCAACGAAGTGGAACGTGAATATGCGGTGCGTGTCATGGGGGAGGTGACACCAGAAATCCTGCAAAATCTCACCAAAGGCGTAGAGCTTGATGATGGTTTGGCAAAGTTTGACGACATTGTGGAAAAAGGCGGTGAAGGCATTAACCGTTGGTATCAAGTCAAACTTAAAGAAGGGCGTAACCGTGAAGTACGTCGCCTATTTGAAAGCCAAGGACTAAAGGTCAGCCGACTATTACGAACCCGTTACGGCACGGTCAGCTTACCAAGAGAATTACGCACAGGTCGCTATATGGAACTTGACCGCAGTGAAATTGATAATCTTGCCAACCTTGTCAATCTACGCCCACGCCACGTAGCAGGGCTAAATACAGGGGCAAAACGCCGAAAAGAACGCCTAGAGAAAAAACCACTCAAAGCCCGCCGAGTTCACCGCTCACGTAAAGTGGATTAAAGCTTTTTTGCTAAAAATTGTTAAGGAAACATCATGATAACCGAGCTTCATATTAGCGACTTTATACCAAAACCTACCGATATTATTTGGGACGTGCGAGATGCCAAATCTTACCAAGAAGGGCATATTGAACACGCCAAAAATCAACCGTTGGACACGTTAAACACCGAACTTTTAGCAAATACAGACGGTACAATTTATGTGCTATGCGGTGGTGGTACAAAGGCAAGCAAGGCGGTTGCCTTGTTAAATGAACTTGACCCAAGTCGTGAAATCGTACATTTAATAGGTGGTACTCGTGGGGCAAAATCGGCAGGTATGACGATAATGGGTGAAAATCAGTAAAACATGAAAGATTTGTTAAGCCAGCTAAATTTACCCAAAAATCCAACCGATACGCCTGTTAATCTGATTTTGACAGGCGTCGCAGGTACAGGAAAAACCTATTTATTACAACAACTTGCCAAACAACACTATACTCAGACGATTGAACCGATGGATAAGCAAATTTTGTTAAATCGGTTAGTTGAGCCATTAAAATGGCAGGAAGTCATTTGTTTAATTTTTTTGCAACAAAAACAACAACAGAAAGAATTATTAAAAGTCAATGAAATTGTTAGCCATGTATTTTTTATGGCTAAAATAAATCTTTTGCAAAGAAAAGATGCCCTAGAGCAAACTGCTTGGGGAGCTTTACAAAAGTTTAGTAACCCACATTCTAAAACGGTTAAACAAAAAAACCGAGCCAGCCAAGCCTTTTTTGACAAAGATGCAGGTAGTCATTGGTTTTTACTTGATGAAAGTTTGCCTTTGTTAAACGATTTGCAAGGAAAACTGGACGATTATCAACACGCTATCCGTCAGCAACGGCAAATTGTGCAGAAAAACTACACTTTTGTTAGTTTTCATCAGGATTATAGTTACAATGAGTTTGTGGAAGGTATTCGCCCTGTCAATGACAATGGGCAGATGAGCTATGCCGTGGCAAAAGGGGCGTTTTTGCAGTTGTGCGAAAGGGCAAAAGACAACCCAAATCAGCGGTTTGCCATATTAATAGATGAAATTAACCGAGCCAATGTCAGCCGAGTGTTTGGCGAGTTGATGTCGATGATTGAGCCGAGCAAGCGAGCAGGTCAGCGTGATGAATTGGTGGTGAATTTGGCATATTCACATCAGGCGTTTAGCGTGCCGAGCAACGTGGATATTTTTGCGACTATGAACACGCAAGACCATTCGTTAGCCCCTTTGGATATGGCATTTCGGCGACGTTTTTACTTTATGGAATGTGAACCAAATTGCAAAATTTTAGACAAAATTTTGGTGGAAAATCAGTCGATAGACTTGCCAGTTTTGTTAAATAATTTAAACCAAAAAATTAGCCAAACTTTAGGAAAAAATAGCCGTCTGGGACACAGTTTTTTATTAAATGTAAACGACTTAGCAACACTTGCCGATAGATTTATCACATCTATCTTGCCACAAGTGTCAGAAAGTTGTCAACATAATGGGGCGATGCTACAGCAGATTTTTGGACAGGATTTGATAAAAATTTCACAAAATAGCCTAAGCAATTCTAATGGTTTACCGTATAATTCAATGTTTTCAGCCAATCAAGATTTTGAGATACAGGCAGATGTTTTGTTCAATATTGCGTTTTATCAAAGCATTTAATTCATGATGATAACCACCTTTGAACATGGCTGTTTAACCGAGCAAGATTTTGCGGTGGCAAGTGATTTTACTTGGCTAATGGAACAAGTTGAGCAAGATCTGCCGATTTTTAACGTGGTGCGAAAAAACGGAAAATGGCAAATCAAGGCCAAACATTACCTTGCTATGATAGGCTTGCCAAGCGGTCAGCAACTGCAAATTTTACCCAAAATTCATCATGAAAATTTAGCAGATACTGAAAAATATCTAAATTTAATGTTTCTTGATATTTTACAATCACAAACTTATGTCAATCCCAAAGTTTTACCCAATCTGACCCAAGCTAACCCAAATTTACTGTTAAAAAATCAACAAAATTTTAATTTTTTAAATATTTTACAACAACATTTTTACCAACTTTTTTTGACGTACCAAACTAATCAACAGTACCAACGGTTTGATGAAAATCAACCATTTTTACAAGGAAAATTGCTATTAAAACAACAGCTCCAATATAATCATCCGCAACATCACAAGTTTTTTAACCAAATTGAACAATTCGTCCAAGATACGGGTTGCAATCGATTGGTAAAAAGCACGGCAATTTTTTTACAATTAAATCAACTGGTTACGATGCAAAATTGGCAAAATTTAGCAAAAATTTCCAACTTGGCAAACTTATTTCAAGCCAGTTTTCAAGCAAAAATCGCTCAAGAATTAGCTTTATTAAATCCAATGCAACGCCAAATCAATGAAAAATTAATTAATTTTTGTTTATGGATTTGGCAAGCAAAAATTTATCAACAAAATTTTTCCAATAACTCACCAAATCAAAACCAATGGGCGTTGATGTGGGATATGAATGCGTTGTTTGAGTTGTGGTTATCGGTAAAATTACCGCAAGTTTTTGCTAAAACCGATAAAGATTTTGAAATTCTTTATCAACAAAATCAAGACTTTGTTTTTGATAATGAACAAAAATCGTTAAAAAACATCCGTCCAGATTTTGTCATAAAATCTGCCAAAAAAACCGTGGTGATAGATGCCAAATGGAAAAATGTGGTAAATTTTGAGCAAATCGCTATGACAGATTTGTATCAAATCATCGTATATGCTGAGCAGGTTGGGGCAGAGGAAGCGTGGCTTGTTTTCCCAACGGTAGAGCCTGGACGACAGGTGGAAGAATTTTTTGTCAAAAATCAGCAAATTCGCTTTTTTATCGTGCCGTTTGATGTGAATATGGGTCAGCTGAAAATTTAAAAATATTGAAGTTAATCTTGGGTTGCTAAGCTTAAGTAATGCTGATGCAATACAGCAAGTTGTGTGTATAGTTCGGCAACTGTGCCATTATTTACCACCACGTCATCGGCTTGTTGTAAGCGTTGTTCACGTGAGAGTTGATGATTCATGATAGCTTGGATTTGTTCAATCGTTTGCCCATCACGTTGGCTGGCTCGTTGGATTTGATTATTTTCGTCCGTATCAATCACCAAAACCCGTTGGCAAAGGCTTTTTAAACCATTTTCACCACCTTCTAATAACAAAGGCACTACCAAAATACAATAAGCGGTGGTGACTTGGGTGATTTGTTGTTTTGCTAACTCACGGATAGCAGGGTGGGTAATGTTTTGTAACGTGGTTAGAGCGTCTGGATACGTAAAAATGTAGTTACGTAAGGCTTTTCGGTTGAGTGAGCCATCGGTTTGAATGAGCCACTCACCAAAGGTATTGATAATTTGTTGTAGGGCAGGGCTGTCTTTTTCAACCACTTGGCGGGCTAAAATATCAGCATCAATAATGCCGATATTCTGTGTGGCAAACCAGTCACTTGCTTGGGTTTTGCCACTACCAATACCACCTGTTAACCCAATTACCAACATTTTAACCTGCCATACTGCCTAAATACCAGGTTAAAATTGGCTGACCGTATAACAACGCAACCATACCTGCCATGGCGATGTACGGCCCAAAGGCGAACGGTTTGCTTTCACCTGCACGTTTCATCAAAATCACGCCAACGATTGAGCCAATCATCGCGGATAAAAAGACAATTAATGGTAGTAGGCTTGGACCAAGCCATGCTCCAAGGGCGGCTAATAATTTAAAATCACCATAGCCCATACCATGTTTTTTTGTTACTAATAAAAATAGCTTGTAAACAATCCAAAGGCATAAAAAGCCAATCACATAGCCAAAAATTGCTTGGCTTGGGCTGGTAAAAATAGCAAAAGCATTGACAAATAAACCAAGTCCTGCCAAAGGCAAAGTCAGTCTATCAGGCAATAGCTGGGTGTCAAAGTCAATGCCTGTTAAAGCAATTAAAACCCAAGTTAAAACTAAACCACTAGCCCCTTGCCAAGTCACACCAAATTGTACAATCACCAAAACCGATAAAATCGCGGTAATAATCTCCACAAAAGGATAGCGAAAGCTAATAGGGTTTTTACAGCCACTGCATTTACCTTGTAAAAATAGCCAACTAAGCACAGGAACATTTTCATACCAGCGGATTTGATGATTACATTTTGGGCAGCGAGAAGGTGGAAAACTTAAGGTGATGGGAATGGGTGGTTCAACATTATCATTTGGGTGTAATAAATATTGGCATTCAGTTGTCCATTGCTGTTCAAGCATGAGCGGAGTACGGTGAATGACCACATTTAAAAAACTGCCAACACATAGGCCTAAAATAGCAAAAACAATCATCGCTGTAAGCGGTGATTGTTGTAATAATTGTATAAAAAAAAACGTATTCATTAAATAACAGAACCCATTTGGAAAATTGGTAAATACATCGCAACCACCAAGCCACCAATAACAATCCCCAAAAATGCCATAATCATCGGTTCCATAAGGCTAGTTAAACCATCGACAGCATTATCCACTTCATTTTCATAATAGGTGGCAACTTTATCGAGCATTTCTTCAAGACTACCTGCTTCTTCGCCAATCCCGACCATCTGAATCGCCATACTGGGGAATAGATTGGTAGAACGCATGGCAAATTGCATTTGTTGCCCTGTGGCGACATTCTCTTTAATTTGTTGGGTTGCATTATAATAAACCACATTGTTAGTGGCACCTGCTGTAGAGTCTAGAGCATCAATCAGCGGTACACCTGCAGCAAAGGTTGTTGATAAGGTACGAGAGAATCTTGCAATAATTGCCTGATACACAATATTACCAAAAATAGGCATTTTAAGTGCCAAACGGTCTAGAAAATCCCGAAAGGCTTTACTACGCTTTTTTGCTTCAGAAAAACTGATAGTTAGTCCAGCAATAGTAAATAATACTATCCACCACCATTTTTTCATCCATTCTGACATATTAACCACCATTTGGGTAAAAGCGGGCAATTCTGCACCAAAAGATTTAAAAACATCAGCAAAAACAGGCACAACTTTAACTAATAAGATTGTTGTTACAATAAATGCAACAGCAATAACCGCAATAGGATATTTCATGGCTTTTTTAATTTTCGCTTTTAGTAATTCACTTTTTTCTTTATAGGTCGCAACCCGCTCAAGCATGGTCTCTAACGCACCTGATTGTTCACCCGCTTCCACCAACGAACAAAACAAATCATCAAAATAACGTGGATGTTTACGTAAAGCAGAGGCGAAATTACTACCAGCTTCAATATCCGCTTTAATTTTTAATACCAATTCTTTCATATTAGGGTTTTCTAAAGCATCGGCGACAATCTCAAAAGATTGGGTTAATGGCACACCCGCTTTCATCATGGTGGCTAATTGACGCACAAAGATGGCAATATCAATCGCTTTAATCGCTTTACCCCCTTTAAACAAGGGTTTGGCTTTCTTCTTGATACTTTTAACTTGAATGCCCTGTTTACGCAGTTGGGCACGTGCTAGGTCAATATTACGGCTAGTTGCCTCACCTTTTACCTTTTCGCCACGTCTATTCGTGCCTTCATAGATAAAATCCTGTAATTGTTCGGTTTGGACTTTTGCCATACGGTTATCCTCAATGATTGGCGGTAGTTGATACCTATTTTTGTTGTTATTGGCTAATAAAAAATGTTTTGTTATTCACTTGTGACACGGTACATCTCTTGCACGCTGGTTAAGCCTTGCAAGACTTTCATAATACCTGAACGTCGTAAATCACGGAAACCTTGGGTCAAGGCAATATCTTTGATTTGAATGGCATTACCGTCTTCCATAATAATCCGTGAAATTTCTGGTGTGATTTTTAACACTTCATAGACACCGACACGCCCTTTGTAGCCTTCACGGCATTCAGAACAACCGACTGGTTCATAAATCACATTTTCAGGATTATCCAAATCTTCTTCGGTAAAGCCCATTTCTAATAAACTTTGACGTGGGGCTTCCGTTGGTTTTTTACACACTTTACACAAGCGACGTGCCAAACGCTGTGCGATGACCAAGTTGACGGAAGTGGCAATGTTAAACGATGCCACGCCCATATTTCTTAAACGTGTTAAGGTTTCAGGGGCAGAGTTGGTATGCAATGTTGATAATACCATGTGACCTGTTTGAGCGGCTTTAATCGCAATTTCGGCGGTTTCAAGGTCACGAATCTCACCCACCATGACGATGTCAGGGTCTTGACGCAAGAAGGCTTTCAACGCACTGGCAAATGTCAAACCCACTTTATTATTTACGTTGACTTGGTTAATCCCTTCAAGGTTAATCTCAACAGGGTCTTCGGCGGTAGAAATATTGGTTTCCACCGTATTTAAAATGTTTAAACCTGTATATAGCGAAACGGTTTTACCAGAACCTGTTGGACCAGTAATTAACAACATCCCTTGCGGTTTATCAAGGGCTTCCATAAATAATTTTTTCTGGTCAGGTTCATAGCCTAACGCATCAATGCCCAGCATTGCCGATGATGGGTCCAAGATACGCAGAACCAATTTTTCACCAAATAGGGTGGGACACGAGTTCACACGAAAGTCAATTGCCCGTTCTTTGGAGACTTTTAGCTTAATACGACCATCTTGCGGAATACGGCGTTCAGAAATATCCATTTGGGAAATCACTTTTAGACGGGCAGCGATTTTACTGGCTAACTGCATCGGTGGATTGGCAATTTTTTGTAACACGCCATCGACACGAAAACGTACCCGATACACCTTTTCATAAGGTTCAAAGTGTAAGTCCGATGCCCCCATACTAATGGCTTTAATCAGCATACTATTGACAAATTTTACCACAGGAGCATCATCTGTCGTATCTAGTGTGGTTTCACCACCACCATCATCAGGTTTATCTTCATCACCAAAATCAGCATCAAAATCGCCAAAACTATCCAAAGTTGATGCTGAAAACATCTTTTCAATCATGGATTTGATTTTACTATGTTCAGCAACGACAGTTTCCACCATGAGTCGTGTGCTAAATTTTAACGCATCTAAGGCATCCACACGGGTTGGGTCGCTCATCGCCACAAACAGACGATTGCCACGCTGAAAAACTGGCAAAATATCAAATTCACGGATGATTTTTTCTTCAACCGCATCTTTAGGAATATAATCAGGATTTAAGGCATCCAAATCTATCAGCGGATCGCCAAACTCACGGGCTATCAGCAAAGCCACACGGTCAGCACTCGCTACTTTGGAATCGACCAAATAGGCAATCAGATTTTTCTTTTCTTGTTGCGACTCAGTAATCGCTTTTTGCATGGCAGATTCGCTTACGATGTTCTCTTGAACTAATCGTAACGCAATGCCACCAAAATTTGGAAATGCAGACATAAATTTTCCACTTAAAATTTTGCTAAGGTAACTATCTTAACAGTTTAGCGTAAATCCACAAAAAAACAACGCTATTTGGATAAAATCCAAAATAGCACGATAAAATTACAATCTTACTTATTTTAACATAATAAAAACCAAATTTACCATGCAGAAACATTAAAAATTTGTTAAAAAAACACATCTATCGGCAAAACATAGGGCAAAATCCTGTCCATTTTTTTGTAAAACTGATGCAAAAACTCGCTCCCACGCAGGAATTTTTAATGCTTGACAAATTTTTTTAAAACTTTCGTGATGCGGTTTACCCAAACGCTGAAAGCTTTCACCTGCGACAATGGTTCTGGATTGATACGCATTATCTGGGTTCATCGCTTGCCAAAATAACGGCTGTTTTGTTGCCAAAGCCGTCACATAATCTGTATTTAACCGATACAAAGTGTGTTGATAACGCCGAATTTGTACGCCTTGCCATGCGATAATCGTTTGTTGGTCGCTATTTTTTGTTAAAATAAGTTGGTATATTTGCTCAATAATTTGCCGATTTGGGGCAAATGCTTTTTCTGCTTTTACCCAATAATGTAATAGTTGAAAAATACGAGGTTGGCTAAGTTTTTGTAATTTTTCAATATTTAAGCATTGTTGCTGACTTGTCCAACTAAAAGATTGACAAAAAGACAAATCTTGTTGATAAATTTCTTGTAAAATTTGTTCACTTTCTGCCAAGTTTTGACAAGTCCGAGCGATATTTTGACTAACTTGGTTAAAGCGTTGATTTAACACAGGAAAAACTTGATGGCGTAGCCAAGTACGTTGATTATTATTTTGCTCAGACTGATAAATATTTGTTGGGTCATCTACATAGGGAATTTGGTGCAACTTGACAAATTCATTAATCACATCACGGCTCACCGACAACAGCGGTCGCCACAGTCTAAGCGGTTTAGCAAAGGCGTGTTGCGTGCTAAATGCCGACATTCCTGATAGCCCTGTAATGCCTGTTCCTTGACAAAAGTTTGATAACACCGTTTCGGCTTGGTCTTGGGCGTGGTGGGCGGTGGCGATAATCGCATTGGTTTCGGTGAGTTCACAAAAGGCTTGATAACGAGCGGTTCTCGCTTGTTGCTCATTGACAAGCTTAGGATTTTGCCATGTTAAGCGTTGGCTTTGACAAAGGATTTGTTGTGATTGACAAAAATTCTCTACTATTATTTGCCAATCTTCATTGACCGCTTGTAATTGGTGGTTAATATGAATGGCATGAATGGGTAATTTTAGCAAATGACAGGCGTAGAGCAAGCACATAGAATCACGACCGCCACTGCAAGCGATATAAATCGGCTGATGTGGCGGAATATACTGACGATAACTTTGCCAAATGGTGTGTAACATTGGGTGCATGATAAAAACTTAAATTAGCAACAAATTGGATTATTTTAACAAAATAATCGCACGATTGTGTTAAAATAGCCGATTGATTGTATCCAATTCATTGGATTTATAGGAAAATTCATGTTAACTGCTGAAAAAATTGCCAAAAAAAACCACGCAGAAACCCAACTTTTACCGAGTTTTTTTGAAGATTTTGCTAAAAAAATCACGGTTTATCAAGATGATGATATTTGGGTGGTGGACAAACCGCATGGCTTGCTCAGCGTGGACGGACGTGAATTAAAGGTCAGTTTACAATCACGTTTGTTAAAAGTTGAGCCAAATTTAAAGCTCATTCATCGGCTAGATATGGACACGTCAGGGCTGATTATTTTTGCCAAAAATGCCGAAGCACAGAGCCATATTTGCAAACAATTTATCGACCGATTGCCACAAAAAGAATACCAAGCCTTGGTATTTGGCACGTTGCCACAGTCGGGCGAAGTCAGCGTGCCCGTCCGCTACGAGCCAAGTACTAAGCCACGTCATATTGTGGATATGAATTGGCATAAACACGCCTTGACTAAATTTGAAAGCCTGCACCACGAACTGCGTCAAGATGTGCCGATTACTCGCGTGGCGTTGCATCCCATCACAGGACGCAGTCATCAATTACGCGTGCATATGGTACATTTGGGTCATGTCATGTTGGGCGACCCAATTTATGCAGACGGCGTAGCGTTGGCGTTATCGCCAAGGCTTTGTCTGCACGCTCACAAATTACGCCTAAAACACCCAAATTCTGGTGTTTGGCTCAACTGGGAAAGCGATGTGCCATTTTGATTTTCTTACAAGATTGTTAAATAAAAAAGACCTATAGTAAGGTCTTTTTTAAAACACTTTTGCCATAATTTTTATCAAATTAAATTAAGGTTGGCTTACCACCACATTTTGGTCGGTGTTGATATAAATCTCTGATGGACCATCCACCACAAGGCGAACTTGGTTGTTATGCACTTGTTGTGATTTGTAGTAGGCATCTTGGGCTGGCGTGCAACCTAGGCAACGGTCTAAGGCTTGGATAGGCTCATCAATTAACACACGTTTAGAATTGGCAACATCACCTGTAAAAAAGGTAAAAGGCAAGCTGGCTACAAAAGCGGCAGTACCACCAACAACCGTGGCTAACTGTAAAGGTTTGCCACCAACGGTATCGGCAACCATTGAGCCATAAGTTGGACCAAAGTTATCCTCGTCAATCTCAGTCGCTGCAAAACTTGGGCTCACACACGCCACGCTTAACGCACCAACCATCGCCAATTTACGCAATGTTTTCATAACAAACTCCTAAAACTTGGACAAAAACCGATAAAAATAGGTTAGCCAATGAATGAATTAAAATTTAAAGCTACATTACACCAATTTTTACGCAATTTAGCAAGTAAAATTCTACATTTTTAGCATTTTTTTCGGATTAACGGTTAAATTTTGTTGTATGTTGGCAAAATACACGAGGTTAACTGATTAAATTAGTCGGCAAAGGTTGGCAGTTTGGACAAAACGTGCTGGCTCGTTGGGCAATTTTTACATTGTCAATCGGCGTTTGACAAATCGGACAAGGCTCGCCTTTATGTCCATACACGTTTAAAGTTTGTTGAAAATAACCTGTTTTGCCTGCACCCACGGTAAAATCTTTGAGCGTTGAGCCACCTTTTTTAATTGCTGTTTGTAAAATTTGGCGAATATGTTTTACCAAATCTGATAATTGTTGATAGTTTAACAAATGGGCAGGCGTCAATGGATGAATTTTGGACAAAAACAAGCTTTCTGTCGCATAAATATTGCCAACACCAACCACAATCGTTTGTTCCATAATCACCGCTTTAATCGGTCGGCTAATCGGTTGCTTGCGTTGATGAATGAGGTTGTATAGATAAACGGTGGTAAAATCATCACTGAGCGGTTCAACGCCCAAGTGATGAAGCAATTTATCGGCAAACATGTCATACCATAGCACCGCACCAAAACGACGTGGGTCATGATAATGCAACTGGGTAGTTTTTGCAAAATCATCAATAAAATCAATGATTAAATGGTCGTGTTTTCGCACGGCAAAATCATGGGGATGTTGTTGTAAACTACCTGACATGCCTAGATGAATAATTAATTTTTTTTCAATGCTTTTTTTAACAAAGGTTAAAATTAAATATTTTGCACGTCTTTCAACATGGTTTAATTCAAAACTTAGTAACGTTGCCAAATCGTCAGGCACTTGCCAACGTAGTTTGGGTTGAAAAATGCGAATATTGGCAACTTTTTGTCCAATTAAGGGCGTTAAACTCGTGGCAGTGGTCTGTACTTCGGGTAATTCTGGCATTGTTTGCGTTATCCTTTTTTCTGAACTTTTTTAACACCAATGGATTTGCTAGGTTAGGCATTTTTTGGGGAATTGGTAATGACCCGTCTGGCTAAAATAATGCCGTGTTGTTGTTCTAGTTTTGCCAAAAGCTTGGATAATTGCCCAAGCCCTGTTACTTCGATACTAAAGTTGAGTCTTGCAATATCTTCCACGTCGCTTAGGGTATCCACTCGGCGAATGTTGGCATTTTCTTGGTCCATGATATAGGTTAAATCTCGCAATAAACCTCGTCTGTCATAGGCTTCAAGGTAGATTTGTACCAGTTGTGATTTGCCTTTATTGCCATACCAAACGGCACTAATTGCCCGTTCTGGTTCTTTGTGGATAAGGCGTTCATATTCTGGGCAGTCCACGTGATGAATGCTCACGCCGTGCGACTGAGTGATAAATCCTGCAATTAGCTCACCTTGCACAGGGCTACAGCAACCTGCTAGTTTGATATCAATATTGTCCAAACCGTCTACTTCAATTTTATAAGCGTCCAGTTTGCCTGTGGCTTTTGGGTGTATACTAGGTACAAGCTCAGCTTCTACCACATCAGGTTCAAGGTCAAGATGACGGCTGATTTGGGCGGTTAAATCGGGTAGTTCCACATTACCATTGACCAAGCCAACTAAAATATCATCAGCGTTGCGTGCGTTAAAAAATTTCACATAATCATGTAAATCAATGCTGTTTGGATGCACGGATAAGCGTGATAATTCTTTGTTAAGAATGTGTTTACCTGTTTCAATGTTTTTATCACGGTCTTGTTTGTTAAACCATTGGCGTAATTTTGCCCTTGCTCGTGCGGTATTGATGTAACCGAGTGATGCCACCAGCCAATCACGGTTTGGCTCTCGTGATTGTTTGGTGATGATTTCTACTTGTTCGCCTGTTTTGGGTTGATAGGTGAGTGGCACATAGCGTTGATTAACACGAGCGGCTTGAGCACGGTTGCCAACTTGGGTATGCACATAATAGGCAAAATCCAGTACGGTTGAACCTTTTGGTAACTCAATGATATCGCCATCCTTACTAAATACATAAATCCGTTCAAACTCACTAAAATCCAAATCCGCATCTTCATCTTGAACGGATTGAGTTTGGATAGATTTTATCGGTTCGGTTTTGTTAATGTCATTTGGTTGAGTAACGTCTTTTGTATCTTGATTTAATAGAATTTGGCGTAATGAGCTGATTTTTTTGGTTAAATAATCATCTTGTTTGTTTTTTGTCCCTTCTTTATAACTGACGTGCGAACACACGCCAAGCTCGGCTTCATAGTGCATACCAAAGGTACGAATTTGCACTTCTAAGGACTTATTTTGTGCAATCACCGCTGTGTGTAGTGAACGATAGCCGTTCGGTTTTGGATTGGTAATATAATCATCAAACTGTTCAGGAATGTGTCGCCATAGCCCATGTACCAAGCCCATGACGTGATAACATTCTGCCGTTGTATTCACCAATACTCGCAATGCACGAATATCATATAACTGGTCAAATGACAACGATTTGAGCTTCATTTTACGATAAATAGAGTAAATATGTTTTACACGTCCAGAAATTTCACCTTGAATGCCATGTTCTGCTAAGGCTTGTTGTAATTGAGCGGACACATTTTGAATATAGCTTTCTCGCTCACTGCGTTTTTCATTAAGCAATTTGGCAATTTCTTTATAACGGTCAGGGGCAAGATAACGAAAGGATAAATCTTCTAACTCCCATTTTAATTGAGCAATACCCAACCGATGGGCAAGCGGTGCATAAATTGTCATAACCTCACGAGCCACACGCTGTTGACGTTCAGGCGTGGCAAAGGATAATTCACGCATCGCAAATGTACGCTCTGCTAGTTTTATCAGCACCACACGCACGTCATTAGTAACCGAAATTAGCATATTGTAAATCCCTGCTAAACGGTCTTTTTGGTTATTATTAAAATGGTCTTCTAAGCGTTTATTATTTTCAATCAAATCCGACAAACGTCCCATTTTTAGCGTTTCTTGTACCAAATCTGCCACTTCATTACCAAATTCTGCTCGGATTTGTCTTTCGCTCAACACGTCTTTTCGCACCGCACGGTACAGCATTGCTGACACTAACGCATCTTCATCTTGATACAAATATGCCAAAATATCCGCCATACCAACCCCTGTCAAAAAGGCATTGGAACGCTTTGAAGGTGTAGATAAATCTTGAGTCTTGAGTAGTTCGCAGGCTTTGATGAGCTTTGGTAGGCTCGGTTGATTGGCACGTTTTGCCATGGATTTTAACCATGCGTCCGTGTCTATTGTATGCTCATCAATGATTTTACTCGCTGAGTCCGAAATAATCGGCAAATCCGTATGACTAAAATGGTGTTGTGCGGTAATACTTGCTAGCATACTTGCACTATCATGGTTGGCATCTGAACCGTCTAACAACGGCAAACTTTCACGAATTTTTACCATCTTTTACTCCAACTTTTTATGCCAAAGTTATTGTTTTTATCAATTTTTAAACAACGTTTAAGGTTGTAAATACAACAATATTGCAACGATTAATTAACATTTTTCCACTATAATGAACAAGAGAACTGTCAATTTAAGTTTTGTCAATGACAACCTTTTTACTAGCAACAAGATGCCCTTAGTATAGGTTATTTTTATGAAATTACCACTATTTTTTGTTAAAAAAAACCACTATTTTTTAACGTTAACTATACCGTGTTTTTTGTTGACAGGTTGCGACAAAATCAAAGGTCTAATTCAAGCCGAAACGCCAACACCTACCTACACCGCCGAACAAATTGCTAAATTTATGCCAAACCGTCACCAAGACAAACAAGCGTGGGCAAATGATATTTATGCAATTTTTAACACCTTAGATATTGAACGCAATGCTAATAATATCTGCTCTGTGATTGCGGTGATTGACCAAGAGTCTAACTTTCAAGCCGACCCACCTGTCAAAAACTTAGGCAAAACTAGTTTAAACGCACTCAACGAAAAATTAGACGAAAAACTTGGCAAAAACATTGCCCCATTTTTTAGAAAAATGTTAAAAGAACAACCGAGCGTGCAAAATAGTTTTGAAAAACAAATTTTGGCGGTAAAAACTGAACAACAGTTAGATAAAATTTATTATCAAATGTTTCAATATTTTAGCGAAAAATATTATGCCAACAAAATTACCCAACTCACCAAACTCGTAGGCAAAGATATCGCCGAAAAGCTTGACCCGATTACCACGCTTGGCAGTATGCAGGTGCATATCAATTATGCCCGTGATAACCGCCGAAATGACGGCGACAATCAAACATTACGCCAAGATTTGTACAGTCAATATGGCGGGTTATATTACGGCATTCACCGCCTAATGCGATACCAAACCGACTATCAAAATCCGATTTATCGTTTTGCCGATTACAATTCAGGCATGTACTCTAGTCGTAATGCTGGCTTTCAAAAAATGCTCGCTGAATTAAGCAAGCAAAACATTGATTTTGACGGTGATTTGCTGATTTATAAAAGTGGCACAACTATCAGCGATATGCCTAGCCAAAGTGAAAAAGCCTTACAAAGTATGGCAAATCAAGGTTTTTTAAAACTAACGCCACGCCAAATTCGCAATGACTTAAGCAAAGAAAAATCACGAAAATTTGCCGATACCGAAACTTATCGCACCATTGCTAGCTTATATAAAATGAAAACAGACAAAGACCCAATTGGTGAAATGATGCCCCAAGTCGTCATTTCTGGGGCAAAACTCAGCAAAGACTACAACACCAAGTGGTACGCCGACAATGTTAACCGCCGTTATCAAGCCTGTATGCAAAAAATTTAAATCCTGTGTATAAATTGCATAAGTGATTGTTTATCAATGCAAAAATATAAAGTCCAAATTTTTAACCGATAAAAAAATGAAAAAAATAAAAAAAAGTGTTGACAACAAGGTGGGGCTACTATAAAATACGCACCACTTAAGCAACGATGTTGAATAAAACATCCTATAAAAATTCGGGGCGTAGCTCAGCTTGGTAGAGCACCTGGTTTGGGACCAGGGGGTCGTAGGTTCGAATCCTGTCGCCCCGACCATTTATTTAATTCATTTTAATAAATTAAATAAATAGAAGCCTTAAATGAAAAAGGCTTTTTTTATTGCTAAAATTTGCACCACTAGAGCGCCTGTAGCTCAGTTGGATAGAGCATCTGCCTTCTAAGCAGGTGGTCACAGGTTCGAATCCTGTCAGGCGCGCCATTTGCGTGTCAACACATATTATGGTGGATGTAGCTCAGTTGGTAGAGCCCTGGATTGTGATTCCAGTTGTCGCGGGTTCAAGTCCCGTCATTCACCCCATATTCTAAAAATCCTTTAATAGCCTATTCAGCGTGGTTGTTAAAGGATTTTTTATTGCGTCTAAATATTGCATTTAACAAAATTTTTGCGAAAGTTTTTAGCGTGTTTTTGCCAAAATATGCTATAATAAAGCGTTTTTTTACCATAAAATCAATCATAACATTGTCATTAACAATATAACGAATAGTATAATTTGGGTGATGTATGAACCAATCTAATCATGCTAAACAAACGTGGGTCGTGGCAAACTGGAAAATGAACCCTGTGTCATCGGCACAAGTTACTGATTTAATGCAAGGTCTGGCTCAAAATTTGCAACGACAAGAAATCATAGCGGATAATAGCCATGTGGTAATTGCCCCAAGTTTGGTGCATTTAAGCCAAGTGATTGATTTTGTTGATAATCATGCGTTGTCAATGCACATTTCTGCCCAAAATGTGTGTGCCAATCATGCCGAAAATGGGGCGTTTACAGGTGAAATTTCTGCATCTATGCTCAAAGAATTGGGGGTGAAATCGGTTATTATCGGACATTCGGAACGCCGTCAATATTATGGTGAAACAGATGAAAGTTTAACGGCTAAAATTCAAAATGCGTTTAACGCAAACTTGTCAGTGATTTATTGCATTGGTGAAACCAAAGATGAATACGATAATGGCGAAACTGAAACGGTTTTGCAACGTCAATTAGCGTTATTAGCAAGTTTTGCCAAAAATATTTCGTTAGTAGAAAATCCGAGTTTCCCAAAATTGATTGTTGCTTATGAGCCTGTTTGGGCAATTGGCACAGGCTTGACACCGACGTTTGATGAAGTTGCAAACGTGCATCATTTTATTAGTGAACTATTGTCTACGTTTAAAATGCCTGCACCGATTTTGTACGGTGGTAGCGTGAATGATAAAAATGCCAATGATTTGGCAAAAATCCCATTGGTGGACGGGGTGTTGGTGGGTGGGGCATCGCTAAAGGTGGACAGCTTTTGTGAAATTATTACCGCTTTTGCCAAAAAATAAGGTACAATAGACCTATTTATTTTGATTGAGTGAACTATGTATAACGTAATTTTAACACTTCATATCGTGGTGGCGATTGCCATGATCGGCTTGATTTTAATCCAACACGGCAAAGGGGCTGATGCGGGGGCTTCGTTTGGGGCAGGGACCTCGGGGACGGTGTTTGGGGCCTCAGGTTCGGCGAATTTTTTGACCAGAAGTACGGCGGTGTTGACAGCGATTTTCTTTGTTACGAGTATTACTCTTGCGGTGTTTGCCAAACAGCAAGCGATTGATAATCATACGTTAGATGTCAGTGGTGTGACAACGCCTACAACCACACTGCCTGCCCCGACTGCTCCTGCAAAATAGGAAAGCTGTAAATTTAGCTTGCTATTTTGATAGGATATGTTAGAATATTAAGCCTAATTTTTGCGAACGTGGTGGAATTGGTAGACACGCTATCTTGAGGGGGTAGTGCTTCACGGCGTGAGGGTTCAAGTCCCTCCGTTCGCACCAAATACGACTATTAATTCATTGAAAAATATACCTACTAGTAATCCTTATAATTTATGATATATCATAAATGTAATACTTTTTTTAAAAAGTCTAATAATAAATTTTAACCAATATTGAAAAAAGAAAAAACCATTTCTACGGAAGTGGTTTTTTTATGCCAAAAATTTACCAAATCAAACAATTTTACGAAAAAAAGCAAATATTCTTGTCAAAATGTGTTAGGATAAAACTTTTAACAAGATTGATAAAATGATGACGAATTTAAGTGTAAAATTTTGTGGCTTTACCCGAGCCGATGAGATAAAAAAAGCGGTAAGCCTTGGTGTAGATGCGATTGGTTTGGTGTTTTATCCGCCAAGCCCACGCCACGTCAGCTTTGATGAGGCGATGACTTTAGCAAAATCTGTCCCTGCTTTTACGAGCATTGTTGCTCTTGTGGTGAATATGCCAGAGCAGGATTTGGTAGCCTTGTCACATTATGTGCCGTTTGATGTGGTGCAGTTTCATGGCGATGAGTCTGCTCGTGAATGTGGGCTAATGGCTCAGCGTGTTTGCAAACGCTGGATAAAAGCCATTCGTGTTAAGCCTTGTGATGATAGCGACAGTATTTTAAATCAAATCCAAGCATTGGCAGATTGTGGGGCAAGTGGGGTGATTTTGGATACTTTTAACGACAAAACCTTTGGCGGTACAGGGCAAAGATTTGATTGGGATAAAATTCCTGACAATTCGCCATTGCCCATTTATTTGGCAGGCGGACTAAATTCTAATAACATTGGCGATGTTGTGGGTAATAAAAGTTTAATGAGCAAAATTAAAGGCGTTGATGTGAGTGGAGGGATTGAAAAAGAAAAGGGGGTGAAGTGCGGGGAGAGAATGTTTCAATTTATCAATAATTTGAGAATTTAAAATGAGTATAGGAATTATTCAATTTTGGAATGATGAAAAAGGTTTTGGTTTTATTAAATCTGATGATTTTGATAAAAAAATCTTTGTGCATATTTCCGATTTTCAAAATAAATATAAACGCCCAAATATTGGCGATGAAGTTGTATTTTTTGTTAAAGACACGCCAAAAGGAAAGCAAGCCTACAAGGTTAATTTTAAAAATGAACCACAAAAACCAATTCGCCAAAATTATCGCCAAGATGATGAGAATGGTGGTGGTACATTATCTAAAATTATTGGTGTATTTGTATTGGTCAGTATTGGATATTTCGTTTATGGGAATTTTATTAAAAGTACAGAACCTGAATTTACGCCCATTCAAACAGTTGTAAGTACACCAATTCAAAAACCAGCCCAAACAATTTCAAAGCCGAAAAAATCATATGTTTGTGACGGTCGTCAGCATTGTAGCCAAATGACCTCAAAAGAAGAAGCTCAATATTTCTTAAAGCATTGTCCAGATGTCAAAATGGACGGCGATAGGGACGGCGATGCGTGCGAAGATCAATTTGGTCGCAAAGGCTTATTTTAGGAGTATTACATATGAGCAAAGGCGTAATCAGTCGTTGGAATGGCGATAAAGGATTTGGTTTTATAAAATCTGATGAGTTTGAAAAAGAAGTTTTTGTGCATATTTCAGCATTTCCCAAAGGTTCTTTGCACCCAAGAATTTGGGATAGGGTAATATTTCAAACTAAGCGAACACCAAAAGGCATTAGTGTTGATAGGGTGCGTTATGACAATATCGACAGAGAGCCTAATCAATCAAATCGTAATAATTCAATTCAAGATTATGAAATTAATTTGGAATTGTTGCAAGATGATTAAGTAATCTAGAATAAATAACCTAGAAAAGGAAAAATCTATGAACATTCTAATCACAGGCGTAACATCAGGTTTTGGCAAACAAATTGCCATTGATTGTATTAAAAACGGCTTTACCGTTATTGGCACAGGTCGCCGTCAAAATAAACTTGATGAATTAAAAAACGAGCTTGGTGATAATTTTATTCCGCTGTGCTTTGATATTGGCGACATATCCGTCACAAAAATGGCTTTGCAAACTTTGCCTAATGACATTTTGGCAAATATTGATGTGCTTATCAATAATGCAGGATTGGCATTGGGTTTGGAATCTGCCGATAAAGCGGATATTAACGATTGGCAAACAATGATAAATACCAATACGCTTGGGCTTGTTAATATTACGCACGAGATTTTGCCATTTATGGTTGCCAAAAATGACGGCTATGTCATCAATATCTCATCAACGGCAGGCAATTATCCGTATTTTGGGGCGAATGTCTATGGGGCGACTAAGGCATTTGTTACGCAGTTTAGTCTAAATTTGCGAGCCGATTTGATTGGCAAAAAAGTGCGAGTTACCAACATAGAACCTGGTTTGTGCGGCGGCACAGAATTTAGTAACGTACGTTTTCATGGTGATGATGAGAAAGCGGGGAGGGTTTATGAAAATGTGGAATTTATTCGCCCCGAAGACATTAGTAATATGGTATTATGGCTTATCAATCAGCCCAAACATATTAACATTAACCGACTAGAAGTCATGCCAACCGCTCAGACCTTTGCAGGATTGACGGTGGTTAAAGATTTATAGGATTTTTTATGAAGACTTTGACTTTAACCGCAGAAAATCATATTGTAGATAGCATTTTGGCTGTGATTGCCAATTTCCCTAAAAAAGAGATTATCTCTGTTAAAACAAATGTGCAAGATGAATTGCAACCTTTACCAGAGGTTAACTCCATTGAAGATTTGGCAGGAATTTTGTCGCCTTATACTAATGGCTATATTTCTGATGAAGAAATGGATAATGCCATTACAGATGCCATTTGTGAAAGAGCAATGATGTCATGACTGATATTTATATTATTGACACCAATGTTTTAATGCGATATTTATTAAAAGATGATGACAATCAGTTTGTTATTGCAAAATCTTATTTAACCAATCCAAATTATCAGTTATATCTACCCATTCAGACATTGTGTGAAATGGTTTGGATTATGAAAAAGAAACTAAAATTTCCTAATGCTTATATTGTAAAAGTATTAAAGGGAATTTTGACACAATCCCATATTGATTTTGATAAAGAAGTGGTTAATTTTTCAATGGAATTTTTGAAAAATAATGGTGATTTTGCGGATGGTGTGATTGCTTATTCTACAACAAAATTTCAGCATTCTCATTTATTAACTTTTGACAAGAAGTTACATAAACTTTGTCAAAAATTTGATATAGCACATATTCCCTTAAACAAATAATTCAAAAGGCAAAAACTTATGACAGACTACACCCAATTCCCTAATACCACAGGGCATTTTGACATTCATGGCGGACGTTTTGTTTCCGAAACCTTGATGAGTGCGTTAGAAGAGCTAGAACGCATTTATTTATCGGTCAAAAATAACCCAGAATTTTGGAAAGAATATAATGACGATTTGGTGAATTATGTGGGTCGTCCCACACCTTTGTATTTTGCCAAACGCTTAACAGCAAAGACAGGCGGGGCAAAAATTTATCTTAAACGAGAAGATTTAAACCACACAGGCGCACACAAGGTCAATAACACCATTGGGCAAGCACTTTTGGCCAAACTGGTCGGTAAAAGGCGTATCATCGCTGAGACAGGGGCAGGGCAACACGGCGTGGCAACCGCTACGATTGCGGCACGGCTTGGACTAGAATGTGTGGTCTATATGGGGGCGGACGATGTAGAACGCCAAAAAATGAATGTCTATCGTATGAAACTTTTGGGGGCGACAGTCGTGCCTGTAACAAGTGGTTCTCGCACGCTCAAAGACGCGATGAATGAGGCGATGCGAGACTGGGTAACCAATGTGGACGACACTTATTATGTGATTGGCACGGTGGCAGGCCCGCACCCGTATCCGATGCTGGTGCGTGATTTTCAGGCGATTATTGGGCGTGAGGCTCGTTTGCAACACCTTGAATTTGAAGACAAATTGCCTGACGCACTGGTGGCGTGTGTAGGCGGTGGCTCAAATGCAATGGGGCTATTTTATGAGTTTTTGAACGATAAAGATGTGCAGATGTATGGCGTGGAAGCAGGCGGACACGGCATTGAGACGGGCAAGCATTCGGCTCCGTTAAATGCAGGGCGTGTGGGCGTGTTGCACGGCAATCGCACCTACCTTATGGCGGACGATGAAGGGCAAGTCATTGAAACGCATAGCATTTCTGCGGGGCTTGACTACCCAGGGGTCGGGCCTGAACACAGCTTTTTAAAGGATATGGGGCGTGTGCAGTATGTGGTGATTGACGATGATGAGGCGTTAGAAGCCTTTCGTATTTTGACCAAAACCGAAGGCATTATCCCTGCCCTAGAAAGCTCGCACGCTGTTGCCTATGGGCTAAAACTTGCCAAAACGCTCGGCAAGGACAAATCCATCATCATCAATTTATCAGGTCGCGGCGATAAAGATTTGCATACGGTGATGACAGTAGATGGGATTGAAATGGATTGATATTGAGGTAATAAGGGTTTGAAATGAATATCGAAAATCTAAATGAGCTAATCAATTTTTGTGAAAACAAAACAAATAATAGCTTTTTATTTGATTATAAATTTAAAGGATTAAATGTTAGAGGTATTTTCTTTGCTAATTCAAAATCAATCATTATTGGGCTTGAAAATTATAATTGTGCTTGGAGTATTAGTGTTAAAACTAGTAGAGAAAATTTAAATTATATAAATACATATATACCGAATTATATTTACAAAAAAATTTGTGAATCATTAAAAAATGATGAAAATTATACCAATGAGGCATTTTTTTTAGCATTGGTTGATTATTTATCACGCATAAGAACTCAAAATAATCTTGAAGGTGCAAATGATGATGAAATTGTGTCATTGTTAGAAAATACCAAATTTTCAACCGAAAGATATGGTAAAAACGATGTTGAAAGACCATTTTTTTATTATTGGAAACGAGTTAAGCCAAGTGCTAAATCTTTGAACAAGATAGAAGATGTATTTGGCTATGAAGTTAGGCAAGAGTGTTATAGACAGTGTATAACTGCTGCTTGGTCTACCAATCCAACCAGAAATTATTTAGAATTTCTAACCAGAAATGCAGGCGATGAATTTTATTTTAAAGAATAATAGGAAAAATTATGACCAGAATTGAAACCACTTTTACAACTTTAAAACAGCAAAACAAAAAAGCCCTAATCCCCTATATTATGGCAGGCGATCCAAATCCGACCGTCACGGTGGAGCTAATGCACGAGCTAGTATCGGCAGGGGCGGACATTATTGAGGTTGGCTTGCCATTTTCCGACCCTATGGCGGACGGGCAGGTCATCTCATTGGCTGGCGAGCGGGCGTTGGCGGGCGGTACAAGTACCACCCAAGCCGTGCAAATGGTGGGCGAATTTAGAAAATCCAACGCCACAACGCCAGTTCTGTTAATGGGCTATTTAAACCCTGTGGAGATTATTGGTTATGATAAGTTTCTGGCGTTGTGCGAGCAAAATGGCGTGGACGGCTTGCTACTCGTGGACTTACCGTCCAATGAAACGGACGATACGCTGTCCAAAAAACTTAGCGATAAGCATATCAATCAGATTTTTTTACTTGCCCCCACCACCCAAAAAGACCGCCGTCAAGCGGTATTAAAGCACGGTACAGGCTTTATTTATTATGTGTCAGTCAAGGGCGTAACAGGCTCAAAGGCGTTGGATACTGATGAAGTGGCAAGCCAAGTTCAAGCGATTAAGGCGGATACCGATCTGCCTGTTTGTGTGGGTTTTGGGATAAAAGACGGTGCAAGTGCAAAGGCGGTTGCCAAATTTGCAGATGGGGTAATTGTGGGTAGTGAACTGGTTAGGCATTTTGCTGATGTTGGTAATGACAGTAAAAAAATTGAACAGGCAAAAGTAAATATCGTGGCAAAAATGCGTGAGTTGAGAGAGGCGATTGATAATTTGTAATGACTTAAAATAGCAATTTTTATCAAAATCGGTTAAGATAAGCGATAAAATTTAGTTTATAACTGTAAACTTATTTTACCAAACAAGGATAAAATCATGACAAACGACGCAACGACCGATAGCCAACCGCAAAGCGACTTTGCCAATACATGGCTTAATCGCCCTTTACCGACCATTAAGCCAAAAAGCAAACAAATATTGACAGCCGTTGAAACCGAACCATCCACCCAATGCCCAAATTGCCACGCCATTAGCACCAATACGGTGTTAAATTTTAACAGTTTTGTCTGTCCTCATTGCGAAGAACACATGAGCATGACCGCAAGCAAACGCTTGGAATGGTTTTTTGACCAAATGGATAACGAGTTGGGCAAAGACTTGGTAACGGGTAATCCGCTAGGCTTTGTGGATAGCAAACCGTATCCAAAACGTCTTGCCGAAGCTGAGCAAAAAACAGGTAAAACCGAAGCCTTAATCGCCATGACAGGCAAATTAAAAAATTTGGACGTGGTGGCGTGTGCCTTTGATTTTGGGTTTATGGGTGGCTCAATGGGGTCAGTCGTGGGCGACCGTTTTGTGTTGGCAGGCGAGACCGCACTCAAAGAACGCAGCCCCCTTGTTTGCTTTGCCGCAAGTGGTGGGGCGAGAATGCAAGAAGGCTTGTTGTCGCTCATGCAAATGGCTCGCACATCGGCGGTAATTGAACGGCTCAAACAAGCTGGCGTGCCTTACATCGTGGTTTTGACCAATCCTGTGTACGGAGGCGTAACCGCAAGTCTTGCGATGCTTGGTGATATTCACATTGCCGAGCCAAAAGCGATGATTGGCTTTGCAGGCAAACGTGTGATTGAACAAACGGTGCGTGAAGTGCTAGATGAACCATTCCAACGAGCCGAATTTTTGGCGGAACATGGCGTGGTGGATATGGTGGTGCATCGTTTACAGCTAAAAGATACCATTTATCGGTTATTAGATAAATTAAGTTTTTATCGTAAATATGCTTAATAAAAAAGGTGTTAATCACGCTAATTAACACCTTTATTTGTAACAATTTACAAAGTTTGTAAATCTTCTTCTGCCAAAGCTTGCAGAACAACTTTATTTTGTTCAACGGCTTTGATAAATTTCACAATATTTGTATATTGGCTAAAATCCACTTGTTTGGCAGTCGCCCACCGCAAAATCACATACAAATACATATCAGCAACCGTAAACTCACCATTTAAAAAATCTTGATTTTCTAACTGTTGATTTGGGATTGTCAACAGATTTAAAAAATTGGTGGTTGCTTGTTGAATGGCTAATGGGTAGGCTGTCTCATCAGCAACCACTCTGGTAGGGTTAAAAATCGGTGCAAAAGATTTGTGCAAATCTGCATTCAAAAAACTTAACCAATATTGGGTTTTTGCTAATTTCTGATTATCGCCTGTGCCAAAAATTTTTGCATTGGGAAATTGTTTGTCCAAATAGCTCAAAATCGCCAAATTCTGCGACAAACTAAATTCCCCATCTTGCAAAACAGGCACAGAGCCTTGTGCGTTGATTACCAAAAATTCTGGGCTTGCTAGATTTTCACGGCTAACGCTGATGATTTCGTAGTTAATATTATCACTGTGTTTCGCCATAACTAAAGCGGTATGCGGTACAAGTGAGCAAGCCCCTTGTAAAATATAGAGTTTTAAGCTCATGATGATCTCCTTTTTTAATAAGATAATTTAATAAAGATAACTATTTTCAGCATTATTTGGCTTATTATGCACCGAAATTCTTTAATTGTGTTAAAAAAATGTGAGATATTTTGTAAAGATAGTTTGTAATACTTTTTCTGCAAATTTTTAAACCATTTATATTATGAAAATTTACGCAAAATATGCTTGCCATTCTCGGCGTAGCGGATAATCTTTGCGTAATTGGTCAAAATCTTTTCCTGACACATCAGGCGTTGCCACTGCTCGCAGTTTGGTATTATCTGCATAAATATTGTATATTTTATCAATATTATCTAATAACTGTTCTTTTTCATACTTATCCAAAGCTTGTAAGTTTTTGAATTTTTGATAAAAACTTTGTGAAAATTGATTTGAGAATAAAGATGTTTCTTTGGGTAGGAATTGCTCAAAATTCACGCTAATTGGTTGTTGTAAATGTTCACATAACGCATCGTAAATCATCTGTGTGCCACGCAATTTGCCTTCTAGCGTGTAGCCTGCAATGTGCGGTGTGGCTAGACGACAGTGGTGTAACAAAGTATCGCTGATTTGAGGTTCATGTTCAAAAACATCAAGCACCACGGTTTGCGGATTTGCCAAAATATCTGCCTGTGCCAACACTTCGCCACGAGCAGAGTTGACAATTAAGGTATGGGGCTGAATTTTTTGCCAATTTTGACTAGTCATCAAATACCGATAATGGGTCGGATAGGGGCTGTCATCGGCATGGGTTAACGGTACATGAAAGCTAATAACATCGCTTTGTCTTAATAATTTATCAAGATTTTGTTGATAATTTGCTTGCGTATCTTTTGCCAAAAAAGGATCAATGCCTAACACTTGCCAGCCCAATAATTGTGCATACCTTGCCAATGTTCCGCCAATATTGCCTAGCCCAACAATCCCCAATTTTATCGGCTGAAATAGATAATCAGGGTGCAAAGCCAAAATCGCCGTCAGCACATACTGGGCAACCGAATGTTTGCTACACCCTGACGCATTGGCAAAACGGATGCCACGCTGTAGCAAATAGTCACTTTCCACATGGTCAACGCCAATGGTCGCCGTACCGATAAATTTTACGTTGGTATTATTTGCTAACAAATTGGCGTTAATCGGTGTTACCGAGCGGATAAGTAACGCATCAGGCTGATAATTTGCCAACATTTCTGCGGTAATTTCTCGCCCTGCGACTGTTATTAACTCAATATTTTGCCCAAGCGTATTGGGATTAAAAAAATCGTGCAAATGAGCAATATTGTAATCAGCAATAATTTTCATCAAGGGTTCGCCTTAAATATTTAAAAAAAAGTTGGGTAATTTAAAAGAAAATTGTCATAAAAACCATAAATTTTGTAAAAATCTAGCAAAAATACTGTAATTTTTTTGCCATTTATGCCAAAATACGGTACTTTTGTCTTGATTTTCATGATTTGAAAAATTTTACATCGTTTTTTCGAATAATTTTATTAAAAATACAGAAAATAGGTGATTTTATGAGTGAACCGATTGTTGTAAATGGTTATTATACGCTGATTTTGGCGACGATTGTATTGCTATTGGGCAAATTTATGGTGAAACGCATCAAGTTTTTGTCAGATTTCAATATCCCTGAACCTGTCGCAGGTGGTTTGGTCGCTGCGGTGGTGGTTTATTGTTTAAATGTATTTGGTGGTTATAGCTTTAACTTTTATAAAGAGTTGCAAACAGCTTGTATGTTGATGTTTTTTGCCTCAATTGGGCTAAGTGCTGACTTTGGGCGTTTAAAAGCAGGTGGTACACCATTGATAATTTTTACCGTGTTGGTATCGGCATTTATCATTTTACAAAATGGCGTTGGCGTGGCGATGGCGTCCATGCTTGGGCTTGAGCCGTTAATGGGTTTGGTGACAGGTTCAATCACTTTGACAGGCGGTCATGGCACGGCAGGGGCATGGGGTCCAATTTTGGAAGAAAAATACGGCGTGGTTGGTGCGACAACGCTTGGGATTGCCTGTGCGACTTATGGTCTGGTAGCAGGTGGTCTTATCGGCGGTCCTGTGGCAAAACGCTTGGTGCAAAAACTTAATGTGCAACCGATGAGCGTTGAAGAAAAAACACAGATTAACAAAGAAAATCACTCGGACAATCTGTCTGTACCTGATAGCGAGATGTTTGAAAAACCAAGCCATGTGCGTCTGATTACCGCCAACTCAACCATTGAAACCTTGGCATTATTCGCAGCGACTTTGGTGTTTGCTGATTTTATGACAGGCGTTGCCAAAGGTACGGCGTTTGAATTACCAACCTTTGTTTGGGCGTTGGGTGCAGGTGTGGTACTACGTAATGTGTTAACCACGTTTTTTAAATTTGATATGTTTGACCGTGCGATTGACGTGTTTGGTAATGCTGCCTTGTCATTATTTTTGGCAATGGCGTTAATGTCGCTCAAACTATGGGAGTTGACTGACCTTGCTGGCCCTGTGCTAGTGATTTTGTTGGTGCAAACGGTGGCGATGATTTTGTTTGCTTATTTTGTTACCTTTAAAGTGATGGGTTCAAATTATGATTCAGCCGTCCTATCAGCAGGGCATTGCGGTTTTGGCTTGGGTGCAACGCCGACTGCGGTGGCAAATATGCAATCTATCACCGACCGTTACGGTGCATCACACAAGGCGTTCTTGATTGTGCCAATGGTGGGGGCGTTCTTTGTGGATATTGTTAATGCGACGGTATTACAATTGTTTACCACAATTTTATAAAAAATAAATTTAGTTATATTAAAAAAAAGGGTTTTTAATAAACCCTTTTTTTATGCCAATTTTTGCTAATTTTTGATAAGTTATTTCATTAAACTTGCCATAATTAACGCCAAAATTAGTACAACCGCTACCACACCACTAATCAGGTATAATTTACGCTCTTTGTCTTTATCGGTCGTGGATAGGCTAGAGGTTAGGCGAGCTTGGTTAGCTAATAATTGTTGTTGTAACTCAGGCGTTAGCACAACTTTTTGACTGTCGTTTGTCGTTGGGGTAGGCGAAGTGATTGGTATTTGTGTGGTTTGAATTAGGGGAGTTGATGATGGATTTGCCGTTGCCAAATGTGTACTTTTGCTTGTCATAGCTTCACGGATAATCGTTTCGCTTGGCGGTACGTTAGGTTTTGGTGTTGGTTGATTGATTGACTTAAATCTTGGATATAACCGATTTTCTAAGGCTTTATCTCGTTGCATTTGATTGATTTTTTCAGCGATAAGGGGTGGGGAAACCGTTAAATTTTGCCCTGATTGTTCCAAACCTTTTGCCAACCAATATTGATAAAACTTTTCGCCAAAGTCATCTTTCTTTTGCCAGAAAATACTCGGCAACGCCATAATTCGCCCTGTTTCTAGCGGATTGGCTTGTTGATTAATGATAATTGGTAACATCGGCAAGCTCATCATCGCATTGGGTAAATGCGGTCGCCAAACCCATACGCTACTGATTTTAAAAGAATTATTATTGTTGTTACTGCTCAAAGATGATGGATAAGCGTGGGCAAAAATCCGTGAACGCTCATCTTGCAAGTGCATGGCAAAAAAGGCTTGGTCAGGGGGTAATTGGTCTAATTGGGCAAAATCCTGCTGTGCCAACGCTCGTAACGGCTCGGCAAGGGCCAATAATTGCTCAACGGATGTTTGCCCTGTTGGGTCGTACAAAATCTCTGCGGTGTATAAGTTTTCGCTATTAAAGCCTTGCTGTTCGTCGGCTTGCGACAACGTTTTATCCGCCTGTAGTACCACGCCCCACACCACTTTGCCATAGCGATACAGTTGGGCGGTGGCTTGGGCTTGGCTAAGCAGTTCATCATTTAATAGTTGATGTGGGGCGAACACTTGCAAATAACCCCGCTCGGTGGGGTTGATATCGAGCACATATTTGGGCAAATCAAACCCCTGCCATTGTACCTGTGCCACGTCAAACTTGGGGGCTTTTACATTGACACCAATAGCCGATTGTGCTTTATTTGTCGGTACAAATAGTTCGATAGCGAGTTGATTTACAAGGGATTTTTGTTGGTTTTTTTGTTCAATCGGCGTTAACGCCCAATTATCATTCACCGTTGCCAACTTATCTAGCCAATAATCTGCCCATTGTGCGTTGAGCAATTTTATCGGTGCTAAGGCTTGGTATAATTGATAGAGAAAGGCTTGAATATAAACAAGATTTTCTTCATTTTCGTCTAAGTTATTTTCATCTAAGTTATTTTGATTGCTCACAAATGGAAAAATCGCAAAATCACCACCTAACCGATACGGAAACACCAATGCCAGTTGCAATGCAGGTTGCACACAGCGTAAATCCAAGCGTAACGCAGGCTGTCGCCCTGTCGGTAGGTTCGCCACCATTGGATAGCAACCAATCAATATCGGTGAAAGTTCTTGATATTCTTGCATCTTTTGGTGAAAGTCGCTCAAGACTTGGGCGTCATCACCTTGGTTTAACAGTTCAATTTTAGGTTGATAACAGTTATTTACCGACTTTTGTAAGCTAAAAATCAACGGTTTTGGCAATTTATGTTGGCTAATACTCGTCATTTGTTGACTTAAGATTTTTACCAAAGCGGTTAAACTTTGTTGCCAATTTGTCGGTAAATCGGTAATTTTTTGTGGATTTTTTCTAAATTGATTGTTTAATTTAGTTTGTGAAAAAACATGAAATTGACTGGCGTTTTGGGCGTGAATGTGTTGATAAAATGTGACGGTGGTACTTGGAAAATTGGGGGCAATGCCAAACAAATGATTGGTAATGACCAACATCGGCGTGCGATAATGATTTTCCATGAGTAATATAAAGTGATTTTCCAAACTGTCGCTAAAATCATCACCCAACAGCCCTGCCATTTGCTCAAAATTTGCCCATTTTACCGCTACATTTGCCAATCGGCTCGCCGTCATACCCACATAAAACCCGAGTAAATAACAAAATTTTTGGTAAGGTGGGTTTTTAATAAAATTTTGGTAATTAATTTGATGGTTAGCCAATTTTTGTTGGATATTGCTTAAAATTTTATCCAAATTTATCAAACTTTGTTCGCTATAATCAAAATTTAACCCTTGTAATTCGGCAAAAAAGCCAATCTGCGGGTCAAGTAATTTGCCCGTTTTGACTTTGGCAAGGTATTGATACGCCACATGGTTGGGTTCGCCAAACAGATGGACTTGGGTTTTTTCAAAAATCGCTGACTGCATGGCATGGATAAATTCGACTAATTCATTGTTTAGCTCATCGGTCGACGTATCTGGTAAGAGCAAGCGTTCCACCACGACGAGTGGTTGGCAGTACACATCACCGATTTTGGCAATCAGCGAATTACCAAAGTTTGGTTCTAGTTGAAAATTGGTGTTATGTCTTTGATTTTGCAAAGAAATTTGTTGCAAGGCTTCTGGATAATCATACCAGTGAATGGCTTGGTCGGTTTGGCGTGCCAAATATTCGCCCAAATAACTGGCAATCGCTACAAGCAACGCCTTTCCGCCTTGTTGTGTATAGATTTTGTTGGCGGTCATGCCTTTTTGTTGCAATAATTGACAAAATTTTTGCAAATGGGCTAGGCTCGTTGGGCTAAAATCAAAGTGGATTTTATGCAGTTGGGGTAACAAAAAAAACGCAAAACTCGGCGTTTGTTTATCGGTTAAACAAGCTAATAACGTGTAAATTTGGTTGCTAAGTTGATTGGTAATTTGGTTAGCTTGGTTGCTATTTGGGTTGTTTTGAACGTTGGTGGTTGACACGGTCTGCCCTTTTACGCTTTGCTTTTTGTATTTGTGTCATTTTACACAAAAACTTAGCATTGCACAAAATAAAAATAACAAAAGGTAAAAATAGTAAAAGGTAAAATAGTAAACGTGTCTTGAGCAAAAAACTGATAAAAAATAGAGAAACAATTTTTTGTAAATCGTGCATTTTGTTTGCTATTTGGGAGCGTATTTTTTACAATAGCAGTTTTGATTTTTTCCAAAAATTGTCCCCAAAAAAACGTCCGAACATTGCTATGAAAATCCCCAGTTATTACCGCCTGTTAATGGCAATTTTAAAACCGATGTATCAACTAAAGTTGGTATTTTCTAAAACCTTATCACAAGAAACCGAACAAAGGTTTGGTAAATCTTATCCGCCCATTCGCACCCAAAAACCGATAATTTGGTGTCATGCTGTGTCGCTTGGTGAAACCAATACTGCCGAGCCGATTTTGCGGGCGTTACTTGCCAAACAGTATGCGTTGTGGATTACCAACACCACGCATACAGGTTTTGCAAGGGTTGAACAATTATTTACCAATGAAATACAAAACGGTGATGTGTATCACAGTTTTGTGCCTGCTGATACTGAGAATATTGTGGCGAATTTTTTAAACCATGTCAATCCGATTGGGGCATTGTTTATTGAAACTGAATTATGGGCGACCACTTTATCCGCTTTGGAACAACGTCAGATTGCTAGTATTTTGGTGAATGGGCGTTTGTCGCAAAAATCGTTTCACGGTTATCAACGTTTTGCCAAATTAAGCGAAAGCATGATGGATAATATCAGCCTAATTATCGCTCAAGATGCTGACTCTGCCAAACGGTTTCGGCAGTTGGGGGCGACTAGCGACAAAATTCGCATTGCCAACTCGTTAAAATGGTCAAGCCAAATTAATCCTGTGATGTTAAGCCGTGCCAAGGCATTGGCGGAAAATTGGCAAATGGGAGAACGTACCGTAATCGTGGCAAGTAGCACCCACGCAGGGGAAGAAAGTCAAATTTTGACGACTTTTCAAGCATTAAATACGAAATTTTTGGCAAAAAAATTGCTGTTAATTATCGTGCCACGCCACCCAGAACGCTTTGATGAAGTGGCGACCTTAATCCAGCAAATGACTGGCAAATCCGCTGTTCGTCGTAGCCAAAACCAAGTGCCGAGCCTTGATGATAGTGTATATTTGGCGGATAGTATGGGTGAGCTTGGGATGTGGTATGCGTTGGCGGATATGGCGTTTGTCGGTGGTTCGTGGGTAGATGTGGGTGGGCATAATCCGATTGAGTCGGCAATTGTTGGCAAGCCTGTGATTATGGGGCAATATACCCAATCTTGTCAACAAGTCGTGGACAAATTACAAGCGGTCGGTGCGTTGGAGCAGGTGCAAAATGAGACGCAACTACAACAGGCGTTTGAACGTTGGTTACAAGATAATGAGTTGGCTCAGCAAGCAGGGCAGGCAGGGCAACAGCTTGCCGAGTCGTTCCAAGATGCGACCAATCAGCAGTTAGCCATGATAGAGCAATGTTTGGGCGATAACGAACAATACCGCATTGCCACCGAAGTGCGAATGTTGGATAATGCGAACCTTGATGACAATGCGAATGCTAAACGGCGTAAAATTTTGATTGATGATTTTGAGAATGAATGATTTTTAAGCCAAATATTTAACCATTTAATTTTTTCGCTGCATCCATCGCAAAATAGGTCAAGATACCGTCCGCCCCTGCTCGTCTAAAGCCTAACAAACTCTCCAAAATCACCGCATCAGTTAGCCAACCATTTTCAATAGCCGCCATGTGCATGGCATATTCGCCTGATACTTGATAAGCAAAAGTTGGTACGCCAAACGTGTCTTTGACTTCTCGCACCAAATCCAAATACGGCTGACCGGGTTTTACCATGACCATATCTGCCCCTTCTTGAATGTCTAATGCCACTTCATGCAACGCTTCTGCTCGGTTGGCAAAATCCATTTGGTATTGTTTTTTGTGTCCGCCTTTGAGATTACCGCTACTGCCGACCGCATCACGAAAAGGGCCGTAATACGCAGATGCATATTTGGCAGAATATGCCATGATTGCGGTATTGACAAAATTTTCGCTATCCAATGCTTGGCGAATTGCCCCAATCCGTCCGTCCATCATGTCGCTTGGTGAAATGATATCTGCTCCTGCTCGTGCGTGGCTAAGTGCTTGTTTTACCAACACATCAATGGTTTTATCATTGGTAACATAGCCTGTTTCGTCAAGCAAGCCGTCCTGTCCATGACTGGTATAAGGGTCTAAGGCAACGTCCGTCATAATCACCATTTCAGGCACGGCGTCTTTTAACGCTTTAATGGCGGTACAGGCAAGCCCGTTTTCATCATAGGCATTTTCGGCGGTTGGCGTTTTTAATTTGGGGTCAATCACAGGAAATAGGTCAATCGTGGTAACGCCAAGACTGAATAATTGTTTGGCATAATCAATTAACAAATCCACACTCATTCGCTCAATATTTGGCATACTGGCGATAGATTGACGCTCATTTTTGCCGTCTAAAATAAAGACAGGGGCAATCAAATGTTTAGGCTCAAGGTGGGTTTCTTGTACCATGCTTCGGATATTGTCGTTAAAACGCAAACGGCGTAGGCGAGTAGCAGGGAATGAGCGGTTAAAAATATATGACATCATTTTTCCTTATTAAACGTTGAATTTAAAAAAGATTAATAGTTCTAAGATTTTCGTAAATAAGCAATAGCATTTTAGCCAAACGCTTGTATAATATTGCCTATTGTACCATTAATTTGGTATTTATTATGCTAAAAAATATAGGAAAAACGATGTCAAAATTAACTACCGCTATTCATCAGATTGATTTTATTGATAAAAAAGACGAACACTCTGATATTGCCAATGAGCAGGAAATCAGCGAATGTTTACAACTACCTGCAAAACCTGTAATGACGTTAAATTTGAGTGAAAATTTGGACAAAATTGGCGAACAACTTGCCGAAATCATGAGTTGCAGTCCTTTTTTAAAATTAACCAACACTTGTTTTAATTTTGATAAAGGCGATAAAACTTTTACTGCTACGACCACCGCCACCCCAGATTTAATCGGTAATGCCAGTTATCAGATTTTACACGGTGGCGTGTCGGCAACCGTACTAGATACGCTTGGTGGATTGATTGCGATGTACGAGATTTTACGCCGTGAGCAGGATAGTTTTGATGAGCGAGTGGCAAAGGCGACTCGAGTGGCGACTGTGGATTTACGCATTGATTATTTGGCGGTAGGGCGTGGGGCGTTTTATGTGGCGACTGGCGAGATTATGCGTATGGGACGTAAGGGCTGTACGGTGCGAATGATGTTCGTTGATGACAATGATAAGCCGATTGCTCATGGCATTGCCAGTTATACGTTTTGATTTGACAAAAAATAAGCTGGATAGATATCCAACTTATTTTTATAAAAATTTAAATGACGGATAAATAACAGTTATTTATCCGCTTTTGCTCTTGTAACTTTTTCGTTAATCGGTGTTTCCAATATAACATCACGACTTGCTCCACCACCTAGCACTTGGTATAGCTCAATTTGGCTATTAATCAATGTTTGTTCGGCATTTAACAGACTTTGCTCAGCGTTAAACTGATTGCGTAACGCATCTAACACACCAAGATAATTGTCTAATCCTGCATTAAAACGAGCGTTGGCAATGTTAAAGTTTTTATTATTGGCTTGTTTCATGCTTTGATAGGCGTTGATTTGTTGGTTGATGGTGGCACGAGTAGCAAGTACGTCATTTACTTCTTTAAAGGCAGTCTGAATAGACTTTTCATACGCACTTAATGCAAGTTGCTCATTTACTTCGCTCACTTCGTATTGCACGCCAAGATTACGGTTAAAAATCGGTACGCTAATCGCTGGCGTGATGCCCCAGTTAAACGTGCCTGATGAGAATAAATCGCTCAAATCTGTACTTGCTGTACCTGTGGTTGCCGTCAAACTAATGTTTGGAAAAAAGTTGGCACGAGCGACAGCAATGTCTGCTCCACGGGCTTTGAGCGTATGCTCGGCACTACGTAAATCAGGGCGATAAAGTAACAAATCACTTGGCAAGCCTGTGCTAAAAATTTGGTTGTTGGTGATTTTTCGTACAGGGGTTTTTGGCAATAAGGCAGGGTCAAACGCCGTGCCGACTAATTGGCGTAATGCGTTTTGGTTTTGCAGTAGGGCAGTTTGGGCGGTGGCAATGGCAACTTTGGCAGAATCAACTAATGTTTGGGCTTGTACGCTGGTTAATTCTGAGTCCAAACCTGCTTTAAAACGTTGGCGGTTAATGCGTAATGATTCTTCGCGGTTTTTTAAAGTTTCAATGGCAAGTTGTAGTTTTGCTAAATTATAACTGTAGGCAACGTAGCTTTTGGCAACGGAGCTGATAATGGTGATTTGAGCGGTGTCTTTGGCAAAAGCGGTGGTAAGATAAGTTTGCAAGGCTGACGCTTTAGCGTTGGCAATTTTTCCCCAAAAATCAAACTCATATGCTGACATCGCAAGGTTCACCCGATAGCTTTCGCTTGGGTTTTTGTCTTGGGCTTCAGTTGCACCGTAGCCGATTGTGCCTGTTGTACCGACCGTTGGAATGTTGCTGTTATCGGTAATTTGGTAGGTGGCACGGGCTTTTTGAATGTTCAAAATCGCCGTGTCCATGTCTTTGTTATTTTCTAGGGCTAGGGCGATAAGCTGTTTTAGATTGGCATCGCTGTAAAAATCTTGCCAACGCTCGCTTGCGATACTCGGTAGGTTGGCACTGCTCGTGGTGGTGGTGTCGTACACGTTATATGGCGTATTGGTTGGGATGTTGGGTTGAGCGACAACAGGTTCGGTTTTGGCTTTTGGAATGGCTTGACAAGCGGTCAAACTAATTGCCAAAATGCTTAGGCTTGCAATTTTGAAGGGGTTTAAGGTTGTTATTTTCATAAAATTTTCCTGTAAACAAAGGGAAAAATATTGGGAAAATGGTTTAACAGATTAGTTTTATCAAACTGTCTGTTAAACCAATTTTAATTTTACTGATAAATAGCAATCAATATTAGCTTGAATGATTAATCGGTTCGTGTTTGGTTAGCAAGGTATTTTCGCTTGGTAACACCACGGTTTGGGTTCGCTGTGGATTGCCATTATTTGGATTACTATTATTTGAGTTATTGGGATGATTCAATTTACCTTTAAAAATTGAACGCACCCATACATAGAACATCGGAATAAAGAACACACCTAGTAACGTTGCGGTAATTACCCCACCCAGTACGCTCGTGCCAATCGCCGTTTGGCTACCAGAACCCGGCCCTGTGGCAAGAAATAACGGTACAACGCCCATACCAAACGCAAGCGATGTCATGATAATCGGACGTAGACGCTGACGGGCGGCGACCGTAACCGCATTGAACAGATTATGGCCTGCTTCTTGGCGTTCTTTGGCAAATTCAATAATCAAAATCGCATTTTTTGCCGATAGACCGACCACGGTGAGTAAGCCCACTTGTAAATAAATATCATTTGAAAAACCACGCAAACTGGTGAATAACATCGCACCCAATACCCCAAGTGGCACAACGAGCATCACCGCAAACGGAATTGACCAACTTTCGTACAACGCTGCCAAACATAAGAAGACGATTAACAACGACAAAGCGTATAACATCGGAGCTTGAGCACCTGATTTTTTCTCTTCTAAAGAAAGTCCAGTCCATTCAAAACCGATGCCTTCTGGCAGTTTGGCAATCATGGCTTCCATCGCTGTCATGGCTTGACCACTACTTAAACCTGGGGCTGGACTACCTTGAATGTTCATTGATGATAAGCTGTTGTAACGGTTTAAACTTGGGCTACCGTATTGCCACTCACCTGTGGCAAATGAGCTAAACGGTATCATCTGACCTTGATTGTTACGCACATACCACTTGTTAATATCGTCAGATGTAGTACGGCTGTCAGGCTCGCCTTGCATATAGACTTTTTTGATACGACCACGATCCATAAAGTCATTGATATAGCTACTCCCCCAAGCGGTTGATAACAAGCTATTAATCACTGATGGGTCAACGCCCATACTTGCCGCCATATCGTAGTTGACATTGACTTTATATTGTGGCGAATCTTCCAAGCCGTTTGGACGTACGCCGACCACTTCTTTACTTTGACTTGCCATGCCAAGTAGCATATTACGAGCTTCAAGCAAAGCATCGTGTCCAAGCCCCGTTTGGTCTTGTAATTGTAAGTTAAAACCTGTGGCATTACCAAGTTCAGTAATTGCAGGGGGTACAATTGCATAAACCGAGGCTTCGTTGACTTGGGTCATAAAATAACCCATGGCACGCCCTGCAATCGCTTGGGCTTTATTTTCTGCTCCTGTACGATTTTCCCAATCGGATAATTTTACAAATGCCAAGCCCATATTTTGCCCTTGACCTGCAAAACTAAAGCCATTAACACCAAGCACAGATACCACGTTGTCTTTTTCTTGGGTTCTAAAATAATTGTCAACTTTGTTTAACACTGCTTGGGTTTGTTGTTGGCTAGAACCTGCTGGCAATTGCACTAATGCAATCATAATGCCTTGGTCTTCGTCTGGTAAAAACGAACTTGGAATACGGGTAAACAAAAATCCCATAATCGTAATGATAATTGCATAGCCAATCACATAGAGCGATTTGGCTTTGGTGCTTTTGCCAACAAAATTTTCATAACCATGGCTTACACGGTTAAAGGTGCGATTAAACCAACCAAAAAAGCCTGTTTTTTCTTCGCCGTGATGTTTTGACCGTTTTAAAATGGTTGCACATAGGGCAGGGGTAAACACCAACGCCACAAATGCCGATAACAACATACAGGTAATCAAGGTTACCGAAAACTGACGGTAAATCACCCCTGTTGAGCCACCAAAGAATGCCATCGGTACGAATACTGCGGATAACACTACTGCAATCCCAATCACCGCACGGCTAACTTCGTCCATAGATTGGCGAGTGGCATCTACCACGCTCATGTGTGGATTTTCTTCGAGTACCCGTTCCACGTTTTCCACGACGACAATCGCATCGTCCACCAGTAGACCAATTGCCAACACAAGGGCAAACATGGTCAAAATATTAATACTAAAGCCCAATGCCAACAGAATAGAGAACGTCCCCAAAATAACCACAGGCACAGCAAGCGTTGGAATAATCGTCGCACGCCAGCTTTGCAAAAAGATAAACATCACCACGAATACCAATGCAATCGCTTCTAGCAAGGTTTTAATCACTTGCTCAATCGATAAACGTACGAACGGTGTGGTATCATAGGGGGTTACTACTTTTAAACCCTTTGGAAAATTGCGAGAAAGTTCATCAATTTTGGCTTGAACCGCTTCACGTGTGTCTAACGCATTCGCCCCTGTTGCTAGGGAAATACCCAGAGCCGCAGTTTCTTTACCATTATAAGTTGAAATAATGTTATAACGCTCACTACCTAATTCAACGGTCGCTACATCGCCAAGGCGTACCCGTGAACCGTCAGTATTGGATTTTAGCAAAATATTGCGAAACTGTTCGGGCGTTTGCATATAGCTTTGTACGGATACAGTCGCATTGATAACGTTACGATCGCTGTTGGTTGGCATTTCGCCTAATTGACCAGCAGAAACTTGGGCGTTTTGGGTACGTACCGCCGTTGCCACATCAGATGGCATCAAGCTATAGGCTTTGAGTTTGGCAGGATCAAGCCAAATCCGCATAGAGTAAGACGCACCCCACAAGGTGATATCGCCCACACCTTCCACACGGCTCATTGGGTCAATGATGTTAGAGGATACATAGTCAGAAATATCCGAACGGCTCATACTGCCGTCTTCAGATACAAATGCAAATGCCGCCAAAAAGCCAGTTGATGACTTATTGACGTTCACGCCCATACGTTGTACGGTTTCTGGCAATGATGTCATTGCTGATTGTAGTTTATTTTGTACTTGAACTTGGGCAGTATCTGGGTTTGTCCCATTTTCAAAGGTGAGCGTAACTTGAGCTGAACCTGCTGATGAACTGGTGGACGACATATACATCAAGCCGTCAAGCCCTTTCATTTGTTGTTCAATCACCTGCGTCACTGAGTCTTCAATGGTTTTTGCCGATGCCCCAGGATAGGCGGCACGGATACTTACCGTTGGCGGTGCAATTTTTGGGTATTGCTCAATGGAAAGCTTAAAAATAGACAGTACCCCAGCCAGCATGATTATCATTGCGATAACCCATGCAAAAATAGGGCGGTCAATAAAATAACGTGACATTCAAATCCCCTAAATTATGGTTGTTGTGCTGATGCAGGCTGGCTTGCATGAACAGATTTTGGCGTACTGGCAGTTTCACTCGCCGTTGATGCAGATGCCGTCGGTGCATTAGTTGGAGCATTGCCAATCGCCCCTGACATTGCTCCTTGGGTAGGTGCAGGCGTGGCAGGTGTCGCTGATGCGGTATAAGGGGCAACATTGACTTGTTGCTCAGGCTTGACCTTTGCACCGCCTGTAATTACCACGTTGTCACCTTGTTGCAGACCGCCTGTTACCACCCATTGACCTTCATAAGTACCTTGTACTTGCACAGGGCGGACTTGGATTTTTTTGTTGACATCCACGATATACACGGTAGTGTCGCCTTTTGGCGTACGGGTAATCGCTGATTGTGGTAGCAATACCGCACTGTTCATCACACCTTGGATAAGCTCCGCACTCACCATCATGCCTGGTAACAATACATAGTCATCATTGTTAAACACCGCACGTAAATTCACTGTGCCTGTATTTGGGTCCACTTTGGCTTCTTCAAAACGTAACTGCCCAATCGCAGGATAAACTGAACCATCAGGCAGTTTTAACCGCACACGCACGCTATTGGCTTCGCTGACATTTCCGCTCGCAAATTGCTGACGCAATGCCAACAATTCTGCTGATGATTGGCTAATATCCACGTATATCGGATTTAGCTGTGAAATCGTGGTGAGCTGAGTTTGGGCAGTAGTCGCAAGCGAACCGACATCCGCACTCGCCAAACTCGTGATCCCACTAATCGGTGCGACAACACGCGTACGGTTATAATTTAGCTGATTGTTGTTAACGGTTTGTTGGGCAGCAGCAGCATTGGCTTTGGCGGCGTTGATTTGAGCTTGAGCTGCTTCAACCGCTGAACGAGCAGTTTGCACATTGGCAACCCCAATGTCATATTCTTGTTTAGAAATTGCATTACTATTTTTTAGTGTTTCTAAACGATTAAGGTTTTGCATTGCCAAATTTAGGTTAGCTTGCTGGGTTTTTAAGGTTGCTTGAGCGGTGGCAATCGATGCAACTGCTTGGTTGTAAGTTGCTTTACTGCCTGCCAAACCACTTGCATAATTGTCGGCATTGATTTGGTAAAGGGCTTGACCTTGTTTCACAAAACTGCCTTCACGGAACAATTGTTTATCAATAATCCCTGTAATCTGTGGTAATACCACGGCTTCTTGATACGGTACAGTTTTGCCCGAAAGTTCTTTGACTAACGGCACGGCTTGAAATTGCACTGGCATGACGTTTACAGTGGTTGGTGGCATTTGTTGTTGGGCAGCCGCTTGCTGTCCCGCCTTGTCCGCCTTGCTACAGCCGACCAACGTCACAGAGCCTGCCAATGCCAGCATCAGCAAAAATGGGTATTTCATAATGACCTCATGGATAATATAGCTCTTTTAAATAAGAAGTTTAAAAAAAGCCATAAATTTGTATGATTAAAGATGAAGAAAAATTTACAAAGCTATACAAAATTGTGATATTTATTTAAAATTTTACTATTTTATAAAAAAATGTTGCCTGATAAAACCAACAATATTAAACAAACAATTTAATAACAAACAAATTAAAAAAAAATGTATACTTAATTCATTATTTTTTGTTAAAATTGTTCAATATATCTCTTGTGAAATTCAAGACCCTTCGCAGTGAGCTTATAGAACTGTAACGGTTTTCCTTATACTTTGATAAGCTCAGTATAAACGGAAAACCTACTTTCACAAGAACTCTAATAAAATCATTTGTCGAGTACAACATGGATTTACGAATTATCAAAACCCATAAAGCCATTCGTTATGCCTTTATTGAGCTATTAAGCGAACAAAACTATGATGACATCACCATTCAAGACATTTTGGATAAAGCATTGGTAAACCGAGCCACTTTTTATAAATATTACACAGGCAAAAGTGATTTAGCAGGGCAAATGATTGACGAATTTCGCCAACAAGTAGAAAAAATCTTGTCTGATAGACTAAATATTGATGACAAATCCCTAGAAATGAGTATGCACTGTCATGGACAGCGAATGTTTGAACTAAGAAAACAAATGCTTGCTTTGTGGAAAATCCGCACCAAACGGCATAATTTATATCAAGATATGTTTGATATGAGCAAACAAAATTTTATTGAATTGGCAAAACAACAAAACAAAACTAACAACACCATCCATAACCTAGACTATCAAGCCACCATGATGGCAACACTCATGATGGCAAGTATTCAGTACTATTTTGAACGAGACCAACCTTTTCCCAAAAATTTTCACGATGACTGGGAAAATATGATTCATATTGTTAAAATTTAATGCAAAAAATTTCATCAAAAATTATCAACTTCTTCTTGCATATAAGTTAAGATCATATCAATATTGGGCAACACTTTGGCACATGCCACGATACAAAATTCAATGTTATCTTGATAAGTGCAAAAAGTAATATTCATCGCTTGGTCGTTTAGCACCACTGATGCAGGATAAATTGCTTGTAATTTTGCACCTTGCCAATACAGCGGTTTTTTGGTGGCAGGTACGTTAGAAATGATTAAGTTAAAACCACGATATTCAGGTATAATACCCGTTAACACTTGTAAACCTGCTCGGCTATATACGATACCACTATACAAAATAGAACTGGCTTGGTTCATGCGAGAAAAGCGATTTTTACTGTTTTTAGTGCTGGCGTGAATGGTGTGTAAACGTTGAATGGGGTCGTGGATATGGGTGGCAAGGTTGGCTAAGATAAAGGTGATTTGGTTGCCGACGTTGTAATTTTTTTGTTGAGTATCACGTAAAGACAATGGCACAAATCCTACCAGTGGTTTTTTTGGCAGGGCGTGTTGGTCGTTTAAATATCGGCGAATAGCGCCTGAACAGACTGCTAACACCACGTCATTAAAGGTTACGTCATGGGTTTTGGCAATTTGTTGAAACCGTGAAAACGAGAATGATGCTATCGCAATACGTCGTGAGCTAGAAATCGGTTGATTAAGCAAACTATCAGGAGCTTGCGTCGTGGTGACATAATCTTTGTTAAAACGTTCGTAAATATTTTTTAATAATTCACGTCCAACGGGCGGTAAGGCACGCGTTTGTTCTTTGATAATTTGCCAAGCGGATTTGTGTGGCGGTATTAGGGCATCTAATTGATGGCGATGCCGTGTCATCAATGCCCACAGTGGTAAATTGGTTTTTTCAGTGGGCGATTGCGAGAGCATTTTTTTTACCAACTGTAACGCCGCCACACCGTCAATCATGGCATGGTGGATTTTAAAGTATAGTCCAAAACGATTACCGTCCAAGCCTTCAATCACATGGCATTCCCACATGGGTTTTGATTTGTCCAGCAGGTTACCATGTTCCTTAGAAACATAGTTGAGTAACTCAGTGATACCTGCAGGTTTTGGCAAGGCAATATGACGAAAATGGTGTGACACGTCAAAATTTTTATCCGTTTGCCAAAATAGCCAACGGTGCAAGACTTGATTAAACGGAAAACTTGGCGGAATTTGACTAGTTCGCATCAAATCAACCAATTCGCTGACAAAATTATCTTTGGCATCACTTGGCAATTCAAACAAAAACAATCCCCCAATGTGCATGGGCTGATTGCGATTTTCTAATAACAAAAATAGTTGGTCAACGGCGGTTAATAGACGCATGAATTTGCCTTAAATTTTTATCTTTTATAACACTATTTTTTAAAAATTAACGGAAAAAATAGCCCGTTTGTGGCGAGCTTGCTTGAGCCATATAACGAGATGGCATACGCCCTGCCAAAAATGCTTCTCGTCCTGCCATCACAGCGTGTTTCATCGCACTTGCCATTAACACAGGGTTTTTCGCATGGGCGATTGCGGTATTCATCAACACGCCATCACAGCCCAGCTCCATAGCAATACTGGCATCAGATGCCGTGCCAACACCTGCATCTACCAGTACAGGAACTTTTGTTTGTTCAATGATTAAGCTTAAGGTATGGCGATTTAAAATCCCCAAGCCAGAACCAATCAAACTCCCCAATGGCATAATCGCCACACAGCCCATACTTTCTAACTCTTTGGCAACAATGGGATCATCTGATGTATAAACCATCACGTCAAAACCGTCATCAATCAAGGTGCGACATGCTTTTACCGTTTCAATCACATTGGGATATAGATTTTTGTCATCGCCCAAGACTTCTAATTTTACCAAATTATGACCGTCCAAAAGCTCACGAGCCAACTGGCAAGTTCTGACGGCACTGTCTGCATCAAAACAACCTGCGGTATTGGGTAAAATGGTATATTTTTCAGGGGAGATCACATCTAACAAGTTTGGCTCATTTTTGTTTTGACCGATATTGGTACGGCGAATGGCAACCGTTACAATTTCGGCCCCTGATGTAGCGATTGCTTCGCCTGTTTGGGATAAATCTTGATATTTGCCTGTGCCGACCAATAAGCGTGAATGAAAAGTGCGTGAACCAATGGTTAATAAATCATTTTGGGTATTCATATATCACATTATCCTAGCCAATAAAAATTGCTTTAGTATAGCAAATTATTCACATAAATATGTTAAAATAATGCAAAATTTCATCAAGGTTGATTGAAAATGTCAAAAAAACCGCAAATTCCCGTTTTGCCACAATTTAAACAAAAATTAACCCACGAGCAAAAAATTCGCTTAAATCGCTTGATTGACGAGTTTAGCAAACTGGGTGAGACTTTAAATATCCAATATTTTTATCATGACAGTTTGGTCAATAACACCCCTTTACACAATCCCAAAAACTACCCACTCGTTGATTATATCAAGCAATTTAACTTAAGCCCTGATGATTTGCCGATTTTTGCGGTAATGGTTAGTTCGGATAAACTGCATTTTGCCAATGATGACCGCTATTTTGTACCACTGCATAGTGTTTGTGCGATTGCTGATTTACAAGTTGCTGGTAGCGAAACGTTAATTATCAATGAGTTATACCGTTGCCATACCTATGATAATGACTATTTATCCGAGCTTGCCCCATTTTGTTTGGCAAAATTTGGACGTGAAGCCTTTGATAATTTTGTCAATGCCTCTAACCAACTTGATGATCCTTTTGCTAAAAGCATTTTTCAAGAAACTTTTAAAATCATCGCCCAAACTCAACCCAAAAATCGTGAACCAGCCATTGATGTCTTGGTAAAGTCATTACAAGATTTTGCAAATCATGATAAAACTTATAATTCTTTTTTAATTAGTAGCTTAGTAGATTTAAAAGCAAATGAGTATTCACCCTTTATCAAACAAGCCTTTGATGCCGATTGTGTTGATTTGTCCGTGCAAGGTGATTATGAAGAAGTGGAAATTCTGTTTGGTATTCGCCAACAACGCAGTACGCCCAGACCCGAATTTTGGGGAAATGATGACGAATGGCAAGCATTACGAGCATTATTTCAAACAGAACAAGAGTTACCTGAACCAATCTTGCTAAATCAAGCCATTCAACAACTAACAAAATAAATCATTATGCTAAATCCAGTCGCCTTGCCTTACAGTTTTGCCAAACGTCATCAAATTTTGTTAAATTATGCCGAATTTGACCTACCGCCAAGCCTAATTATCACCGATAGCACGCCCATGACCGCTATCAATGAAGCCAATCGTTTTGCCAGTAGTCAGGGCATTGCCTTGCCGTTAGTCATTGAGATGGTAAATGTGGAAGACTTTGACAAACGTCTCGCCAGCACTTATGCAGGCAACACAGGCGAAAGCCAACATATCGCACAAGGGCTAGAAGACCACCCAGATTTGGCAAGCCTTGCCGACAGCGTGCCTGAAACCGAAGATTTGATGGACCAAGAAGATGATGCACCGATTATCCGCTTAATCAATGCATTACTCTCCGAAGCCATTCGCCTAAATGCGTCAGATATCCATATTGAAACCTTTGAAAAACGCCTATCTGTGCGTTTTCGGGTGGACGGACAATTAAAAGAAATCGTCAGCCCAAAACGTGAACTTGCTCCCCTGCTCGTCTCTCGTATCAAAGTCATGGCAAAACTGGACATCGCCGAAAAACGTGTACCGCAAGACGGTCGTATCTCACTTCGCCTTGCAGGGCGAGAAGTGGACGTACGTGTTTCTACTTTGCCGTCAAACTTTGGCGAACGTGTGGTCATGCGTCTTTTAGATAAACAAGCAGGACGGCTTAATATGACTTATTTGGGTTTGTCTGATGATGATTTTGCCACCTTAAAATATCTGATTCATCGTCCGCATGGCATTATTTTGGTAACAGGACCAACAGGCTCGGGCAAAACCACCACACTTTATGCCAGTTTATCTGAATTAAACGACAATACTCGCAATATTTTAACCGCAGAAGACCCCATAGAATTTCAGCTTGACGGCATTGGACAAACCCAAGTCAATAACAAAGTGGATATGACCTTTGCCAGAAGCCTAAAAGCCATGCTCCGCCAAGACCCTGATGTGGTCATGGTTGGGGAAATCCGTGATTTGGAAACCGCCGAAATCGCCGTACAAGCATCCTTAACAGGGCATTTGGTACTCTCCACCTTACACACCAACACCGCCATCGGTGCAGTAACCCGCCTTGCTGATATGGGCGTTGAGCCGTTTTTGTTATCATCATCACTGATTGGCGTGGTCGCACAGCGTTTGGTTCGCACACTTTGTCCGCATTGTCATACATGGACGGGCATTGATGATTTTTCTGCCAATATTTTTAAAGAAGTTGGGCTATCCACAGACAAATTACCAAAACCCGTTGGCTGTGAAAAGTGCAACCATTCAGGCTTTAAAGGGCGAACCGCTATCTATGAAGTTGTACCGATTGATGACAAATTACGCCAGCTGATTCACGCCCAAGTTGCCGAGTTTGAACTGGAAAAATACGCTCGTACCAAATCGCCATCTATCCGTACAGACGGTTTAAAAAAAGTACTGCAAGGTAAAACCACATTGGAAGAAGTATTAAGAGTGAGTAAAGAGACGGATTAATCATGTTAAAAAAACTACCTTTTTTAAACCTTATTGATATCGCTATTTTAACAATCATTTTTTTTGGTGAAGCGATTTTTAATTCAGCCTATGGTTTTTTGGAGCTGACGACCAACAATCAAGTCGCCCCAGAGACACTGGTTTTTGATGATACAATAAATTTAATGGGCATTGCCAAAGAAAGTATTACCTTAGTAATCGCTTTTATTTATTTAGCTTTTAGAAAATTTGATTTTAGTCAATTTAACTTAAAAATCCGCCGTAACTTTTTGCTAAAAACGCTGATGTACTTTGTTATCGCAGGCACAGTTGCTAGCAGTTATGAATATTTACAAATGTGGCTATTTCCCAATTTATATCCACCTTTGGGGAATACTGGCTCGGAGCAAGTATATTCTTTCAACGAACATTTTTCCCAATTTTCGCCGTCTTTACTGGCGTTTTCGTTGTTAAATGGTTTTTTTGAAGAATTGTATTTTTTGGGCATTATCTTTGCGGTACAAAGAAAATATTTGCCTTTTGCCCTGATGTTTAGTTTGCTGATTCGTTTTTCTTTTCATACCTATCAAGGCATTGGTGGTGCGTTGGTGATTACCACGCTTGGGATTTCGTTTTCGTTATTACGCTTAAAATACGATGATTTGCCTGCTTTTATGTTAGCTCACAGTTTTTTTGATATTTTGGGCCTTGGTTTGCCGTTGTATTTGTTGGATTTAGAATAAGTTTAATTCTTTTAAAGACTTTGTTTCGTTATTTCCCACAATAATATGGTCTATCAAGGTGACATCTATCAATTCACACGCCTGAAATAAGTTTTTGGTCAATTCAAGGTCATCTTTTGACGGTATGGCAGATGTGTTTGGGTGATTGTGGGTGATAATCAGTTGCCCTGCTCCATATTGCAAAGTTTTTCTTAATACTTCTTTGATACAGACTGAACAAGATGAAATACCACCTGTAAATAATATTTCAAAGTGAATTAATTTTAACTCATTGGTTAAAAATAGTACCGCAAAAACTTCTCGGCGTAAATGGCGTAATTGGGTGGTTAGGTAATCTTTGACAAGTTGGCTAGAGTTTAATACTGGGGTTTGTTGCATTTGGCTTGCCAAGTAGCGTTTTGCCATTTCCAGACTGGCTAAAATTTGGGTATATTTGGCAATACCAACGCCATTGTAAGACATGACGTCATCAGGCGGTGCAGAAAAGATATTTGCCAAACTGCCAAATGTTTCAATTAATTCTCTGGCTAATTCAATGGCAGATTTTTGTTTCGTGCCTGTGCGTAAAAATATGGCTAAAAGTTCGCTGTCAGATAGGCTTTCTGCTCCTTTTAACAGCAGTTTTTCTCGTGGGCGTTCGTCAATTTGCCAGTCTTTGATTGCCATTTTTTTTGTCAATTTTTTGAAAAAACTAGGGTGTTGAGTATTTGATCTACTCCCACCACCAAAGCTATATCTACAGTATTAGAAATTTAATACAGTCCTTAAACTAAAATAAACAAATCAAATCACTTATTTTTTCAATTATATCAATAAATTATATTTTTGTAAATTACTTTGATATTGGTAAGGGAAGGTTTATGGTAATTTTTAAGCTTGGAGAATATTCTGCTTAAGGTATGGGAATCTTTGCAACCCATAGCATAAATTATCACGTTTCAGTATGCCGCTATTGTTCAATAGTATCGACATGAGGGTACTTTTTTTACACATAAGAAGTCTTGCTACATCAGCTAATGCCTGTTGGCATCTATTATTGCTTGCATTGATATCAACGTCACGGCTTATATTGGATATTGTTAAATAAAAATGCTTTTTAAGGTTTTTCGTTCGTATTGAGCTTGTCAAATTATAAGAAAAACTGCCAGATGTCAAAAAGCTCAATGAGAACAGCTTTTTTTAATATACTTCAAATTAACAATCCCCCAAGTCTCAGACCATGATAGAAAACACCTTAAATCTGCTGTTTGCTAAATGGAATGGGAGATTGAGTATACTATAGTTACAATACTAGGATTTACACAAAATAAAAGTGGTTATCATATAACCCGTGGATTACAGATTAACATAAAGAATGCACAAATCATAAGCTTATATTTTTTTCCAATTCTAAACCACTTTCTTTAATAAGTGTTAGGTAAGCCATTAAAAATTTATATTTAGCCTCTGCAAGTTTTTGCTCTGCCTCTGTTACCCCTTGTCTAGCCCGTATTACTTCTAAATGATTTCTCATACCATATATTTTTCCTGTTTCAGTTGATTTGAGTTGGAGTTGCCTGCTTTTAAATACACGTTCTTGTGCAAGAATTTGATGGTACATAGTATTACTTTCAGTATAGGCTTGACGTATCGCCAATTTAATTTGTCTCTCTATAGCGACTAGTTGAGCACGAGTTGCCTCATATTGATTAATTGCTTCATTTATTTTACTACTTAGATCCCCACCTGTAAACAAAGGAATATTAACCTGTAATTGTATTGTAGTGTTTCTTTCTTTACCACGAACTTTATAATTATTAGAAGATGATGTATCTTGATTATCTTGATATTTGATTTGTCCTTTGAGTGTAGGCAAACGACTATTTTTAGCAGCTTTGAGAGCTTCTTCTTGGCTGTTAACAGTATATTTTTGTGCTAAATATTTATGATTGTTTTCTAAAGCAATCAACTGCCATTCATCTAAGCTATATTTTTTAACCTGTAAAAGATAATTATCAATTTGATTAAGGATAGAAATAGGCTCAATTTGTTTACTATCTAACCCTGTATAGTTATTAAGCTGATTTTCTAAAATTTGTCTTTTTGCAATTGCAGCAATTTCTTGTGCTACGGCACTATCATAACCTGCTTGAGCTTCATGTATATCTAGTGCTGTGGCAGCACCTTTATCAAATAATGCCTGAGCATGCTTGAGTTGTTGTTCATAAGATATCTTTTCTGCTGTGTAAGCAATAATTGTTTCGTTACTGAGTAACAGGTTAAAATAGTTTTCTGCCACATTGTATAATAGTTGCTCTTTAGCATTGTTATAATTTTTCTCAGCTGCTTTACTATTATAGATACTTTGATGATATTTGGCAATTTCATTTCCATTAAATAAAGTTTGACTAAGTTGTAAATCCCAACCATAATTTTCTTTAATAGGGGTTGAAGAATGAGGTTGATTCTGATAATGGATATTCCCTGAAAGATGTGGATAGAAAACTGATTTGGCCTGCTGTTGTTTTTCTTGAATAACATTTTTTTGATAAAATGCTTCTTGATAATCCGCAGAATTTTTTTGTGCGGCAACCCACGCTTCTTGTAAATTAAATGCATAAATAGGAGAACTATTCACAAAAAAGAATAAATAGATACACCTTTTAATTTTTATATTTCTCATAGTTTCTAAAATTTATTAGGTTATTTTTAATGGTTCTTATTATAACATCTAAGCTTATCAAATTAAATAAAAGCACAGGAAAAATTAACGCTCACGAAAGCTTTCATCAATTTTTGTCTGTAATGGGCTTAATATATAATCTAAAACACGACGTTTACCTGTTTTAATTTCAGCAGTAACATTCATTCCTGGCGTTAAGTTGATTGTTACTCCATCTATATTTAATGTGCTTTTATCAAGAGAAACAAGTGCAGTATACACTAGACCTAAATGTTGGTGTTCTATAGCATCATGACTAATACTTTTTATTTTACCTGTTAAATAACCATAACGTGTATAAGGAAAACTCTCGATTTTGATGATAACATTCTGCCCAACTTTTACAAAGCCGATATCTTTATTTAGCACTAATATCTCTACTTCCACTTGATTATCGTTAGGTGCCACAACCATAATTTTTTGTGCTGCTTGTACAACTCCACCTAAAGTATAAGCTGTTAGCTCTTGTATAGTACCATTAACAGGTGATTTAATACTCAGCAATTTCTGTCGCTGCTTAGCTTTATTAGTTTGACCAGTATATTGATTAATCTGTTCATTGGTTTGGCGTAAAGATTCTAATGTATCACGTTTTAGATTTTGAGTATGTAACATACGGTTCTGTTCAGCTTGCATGATTGCAGCCTGTATTTTTTGAATCTGACTACGTGTACTTTGTAAATCATTTTGATTACTAAGTAATTTGCTTTCTTGTTCTAGATAAGCATGCTCAGATATAAAATTTTCTGCTTTGAGACTCCGATAATCATCAGTCTTTTGATGTTCAATTGCACCAACTGAAACCAACTTTTGTTCTTGGGATCGAGCAGATTGTAATTCTGCTTGATGTCCTTTTAAGGTTAATTTTAGTTGTTCATCTTGTGCTAACCATGCTTGATATTGATTTTGGGCTAAAGTTTGAGCTTCATTAATTTCCGATTCTGAAATATTTAAAGACTTTGCATATGCTACATCAATCTGAGGATTAATACGGTGATTTAATGCTGATAAAATTGCTTCAAGGCGTAGCTTAGATAATTGCGCTGCTCGAAGGGCTTTCTCGGACTGAGCAACATCACTATCTGAACCGATTCCCACTAAATCTACTAATATTTCACCTTGTTGAACATTTTGACCATCACGTACATAAACTGCTTTAACTATCGCTGTTTCCAAAGATTGAATAGTCTTGCTACGGCTACCTGAAGAAATTTTACCTGAAGCTGTAGCAACAATGTCAATCTGTCCAACCCAAGACCATAATAAAGCAAATAGAGCAAATATCATGATTATTCTAGCTGTCCATTTAGAGAAACTGGATACAGGTGTATCAGTGAGTTCCAAATGTGCAGGGAGAAAAGCGAGCTCTTCTTTAGTACGTTTAGGCGGATTTAGTTGGTCTCGAACTGCCCATGTATTGCGCCAAACGGTTATATAGCGAATAAAAAAATCTTTAAGTGCTTGTATAAACATGAATTATTTCCCTTGGTTATTTAAATAACAGCATTAATAGCACAAGTTTATCCATTCTGCAAATCATATAAATAACGATAGTAACCATCTTCTTTTTGCAACAATTCTTGATGTGTGCCTTGCTCTACAATTTTCCCCTTGTCCATTGCAATAATGCGATGTGCCATTTTTACGGTAGATAAGCGATGTGCAATAATCAACACTGTTCTACCTTGGCAAATTGCCTGCATATTTTGCATAATAGCCCTTTCCGACTCATAGTCTAATGCACTGGTTGCTTCATCAAAAATCAAAATACGTGGATTGGTAATTAAAGCACGTGCAATAGCAATACGTTGGCGTTGTCCACCTGATAAACCTGCACCTTGTTCTCCAACAATCGTATCATAACCTTCAGGCAATTCCATAATAAAGTCATGTGCTCCAGACATCTTAGCAGCCTGGATAATAAATTCTAACGCCATACCTGTATCAGTTAAGGCAATATTATCTCGAATACTACGATTGAGTAGCACATTTTCCTGTAAAACAACACCTACTTGGCGACGTAACCAAGCGGGATCAGCTAATGCCAAATCGTTTCCATCAACTAATATTCTCCCATTTTCTGGCACATATAAACGTTGCACTAATTTTGTCAATGTCGATTTACCTGAACCAGAGCGTCCTACAATACCCAGTATTTCTCCAGCGTTAATATGTAAATTCAAGCCCTGTAAGATTAAATGCCCATCTATTTTATAACGAAAATCAACATCTTTAAATGTAATATCACCCTTAATATCAGGTAGGGCTAGACGAGATGTAGAATGCTCGGTTGGAGTGTTTAAAATATCACCCAGTCGTGCCACTGAAATTCCTACCTGTTGAAAATCTTGCCATAATTGTGCCAAACGAATAACAGGAGCTGCCACCTGACCTGCTAGCATATTAAATGCTATTAATTGACCTACTGATAGTTTACCCTCAATTACCAATTTTGCACCAATCCATAAAGTTGCTACAATAACTAATTTTTGAATAAGTTGCACTCCTTGTTGTCCAACCATTGCCAACTTAGCTACCCGAAAACTGGAAACAACATAAGCTGCTAATTGATTATCCCAACGGCGGGTCATTTGAGGTTCAACCGCCATTGCCTTTACCGTACCAACCGCAGTAATACTTTCCACCAAAAAGGATTGATTATCTGCATTGCGTGCAAATTGATCATTTAGTCGCATACGTAAAATTGGGCTAATAAAGGCAGACCAAAACGCATATATTGGTAATGATGCCAAAACTACCAGTGTTAAAGTAGGGCTGTAATACCACATTACAAACAAAAATATAAAAGAAAACACCAAATCTAAAACTGAAGTAAGAGCTTGACCAGTTAAGAAATTGCGGATATGTTCCAGCTCCCGTATGCGTGCAACCGTATCACCCACCCTTCTGCTTTCAAAATAAGCAAGTGGTAAAGCGAGTAGATGACGAAATAATCGTGCTCCTAGCTCTACATCAATCCGAGAGGTTGTATGAGCAAAAATATAAGTGCGTAGACCACTTAAAATGACTTCAAATAAACTTACTACCAATAAGGCAATCGCTACCACATCCAGAGTAGAAAAACCACGATGTACCAACACCTTATCCATAACAACCTGAAAAAACAATGGTGTAATCAAAGCAAAAATTTGCAGTACCACTGAAATAACGATGACTTCAAAAAAAATATAACGATATTTGATTACCGCAGGAATAAACCAAGTAAAATCAAATTTAGCTAATGAACCCAATATTGATGCACGAGAAGTTACCAATATTAACTTACCAGAATATCGTTCAGAGAACTCTCTTGCATCTAATATTATGGGACGATTCTCAATCAAATCGTAGATGAGATATTTTGTAGCGGATCCTGTGCCATCAATTTTAGTTAGTATGAAATGGCAGTTTGAATTCTTATCTAAATCAGGGGGGGTATCGCACCATACCAAAACAGGAAGTGTTATCATTGACAATCGATCTAAAGGTTGTTTTACAGCTTTTACCTTTAATTCTAATTTCTTTGCTGCCAACATCCATTCAATTTCATTCAGGTCTCCTGTCGTATTATCGGAAAACTGATGAATAATATCTGCTGGATTCGCAGAAATACCATAGTATTGGGCAAGAATAACTAAGGCAGACAGAGCAGGTTGTTGAACATAATCTATCATAACTAGAGTACTACTGAGGATTCATAAATTAAGTCTAATTAAAAAAGTATCACCACTCGTATCATTAGTTTCATAATCTAAAACTAATGATACGAGTGGTGATATTGTCTCTTAAATTAAACCACTAAGCACTTGGAGCCAAAATTCCTTGAGTTGGTTGTGTAATTGGCTGTAAGGCGTTAGAACTCACACTATTTGCTGTACCAAATAGTGCCATTGACCCAACTAGCTTATTTAAGCTACTTGCAATGTCCGAGGCAGATAATTTTTGGCTCTTATTCTCATCAGCAAGCTTTTTCAATTCTTGAGATGTAATTACTGTACCATCTTTCTTATCTTGCAAAATTTTATCAATTTGATCGGAAGTGATATAACTACCATCTTTACCAATTAGTTGCTCAATTTTATGATCTGTTTTATTACTTTGATAATTTTGTAAATTTGATGTTATGTACCATCTTGGTATGTTAATATTACCTGAATGATCATTTCGTTTAACTATAATACCCTCTTTGGTACGTTCAATCATAATATCAGATATATTTGCATCTGCAAATGCTAATTTATCATTGCCCGTGCCATCGTACAAAGTATCATTACCATCACCTTTCCGAAAGATATAGACATCATTACCAGCACCACCATTTAATACATCATCGCCAGCACCGCCATCAAGTAGATCATTTCCATCATCACCTAAAAGTTGATCTGCACCTTTGCCACCAAATAAACGGTCATCGCCAGCACCGCCATCAAGTATATCATCTCCATCTCCACCGTGGAAGATATCAGTGAATTTGGAGCCCTTGAAGTTATCATTAAATTGAGAGCCAATTATTTCTTCTACGGATTTTAATTGATCAGTAGACTTATACCCATATCCAACTTGTCTCAATTCATAATTACGATACTCAAGAGTCTCTGTGCGTTTACCTACCGTAGTATCTTGGCGTTTCACAACTTCATGATAAATATCACCTTTAGCCACTGTACGATTAACGATATAGCTGCCCATTTCAGTTGCATGTGTGCCGTCTACGATAATATTACCCAAGCCACCATCTTTGCTATATAAAACACGATCGTATCCATCTCCACCGTCCACATTCATTTTACCTTGCCCAGCAAAGATATCATCGTTACCAGCACCAGCATTTACAATCAGCTCAATTTCCTCTACAGTTTCCTGCTCATTAATACGCTGAATAACTTTAGAGAAGTCTAATTTAGAGCTTGCATCACCATCAGTGATCTGCCAATTTTTAACACGCTCAAATTTCAATTTATTGATATAAGAATATTTACCATTACTTATGCGTTCGCGAGATTCTTTACCTGCACTTAATAATGGTGAAGTAAAGTGTAATGCTTGAGTTTTCTTGCCATCTGAATTACTGATGTCTACAATTCCAGTCTTGGCATCTAATGTAATATTAACACCGGCCTCCACTTTTTTACCATCTTCAAAAGCATCTACATAAGCTTTTCCGCTCTCAACTTTCTCTCCCAACTTGGTAATACCTGCCAACTCACCGATATTATTATCCCAGCGTTGTTGTGTAATAGCAATAACACGCTCAGCTTCCAACTCTTTATTCAGCTCAGACAAAAATTGTAAGTTATTAGCCAAATAAGCAGCATAACGAGAGTCATAACCTTTATCAAAATAGTTCTGACCACCATTTTGCTTTTCCCACTCTAGAATTCTACCTTGCAAACGATTCGCAACACTTTCAAACATTGCTTGCTTAGATGCCTCTAGAATACCAGAGATTAATCCCGTTACTCCAGCGACCAATAGGGCAATAGGTGCACCAACAGCAGATCCTACAGCGGCGGCAGAAACACCCGCAGAAACTGCACCTAATGCCGTATTAATTGTAGTTAACGAAGCTTCAATAGTGCCTGCACCACGCTGATATTCAGCCAGTAGATGGTCTCCATCATAGCCGAATTTTTGGAATTGTTTTGCAAATTCATCAAGAGCATTGGCATGGTTAAATTTATCCGCCGCATTCACAAATGCCAAAGGACTAATTGCCAACATAATTGATGAGGTGATTAAAGCAGCAACTGCGCCGGTAGTTGATAGACCAGCAGCAACGCGTTGTGCTAAGACATATGAAGAAATTGCTTTTGTTACATTACCAACAACTTGATTGCTTAACTCAAAACCTGCAGCCACTTTTTTACCAGTTGATGCATCTTTATCCGCCAAAACAAAACCTGAAGAAATACCTGATAACAAACCAGTAATCACTTCCAAACCAACACTGGTTTTAGAGAAATTTAAGTTTTGCAACTTATTTCCTAAGCCAGAGAAACCCTTAGCCTGCGATATAGTGGAGCCTAGCTTTGCCAGCTGTGCAGAAAATGCCTCAACTGTTTGAACGCTACTAGATAGGTTGCCAACCACTTCATTGATCAATTCAATACTGGCTTTCGCTAAATCAGTAGGTGCAGCATCGCCTTGCTTGATCAAAGAATCAAGTTCCATGCCCGCTAAAGCAGTACCCAAGAAAGAACTGAGGGTTGCCAACACACTACTTGCCTCTCCTAATTGATGATCAATATTCTCTGCACTTTTCAGCCCTTGTGCCAACTTATTGGCAGAATGTTTTTTTAAGAGTTCATCTAGTTTTGTTGCAGAGATAGCAACACCAGTTTGTGTAAGAGAGAGTAGCTGATTTGCCGTATCAATAGATTTTTTTGCTGTTTCAGTGTGATTAGGCTCTTCTGCCAAACGAGCAATTCCTAACTCATCGGCAGCTTTGATGAAGTTATTTAAGCTCCCTTCCTTTTGCGGATCATAGTCCTTAGGAATGGCCAAATAAAGACTTTTTAGTCCAGACTTAGTGGAGCTTAAACCGGCTTGAATATTAGTTTTAATTACATTTATTTTAGACATGGCTATTTACCCTAATTGTTTTGAAAAGGTTTGAATTAATTATCTTTAGATATAATAAAATTATTCTGAGTTGATAGTTTGCTCATCAGATCTTCGTGGTATTGTGCAAACATTTTTGAGGCCAACTTTGGATCAACAGATTTTCCATGGAATTCAGTTATCTTACCATGCGACGAATTTTCTTCCACACGGATAGCTCTAAACAATTCATCTGCAAACAACTCTCTCATGTGTTTTGTCAGTCTCAGACTATCGCCAAATGGGGTAATCCAGTCAATAAACCAGTTTCGATTACCCGACTGCCAATCTTCCAACTTAAGAGAAGTAACATCGTTAATATATTTAACCTCATTTTCCAAACTAAGCTTAGCCCAACTACAATATGCTACAGGCATATTATCTCTTCTTAGCAGTACATACTGCTTCGTTTCAATTGCTGGAATAACATTTGTTGTTAAGAGAGAAAGCGTCCAATTCTTATGCAAATTAGAATTGGCCCACAGCCAAGTAATCGCTCCAAGTTCTGTGAAATTATCATTCATTGGTATTCAACTCTCTAAGCTAAGTTTTTGAATTAAGTGACTCAAGTAAATATAAAATTTATATGTTAACACACGATTTAATACAATAATTTATACAGTATGATAATCAACATTTAATTACATATAATAATATAGCAACAAGAAAAAATCAACTCATATAGTATAATCATACTACAAATTTTCACATAGAACTGCTTAGCTTTATTAATTAGCATAGGCTTTCGTAAAAACAATTAAAATTATAGATCCATCACTAAGCTTTGTTAAATGTGCCAAGGTATGGTACTTCCAAGCTAAAAAATTGTAAGTCCTATCAACCTATTAAAACTTGAATCTTATAACATAACTTAAACAATTTATTTTATCACCAGACTATAAATTTAAAATAAATAATTTATCATATATTTATTAAAAATAAGGAGTATCGGGATCCTTATTAATTATAATAAATTAGTGAAATTATTTATAGGGCAGTTGAACACTCACAGCTGCAACCATAGATAGGCAAAGGCTAAAGCGACATTATTTTCAAAGTTTCTTTTTAACTTATCAAAGCGTGTGGCAATAGCCCGATAATTTTTTATCTTACAAAAAGTATTTTCAACCAAATGCCGAAACTTATATAAATACCAATCCATATGCTCATTGGTCTGTTTACTATTTGACTTGCGTGGAATATTAGCATGAATGGCTTTATCTGTCTGTAGTGGCATAATAAACCTAGACAGCTGATAAGAGATTATAATAGCCCAAACGGAGGCATAATCTCATGACAAAAGTACGTAAAACATACACACCCGAATTCAAATTAGAAATGATAAAACTCATAGAAGAACAAGGGCAAAAACCAAGTAATGTTGCAACCCAATATGAAATAGCCGAATCCACACTCGAAAACTGGCTAACCCGTTATCGCAGAGAAAAACGAGGCAACCCCATAACCAAAGGCAACGCTCTAACTGAAGAACAACGAGAAATCCAGCGACTAAAAAAAGA
>NZ_KB903807.1 GCF_000379845.1 Moraxella boevrei DSM 14165 | reverse complement strand
TTTTGACAGGAATTATATTAGGGAGATTCGTTCCAAACAACACAGTACAAGGCTGTTGGGGTATGGGATTATAATTTAAAACATTTTCAAATTTATGGTATTGCCTATGTTGAACAGGAAACTTATATGGTTGTGTGTATCAATATATTTAATAAATTTATTTCTCAAAATGCCTATAATTTATGCTTTATTAGAAAGCCTTATTTTAGGTTATACAATACTTTTAAGTATAAATATTTATGGAAATAAAATTGTGAAAAAGAACAAATATTTAATTATTTTAATTTTTTCACTAATATATATATTTACTTATTTTAATTATAAAATAATAACAAATATTACGATTACTATCGTTCTATTGCTATTAATAATGAATTTTATATCCACTTTATTAAAAATTCATAAGAATAAACAGTGATAAATTTCATTTTATTTAGTAGGGTAAACTCCACACACCTTTGCCTAATGGCAAATGCAGAGGTGCAACGCTACTTTGCAATCAACCAAGCCCAAAATGTTATTGCCGCCAAACAACATGACAATATATGACTAAACTAATTTAAACCCCACCATCTCCAAAAACGGCTTATAAAAATCGGATTTGGTGGGGTCTAGCAGTTCATCAGCGATTTTGTTTGCAAAATCATCAGTACTAGCCCCAACAGGGGCATAACTGCCCAATTCTGGCAAATTCGCCAGTTTTTTGGCAAACATTAGACGCTGTTTGTCAGTCATTTTAATGATAGAACTTTGTTTACTTTTATCATTAACAGATTTTTGTTTATCTTTTTTCTGCTTAAAACTAAAGGTAAAGCCAACAATTTTCCGCCCTTGCTTTTGTTGTTCGTATTTTACGTCAATATCGGTATGTTGGTTAATTTGTTTAACTGCTAAATCCAATACATATTTTTTAAAATCGCCCATCGCTTTATATTCAGTCTCTAACAATCCTAGTCTAAAACGTAATTCTTCTAAACTAATTTTTAATATTTTTGTGGTTTTAAAACGTATTAAACATTCATACAACCGCATAGAATAACGACTTTGCAATTTTGCCACTTGTTCTATTTCATAAGTTGTAAAGGCTCTTTCAAGCTCCACCAACATCGGAATAATAGCGTTGGCAAACATAAATTTAACGGTCGCTTCGTTTTCTACATATTCGGCAGATTGGGTGAAACGTTCGTAACGTACCGCTAAATTACCATGATGATTAATATACCTGTACCCCCATTTTGCATCAAATAGACCTATTACAGCCTGTTTTAAAACCCTGTAAGCCGTTGTTCTATCTACTTTAAAAACTTCCATATAATCACTAGCATGAATAATTAGTTCCTTACCATTTAGTTGCTCAACATTATCACAAAACTCTCTAGCCTTTAAAATAGCAATTAAAATTAATCTTTGTTCCACTTCACTAAGCTTATGGCTT
>NZ_KB903806.1 GCF_000379845.1 Moraxella boevrei DSM 14165 | reverse complement strand
AGTCATAGCGAGTAGTTCTCTTTTTGGGTCAGAGCTTAAAGTTTACTATCTCGCTTTTCTTTTGTATATACTTTTAAATGTTCAACACGCCCTAATCATGTTTAAAAAATAAATCGCTTGCTTACTGGTGGTAAAACTTGCTCACATCATCATCACACATGAGATAATTTGCTATTGTCTGTGAGAATTTAGACATATTCTAGCTTTCATACAGAGCATGATTGTGATACAATTGCAAGCAATGATATGCAAAAAGGTGTGAGCTGATATAGCAGGGCTTGCTACTGTGCAAAAGGCTTTGGTATACTATTTATCAGCATAAGCGTATTAGTAAAAGGTAGCAACCTATGTATGGGTTGCAAAGATTTTTCCATCCATAATCGCTAGGTTTGGCGGTGGGTATGTCAAGCAGTGCAACAACAAAGGTGTTTTGATGAAAAGACGCAATTTTTTAACATTAGTAGGGGTGGCTAGTGCCAGCGCATGGGGTGCTGGTTTTGGTGGTTTTCGTTTTTCATTAAGCCCCATTCCTGGCGACCCTTATCCTAAATGCAATCAAATTCCAAGCTATGATAAGCCTTTAGATAAGGGTGCCAGGATTGTATATAAATCTTTTTTTCCCAATCTAAATGTAGATACCGCACGCGAGACCAGTTTTTCCACGCAGTGTTACAATTGCATCTCGTGGACTTTGGGCATCACCGATGATTGGGTGTGGCCACTGGGGCAGGTGGGTGGTGATACATCGGTGGCGGATTTTGATGCGTTTTACCAAAAACACGGCATCGCGCGTGCCACTGACGCCACTGCCGATATTGCACTGTGGGGGCAGACGACGCCAAGTGGTCATGTATCCGCCACGCATGGTTCTATTGTGTCGCACGCGCCTTTGTGGGAATCAAAATTGGGTCTATATATCCGTATGCGACATGGCAAAGATGATTTGGTAGGCGAGCAATATGGCAAGATTATCGCCTATTATAAAAAAGATGCCACCGCTACGCAAAAACTTCTTGCCACGCGCCAAAAGCTATTATCCTCTAGGCAACCATTATCGCTTAATGAATATCAAAAAATCAATCAAGCGGTGAAAAAATTGCCGTTGCGTATGCAGCAAACATTTGATCATTTGTATACACGCTGGCAACAAAAATGGTTTGATGGTGCCTACGCCATCGATTCTAATCCCTACACGCGCCGCCATATCGGCGAATACCAGATGCTCATTGATTTGGGTGCTGAGATGGGCGAGGCGATATTGCCTTTGGTGGTGTCGCGCATGGTATCGCCAGAAAATATTTTTGGCATCGTATTATATGATGAGTTGCAAAAAAATCCGCGCCTAAAAGCAGGCTATGGCGATGATTTTAATGTCATAGAAGGTGAGGTTGCGCGTGCACTTTTAAGTGCAAAAAAATATATCACCACTTTTTTATAGGTGTCGATAATAATAAGTTTTTTATCCTCTGTTGCTGTAAAACCACCGACTTCAGGCGGTGGATATAAGGCAACTCCGTAACCATGCTTACGCACAGAAAGTTGTTTAATGTG
>NZ_KB903805.1 GCF_000379845.1 Moraxella boevrei DSM 14165 | reverse complement strand
AGGCGTTAAGATTTAGCCGTACACGCACCGCTGAGAGTTCTTTGTTGTTAATCGCCTTTGTGTATGGGCGGTCGTGGCGAAGTTCTACGCCAATGTTTTGCTCGTTTTCCACCGCAGGGAAGCCTGCAATATGGCTTTGGTCTAATGTACCTGTGCGAAAATCCCACGTTACGCCCTTAAAATTGGGCTGTCCGTTTGCATTGATAAGTGGCGTTCCGTCAAGACGAATGGATTTGCCACCGTCTGAAAGACCGAATATTTCCCCTTCGCAAAGTCCGTACAAGCCTTTGTAAAAACTGGTTGAATTTAAATCGTCTTTGGCAATGTGGGTTTTTTTTGGTTGTGATTGACCTTTTTTTGAGCCGTAAATTTGCATAGTAATTTCCTTGACAACTAGAATTATTGTATATACAATAATAAAAACTTTATTCAATGGGTCAGTTATGCCTATCAGTTACGATGAAGACAAGCGATTAACCAATATTAACAAACATGGGATTGATTTTATTAGTTGTGAAAGTATTTTTGATAATCCCATGCTAACCGATGAAGACAATCGCATTCATTATGGCGAGCAACGTTTGCAAAGTTATGGCATTTTGGATAACCGTGTTGTTTTTATGATATGGACTGACCGTGAAAAACCGCACATTATTTCAATCCGTCCTGCTGACAAACAAGAAACGAAAAAATTTATCAAAGCCATTTATGGTGCTTAACAACCTTTTGTAGATTGGATAAAATTATGACAAAGCCAAATTTAGCCTTATTACTTGCCAACGCCCCCAAAACGGTAGAAAAATCAGATGAACATTTTGATTGGGACAATGCCATTGTCAGCCAAAATCTCACCGAACTTAGGGCAAAACTTGGCAGACCAGTTAGCGACAATCCCAAACAAGCGGTGAGTATTCGGCTTGATAGCGATATTGTGAATTACTTTAAAGCCACTGGCAAAGGTTGGCAAACACGCTTAAACAATGTTTTGCGTGAGTGGGTTGCCACACATTAGGCTTTATCTTCAGTATAAATCCCTGCCGAAGCGATAAAACCGCCCACCTCTCGTTCGCCATACAGGATAGGGACTGGATTGCCCTGTGCCACCGTGGTAACCGCACCGCCAAAACCATTGTTGGGTTTGTTGCCATCTTCATTCTCGGGGTCAAGTTTGGGCGTTGGCATTAACAAAGTTGAGACACCGCCCAATAATAGCCCTGTACCTGCCCCCACAAGCGACCAATTTACAAGCCCTGCCCCAAAGCCTGTGGCAACCAACGCAACACCTGCAATCACTTGTAACCATGCCATGCCTTTACCGCCTGAGCCGATAATTTTTGGGACAATGTGAATGTGGTTTGCCGTGGTAATGTTGTCAAGCTCATTTTCGCCGATGTTGGTTTTTGCATTACGTTTTTTGCCGTTAAATACCGCAAAGCGATAGCCCAAGCGTTCGCTATCATTCATAAATTGGCGAAAGGTAGGGAGTTGGACTGCTATCGCATGAACCGCTTCTTTAGCGGAATTGACTTGTAATTTAAAAAATCTGCCGAATTTTTTGGCTAAAATGCCGTGTAGTTGTATGATTTTCATGAGTTTTTCCTTTTAAAATCATTGCAATTTATCGTTTATCGGTATAAAATGAACCTATTAAAATAATAGGTTGTAGTCATGATAAAAAGTTTTAACTGCAAAGACACACAAGCTCTTTTTGAAACAGGTACAAGCCGTGTTTTTTCAAACTTTTTATCCGTTGCCGAACGCAAATTAACCATGCTTGACAATGCCATAAGTTTGGCAGATTTGCCTTCACCACCTGCCAATCGTTTGGAAAAACTGGTTGGCAATAGAGACGGTCAATTGTAGTGGCATAATAAACCTAGACAGCTGCTAAGAGATTATAATAGCCCAAACGGAGGCATAATCTCATGACAAAAGTACGTAAAACATACACAC